>JADBKE010000012.1 GCA_014896535.1 Candidatus Fermentithermobacillaceae bacterium
AGCCGTCCTGCGGGCACGGCAGGTGTCAGGCAGAGAAGGTGACCACGGAAGCAGCTTCGTCGAGGTCGCCGTCCCCGAGATTCGGAAGCCTCTCGAAAAAGATAGCGGAGATACTCGAACGGTATGAGCCCGTTCTCCTTGGCCGTCTCCACGATACTGTATACAACCGCGCTGGCCCTGGCTCCCTTAGGGGTGTTGCAGAACAGCCACCCCTTCCGGCCTATCACGAAAGGCTTGATCGAACGCTCGCAGCGGTTGTTGTCGATCTCAAGCCTTCCGTCCCGAAGGAAGTTCTGAAGTTTGTCCCGCTGGCTCCGGCAGTACTTGATGGCCTGCCCCAACACGCTCTGAGGAAGGACTTGGGAGGACTGCTTCTCAAGCCATTCCCAAAACTCGTTGAGCACAGGAACGCTCCTCTCGAGCCGGGCCCTGTATCTTTCCTCCGGAGTCGCTTCTGCCAACTCTCGCTCTATCTCGAAGAGCCTGTTGCAGAAACTCAACCCCTCAAGCGCGACCGTCGGCGAAGCGCGCTTGTCCGGAGGCAGTACCTTCAGTGCCTCATCGAACTTCCGTCGCGCGTGAGCCCAGCATCCCACAAGGATGACATCAGGCAACTGGTCGTAACCAGAATAGCCGTCCGTGTGCAGATAACCCTTGAACCCCGAAAGGAACTTCTTCGGGTGTTTTCCCGCACGAGTGGTCTTGTAGTCGAAGAGCACGATGGGCAGACCATCTCTCCCGGTACGGTAACACCACATGTAAGACTGGGTCTCGGCCGGACGACCGTCTTCGTGCAACACCTGCACCGTGGTCTCGTCCGAATGCAGAATGTCGTGCTTCAGGAGTTCCTGGTGCAGCCTTCCGTAGAGGGGTTCCAGCCACCTCTCCGCCGCGTACACCACCCAGTTAGCCATGGTCTGCCGGGAAAGCTCAACCCCCAGGCGTGACCACTGCTGCTCCTGACGGTAGAGGGGCAGGCCGTTCACGTACTTATCGTTCATGATGTACGCCACTGCGGAAGGAGAAGCCAGGCTTCCTGGGATCACCGGTGACGGTGCCGGCGCTGTTATCACCGGAGTGCTCGTCCCCTCGCGCTCACACCTGCGGCAGGAGTAAACGTAGCGCACGTGCTTGACCAGTTTGACCTGCGCCGGGATGACCTTCAGTTCCTGGCGGACCTCGGTGCTCATCTCGTGCAGCCGGCCGCCGCAGTTGGGGCACACCTGCTCTTCCGGAGGCAGCCGGTATTCGATCGTCTCCACCGGCAGGTCCTTGAGCAGAGCTTCGCGATGTCCCTTTCGTTTCTTCCGGGTATAAGTGATGGTCTCGACTTCAGGCTCAACGGGTCCAGAGCTGGCTTCCTTTTCCGCCTCGTTGAAGAAGGACAGCTGTTTCTGGCCGGGGACGCTGCGCTCGCTGGAGGCTCCAAACTGGCGGTGTTTTGCCAGCTTGAATTGCTCCATGAACCAGTTGACCTTGGCCGTCAGTTCGGCGTTCAACTTCTCAAGGTGAGCGTTTCTCTGCTCAAGAAGAGTGCACCGCTGCTCGAGGATGGAACTTCGGCGCTCTAAGTCGATACAGTACTGCCTTAGTTGTTCAACGTTCAGCGCTGTGATGTCCGTTGTGTTCATGCATTAATGGTTCGGCACACCATATCCCAAATCCTCTAGAACCAGACTCAAAATCAAAGGATTTCTTCTCTTTTCCCTACACGATCGTCCTCGCTTTCACCTCAGGGTGCGCGTTCGGCTGCCTGAGCTCAAGACCATCCAGAAGCCAGCGCAATTGCCGGTAGTCGACCGCCATGGTGTCTCCGTCGTTCTTGTCAGGCCACCGGAACTTGCCTCGCTCGAGGCGGCGGTAGTACAACCAGAACCCGTTGTGCTCCCACTTCAGAATCTTGAGCTTGTTCTTCTGCCTGTTGCAGAAGACGAAGAGGCTCCTGGAGAAAGGGTCGAGGTGAAAACTCTCCTTCACCAGCGCGGCCAGACCGTCGATGGACTTCCTGAGGTCGGTGGCGCCGCAGGCGAGGTACACCCTGTCGTACCCGGTCTCACTCAACATGCGGCTGAGAGCACCCTCACTACCGCCAAAAGCAGTTCGGGGTCGAAACCGGGTCGGACCTCAACAGCTGCCTTTCCCACCCTCACCACAAGGCAACCGCCCTCAGGTTGTCCTTTGGTTTCCACACCGCTCAGGTCTACCGGCAGCCACTTAGTTGAGCCCGATTCCTCTTCCGTCCTGAAGCGCCGCAGCCAGTACCACAGCCGGTCTGGCTTTACCCCGCGGGACGCGCACCATTCCCTAGCGCTAAGGCCGCTGGCTCTGTACTCCGCTATCCACTGCTGCCACTGCTGGCGCCGTGCCTGCTGTTCAGCCTTGGTCATCGCAGAAAGCCTCCCCGATTCACGCAAGTTCGGGGAGATTATGCTTCACTCAGCAGCGCAAGGCCAGGTGGGGGCTATTTGACGCTTACGCCACTCGTCGCGAGGGGACCACTGTTTCGGCGGTGCGAAATCTTGCTCGGAGGCGGGGAAACTTTGGACATCAAAGTCACGCACAGCTAAGGATTCAGCATCCCAGAGATAGCCAGGTGGACTGGCGTCGACCGCAAGATCACCCGCCATATCTCCAGTGCCAAAACTGCCAATGGCCACCCACCGCACCTCCAGCGGCGCAGGGTATCCGCACTCCTGTACTCGCCGTCACGCAGGAAGCCTGCCCCGACTCGGTTATTAAGCGTTGACCGCGTACCGCTGAATAATCTACTTTTGTGTTGAGTAAAGCTGAATAAGAAAACGCGAGGAGATGTGTCGTGAAGAGAGGCCTGACAGGGCACTATGAGATCACGCACGTAGGGGGTGAAACGGTACGGTCTTTTGTGCCGGACCCGCTGCCCCCTAACCCTCCGCTTGTCCTTGATGGCCCACGCCAGGCTCTGCTGGAGCGGGTCTTCTGGCCTTGGGGCGCCTCGACAGCGTCGCCACGCTGCTGCCCGACCCACATCTCTTCCTTTACGCATATGTCCGGAAGGAGGCACTGCTTTCCTCCCAAATCGAGGGCACTCAATCGTCCCTCTCGGATCTCTTACTGTTCGAGCTGGAAGAAGCACCCGGCGTCCCCATGGACGATGTGGTGGATGTATCCAACTACGTGGCAGCGCTGGAGCACGGTCTTGATCGCCTGAGGGGTGGCTTCCCCGTTTCGAACCGGCTTATCCGTGAGGTACATGCTAAGCTCCTTTCCCGGGGCCGGGGAAGCGACAAACTACCCGGCGAGTTCCGCCGCTCGCAGAGCTGGATTGGCGGTACCCGACCAGGGAACGCCCGGTTCGTTCCACCGCCGCCGCACGCCGTAGACGAGTGCATGAGAGACCTCGAACGATTCATCCACGATGAGCACACGCCTTTGCCTGCACTGGTCAAGGCCGCCTTGGCACACGTCCAGTTCGAAACGATTCATCCTTTCCTGGACGGTAACGGACGGGTGGGGCGTCTTTTAATCACGCTACTTCTGTGCGACGCCGGCGTGCTTACTCAGCCGCTTCTGTACCTCAGCCTTTATTTCAAGCAGCATCGCGCCGAATACTACCGGTTACTCGATCAGGTGCGCGAGGACGGAGACTGGGAGGCGTGGCTGGACTTTTTCCTGCAGGGCGTGGAAACCACCGCCTCAGCTGCCGTCACAACAGCGCTGCGCTTGGTAGAACTGTTCCGCACCGACGCCAGTCGCATCCAGGAGAGCGGCCGCGCCGCCGGTTCGGCGCTGCGCGTGCACACCGCCATGCGCCAGCGACCGCTTGTCACACTAGGGGAGGTATGCCGGCGGACGGGGCTTTCCTTTCCTGCCGCGACGAATGGGATGAATATACTCCTCGGTCTCGGCATAGCCCGTGAGCTCACTGGCAAAAGGCGTAATAGAGTCTTCGCCTATGACCAATACGTGAGAATACTTAGCGAGGGAACAGAACCGTTGTGAGTTCGGACCTGGCTCCGTGCCCCGGGCATTCTCAAGCACATCGTGCCCGCAGCACCCCACCAAACTAATCCCCGGCTCACAGTACCTTCCCTGCTAGACTCACTATCTCCCCGTCTAAAGCTCCGCTCTCCGCCATCGCTGTGAGGATACTCTGCACCTGTTCGCGGGGAAGGCCGGGTCTGTACGGGCGATCATCGGAAAGAGCGGAAAAAACATCGCAAACGGCCACGATTCTAGCCTCGGTACTGAGCGATGACGAATCGAGCCCAAAGGGATAACCCCGCCCGTCCAGACGCTCGTGGTGGAAGGAAGCCCAGTCCCTGATGCGATCAAAGCCGGGAACCCCGTCAAGAAGGTGGTACGTGAGATACGGGTGACGTTTGACTATGCACGTTTCTTCCTCCGTTAAAGAAGCCTGTTTGTCAAGGATGCTTTCGGACACACCGAGCTTCCCGAGGTCGTGCAAAAGCCCAGCCACCCGAAGTTCTCTACACGTCAACTCGTCAAGCCCCAGGTGCTTTCCTAAAATAAATGCGCACTCCCCTACTGACTGGGAATGGCGCCGAGTGTAGGGGCTCCGGCGGTCCACGACCTCGGCGAATACCCGAGAAAGCACCTCAAGAACTTCGATGACTTCTGGCGCTCGCGCCTCGGTGCCTGATGGAACTGGTAAACACAGCGACCGAGATCCGATCGCCAGACTTCCAGCGACGCACGCTTCAAGGGCCTTGGCCAAAAAACTCGGTTCCAGATCGAACCAGAAGCTTTCGCTCCTGGCTACGTCGTACAAGACATCGATGAGCGCAGGGTCAAAAGCCCGGCCGCGTTGGTTCTCGAGGGCCGCAAAAATCTCCTTCTTCTGGTAGTTGAAAGGCTTCGCTGTATCCAGCAGCACGTCCACCCTGTCGGCAAGGTGGAGTATCCGGGATTCGATGGGGATTTCATCTTTGCAGGCTCGGGAAGGGTTTCCCCCTTCCCATTTATCGTGGTGATGCAGGATTACGCGCGCGTGGGGGAGGAGAAGCGCCCGGCCTCCGCCGCGGCTGTCCGGTCCGGCTGTGGTCTCCTCCTCGCCACATGCCCGGACGTTCGGCCCCGCCTCCCCCTTCGTCCCAACGGCGGGCCGCACGGGGTTCCCGGCCCCTCCCCCGACCAGAATGCGGTAGCCCTCTATCGCGTGTTCATATGGGTTATCCACTTCGAAATTGTGGAGTCTGGCTCTGTCGCCCCAGGTCCTCACTCCGAGGTCGTGTATGAGGGCAGATTGAGCTGTCAGAGCGATCGTCGCCTGGGAAAGACCAAGGCCGCGGGCCATCTTTGTGGCAAGGACGGCAACCCTCATGTGATGTGGCATTATACCGCTGTAGCTCAGGTCAAGAGCTTTGCTGACCGAACTCAGAAAAGCCCAAAGAAGCTCGTCCAAGGCACCCAACCTCCCCGTGTCGCCCTCAGTCCCGTTGCCGCCCACGCGTCAGGCCGACCGTCGTTCTCCAGCAATGGCCAGTCGCTTGAGCCGCTTCAAAACAAGTTCTCCACACTCAGGTAACGCTCGCCTGTATCGGGGAATATCGTCATCACGCGTTTTCCTTCGCCGAGTTCCCTCGCGATAGATAAGGCGGCAAGGCAAGCCGCTCCAGAGGAGATACCGGCAAGGATACCTTCCGCCCTCGCCAGCTCACGGGCGGCTTCAAAGGCGTCATCCGATTTAACCTGAACGATCCGGTCTATCAGCGCGAGATCGAGCACTTTCGGTACAAAGCCGGCACCTATACCCTGTATACGATGGGGACCGGGTTTTCCGCCAGAGAGCACCGGTGATTCGGCGGGTTCAACGGCAACCACGATTATCCCGGGGATCTCCCTTTTGAGCACCCTGGCAACCCCCGTAATTGTACCTCCTGTACCGACTCCCGCCACGAAAGCATCGAGATTTCCCTCCGTGGCCTCAAGTATCTCCAGAGCGGTGGTTTTTTCGTGGATCGCGGGGTTTGCGGGGTTTTCAAACTGACAAGGCATGAAGTAGCCCGGATGCTGCTCTAATATTTCCCGAGCCTTCTCAACTGCTCCACGCATGCCCAGGGAACCGGGGGTCAGAATTATTTCAGCACCGTAAGCTTTCAACAGCAGCCTTCGCTCGATGCTCATTGTCTCCGGCATCGTTAACACCAGCCTGTACCCCCTGGCCGCCGCTATCATCGCAAGACCTATACCGGTGTTCCCAGAGGTAGGCTCCACGATGGTCGAGCCGGGCTTCAAGATGCCCCTCCTCTCGGCATCCTCGATCATAGCCAGTGCTATCCTGTCTTTCACGCTCCCTCCCGGGTTGAATGACTCAAGCTTTGCCAGTATTTCCGCACGGTTTCCTCCACCAAAGCGCCTGAGTTTGACAACCGGGGTCCTTCCGATGAGCTGGGTGACGTCAGATGCTATAGTCACTGGCCGTTTCCTCCTCAAGTTTGTCTTTGCTAGCCGGCGCATTGCCGTTGGCCTTGCTTTCGTGATCCACTGCCTCAAGTCGGGCCCTGAGTTCCCGGACCTCGCCTTCAAGAACCCTGATCCGCAAAGCCAAGAGGTCAAGGGCTTTTCCTACCGGATCGGGAAGCTCGTTGTGTTTCAAATCGACCTCATTAACCCTTACACCCTGCCTCGCAACAACCCGCCCAGGCACTCCCACCACCGTTGAATAGGGGGGAACTTCTTTCAACACCACCGCACCCGCACCGATCTTCGAGTACTTCCCCACCGTAAAGGAACCAAGCACCTTGGCTCCGGCCGCTATTACAGCCCCCTCCTCGATCGTTGGATGTCTCTTGCCTTTTTCCTTTCCCGTTCCTCCCAACGTCACTCCCTGGTAAATCGTAACGTTATCTCCCACTTCGGCCGTCTCTCCGATAACCACTCCCATCCCGTGATCGATGAAAACGCCTTTTCCCATCTTTGCGCCGGGGTGTATCTCTATACCGGTAAGAAAGCGACCGATATGAGAGACCAGCCGCGCCGCCACGTACAACTTGCGCCGGTACAGCCAGTGAGCCAGTTTGTGAATTATGAGTGCGTGAACTCCCGGGTAACACAGAAGAACCTCCACCACATTCTTGGCGGCGGGGTCTCGTTCCATGGCAGCTCTCACGTAAGACTTGATATCCTCGAACATAAACCCCCTCCCTAAAACAGGGCATAACGAATACACGCCGCCTCGTGACAGAGACGGCGTGACCGTGGTCCCACTCTGCTTCGGAAAGGCCACCCGTATTAGATCCGCCGCCCGCACCCACGCAGGCTCTTTATCCCAACGGGTTGCTTCTTTTTTTGACCTTTCCCTCGTTTGGCACCCTACCGACACCAGGCATACCCGGTGCTCCTCGCCCGAGAAAGTCACAAGAAAGTCATAGGTGCCTGCGCTGTAACGGGCGCAAGCCGTGAAAGCCTACTCTCGCTAACGTCCAAAGATTTCGGCTCCCATGCTCAGGGGTGCACTTCGGAAAGAACCTGCTCAAGGCCGCTTCCACCCGGTGACGGCCCCTCTCTGAAAGCCTGGCTCTATCCTACTCTCCCCTTCATCGCCGGACATATGTTTTCTGGTATTCTACGGGCTAGAATCCGGCAGTGTCAACGTTCTACGTCGAGCAGGCCATGAGGACCAGTCCCCAGCGGTCCCGTACCCAACAATCCCGTGGCGGTGAACCCCCGGCGCATTTGCAACCCGGACCTTGCTACTGAGCGCTTTTCAGGACGTGTATCCAGTTGCCATCGGGCGACCAGTCCACCGGCGAACCAGGAAGCTCGGGCCAGCCCGTCCGGTCCGCCTGAAACCGTTTAGCGAGCTCCGCTACGTCGACCAGCGTCGAGCCTGCCAGAAGAAAGCGCCCGTCAGGCGAGGGCAACAAATGCCTTCCGATAAACTCTCCCGGCCACTTGCAGCTCACGAAACCTACGGACATCCCTCTGTCGAGGTCGATGATGTGAACGTCGTCGGGGGTTCCGGGAAAACTCATCTCCTCCTCGTCGTGCAAGTTCACAAACGCCAGGTAAGTGGGGTTTTTGCCGAAAACCGCCAGCGCGTCGTGGGGGCTACGTGACGCGTACTCCGTGCCGGGAACGGCCGACACCTTCCCGCTTTCCACATTTACTTGCAGGATACGGGTGGGACCATCCTTCAGCCTGTCTACGAGGAAGATCGTCCCGCCAATTGCTGCGGCGCATTGTGCTCCTTGCGATGACGGTGTTCCCTGTGTTTCGGGTGCTCGGGGTGTTTCGGGTGCTCCGGGTGTTTCAGGTGTTGCGGGTGTCTTGGATGCTCCGGGCGTTCCGGGTCTTTCGGGTGTTCCGGGCATTCCGGGTGTTTCTGGCACTCCGGGTGATCGAGGCGTTTCTTGTGTCCCAGCCTCGGTTCCTCCGATGTTTCCAGTGTAGAGGAGCGGGATCAGCAAGCGGTAAAAATCACGCCTATCGGTGCCGGTAATCCCGGGCAAGCGCTTGAGCACGTTACCTTCGAGGTCGCAAATGAGAAGGTCCGCTGGTTCGTACGAGTGGGTGTTCCTCTTACCTTGGATGATGGCTAGAGTCTTACCATCGGGCGACGGGCACAATCCCAACAGTGAGACTCCCGGCCTGTCTTTCCACTCGATCCTCGTCACCCTGCCAGAGGGAACTTGGATGATCTCCCATCCGTCCCAGTCCCAGTCCCAGGCGATCACGTGGTGCTCATCGAGCCACCGGGCATTCCAGAGAGGTCTTACATCCGACCCCAGGTCGGTCCACTTTCCGGTAGAAGAAGAATAAAGCCACGGGTGGTACTTTTTAGGCCCCTCCGCGTACTGCGGTTCTGTCGCCTCCAGGCCGAGCAAGTACTCTCGGCCGGGCGAAGGGATTACCGCGCTTATCCCCGGAGGGAGTTCCCCAACGGTTTCCGCTGTCCCGCCCGGATCTTCCGGACTGACCCGGACTTCCACCACCGGGAGAGCAAAGCGGACCACCATTGGCTCAAGGAACCACAGCGGAAGCCCTTCCCGGTCAAACGAGCCCGTGACGTTTAAGCGAAAGGTCGCCCCGCCCCAGGGCCGAAGATCCGGGGGCGCGAGCGTGCACTCAAGCTCGGTATCGCTCTTCCAGTTAAAAGAAAACGAAGGAACCGGCCCTCCCGTCATCACCGAGAACACCAGGGCGCGCTCCACCGAAGCTCGATCCACCGGTTTCGTGAAGGTCAAAGAGAAACGGTGGGGAGCCGCTTTAACGCTTCGGATGGTCCGGAATCCCTTCAGCGGCGCCGTCACCGTCTCATCCTCCAGACTTCGGATTGACCAGCTCGAAGGCTTGGCCCGCGAGACGACGACTTTGAAAACGCCATCCGCCCCCGAAACGTCCTTGAAGAACGGAAGCTTCCTGGAATCAACGGAAACCTGCATTTTAAGGGCAAATCCAGGCGGCGCCGAGGACGACTTCAGCACCTCGACGGGATCTACAGGATCCCTTCCGGAGATCTCGACTCCCGGCCACTCGACCGTGAAGACTAACCAGCTCTCCCCGCCGGGCACCAAGCTATCGAGTTGCCGAAAAGCGGTCCGCACCCCTTCCGAAGGTGAGAAAGTGACGGCATCGCGAAAAAGGCTTTCGGTTACGCCGGGCGATGTCACCGCCGGGATCCTGATTTCGACGGCAACCGAACCGAAACCGGCCCGGACGCTACACCCGTCTTTCGCCGCCAGCGCCAGCGGGTACTGCTCGGCCGAACCTCCCCCGTCCGCGGAAGACCGGGTTCTTTTCTCAACGATGTTGACCAGGGCATCGTTCTCGCGCGGCTGGGGCCGCCCGAGATAAGCTTTTCCAAGCACCTTCTCGTTTCGATTCTTGAGCGTCACCTCGTGCAGCGACTCGGCCAAGCGGTCGAGCTTGACGAAAACCATCTGCCCGGCGTAGCCGACAATAAACGGTACTCCCGGCCTGACCTCCACTTCGAAAGACCCCTCGGCGGGAGCAGTGCGGAAACGAAAGAAGGCCGTGTGACCCCAACCGACGCTGGCGCTGGTCAGGGTCTCGGCCTCTTTCTTCGACGGCCACGCCCACAGCAGACCTTCTTTGCCGTCCGGTCCATCGCAGCCGGGAACGCAGACGGTAAGAGCTATTAAAACCGCACACAACGCGATGTTGAGAATTCGGGTGGTTTTCATATGCCATCTCCCTTTTCAGATGGATAGACGAACCAGGACATCCACGGGTTCCAAAATTGGCGCTCGCACTTGTCGGTCGTCCTCGTCGAGGAAGGCCGAGTGCTTCCGCGCCCCCAGGCGGCCCCGCGCGCATACCTTGGTCGCTCGGGGCCAAGCGTCGTGCGACCATCGGCGCCCCCAAAGTCGGGTGCGCGTCGTCTCGACCGCATCGGAGAACCGCAGGCATCCTCAGGTGACGTTGACCAAGGTTTTTGCCTGCTGGAGTCCCGACTACGAGATGCATCGAGGACTCGCGCGCGTCCGCAGGAGCTGTGACCGCCGGAAGTTTCTCTTCGTCTTCACGAGTACTACCCTGTGGTCGGAAGAAGTGATACACTTTTACGACGGGTACCGGTAAATCTGTTGACTCGAACTTCATAAGGAGGGAAGGGAGCAAAGCATTATGAAGAAGTTATTGTCGGTTTTCGTAGTGTTGGTTTTGATGCTCGTGGCCCTGGCAGGCTGTTCGAGCGGTCCCACTGTGGCGAAGGTGGGTCTCGGACATATCACTTCCATAGCCAAGTCCACCGATCTGAAGGTCAACGAGGACGGAACCGTCACTCCTCCTACGGCACAGGTTGACACGGTGATTGCCCTGGTAGCTTTCGACAAGGACGGCAAGGTCGTAGCGGCAACCATCGACACCGCGCAAACGAAAGTGAATTTCGACAAGGATCTCCAGGTTACCAGCGACCTGACCGCCGAAGGCAAGACCAAGGTGGAGCTGGGCGATGCGTACGGCATGCGTAAGGCGTCTTCGATCGGCAAAGAATGGTATCAGCAGATAGCCGAGTTCGAGAAGTGGATGGTCGGCAAGACGGTGCAGGAAATCAAGTCCCTCAAAGTCAAGCAGCGCGATGCCGCTCACCCCGCGGTACCTGATGTTCCTGAGCTCACCTCGCTTGTAACCATAACGGTGCAAGATTACATCGCCGCCGTCGAAGAGGCGTACAAGAACGCCGTGGATGTGCCGAAGGGTGTCGCCAGCCTCGGTCTCGGACACGTCATAAGCATCGACAAGTCCAGGGGCTATTCTGTGAAAGAAGACGGCACTGAAGTTCTGCCGATGGCTCAGGTCAACACGACCATGGCCGGTGTCGCCTTCGACAAGAACGGGAAGATCGTCCGCGCCCTGATCGATACCGCTCAGACCAAGGTCGAGTACGACAAGACCGGCAAGGTGACCTCGGACAAGACCGTCGAACCCAAAACCAAGAAGGAGCTGGGCGACGCCTACGGCATGGGCAAGGTTTCCTCGATTAAGAAGGAATGGTACCAGCAGATCGGCGAACTCGAGAAATGGATGACTGGCAAGACGGTGGACGAGGTCAAGTCCATGAAGGTCAAGCAGCGCGACGCGGCTCATCCGGCCGTGCCCGACGTCCCAGAGCTCACCTCCTCTGTGACCATCACGGTCCAGGATTACATCAAGGCCGTCGTCGAGGCTGGGAGCAACGCTAAGAGCGTGGTGCCTACGAAGAAATAAAAGCGGCGGACTAGGCTCCCCCGCTCCCCGATGAGCGGGGGAGTTTTCTCTTTAGTTTCCGAGTGCGAGAGTTTGTGTTTGGAGGTTCTGTTTTAAGATTCTGTTTTAGGTTTCGGCCTTGGAGTTTTAGTCTCGGAGTTTCGGCCTTGGAGTTTCAGTCTCGGAGTTTCCGTCTCGGAGTTTCAGTCTTGGAGCTTCCGTGTCCGAGTTTCTGTTTTCCAGTTTCTGCTTGGGTTCTGTTTTTCAAGTTTCGGCTGAGCTCGATGGTAGCTTGAAGAGACAGGTAGAAGCAATTTTAGGTTGAAGCAATTTTGACGCGTTCCAGTGGTGACATCGACGATGAAAAGAAGACCCAGGATTCTGGTGGCAGCCGTAGCAGCATTGATTGTGGCAGCCGGTTCTTTGTACTATTTCATGACCAGGGACCGGTATCAGAAATATACCGACTCCTTCTTCGACACGTTTGACACCCTGGTCACGGTCGTCGCCTATACCAGGAACGAACAGGAGTTCAGGTCGTATTTCGAAAAGATCCACGCTCGTTTCCAGGAACTTCACCGGTTGTACGACATCTATAACACCTATCCGGGCATAAACAACATCAAAACCATCAATGATAACGCAGGCGTAAAGCCAGTGGTCGTTCCCAAGGAGATAATCGATCTCATTAAGTTCTCCAAGGACTGGTACAACCGCACCGGGGGCAAAACCAACATCGCCATGGGATCGGTCTTGAGGATATGGCACGAATACCGCCAGCAAGGCCTGGATGACCCATCCAACGCAAAAATACCGCCCATGGAGGAGTTGCTCAGAGCCAGTAGACATACCGATATGTCCAAAGTAATCGTGGACGAGGAGAAAAGCACCGTCTATCTTGCCGACAAGGAGATGAGCCTTGACGTCGGCGCGGTAGCCAAGGGTTTCGCAACCGAACTGGTCGCACGGGAAATGGAAGCCGCGGGTCTTAAGTCGGCCCTGATAAGCGCCGGCGGGAACGTCCGCGCCATCGGAAAGCCTCTCGCCGGTCATCGCCAGCGGTGGGCGGTGGGCATACAGGACCCAGCCAAGTCCATACTGCCGAGTGAGGACAACCTGCTGGACATCATATACATTTCAGGTGGCTCAGTTGCCACCAGCGGAGGATACCAGCGGTATTACATCGTAGACGGAAAGATACTCCACCATCTCATCGACCCGGCGACCCTCATGCCGGCCGACTTCTATCGCGCGGTCACGATTTTCGCGGATGACGCGGGTGTCGCCGACTTCATGTCAACAGCCGCATTTCTCCTGCCGTATGAAGAGAGCCGCGCGCTCGTGGAAAGCTTGCCCGGGGTCGAAGCTCTGTGGGTGATGCCCGACGGCGAAGTGCGGGTGACTCCGGGGATGAGGGCCATAATGCAGTCCCACGGAGTGTCCACGGGCTCGTAGAACGCCCTCCCATCTCAAGGCCGTCTCACAACACGCCGCGGTCAGCTTCGCTTCTAGCGGCTCCTCCGACGGTACGGACAGCCTGTCAGCTTGCTCAGTCGGACGGCGGAGCACCGATAGCGTGTTGGCGGTTCCTCCGATGGTACCGACAATCTGTCCCAAGCTGTCAGCAAGCTGTCAACAACGCGGTGGCCAACGGCATCATCATGGTGGTGGCCGGCGGTAACTCCGGTCCCGCCACCTAACACCATAGGTTCAGGAGTGACGACCCACCTCTGCGCAACTCTGGACCCCGTCAAACCGGGGCCCTTTCAGTTTGTAGGCCTACCCCCGGGAGCATGACCGGAGCAGGATGTGTCAGCCGGTATCTCAGTCCAACCTCGTCGCCAGCCTGTCCGACGTAATGAAGGAAAGAAACAGGACCGGTAACACACGCCTGATCGGGAAGGAACAATCGTCATCGAAGGAGAAATATCCCACTGGCTGGAATTCCTCTTTCGGTGAATATTGGAAGTAGCGGAGAAACAGCGAAGAGCAACCAATGCAATTCCCGGCGAACCGGTGCGAGGCGGCCCAGAATTGCGAGCGACGCGCCGGAAGCTTTGCCGGGGAAGAAGGGGGAGCGGAACATGACGTCTGTTAAGAAATCCCAAAGCAACGCCCCGGTTACAGTCCTTAGCAGGCTCGGGGATTTCTGGCGTTCTCTCGACAGGAACCTACGGCTTCTTCTCGTGATCGTCCTGATCGAGGCGGCAGCTTTGAACGCCTATTCTCCGGTACTCATGCCGTACTACGTCTCGTTGGGATTCGATTCTAAGGTGGCGGGCAAATTCAATTCCGTTGAATTCGCAGCCACCTGCATCGTGGCTCTCGTCGGCGGTCTTCTCGCCGATGCACTCGGCAGAAAGAAGATGTATGTAGCCGGCCAGTTTATCCGCGTGACAATGATAGCTTTGCTTCTCTCGTTGAGGAGCTATACCGGTCTCATGATTGTGGCTGCATTCCGCGGATTGATAGCCGTCCAGATGCCGGCACAATCGGCCCTCATCGCCGGGTATACGTCGAAGGCCAACAGAGCTACCGTTATCGGGATTTCTCAAACTTTGACGCAGCTTGCTGGTCTTCTAGTGCCTCTGGCTGTCGGGATCCTGGCTGATACCTACGGCGTGCAGGTTCCGTTCGGCATAGCTATGTTCCTTGCCCTCGCTGCGATCCTGGTTACCGTGCCTTTACGAGACACACCGGGCGAGACCGCGATAACACAGTCCGAAGGTTCGGCGCCTCGTGAGCAGGATCGTAGGACGCCTGAGGAACCGGCAACCAGACGAGGGACGGCAACACCCGCGGGAGGCCGGGTGAAGGCGTTCCTGTCCAGAGTTGTTGAGATGTTCAAAGGTCCGAGATGGTGGGTCTTGGCTCTTCTCCTGCTGGCAAGGATCTCAAACGGACTTGCCAACGGAGCATTCAACATACTCATGCCTTTCACGATAATGGATAAGTTCTCCAAAGCTTATGCCGTGATGTCCAGCGCTCAAGTCTTCTTCTCACTCGGAACGATCACGGTCCTTCTGATCGGAGGAAGACTGGCGGACCTCCGGGGACGGCGCACCATTGCAGTCACAGCAGGGTTCATCTTCCCGTTGCTCATATGCAGCCTGCCGCTGGCCAGAACCTTGTGGCAGCTGCTTCCGCTCCTGATGTTCGTAACGATGGCCGGTTCCATCTCGTCCCCCGCCGTGCAGGCAATACAGATGGAAGCCGTCGAGGACAAGTACAGGGCAACATTCATGGGGCTTGCCATCGGGCTCAATTTCCTCGGCATGTCGGTGGGGTCTATTATCGCGGGTGTTACCTATACCGTGACGGTCGCGTGGTCCTGGGCGGTGATGGTGGTTTTGTACCTGATACCGGCGGTGATCTTCTACGTGATCCTACCCAGGGAAAGACGGGTCACGGTTGCGCACGGCGAGGCCAAAGGGGTGGCGAACTGAGGGCACGGCGAAGGTGGCTTTTCCCCATCGCTTCCCAAACAAACCGAAGTTTGCACCTATTGCTGCGGTCGACGGCCTTCAGAAGGGGTTCTAACTGCGGACTTCGCAAAAAAACCGAACTTCGCACCTATTCCTGCAGCGGGCCGAGCGGCAAAATTAAGTCCTTCGACCCGAACACAAACCCGGGCAACAAACCCCGGCTGAGCTTCGGTTATCCTAGTACCACGGTGGTGTCGGGATTCTGGCTCCCGGCAGGCCAGGCACCAAACCCGGGCTGAGTTTCGGTTATCCTAGTACCGAGGCAACGGACGCAGAGCTTACTCGTAGGGTCCAAAAAGAAGCCGGGACACATACCGGCTTCGTACTTGGGTCTACCGTTCTTAGGTCTACCAGCCTTCATTGGAGCCGAAGGACACCGAGGGCTCGGGCCGTGCCGGCATCACGGGCACGCGAAACGCTCTGGTGCAAGCATGTTTGGCACTAAGAAGCGGGAGTCGGCTGTCAGTGCAAACGACATTGGCACCATGCGGCTAGATAAGTCCGCCAGCGCCAATCTGATTTGCACCGAGGAGTGAAAACCTGGTGAATAGTGCAAATTAGATTGGCACCAGAACCTCCGCAGAGGTCTGAGTGCAAACATGGTTGGCACTAACGGACGATAAACACCGGTCGGTGCAAAGTACGTTTGCACCGCGAGGCCGGAGAAGCACCTCGGTGCAAAGGTAGTTGGCACTGGCAAGGGAGAACCCCTGGGCAGTGCAAATCACGTTGGCACCATGTACCGCTACAGACGGGGGAGTGCAAACCTGGTTGGCACCACGCACCGCTACGGGCGAGCTAATGCAAACGTGCTTGGCACCAGCCAGCGAACATCAGTCCGCAGTGCAAACTACATTTGCACCACGCAGCCAGAAGCGCGCCACAATGCAAACGTAGTTGACACTACTGCAAGGAAACCTCAGGTTAGTGCAAACCAACTTGGCAACACGGAGCAAAAGGGCCGTCGCAGTGCAAACCTTGTTGGCACTGACGGCCAAGAGTTATTCGTAGAGCCAACTACGTAGGCACTGTGGCGAGATACCATGGTCTCCGGGTACCATGGTGTCTGGGTGCCATGGTATGTGGCCACCATGGCCTGTGGGTACTGTGGTGTGTGGGTACTGTGGTGTCTGAAACCATGCCAGGTGACAGCTACCCGGTGCCGAGGGGTGATCACAAGACGCGTAATCAAAGGATAGGCCAAGACTCTCGAACGTTGAGGACACTCGGGTCGGGATAGTCCCTGCTAGACCTGGTGCCGGGGGCGGGAGTCGAACCCGCACGGGGGGCTACCCCACGCGATTTTGAGTCGCGCATGACTGCCAGTTCCATCACCCCGGCACCGCTGATATATTAGCATCCCTCATCAGAAGATTACAAGTGAATGCGCCGATGCCGGTCCGCGTCAAGTTGAGCACTATCTTATCATCCAGCAGAGTTGTGACATAAAGCCCGACCCGTAAGCCGCCGCATAGAACGGGTTGAGCACTATTTTATCATCCAGCAAGGTTGTGACCCTAGCAGCAGCCACAGAAATAAAAATAAGACTTAGAATGCCACTACTACCCCGGTATCGTGCTGCACAGCCACCACACAGCGCCCGATGGGTCGAGGAAGTCCGGGAAGAGGAAACCTCGACGCGGACTGCTCTCGCGGGACCAATCGCGGTCAGGCCCGAGGCCTACCTGAGGCTCCGGGCCACCTCGCGGATTCGGCGTTCTTCCTCCGACCGTGGCTCGGGGAGCACGATACCGTGGGGAACAGGCCGGCTGTCAGCGTCAACCTTAACAAAGGTAACGAATCCCTGAATCATGGGATCGGGACCATCGTTCTTGATGACGCTGCCGAAGATCGTAATGCTTGTGCGGCCTGCATGTGCGGGGAATGTGCGGAACGTGAGGATATCACCCTTACTGGCGGGAGTCGTAAACTCCAGGCCGTGGAGTTTTAGGCAAACTACCTCCTCGGGACGACCGATCGCGCAGCAGGCCGAGATAAAGCAGGCTTCGACAAACCACTCCGCCATGCGACCGGCAAAAAGGGTGCCATGATGGTTAAGGTCCTCTTCCTTAATGAGACGAGCAACGGTTACAGGCTCGAACGACGCCATCCTACGAATCCCTCCCGATGCGCTACCACGACATTCTACCACAAAGTAATGCTTCGGGAAGTACGAAGCCCCCCAGAAGGTCCAGAGTTAAATCCCCGTTCCAGAAAGGAATTGTTAACGTCGCGTCGTACTGTACGCACCGGGCGAAACCTGAGAAGGCTCAACGCAGCAGCACCTCAGGAGGGTACGGTCATGCACCTGCCACTACGGGTTCGGATGAGGCGTATGGCCTGGATCTGATCGGCAGCACCTCAGGAGGGTACGGTCGTGCACCTGCCACAGGCGAACATCAGGGAGGTAGGGTCATGGATCTCTTACGGGCGAACAAACGAATCATCGTTCTGGCGGTTAGCTTCTCACTCGTCACGACGGTTGCATCGGCGGGATGTCTGTCCGGACAACTGACCACTGCCGAGAAAGTCGAGGACTTCCGCTACCTATATCAGATATTCAAGGACAACCACCCTTATCTTGCGCTCAAAGCTCGGGTGGAGGGCTACGATTGGCTTGCTCACGAAAAGGAATTCGAGGAGGCGGTGGCCAGAACGAGGGATGATCGCGAGTTTGCGATTACCATGAACAGGATCGTAAGCCTGGTGAACAACGGCCATACGGGTATAGTTGGTGGTTCCCTTTTCGATTCCGTCAAGAGGTCGGGGTCGATGCCGTGGCAAGACGCAATATCCAGAACTACGAAGAAAAAGGCCGATTACTGGGCGATGCTTGCGACAGAGAGCACAGGGAATTCGCTGGTGTACCCTCCTTTCGTCGCGGTTTACTCGTCGGGAGATTACGTGGTGGTTGACGTAGCTCCGCATACGTCGGTCCAGGAGAAGGTCAAGATAGGATACGTAGTCAAGGAAATCAACGGCACACCCGTCCACGAGTACGTAGCCTCACAACGCGGTATAGCAGGATGGCTCCGATGGGACCCGTTGAGAATGCGTCTTTACGCCGCCCGGCTACCACTGCCGCGGTGGAACGGGGACTTGCTCGTTACTTTCACCGACTCCACCGGTTCGGATTTGCAGGTACAAGTACCCTGCACGGTTTCCCAGTGGAAAACCGACTACATCTGGCCACCAAGGTATACTGCAACCGGGAAGTCTTCGGCCAACGTTTATGCTACTACCTTGGCCGGGGGGACGGTCGGCTACATACAGGTGCGCAGCATGAGTCACGGAGTGGCATCAGATGAACAACTCACGAAGAAGTTCTTCGAGGAAAACAGGGACCTCAAGGCAATCATAATTGATATTCGCGGAAATGGCGGAGGCAGCGATACATTCTGGACATACAACCTGCTGTCGTACGTTCTGGACAAGCCCGTCGTCGGATCCTTCTACGTAACCTGGAGGTCAGGAGAGTACGTGTTGCCGTTCCTCAGAGCGAAGCTCGCAACAGAACTCCCGGAGATTAGCAAGGAAGAGCTGCTGGCGCTGGCAGAAGACAAATCCCGCATTCCACGGGAGATCCTTACTGATAAGTTCGTCAACCCCAGGAAGCTGGAGTACACAATTCAGCCGCGCGCGAACAAGCCATACTCAGGAAAGATATACCTGCTGGTGGATAACTTGGTCTACTCCGCTTCAGAGTCTTTCGCCGCTTTCTGCAAGCGGACCGGGCTCGCGACGCTCGTGGGCGAATGCACCGGGGGAGATGGGATCGCGTTTGACCCCGCCATCCTGTGCCTCCCCAACAGCGGCATGCTCGTACGGTTTCCGCTGAATATGGGGCTGAACCCGGATTTCACTGCCAACGAGGAATGCCATACAACTCCTGACGTGCTTGTGGGCTGGAAGCACGAGGACCTGGTCAAGTACGCACAGGCCGCCAGAGTTCGGGCCGTGAAGGGACCAGACCCGGAATGGGACACGGTGCTCCGGGAATGCTTGGAACTCATCGCTTGGAACTCATCGGACAAGCAAGGTAAACCGTCCCGGTTTATTGAAATCGCAGCGGGTTCGCTGCCGCCTCTAACTTGCGGGCCAGGGGCTGGCGCCCCCGGCTCGAATGCCCCGGCAGCAGTATCGTCGGCAATGGTCACGGTAAAAGACCTACCGACAACGACGCCGGTTGCAACCTTCCCGCAGGAAGGCATTTCCTGGCCACGTCAAGATCCCTATCCCTTAGCACGAGAGGGGATTCGGTGAGAACCGAGGTGTGCTCATGGTACCCATCGGCCCCTGCGCCCTTCCGAGGCTACCACCCTTTCAGTCGTGGCATTAGTGGGTTTGCTGCTTCACGTCATCCCGTACAGCCGTACGTTCCGAACCTCCAGGTAGCTGACGGGCTAACCGGCTCCGAATCCCTTCTGGCTAAGCGTCTCCGCAGCATCCCTGGCCGTTATACAACCATGAAGAAGGGCTGAGGAACAAGACCTGCGGCAATCGGTAAAATCGTCATTCCACCGGTTCGTCCCCGGCGCGGTCTCCAGCGCGCGTCCGTTGCGATTCTACACCTCGTCTCTTGAGAGACGCGTCCCATCCGCACGACGGCTCGTCTCGAAGTATCCCCTCTCTCCTTCCCCACCCGCTCCGCGCAGCCTTCCCGACACTGCCGAGAAGCTTGATCTTTTCAGCCACCGAAGCAACCACAGCCTGTCGCGCCACATCCAGGACGATCCTGGCATCTGAAACCCACGGGTCCTCCGCCAGCCGGGACCGGATAGCTCTCAAGAAATCCTGGGACAGCGCCGTGGCGATGTTCACCTTGGCGATGCCGTTCCGCACGGCCTCCTGAAGGCTTTCATCAGTAACGCCGGATGAACCGTGAAGAACCAGAGGGACTCCGACAACCCGCTTGATTTCGGAAATCCGTCTCGAGTCGACGATGGCCTCCTGAGCTTTCATCTTGTGAACGCTTCCCACCGACACCGCCAGGGCATCGACGCCGGTTCTCGAGGCGAACTCCAGCGCTTCCTCCGGTGTCGTCATGAGCTCGGCGAGCTCTTCCTTGGTCCAGGTGCGTTTAGCTGCCGAGGGGACTCTGCCGATCTCACCCTCAGCCGTCGCACCAGCGTCGTGCGCCATTTTTGCCACCTCAGCGGTGAGTCTTACGTTCTCGTCGAAGGGAAGAGACGAACCGTCGAACATCACCGAGGTAAATCCGGCCTTTATAGCCCGCTCGACAACATCCAGCCGGGTCGCGTGGTCGAGGTGAATCACCACCAGGACAGATGCCTTCTCCGCAACCGCCCTTGCCACGGCCGATATCTCTTCCATCCCGGCATAGTCGATGGCTGCCTGACTTATTTGCACGATCACGGGGGCCTCGAGGTCTTCCGCAGCCCGCACGATGGCCTGAATGAATTCCATGTTGATGGCGTTGAAGGCTCCCACCGCGTAACCCGAGGCGTAAGCGTCCTTTAAGACATCGTTAAGGTTTGCAAGGCTCATATGGCCGCACCTCCACCCGGTCCAGTAATGCCCTCACATCTTCCATACGGAATTCGCCGGCGGTCGCGGTGAGAGCGTTGGCAGCCCCGCATGCAACACCCAGTTTAAACGCCTCAATGATGTCCTGGCCCCGCGCAAGTGCCCACGCCATTCCCCCGACCATGGAGTCGCCGGACCCTACCGGATTCCGAACATCATCGATTCTAACACGACCCGACCAGGTTCGTCCCTGGTGGTGCATTACCGCCCCGTGCTTCCCCATGGAGAGCACGACCACCTTCGGACCGTGTGAGGCAATCCGCGAGGCCATAGCAGCGGCTGCCCGTGCCAGAAAAGTCTCTTCGCCCTCGCCCGGCGTCCCGCGTTCCATTCCGACCAACTCCCGAGCCTCGGTCAAGTTCGGCTTCACGAGAAAAGGCCCTGCGGCAACGCCTGATTTCAGGGCATCTCCGCTGGTATCCAAAATCGTGAGGAACCCCCAGCCTTTCGCGAGCTCTATGAGTTTTGCGTAAAAGTCCGGAGCCATTCCCGGCCGCAGACTGCCCGAAAACACGACGACCGGCCGGCCTGCCTGCGCGTCCACTTGAGAAGGTTCACCGAAACGGATTTCCGTTCGGTCCTGATCTGGTCGCCCTGTCGCACAACTCGAATCTCGGCCGGGCGGTTCGCACCACTGCGCACTCTCTAACCCATCACAGCGCGGCAGTGCCGCTGGGTCCGGACTCTCTCCCATGGGGCCGGGCAGGCGTCGTAGCCTCTCTTCGGCGCCGCACCGCCCTGTCCCGCAACTTCGGGGTTGTGACCGGGTGTCGGATTCACTAACTTCGGAACAGCATATGTCCGCCCACGAGCACGCGAACGTGCTGCGCCCGAGCGGAGCTTCAGAGCCACTCGCTGAACGGCATATTTCCCAAAACAACCTCGAGAACTCAGCGAGCTCCTCCTCGGAAACAGCTTCGCCGGCCTCCCTGATCTCCGTGACGAGACCGGTCTCTTCGTCCACAACCGTGATGGTGCATCTGGATTCCCCCGCAGTCCGGACAAAGCGCGCCCGGATCCCCTCACGGGACAAATCTTCGAGTATCCGCTCTCCCGTAAGACCCCCGGCAAACCCAGTGGCCAGCGGGTCTCCGCCGAGCGTCCTGACGGCCCGCGCAACGTTCAAGCCTTTACCTCCGGCCTTCTTCGCCACGGATAGCGCCCGGTAAACCCCACCTGCGCGGAAACCGCGCACGAAATAGGTGACGTCCAGCGCTGCGTTGGGCGTAACGGTAATCACGCTCAAGACCGTCCCACTCCTCGCCGGTATGGTTCTGACAAATGCGCGTTGCGCAAAGCTCGCTCCCCTCAAAGGGAGGCAGGTCAAGCCTGGTATACGATCCTGCCCCTGACCATGGTGAGAAACACGGTCCCGTCGTCGTTGAGCACGGCGATGTCGGCGTCCATCCCCGGAGCGATTGCTCCCTTGCGCCTCTCGAGGCCAAGCTTTCTCGCTGCGTTTGAGCTGGTCAGGCGAACAGCGTCTTCAATTCCGAAACCCCACTTCAACAGGTTATTGAACGCGACCAGCAGCGGGCTGACGCTCCCCGCAAGTCCGCCTGTGCCCCGCACAAATGCTCCTGACGCCGTAAGCTCGACAGGTGTGTCGCCCAGACTGTACAGGCCGGGCGGAAGTCCCGCCATGTGGGTGAGATCCGACACGGCGATCACCCGCTCAACCCCTTTGACCCGGACCAGAAGCTTCACCATTTCGGGATGAACGTGCATCCCGTCAGCTATCACTTCCGCGTCCACAGCATCCGTGGTAAGAACTGCGCAGACGATGCCGGGGTCCCGGTGGGTCATGGGACGCATGCCGTTGAAAGTGTGGGTGCTTTGAGAGATGCCCGCTTTGACACCGCGCATCGCTTCCTCGAACGACGCATCGCTGTGACCGGCGGAGACCGTGACTCCCCGCTGTCTAAGCCACTCGATCGCGGAAATCGCCCCGGGTAGCTCCGGGGCGAGCGAGAAGATGCGAAGGGTCCCGCGGGATGACTCCCACAGTTCCTCCACTTCCTGCATGTCGGGAGTACGTATGGCGCTTTCCGGCTGCGCTCCCCGCCTGTTCCGGGCGAAATAAGGACCCTCGCAGTGAGACCCGATGATCTCGGCACCTTTCCAGTCCTGGCGGCATGACAACGACGCCGCTTCCGCGATCGTCCCCAGCGATTTGCACAACGCTTCCCGACCGGCGCTCACGGTGGTGGGGCAGTAGGCAGTAACACCCCATTTCACCAGCGTCTCCGATAATGCGCGAAGACTGTCGACATCACCGTCCATCGCATCGAACCCGAGCGCGCCGTGGATGTGAAGATCGATGAAACCGGGAACCGCCCTTCGCCCGCCTGCGTCGATGACGGTGCAAGTGCGTGCCTCCGGACGTAATTCGCGCTCGCCTGCGCTGGCCTCCCCGCCCCGTTCCGAGACACCACCGCACGGTGAGTCCGCCACATCCACGATGATCCCGTCCCTCACGGTGATAGACGCCCGCTTCGCTCCCGCGGGCGTCACCGCCAGGACGTTTCTAAGTTCTATTACGTCCCCACTTATCATGGCTCAGCACTCCGCTCCCCCCGTCGCATCCCAGCGAGGACCGGAACCTCTCTTTCTTTGATCGGACCGGGCCTGCCGGGGTAGAAAAATTCTTCGACCCAACCGGGGCGAAGCGTACGCCACCGGAGACCGGGTCGGGAGTCGTTCCCTATCTCACAGTTTCACCCTTTGTAGTGATGAATCCTGGAAAGATAGGGCGCGATGTAACCTTCGTTTGCGTCAGCCGGCAAGTCGAGGTTCGCGCTGACGAAAACCGGGGCGCTACCCTTTCGGGCGACAAGATTGGCCACGACCTGAACAAGCATCGCATCGAGTATCGCGGCGTTGGTGATAGTCGTGCACGGGCCGGCCTTCTGCTTGAGCCCGGGGATCTCGACTATCGCATCCCCTTCAGGCCCACCGTTGTCGATAACTATGTCGGCGATCTCGTAAAGTTTCTTGCCGCTGGAATGACGCGACTTCACCCGAGTGGAATAATCCATGGAAGTAATTCCAACCACCGTGAGCCCGCGTTTCTTAGCTTCGAGGGCCACCTCGATGGGCACCGCGTTGCGGCCCGAGTTAGACAGTACGATGATCACCTCCCCGGGCTTGGCATCGTGATTCTCGAAGATCACTCTCCCGTAGCCTTCGAGTTTCTCGAGAGCACTCCCTTTGTGCGGAGCGTTATGCGGCCACAGCCCCTGATCGAAGATGGGGCTAATGAAGGAAGGTTGGCCCGCTCTGAACCACACCTCTTCCACGAGGATCTGCGTGTGCCCGCACCCGAAGACGTGGATCAACCCGCCGCGCTCAACGCAAGCGGTCATGACGTCGACAGCTTTCTGCATCGCTTCTTTCTGGGAATCCCACGTTTTGGCGAGGAGCTTCTGTATCGTATCGAAGTAAATGCCCGCGTACTGCACCTGTTCTACACCCTCTCTTTAGTGTACATCGATTCCGGTCGCATCGGCCGGATTGCGACTGCTTCCTCAACCCCCCGGTGAGCCTCGCGGGCTCGGGGCCCGTCACGCCTGCTTTTACTGGCGCAACGGGCCCCGGCACCGTGTGAGCTTGCGCCTGGCGCGCCGGACCCGCGGGGCTGTCGCGATACCGCGCAACTTCTGGACCCCACCAGGCTCCGGGACCGCAAGCGCTTCAACCCGGAGGTCCCACCGGGTCACCTGCTCCTTCAGCTACCTAAGCCCAACAGCACTCCGATCAGCTTGATGATTCCCGCTATAGCGATCCCGTCCGGAACGACGAATCCCACTCCAGTAGCACCCAGCGCCGCAAGGTCACCGAAGAGCTTTACGTGCATGGCCCAGGACGAGAGGAGGAAGCCGGCAAAAGACCAGAAGAATCCGCCGAATATCGCCCCACGGCGTCCCGCGACGGCGTTGGCGAATATCGCGCCCGAGCCGCTGGCGAAGAACGCCACGATCATGCTGGGAATCGGAATCGGCCAGCGCAGAGCTGCGGCGATCGCTATAGCCAGCACCTGACCTACGCTTCCGCTGATAAGGCCGATCATGAGCGAGTTAGGAGCGTACGGGTATATCACGGGACAGTCAAGTGCAGGCTTGGCACCCGGTACAACGACAGTGGCAATTCCCTTGAACGCGGGTACCATCTCAGCTATGAACATGCGGACGCCCTGGAGCAGCACGAGTACACCAGCGGTGAAGCCAAGAGCCTTGAGCAGCGTGAAGACGAGGAAGTTCTGGCCCCCGCTCAGGTTAGCTTCCACATAGTCCTTTCCAGCTATCAGGGATGCGGGGATCGCCACCACGAGCATTATTAGAGACATCGAGATGGCCATGTCCCTGAAGAAGTTCCACTTATCCGAGACCTTGACTTCCTCGGCGCTATGCTTGGGATCTCCGAACAGCTTCGCGATAAGAGCTCCTACCACGTTGAGAAGGGTCTGCCCGTGTCCGAAAGCGATGTCATCCGAGTTGGTGATCTTCCTCATGAACGGCTGAGCCATCGCGGGGAACAGCGTGGTGTACAACCCCTGGACTATAGAGCCGATCGCGATTATGGCAGTACTGGACAATCCGAGCGAATGCAGGATGATCGCCCAGCACCCCGCGTGAATCCACAGCATGTGACCCGTCAGGTAGATGTATTTCCACGGGGTTAGCCGGGCCAGTATGAGGTTCACGAGGAACCCGAATCCCAGGATGAGCGCGGTCTCGCGCCCGAGCTGCGCCGCAACCGACCCCACTACCAGCTCGTCGAAGGGAACGAACCCTTCGAGTTTGTACGCTTGCATGAACATCTTCGTGATCGGGTCGAGCGACGCGACGATCGCGCCGGCACCTACTCCGAGGATGAGGAATCCCAGAGTGGTCTTGATGGTCCCGGCGATGACCTCTCCCGCGGATTTCCGCTGCACAAGTAACCCGATTAAGGCAACAACCGCGATGACGATGGCCGGCGTGGTGAAAAACTCCACGATGAAGTCCAGCATGTTTCTCCCTCCCATTGGATACGGTGGTGAGGATGCCTCATTGTCTACCGTCTTCCGTGCGCCCCGGCGCTGCCCGCCGCGGGAAGATCGGAAAGTTACCAAGAGCCCATGACGACTACCGACATGTTGTGCCTAGGGCAAACCACCGGGTTACTGCTGCTTGCCCCATCTCACCCCCCGGGAAGGCATTTTCCTTTAGCCTTTGCCGTCCTGTTGCGGCGACGGGTGCGCGAATCGTACCGGCGGCGGGGCATGGCAACGGAACCTACCATCACCGGGACGGCCCTCCCACCGCTCACCTTCGCCGCCTGGCCGGAGTCACTTCGTGCCTCCGGCGCCTTTGAGTAACCCCTCAACCGCCCCGACTACTTTCGTCTCGATCTCCTTGCGGTCCACGAGGTTCGATATGAGTACCACGACTCCGGGGTAGTCCTTAAGGTGTCGTTCCATGTCATCAGGGGCAACTACGACATCCGCTTGCTGACCTTTGAAACTGCCCAAATCCCACGCCACTACCTCAGCCTTGATGCCGCGGGCCCGCAGGATATCCTCAATGGTCATCTTGAGCATCAAACTGCTTCCGAATCCCATCCCGCACAATGTCACAATTCGCATCACCGGGCGCCTCCTTCCATTTCATGCTGCCGGAAGACCGAGAGAACCTCCTCTTCCGTTTTTGCCTTTCTTATGGCTTCCAAATTGCCGGGCGTCGACAGAAAGCGAGCCAGAGCCGCCAAAACCTCGAGATGCCCCTCGTCGCGGCTGCCTCCCAGGGGAAAGACGAGGTCCACAGGGTCGTTCGCCTTGTTGCCGAACTCCACCGGCGTCGCCAGCCGAACCAGTCCGAGACAGCTCCTTCGCACTCCGTCTTCGGGCCTGGCGTGCGGGAGCGCGACCCCGGGTGCGATGACCGCGTAGGGCCCGAGCTCCCTCACCACCCTGACCATGGCCTCGGTGTAGGTCGGTGAGATATCACCTTTCGACTCAAGCAGAGCACCCGCCGCTCGCACCGCTTCCTCCCAGTTGGTCGCGGGAAGGTTCAGCTTGATCCGCCCCTCTATCAACTCGGACAATTTCATGAGGTTTCCGGCCCTCCGCCGCTCAATCCCGACACCTCGATGTCTATCCTCACCACTTGCGACAAGTGCTTGGGCGTGTCGGGGTCCAGATTCTTCTTCATAGCCTTGAAATACGCGAGCATCTGCAAGGGAACGACCATCGGTACCACCCTGTCCCAATCGTCGAGACCTTCCACCGGCACGTCCAGCACTACTTCGGCGCAGGAGGTCGCCTTGCCGAGGGTTACGATCCGCCCTGAAAAGCCCCGCAATTCCTCAAGAAGAGATGTCTCCTGTTCCGCGAGAACGTCCGACGGAATCGAAATGACGAGAGTGGACTTGTCCACGACCGATTTCGGGCCGTGGCGGAACTCCAGAGTATAGAACGGCTGGGCGGTTTCCAGAGCCATTTCCGTCATCTTAAGCGCCCCTTCGCACGCTATGCCGTAGGCAGGTCCGCTGCCGAGGATCACGAACCTGGTCACGCTCTTGTCCGCAGCCAGCTTCTCCAGGACGCCGGCGTTTTTCTGTATTACCTGGCCCACGATATCCGGGATGCGGCGAACAGACCTAGATCTTCGCGAATCCCCTGAGATCTCGGCGGCGAGAGTTTGCAGGGCAAGGAGCATCGAGGTAAACGAGCGGGTCATCACGACGCTCTCCTCGTCGCTGTCGGGGAGAGCCAAATGAAACCCGGTGGTCGCGGCGATCTCTGCGTCCTTGCTGCACGATATGGACATGATCCGGTTCCCTGGAAACGACGCCGCCACTTTCAGCGCCGCGACGGTTTCGCTGGTCTCACCGGAACGGGAAATCCCCATCACGAGAGTGCTTTCGTTCCGCGCGAAAACGGTTTCTGGATACAGGATAATCTCGGAAGCCGGCACAGCTCTGGCCGGCAGTCTGAGGAATTTCGAGAAGATGCTCGCAGCCGCAAGACCGAGGTAGTATGAGGAACCGCATCCGGTGAGCACGACTTCCCGGGGTGGCGGGGCCGAAAACATCCTTTCCGCGTCGCGGAGGCAACTTTCAACCTCACTTATGGCCGCTTTCAACACTTGTGGCTGACTGCGAATCTCGCTCCAGGTACGTTCTCCTGGCAATCCAAATTCCTCCCCATCTTAATGACAATTTTGTTGTCACCTCATGTTGTAATGATGTTTTACCCCAAACCGAACATGACAATTGCCGACATAATCCAGGTGGCTTGCTACTCCGCTCTCGCCGCCTCCGCTCCCCCTGCTTCGAGGGCACTACCTCGGCGAAGCGTCCCGCTTCGGCAAATCTACGTGGAAACGGCATCGGTCTCCCCTGACGACGCTCCGGCAGAATTCGATCGGCGTGTCTTGCCCATCTTTCCCCTTCATATAAGCTAAACGTTCAGGGCATCACCGGAGCTCCCGGCCATATTCTCAGCCACGATGCTTCGTACTCGTCCGCCACCGCAGCTTCGAAAGTCTCCCGGGCCCTCGTTAGCTCCACGTTGAAGTCCTGGCCTAGGACGTCGTAGAGAGGTCTGCCCCGGAAATCGATCTGGTCCAGACCCTGGCAGTATTTCTCTGGCAGGTATGAGGTCTCGAGCATGATCGGCTCCTCGTCGGCCAGGCGGAGTCTCGTCAGGTAAACCACCCTTTCCCCGGGTGCAAGCCCAAGCTTGGACGCGACAGCTTTGCTCGCAGCGGTGACGCCTTTTGACAGTATTTCAGAGCGCGGGCGAAGACCTTTGCGCATCACATCCTCCGTGAAGCTGTAGAAACCGACGAGTTCTTGTTCGATCTTGGGCCCTGCGACAAAGGTCCCCTTGCCCTGCTGCCTGACGATCAGCCCCTCGCTGACCAAGCTTGCCATGGTCTGTCGTACCGTCGTCCGGCTGACACCATACATCCTGCACAGCTCGGGCTCCGATGGTATGAGATCTCCCGGGGCCCACTCTCCTGTCTCTATCTTCTCCTTCAGAATCTGCTTCAACTGGTGGTACTTTGGTACGGGACTCCCGCCGTCCAGGCGCCCGTTCGTTTCGACTCTAAATGCCACTTCCCTGCCTCCATCCGGTGCACCACCGAGATCATCACCGCAGGCCCGACTCGGGACGCACGTCTTCCTTCGCCCTGAGTCCGACTCCCCCGGAGCAACCGACTTTCGTCCGGATCCCTGCGGGTATGTTCGGTGCGCACGTTCATCGCATTTCATCGTCGGGATTTGTTTTGTTGTAATTACAAGTGCAGGTATACACTTTCGACACTCTCGGCGCAATTCCTCTGGTATGTAGTGGAAATCGCAACTTCCGACCGGGCACAGTACCCGACGTCGCGCTTGCCTCCTCAGCAGCTGACCCTTGCAAGAAATGAGCGGAACAGCGCGGGGAGCACATCGGACCCCTTCCGAACTAAGGGGTTCCCAGCCTTCTGACCAGCTCTCTTCCGAACTCGGGCAAGTCGTCGGGGGTACGGGAAGTAATCAAGTTCTCGTCTACTACTACCGGCTCGTCTACCACTATCGCCCCCGCGTTTCGCAGGTCGTCCCAGATCCCCCTGTACCCGGTCACTCGCCTTCCCTTCAAGACGCCTGCGGAGATCAAAACCTGGGGACCGTGGCAAATCGCCGCGACGACCTTGCCTTTGAAGAAAGCCTCCTTGACGAGATTCAGGATCACCGGGTTTATTCTAAGCTTCTCGGGGCAGTACCCTCCAGGGATGACCAGGCCATCGATATCGTCAACGCGGACGTCCTCAACGGATACGTCTGGCCTGCACACGTACCCGATCTTGCCCTGATATTCGCCCTTTCCGGTGCCGGCTATCAGTACCCTGCAGCCCGCTTCTTTGAGCCGGTAAACGGGGTACCACAGTTCGAGATCTTCGTATTTGGTTTCGACGAGCATTGCCACAACACTCGTCCGCTTGGACCGCACCTGAGTATCAGTTTGACACATACTTCCCCGCTCCTTCCCGTTGACGTAGTGATACGGCACAGCCGAAGCACGACCGGCGGGCGGAATTAAAGGGGGGGCCGGAGGCATATTTTCATCTCAAGACGACACACGCAGTTGTGACAGATGCCCGCCACCGGCGGCTCCTCACCTCTTTATAATTTTCATCGCAAAATACAGCACCACCATCACCCCGAATATCGTGAGCATGGAGATGCCACCGATCCGGAGTGTTTCCATAACTACAGGGTTCACTAGAAACACCTGCCTTTCAGCGCGTCATGAGCTTCCGGCTCCTACCGAGGCGCGCAGAACCCGTTGGCCGGAGCATTCTTTTTTGCATTCAAGCTGTCATAAGATTCCGGCTCCCACTTGCGTCAGGCATCCCGAAACGGCGTAAGTCGGCCCGCAGCAAATCCAAGGTTGGTCTCACCGTACCGCTGATTCGCGGGGCATGCCTCCCCGCGTCGTCACAGCCCGCAACAGATCCAACGTTCGTCTCACCGTACGAGCGCCAGAACCATGGCCCCGGCGATGACCGAAGCGATTTGCCCGGCCACGTTGGCCCCCACAGCCTGCATCAGCACAAAGTTCTGCTCATCTTCCTTTTGAGCCATCTTCTGAACTATCCGCGCCGACATCGGAAACGCTGAAATCCCGCAGGCACCTATCATGGGATTGATCTTGTCCTTCCTGAACAAGTTGATGAACTTGGCGAACAAAACACCGCCCGCCGTATCCAGGACAAACGCAACGAAGCCCATGGCGATGATCACCAGAGTGGTTGGCGTGAGGAATTCCTCGGCCTTCATAGTGGAACCGATTGTAATACCCAGGAAGAGCGACGTTAGGTTCGCCAGCTCGTTCTGCGCCGACCTGGAAAGCCTGTCCACAACCCCCGATTCCCTCAGCAGATTTCCGAACATAAGGCAGCCAACCAGGGCCACGCTTTCCGGAGCGATCATGCCCGCCAGCAGCGTGACGATGATGGGAAATAACACCCTCGTCCTGCGGGGAATTTCCACCGCAGCTACCGGGGGCATCTTGATCCTGCGTTCTTCCCTGGTAGTAAGGGCCCTTATGACCGGCGGCTGGATGATGGGCACCAGGGACATGTAAGAGTATGCGGCGACCGAGATCGGGCCCAGAAGACGCGGGGCGAACTTGGTGGCTACGTAAATGGAAGTCGGCCCGTCAGCGGCTCCGATGATTCCGATGGCCGCCGCCTCCTTTAAGGGATAGCCGGCGAGAGCCGCCATGAGCATGGTGAGGAATATCCCCAGCTGGGCCGCGGCCCCCAGGAATATGGTGAACGGCTGGGACAGAAGGGGTCCGAAATCTATCATCGCTCCCACGCCCACGAATATGAGGAGCGGAAAGAGCTCGGTGATGATGCCGGCCCGGTACAGGATGGTCAGAAACCCACGCTCACCCACGGCAGAAGAGAACGGAATATTGGAGATTATCGCCCCGAACCCTATGGGCAGAAGTAGCACGGGTTCGTATTGTTTGACGATGGCGAGGTATATGAGTACAAGACCAATGCCGATCATCAGGGCTTGTCCCCAGGTGAGTGCCAGAAAGCCGCCGAAAAGTCCGCTCATTTTCCGGTCCTCCTCCCCTTGAACAAAAAGCGTTTATGTTGTAACCCCGTACGCGTGCCGCCTCCGGGGCTATTCCGCGCGATCGCATGCTTCGTATGCTTCGCATCCTCAGGACGATCGCGTGCCATCCTTCAACAAAAAAGCCCCCATCCTGCGATGCAGGACAGAGGTCTCACCAGTCACCGTTCCGCCGGGCTTTCGCCGTGCTGACGACGGATACGACGCCGGGTCCCCGGAGCTCGCCTTCGCGGACGGCGCACGTCAAAACCTGCCCCGAAAACCCGTCGCCGGTTACTCCCCTCTACCCGTTAACGTACGACCGGAAAAATGCAAGCTCCCGCTTGCGCCGGACAGACCGCTGTACGACACTTTAATGATACCATACCCGCCATACGGCTAGCGAAGGTTGCGGCCCCGCGAGGCCTACCGCACCTGCGCAAATCCCCGGTAAACCACTCCTCTGGGCGTATCTAGGGTCACCCGTTCGCCGTCTCCGATCACCTTCGTAGCTCTTGAAGCGCCCACCACGGCGGGAATGTTAAGCTGGAGCGCAAGCACCGCACCATCGGAGGTGAGTCCGCCCTGTTCCATTACGAGCCCTCCGGCCTTTTTCAAGGCCGGTACAAAGCTCTTGTCCACGGCCGCCGTAACCAGGATGTCCCCTTCGCCCATCTTCGCAAGGGCTTCTTCGCCCGACATGGCCACCCTCGCAATCCCCGATACCGGTCGCGAACCGATTCCGGTTCCTTTCACTATCACGTCGCCCACCGTGCGGATCTGAAGCATGTTGGTGGTCCCGGCTATCCCGACCGGTGTTCCAGCCGTGAGAACGACCAGCGAACCGTCTTCCAGAAGCCCTTCCTGCCTCAAAAGCTCGACGGCGGCTTCAGAAGGAAGGCCCCCTGAAGAAAGCGGTGGCGCCAGACGCGCTTCAACCCCCCAGACGAGGGTGAGGTGTCCCAACGTCTCTTCGTGGGGGGTGACCGCAAGTATAGGCACCGGGGGTCTGAATCTCGCGACCATCCTGGCCGTGTAACCGGATTCCGTAGGTGTTACTATCGCCGAAGCCTTAAGGTCACGCGACGCATTTACCGCGGCCCTGCTGATGACCTCCGTTATGGTGGGTGCCATCCCCGCGGGAGGTCCGAAATACCTGGCAGCCGACACCGGGATTTCGCCGGGCATTTGCGGAATCTGCCACGTACGACCGACCCAGGACCCGCTCAGCATGCTTTCTTCAGCTTTAAGCGCGATCGAGGACATCACCCGCACAGCTTCCACCGGATAAAGGCCCGTCGCCGTTTCCGCCGAGAGCATGACCGCGTCCGTACCGTCGAAGATCGCGTTAGCTACATCCGAAGCTTCGGCTCTTGTAGGCCGGGGTTTTTCCACCATCGATTCGAGCATCTGAGTTGCGGTGATCACCGGCTTACCCAGGAGGTTGGCCCGGGCTATTAGCATCTTCTGCAAAAGAGGCACCTCTTCGGGAGGAAACTCCACCCCGAGGTCTCCTCTGGCCACCATGAGCCCGTCTGACGCTTTGAGTATTTCGTCCAGGTTTCTGACGGCTGCAACCGACTCTATCTTGGCAATTATTTGAGCGGAACTCCCCGATTCCTCCAGTACCCGCCTGACCTCCAGGATGTCCGCGGCGGTATGCACGAACGAAGCTGCCACGAAGTCTATTCCCAGTGACGCGCCGAACTTGATGTCCTCGACATCCCGCGGATCCAGAGCGGGCAAGCCGAGGTCAACGCCGGGTACCGAGACCTTTTTCCTGTCGGATATCACGCCATCGTTGAGCACTTTGGTGAAGATGTCCTCTCCCGAAACCTCGTCCACTTCCAGCACTATGTTGCCGTCATCCAGGAGTATTCTGGACCCCTTCGAGACCCTCTCGGGTAGTTTCCTATACGTAACGGTGGCGATTTCGGAATTACCCGTAACGTCCCTCGTAGTCAGAACGAACCTTTGACCGGGCCGAAGGTGGGCACGGCCTCCCTCAAACAACCCTAGGCGTATTTCTGGCCCTCTGGTGTCCAGCATAAGCCCGACGCGGCGGCCTGCGCGCCGGGAGGCCGCTTTGACCAGGTTGATCCTGGCGCCGTGTTCTTCCCGGGTGCCGTGGGAGAAGTTGAAACGGGCCACCGACATCCCGTAGTGAATCATTTGAACCAGGATGTCTTCACTTTGACAAGCCGGCCCGATGGTACACACGATTTTGGTCCTGGGTCTTCTGGGACGACCGTTCATCCCCATTCCCCCTGCCTGTCCTGGAACACCGCTATGGTCGGCAAATCTTCCCGTTGCCCGCCACGATGCGGCTCTTACTTGGCCAAATCTTCGGCCATCTCATAGAGTTCCCTGTCGATTTCCTTTCGCTTGCTCACGACTTCCTCGGCCGGATTTGCCACGATGGTGTCGCCGTGAATCCCTAGGATGAGCCCGGACTTGCCGTCCATGAGCAAATCCACAGCTTTGGCTCCCATCCTGGATGCCAGCAGCCGGTCGAACGCGGTCGGAGTGCCGCCCCTCTGAACGTGCCCGAGCACGGTCACCCGAACCTCGGTGCCCATGCACCTTTCTATCTTGCGGCCTACCTCAAGGCCACTCGCCGCTCCTTCGGCTACCACGATGATACTGTGCTTTTTGCCGCGAGCGATGCCCCGTTCGAGCCTGGCGCAGATTTCCTCCACGGACAGGGGTATCTCGGGGATCATGATGCTCTCGGCACCACCGGCCACTCCCACGGCAAGCGCCAGGAAACCCGCCTTTCTTCCCATGACTTCGACGACGAAAATGCGCTCGTGGGACGTGGCGGTATCCCTGAGCCTGTTGACCGCTTCCACCCCTGTGTTCACCGCCGTGTCAAAGCCGATAGAGTAATCGGTCCCCCAGATATCGTTGTCGATGGTCCCCGGCACGCCGATCGTTCTGACACCGCGTTTCTCCAGTTCGATCATGCCCCGGAAGCTACCTTCGCCGCCTATTACGACGAGACCGTCTATTCCAGCCCCTCTTATCCTGGCAGCCGCCAGGTCCTGCCCTTCCGGACGCATAAACCGTTCAGACCTGGCCGTATGGAGTATCGTGCCTCCCCGGTGGATTATGTCTGCAACCGAGCTCAGGGTCATTCGCGTCATTTCTCCGTCCAGCAGCCCGTCGTAGCCCCGGTAAATGCCAAACACGTCGGCTCCTCGAGAAATGCCCCTTCTCACCACAGCCCTTATGGCGGCGTTCATGCCGGGCGCATCGCCGCCGCTGGTTAACACCGCTATCCTCACGTTATACCCTCGCCGCTCCCTTTATCTGCATGATCAAGCAGTGGGCCTCCCGCGCCTCGATTTCCGGCACCAGGAGCTCCACCTCCCGTCCACGCCCGTCTCGACCTGTACACGTGGTTCTGAGCATCACCAGGAGACCTTCCCTGGTCAGGATATCCTTGATGCGCTCAGCTTCCGTCCATCCCGACGCCACGTAAACTACTGTCCACACAGGCGGGCCCATGCCCCGTCAAAGGGTCGCGGGCTTCCCTCCTTTCGCTTCGTCAATATTTTCCCTTTGCTTTTGACTCTTGGCTTGCTAGTCTTTTCGTCGTTCAAGGAGCCTGACGCTTTCACCAATTATTCGTCGAGTTTCTTCCTGTTCCTGCACCCTTCCCTTAACCACGACCACGCTATCCTGGGAAAGCGTCTTTCGCACCTGGGAGAAAACGCGCGGGAACAGGATTATTTCTATCGATCCGGTGAAGTCTTCGACGGTGACGAAAGCCATCGGCTCGCCGGCTCTCGTGCGAATTTCTTTGATCGACGCAACCCGTCCTCCTACAGACACCATCCTGCCCCCGGCCACCGAATCGATTTCTCCGATGGGCACCGTCGATTTGCGAAGTTCATCCCGGTAATCGTCCAGCACATGCCCGCTGAGATAGACCCCCAGGAGCTCCCTTTCGTCTCTCAACCTTACGTCCAGCGGAAACTCGTCGTCTTCGCGTTTTTCCTTCTTATACTGCGTGATTTCGGAATATCCTTCTAACAGCGGAATCTGCCCTTCAGGCGCAGGCGATCCCGCGCAGTGCCCTTCCGCGCCCGGAATCATCAGGGGGAGCACCCCTCCCAGTTGGGGCTCGATCGCTCCGCGGGGAACGAATTCAGATTTACCAGCTGGACCGGCGACTTTGTGACCAACTTGACCTCGAACGTTCGTCGCCTCCGGATCGGGCGCGAAGAGCAGGAGCTGATTTTCAGCTCGTCCTATGCTGCGTCCCAGGTCCCGGGAGAGGAGAATCTCCAGAAACGCCAGATTCGACTTGCGAGAACCGAATTCGTCGCACGCTCCCGATCTGATGAGACTTTCGAAAGCCCGGCGGGACGCTCCGCTTTTCCCGTAAATCCGAACGACCAGGTCCTCAAGGGAAGTATATTTGCCCGACCTCTCCCTCTCCTCCACAATGGCCCTGGCCAGCGACAAGCCTACGTTCTTGATGGACGCCAGGCCATACCTGATCTGCGTTCCGTGCACCGAGAAACCGACACGGCTTTCGTTGACGGAAGGACCCAACACGGAGAGGCCCAGACGTCGAGCTTCTTCCACGTACAGGCCCACCTTTTCCTGCGACCCCGCCACCGAAGAAAGTTCCGCGGCCAGGAACTCGGCGGGGAAGTGGGTCTTCAGATAAGCCGTTCTGTAAGCGACCAGCGCGTACGGAGCCGCGTGGTTCTTGTTGAATCCGTAGTTTGCGAACTTCAGGATGAGCTCGTATATGGTCCGGGCCAACTTTTCGTCGATACCATTCCGCACGGCGCCTTCCATGAAGGCCTTTTCCATTTCCTTCAAGATTTCGCCCTTTTTCTTGCCTACGGCCCGCCTCAGAATGTCAGCTTGCCCAAGCGTGAAGCCGGCTATCGTCGAAGCCACCTTGAGTATCTGTTCCTGATATACCAGCACCCCGTATGTCTCTTTCAGGATGGGCTCCAGAGACGGGTGGAGATATACCGGCTTTCCGTGGCGAGCCCGGAGGAACTCGGGGATCTGTTCCATGGGACCGGGACGGCACAGAGCGATCGCGGCCACGATGTCCGTGAATTTCTCCGGTCGCAGTTCTCTGAGGACGTCCCTGACCCACGATGATTCCAGCTGAAACACGCCCAGCGTCTCTCCGTTGGAAATTTGCCTGTATGTTTCCGGGTCGTCCAGCGGTATGTCCGTTTCTTTTAGTTCGATGCCCCTCGACTCTTTCACCAGCTCCAGCGTCCTCTGGATCACCGTCAGCGTTCTGAGGGCGAGGAAGTCCATTTTGAGCAGGCCGAGTTCTTCCAGCGACTCCATGGGGAACTGGGTGACCACCACGTTTTCCTGGGTTTTGGCCAGGGGCACGTAGTCGGTGAGGGGACCCGGTCCGATCACCACCCCGGCAGCGTGAACCGACGAATGCCTCGGCATTCCCTCGAGAGATGATGCGTAGGCGAACAGTTCCCCCATTTCCTTTTTCGTCGCTACGAGCGCCTTGAGATCGGGAACCGTTTCCAGAGCCCGTTCCAGCGTCATTCCGGGCTGATACGGTATGAGTTTGGCCACCCTGTCGATTTCGGCGTAAGGGAGTCCCATGGCGCGACCCACATCTCTCACAACCGCCCGGGCTTGCATGGTTCCAAAGGTGATTATCTGAGCTACTCTGTCCTCGCCGTACTTACGTCGCACGTAATCGATGACTTCGTCCCGGCGGTCGTCGGCGAAATCGATATCGATGTCGGGCATGGTCACGCGCTCGGGGTTGAGGAATCTTTCGAATACCAGGTCGAACTCCACCGGGTCGATATCGGTGATACCCAGGGCGTAAGCGACCAGGCTTCCGGCGGCCGAGCCCCTGCCCGGCCCTACGGCGATGCCGTTCTCCCTGGCAAACCTCACGAAATCGGCGACTATCAAAAAGTACGAGGCGTAGCCCATCTTCTCGATCATCCCGAGCTCGTACTCCAGACGTTGGCGCCGCCGTTCATCGGGGCGACCATTGAACCGGGAATTCAGACCGGCCACGGCCATTTCCCTCAACACCGTTTCGGGTCGGAGGCCGGGTGGAAGGGGGAATTCGGGCATCAGGAGTTTTCCAAGACCCAGTTTGACATCGCACCGGTCCGCAATTTCTACCGTCTGCTCGAGAGCTTCGGGTATCTCCCGGAACTGGGATTCCATTTCTTCGGGGGATTTCATGTAGAAGCCATCACCGGGAAATCTCAGCCGTTTAGGATCGTCCCTGGTCCTGCCCGTTTGGATGCACAACAGAATGTCGTGGGCTTTCCAGTCAGCCTTGTTAAGGTAGTGACAGTCGTTAGTGGCCACGACTTTGAGACCGTACTTCCTGGCGAGGTCGAAAAGCTGCCGGTTCACTTCCTCTTGCCCTGCGACCCCGTTCCTCTGAAGCTCCAGGAACAGGTTATCCCGTCCGAAAATGTCGAGGTACTCACGGAGAGCTCTCTCCGCCGCCTCCCTGGCCCTGCGGTGAAGATGATACGGGATTTCCCCTTGCAAACACGCGGTGAGGGCGATGAGGCCTTTGGAGTACCTGGCGAGGAGTTCCCGGTCAACCCGGGGGTGATAATAAAACCCCTCCAGAAACCCGGCGCTGGACAGCTTGAGAAGATTCCCGTACCCTTCCTGGGACTCGGCCAGAAGGACCAGGTGAAATGCATCATCGACGCCGGAATCCTTTTGAAACCTGGACCCGGGGGCTACGTAGACTTCGCAACCGAGGACCGGTTTTATCCCCGCCTCCTGGCAAGCCTTGTAAAACTCCACTACTCCGTAGAGGTTGCCGTGATCCGTTATGGCCAGAGCCGGCATCCCCTCGTCTTGGGCCTTTTTGACGGCTTCTCGAATCCGGCAGGCCCCGTCCAGAAGACTCCATTCGGTGTGCACGTGGAGGTGTACGAACTTCATGGTGGCTCTCCTCCGGTGCTCTCCGCGCCCGGGTCACCCGGTGCAGTCTTGTCCCCAGTATCGACTTTTTCACAGAATTCATGTAAAATCCGGTTTGGCGGAGAACATGATAAGGTGGTATGAATTATGCCCTGGAAGTACTGCCCAGCCTGCAAAGGTCTTTCGTACTCGGCCGACACCCATTACAAGAGCTGGATTTGCCCCTACTGCGGCAAGGAGCTCAAGGACGAACCCGACTACAACTCCCCCAAAGATGTGCCGCGGGACAAGGACGGCCAGGTTCTGGAGCTCCAGTAAGCCCCGGTAATCTACGCTTCTCGTCGCGCACACCATTTTGATATGGCGCAGCGCTCGCAAAGAGGTTTCCTTTTTTTGCACACCCTGCGCCCGTGCTCGATGAGACCCGTGTGAAATTCCAGCATCCTGTCGGCAGGTATCATCTCGTTCAATATCACCTGAGCTTTTTCCGCTGACGTCGCCGGAGGGATTATTCCTAGCCGTTTTGCTATGCGCAGGATATGAGTATCCACGGGAAAAACGGGTACGTCAAACCCGAAAAGCAGCGTGCACGCCGCTGTTTTTGGTCCCACGCCGGGAAGAGAAAGGAGATACTCCATGGCCTCCCTCGCGTCGAGTCCCGCGAGCTTCTGCAAGTCTATTCTCCCCATATCATCCCGAACCTTCTTTAGGGCAGCCTGAAGGTTCCTGGCCTTCTCCCTGGCCAGACCAGCTTTGGCTATCGCAGCTTCAACATCCCGGGGATCTGCGCAGATCACTTCCTCCCAGGTCGGGAAAGCTTGCTTTAAATTTCGGAAAGCTCTTTCCGACTGGACGTCGCTGGTAGCCTGTGACAGTATCGTCGCCACCAAAACATCCACGGGATTTCCCCTGTGTGGTCCAAGAAGGGTCTGCGCTCTCCCCCGATAGGCGGATATGATGGTATCGACCAATTCGATGTCCAGAGCCGGTCGTTTGCCTGCAACTGTCTGCCGAACCTTGTCCCGAGAATCCTTCATCTCTTCAAGCTCCGCTTCCAGCGGAATCATCTCCCGAACACCGGTTCGACCGCTTCCACTCCGCCGGGTGGCAGCCGCGAACTCGGTTAGTCTAGCGGAACTCATTCCGGAATTCGATACCGTTCCCGCCACGTTAAAGTCGCAGCCGCTGAGCCAGTTATCCGGCGGCATCCTCGAGTTGCACCGCCGGGCCTCCCCCGGGCGAGCCGATCCTGTCCCTCATTCTTCCCGGAAATTTGCCTTTCACCGACCCTTTTCCTGCTCGAGCAAGGCTACGATTTCCTTGAAGCGCCTGCCCCGTTCTTCGAAGTTGGAGAACATGTCGTAACTGGCGCAGGCCGGTGAGAGTACTACGGAATAACCCGGCTTCGCCAAATCCGCTGCCGTCCTCACGGCTCTTTCGAAATCCGTTTCCTCGTGTACGAGGTGCGCGCCTCCCGCCTCCGTCAGAGCCTTCCGAATCTTTCCGGCGGTCTGCCCCACCGTCACACAGCGGATACTTCTGTGGACAATTTTGCGGGCAAGCTCATCGAAAGGAAGACCTTTATCGTATCCACCCAAGATGAGCACCATGGGCCCCGGAAGAGCTTCAAGACACGCCGCGGTCCTGGCAGGCGAAGTGGCTATGGAGTCGTTGTAAAACCGTACGCCCCGGACTTCTGCGACGAATTCTAACCGGTGTTCCACGCCTTTGAAGTTTCGCAGAGCTCGCCTCATTGCATCGATATCCGCGCCCATGAGGAAGGATACCACTATGGCCGCCAGGGCGTTGGCAACGTTGTGCCGACCCGGTACCGGTAGCTCCGAACTCCTGAGAACGGGGAACTCCTCGCCCGAATCGCTCTTCAAAGTCAAAACACCGTCCCGGAGGACCGCCAACGGGCCGGCTGTCTTCTGACTCAGGCCGGCATCCAGGGAAAACCACCCCACGCGGCCGCGGCACTCGCCGGCAAACTTCGCCACCGTTGGGTCGTCCGCGTTGAACACCGCCCAATCCCGCGCCGTCTGGTAGCGAAAGATGTTTTCCTTCGATGCCACGTACTCCTGAAAAGACTCGTGGATGTCCAGGTGATTCGGACTCACGTTCAAGATGGCCGCCACGTGCGGACTCCTGTGGGTGAGCTGCAGCTGAAAGCTGGAAAGTTCGAGCACCACCTTGGCGTCGGGGGGGATATCGTCTACCTTTTCCAGGAGAACCTGCCCGATATTACCTCCGACGAATACCCGGTCCGGCGGAAAACTCTCCCGCAAGATCGCCCCGGTCATGGAAACCGTGGTGGTCTTCCCCGAACTACCCGTTATGCCGGCGACCGGGGCGCGGCATAAATGCAGGAAGAGATCGATCTCCGTCGAGATAAACGCGCCCCTGGCCCGAGCCATCTCTATTGCCGGATCGTCTTTCTTCATGCCGGGGGTGAGGAAAATCCATCTATATGAAGGCAGGCTTTCAAGGTAATCTTCGCCGAGGCTCCACCCTACGCGCGAGCCGAATTCGCTGAACCGAGGGCCCAGTTCCGAGGGGCCTTTTCGGTCAAAACACGTGAGCTTCGCGCCTTTTTTCAGCAAGTAACGAGCAAGGGCCGTGTTGGAAAGCCCCATGCCCACCACGGCGACCTTTTGTCCTTCCCAGGAAGGCGGGAAAACACTTCCTCCCTTTCCGTTGCCGTTTGCTCCCCTGTTCAGTAACGGTATGCGTACACCCACCGGAAAAAACTCACCGCCTTCATAGCACCACTGGGGGCTGGGAGGGCCCAGCTCCGGCCGAATCGCTTCCTCCTCCGCCGCCTCCCGCCGTGGGTCCGACCGGTGCCGCCTCGCCCGCCGACGCTGCATCTTCCGTCGGGGTTTTCTTCAGTTTAACCAGCACCGCCGTAACTACGCCCAAAGCGCCCAGCCAGTACAAGCCCTTCCAGAACGGTATCGGTAAACTCGCTACCGTCTTCAGCGTCTCCACTACGGTTACGGGAACGATGGCGTACAACGATATGTTCCACAGCTGAGGATAGTCGTATTGAGAACCGATGATGCTGTTGAGGACCAGCGCCGCTACGGACAAGATCAGTATGTGCAAAAGCTTTGTTGGAAGCTTCACGACGAAATACACCGGAACTGCGAGAAAGCGCCACGGTCTTGCCGCGTCGAGCATTTCCACAAAATCGTCCTTGGTAACGGGAGCGTCCATAGGGTTGAGGTCACTCCACGGAAACACCTGCAATCTGCCGCGTGACTTTAATATCAGGTTATCCCGCCCAACAAACACTCCATCCTGGTAGCTCCGAATAAATCCCTCGGGAGTAGTATCGCCCGTGGTATCGAGGATGAAAACGTGCGATCCCAGTTCGTATCGCACCGGTACGTTGGGTATTAGGGTGAGCGTCCCGCGGACCAGGACGAAATCGGGTGTATTGGCGACAATCGCATCAACGATCCGACTGATGGTCGCGGAAAACTTGACACCACATATGATCGACACCGCGACCAGGAAAACCAGGAGGAACACGAAACTCTTTCCGAAACCCAGGGTAGCTAACCTGCTATAGCCTCTGAAGTTCCCTAAACTCGTAACGAACTGCTCAACCAGGCTCATGGCGCCACCTCCTGCAAAGCCTGCTAACCGGATACCCGTTTCCCGAGCAATGCGTGAACAGCTCGTAGCGTCTTCCCGTCAACGGTAAACACGCTCGTCCCGAAGAAGCTATACGCTCCATTTCGCCTCTTCGGCCCGCCTTGCCGCTCCGGGTCCCCTGCTACTCTATCGGCGTAGATGGGATCCAGCGGCTACCGCACTTCGCGGAGGACGGCCTCGAGCCTGTCCATTCCCTCTTTTATTCGTTCCATGGAAGTCGCATACGAGAACCTCAAATTCGCGCTGGTTCCAAAAGCTTCGCCAGGAACCACCGCGATTCTAGCCTTCTCCAGAAGGATCTCGGCCAGAACCGAACTGGACGTGATGACCCTGGCGCCCAAGGATTTCCCTATGAGCCCGCTCACATCGGGGTAAATGTAAAACGCTCCGTTCGGGATCTGGCACCGAAATCCGGGCATCTTCGCCGCTCGTTCGACGATGTAGTCCCGGCGTTTCTTGAACTCCTGCCTCATCCTTTCCAGAGGTTCGGTGGGTCCCGTCAAGGCAGCAAGGGCCGCCTTTTGAGATATGGACGTCGGGTTCGAAGTGGCATGACTCTGCAGGTCACCCATGGCCTTTATGACCTCTTTGGGACCCCCTGCGTATCCTATTCGCCACCCCGTCATCGCGTAAGCTTTGGACACCCCGTTGACCGTGATGGTGATGTTCAGGAGCTCCGGCGACAGAGAAGCAAAAGATACGTGCTCACCTTCGTAAATGAGCTTTTCGTATATCTCATCGGATATCACCCAGATTCCGTGTTTCAGGCAGATCTCGGCGATGTCGGACAGCTCTTTTCGAGTATATACGGCACCCGTAGGATTCGACGGACTGTTCAATATGAGCACTCGGGTGCGAGGGGTGATGGCTCGAGACAGCATTTCGGGCGTGACTTTGAAGCCCGTCTCGGCTGTCGTCTGGATATACACGGGCTTCGCCCCCGCGAGCTTCACCATCTCCGGGTAACTCACCCAGTACGGGACGGGAATCAGGGCTTCGTCCCCGGGCTCGCACAGCACCATTATCGCATTGTATATGGAATGTTTGGCGCCTACGGAGATCAGGATCTGATCGGGCTTGTAGTCAAGACCGTTCTCCTCCCGGAACTTCCTGGCGCAGGCTTCTCTCAGCTCGGGGATACCGGAAGATGGCGTGTATTTGGTGAAGCCCTGCCTGATGGCCTGTATGGCAGCTTCCTTTATGTGGTCGGGAGTGTCAAAGTCGGGTTCACCCACCCCGAAATTCACCACGTCGACTCCCTGCTTCTGAAGCTCCTTCGTCCTGGCATCCAGCGCAAGCGTGGGCGAAGCTCCAATGGCCCGAGCCCTCTCGGATATCTTCATTTCTCTCGGGAGCACCGTTACTGCAGGTGGCCGGCGGTGCTCCCTGAACCTCCTTTCGCGATGATACGGAGCGGATGGTTCCGGCTCCAATTCGTCGGCCCGCCACATGAGGCAAACCCGAAATCCATATTCCACACCGGAACCGGAAAACCTCTTGCTCTCGCCGGCCGGTTTGTCAAGAGAATCGCGGGACCCCCACTGACAGGAAGGACCTCTCCTGCCTCTCGGCGAAATTACCGTATACTGGTGTCGCTGGAGGGATCGGCCAGTGCCAAGACGCCTAGTGCAGATTCCACTCGCACTCGCACCCGCAAACGCACCCAGAACCCCACCGGAGCCGCAATATGAGCGCCGTTGCGGTGGCGGTGACGCCGTTTCGAAATGCTCTCCGCCCCACGCGGGCTCGAGCGGCTCTCCGCAAGGCGCCGGACCTGTATCGCTCCGCTGCTGTTCGCGCTGGAGCCGGAGCGTCCGGATTCTGGTGCTGGTCGCGGCCTGGGTCACCGTCGGAGCGGTGTCCGGCAGGGTTCATTCCGCCTGTGCGAACTCCCTTGCCCCGGCCAGGTCCTCGTTCACGCTGGGACCTTCGTCAGCGGTTCAAACCCGAACGGTTCAAACCCGAGAGCCGGAAACGCAAACGGGGCTCGAGACCGGTTCGAGGGGTCTTGCCGAGCTTCTTTACGTGGTAGGCGCCCGCCTGGCCCTGAGCGGTTGGGAGCCGGAAATCATCCCCTATTCCTGCGTGATTCGCACTCATGCCGCGCCCGAGGAGACCGTCTGGTACAGAGTTTCCGGGGAAAACCTTCTGGCCACAAGACCGGGACCGGTAAGAATCCTTGTGGTGGCCTCCGTGGACGGCGTCTTCCCCAGACCTGCTCCTTCTTCCGGCGGGTCGCCCGTGTATCCCGAGGATATGCTCCTGTACGTAGCTGGGGCCCTCGCCGAAAATGGCCAGGAAGGTGTTGCTTTCGCTCTGGTCAGCGGCAGTTTTCAGGGAGGAGCCGGTCTGGAGTCTCTTCTCAGAAAAGCTTGTGTCGGAGAGTGCAATGTCCTGATGCTGGAAGGAGCCTCATGGCCCGGCATAACAGTTGAGTTTATTCGCACGCTCCTGCCAGGCCCCAGCACGTTCGCAGGCAAGGTCCTCCTGGTCAGGTATCCCGACCACAGCCCCGCGGCCGCGAGGCGCTATGCGTCCAAACTTGCCGCACAACTTAAGCGGGGCTTCCTAACATCCTGTTCATCAAAGGGCAGCGCCGACGGCTGGGTATTGCTGGGAGGAAACCTGTACCCGGTCAGAACCGTCTGCCTCAAGTGGGCCGGTTTAAGTTCCGTGGCGTTGAGCCTCATCGCCTTGCTGGCATCTAAAACCGGCCGGTCCTGTCTCGCGGAGCCCGGTGGTTTTCTGACCCTGGTTTCATTCCTTTTCTGGCCTCTTCTTCCGTTGGCCGCGCTGGGGGCGTACGTTCGATTGTCAGGAGCATGCCTGACCCGGGCTGGAACCGTCAGGGTCGCGGTGGTAGTCCCGGTGTTGGTGCTGTTCTCGTGGTACCTGGCGGGAAGGCATTTCGCCAACGCTTACGGCGAGCTCCGGCGAACCAACCGGAAGGCGCGATTTGTTTCGACGCTCTCCGATCCCCGGCCGTTTGTGTGTCTGTTTCTCGGCGGCCTGGTGATCGGCGCCGTTCTCTCGCTTCCCTCGGGAGAGTACTACGTGTCATCACTGCCCCACTACATCCTAGCTTTGCTCGGGTTTTTGCTGTCTTTCTTCTTCTCGGCCCTCCTGCGCCGACAATCCGGTCTGCTCGAAGCCGCCGTCATCTGCATCACGTCGGCTCCTGCAGTGGTCTTCCCCAACGCGTCCTGGGAGTGGCTGGGACTTCATAGCTTGGTAGACAGCGTCGTACGGCCCGGTCGAGCGGCGTTCGTTCCTTTCCTGGTGGCGTCCGCGATCGCCGCCGAGCTCAACCGGACTTTCAGGTCGAGCACGGGCAGGCACGCGAGAAGACCGCCGGGGCACATCGGCGTTCTGGTCACCGCTGTGGTGGTTACCGGGCTGACCGCGCTCGCTTTGGTACCGCCCCGGGCTACGCCCGAAGAGAAAATTCTGCTGGAACGGGTATTTTCTTTCCGGTGCCTTTACGAAACATGTGGAACCGGACCCCTGTCCAACATCGAGGTGGATCCCGAGACCGCGCTGGTACGGTGGGACCCGCACGGGGAGGATACCCGGCGCCACCTCGGAGGAGACGAAGCGGCACCTGGTAACCGGTCCTTAAGAGCTGCCGCTTCGTTCCACCCGTTTTACGGAGAGCTCAGGGATTTCACACACAGGTGGGCCGATCTCGGTCTCTCCTACGTGGTCAAAGGCGTTTTCGACGAAGCGGTCGTAATCGACGTAACCTTAACCGCAAATTTCCTGAAAATGCCCACGTTCTTCAAGGTAACCTTCGAAGACATTTCACGTTCGTCGGCAAGAGCCGGAACGACGCGACGGCTTCAGATCGACGGGTCGGACTTCCTCGGAACCCCTGAAGAGCTCCTCCGCGAAGCCGGTAAAAAGACGTATTTCATTCGATGGCGCCCCTACGAACCGACGGTTAAGTCAGTTTTCAAGGTGTACATGCCCCCGGAGGCTGCGGTACGAGTGAGCGCTCAAGCTGTATACCTAGGAGAAACGTATTCCGTGTCCCCTCGAGGTGCATCTGACGACCCGGCCAGGGCCTGGACGACCGCGGTTTCTTCGTGGGAGGAGACGCTGGAGATTCCGTGAACCACGCAGCGGTGTCCGAGCTCGTCGCGTGTACGCTGCAGCTTGTCGTCATTGGGACCTTACTTCTGCGCCCACCCCAGAGCCTTAAAAGCCCAGGGCGCGCCAAAGCTGACCCAGATGCCCGCCACCGCGTACCGGAGGACGTGCATGAGCCCGAGGTCGGGCAACACCGCCTTGAGTCCCACGCGAACGACCAGAAATCCCGCCATCCCCAGGAGCACCTTGGCAACCTGGACGAAAAACGGACCTCTTTCATCCCAGTCGACGAGCATCTCTTCGAGCACGCGCCCGATGGGTAGACCCATGAGCAATCCCACCAGCATGTAAACGTCTTCGGTATGGTGTATCCAGTAGAGAATCAGGGGAACGCCGATCGCGCCGGCGATGCGGGTATAGACAGGCAGTCTTAGCCGTTCCAACATCTGGCTCCCGAAAGTTCCGAGGACAACCAGGGCAGCCCCTATCCCGATTCCGCCCGCGACATCGCTTGGCCAGTGCACGTTGAGGTAGATCCGGGACAGGGAAACCAGAACCACAACCAGAAACGCGACGAGCCAGAACCACTTCTTCTTCACTTCTGACGCGAGGTAACCCCAGAACGTGGTGGAACTTTGGGCATGCCCGCTGGGAAAGGCGTATCCGCCACCCGTCTCCGGATGTATCACCCTGACCGTCTCCGTGGGCGACGGGCGCGGTATGGCCAGGGCGTACTTAAGTGCGCTGTTCAACCACATCGACAGGAGAAAGATGACTCCCAGACGGTAACCGGTGCGTTTGGACCACACCCAGTAGATGATCGGTAAGGTGATCGTATAGAAGAGTTCCGAACCGAGGCTCGTAACTATGTAGGCAAAGGCGTCCATCCCCGGTGAACTCCATCTTTGAAGAAATTCCGCCCACGAAGTGGTCACTGCGCATCACTCTCCCGTCGAGACTCTGACGAATCCCCGGCCTACGCACCTGCCGGTCCGGCGCCGGCCCCGCGTTCCGGCAGACAATCCAGCAGAACCGGCAGCCACCACGGCACCGGCCGAAGAACCATACAAGGCGCTCGAGCCACCGGCTCCGGCGAGTCTCGCGCTCAGCTCACCACCGGACAGACTACCACACGCGCGGTTCACTCCGCCGCCGAGTAGACTTCGAGGGCCCGGGCTACACCGACTCCCCGGGGAACCTTGACGCCTTCCTCGACAAGGACGCACTCCATGGCCGTGAGCAGCGTGAGAACCACCGGCTTCGTCGAATTGGTTCCCATCAGTCCTATTCGCCACACTTTGCCCTTGAACTTTCCCAGCCCTCCGCCCACTTCGATCCCGAATTCATCGAGGAGTTTCTTCCTCGCTCTGACGTCGTCGAGGCCTTCGGGCAGGAACACCGTGGTCAAGCTGGGAAGCCGGTACTCGGGCTGGACCACGAGCTTTAACCCCATCGCCTCGAGTCCGGCGACCAGCGCCTGCTGATTCAAACAGTGCCTGCGCCAGCGGGCCTCGAGCCCTTCTTCCTTGATGATCCGCAACGCCTCGTTAAGAGCGTAAATCATGTTCACGGGTGCGGTGTGATGATAGAACCTCTCGGAGCCCCAGTACCGCTCTATCATCGACAGGTCGAGGTACCAGCTCTGGCACTTCGTCTTTCGGTTCTTGATGAAGCTCAACGTATCGTCGTTCACCGTCACCGGGGCAAGACCCGGGGGACAGCTCAAGCACTTCTGAGTGCCCGAATAGACGAAATCGAGACCGAGTTCATCCACCGGGACTTTCACACCTCCGAGAGAGGTCACGGCGTCCACGATGAGCCTCATCCCCGCCTCGTGGGCAATGCGGGCGATTTCGTCCAGAGGTTGCAGAACCCCGGTGGATGTTTCCGCGTGCACGATCCCTACGACCTTAGCCTGCGGGTTGAGCTTCACCGCCTTTCTCACGTCGTCCGGATCCACGGGCGCGCCCCAGGAGGCATCCACTCTGACCACCCGAGCACCGGCCCTCGTCGCCACATCCACCATGCGCTCCCCGAATACCCCCGCGACGCAGATGATAGCGGTATCCCCCGGCTCCAGCGTGTTTACGATAGCTGCTTCCATCCCGGCGGAACCCGTTCCCGATACCGGTATGGTCAAGCGGTTTTTTGTGGTGAAGACGTAGCGCAAGAGATCGGTGGTCTCGTCCATTATCGAAACGAAGTCGGGGTCGAGGTGCCCCAGAGTCGGCTCGGAGAGCGCTCGCAATACGCGGGGATCGGGGTTGCTCGGGCCGGGCCCCAGAAGCAACTTCGCCCGGGTGGCTCTTTGTGCAATTTCTCGTTCGGGCATGCTCACCGCTCCTTCCTCACAAGAACGCTGCGCAATGCTGGCGAAAAAACACCGCCGGCGCGGAAAACCTATATCCTCGTCCGCCGAGCCCTCGAGCGACGCCGCTCTCAAGGAGACATCACCCAAGGCCCCTCGAACGCCGGTAGATCGCGCTCCGCCCGGGGCGATGCAAACTGAACATCACCGCATGCGCGCAATCACACCATTGTCAACACGCCGCTTCTTTGTCCAGCGGATTTCCGCTGAATTGCTTTTCGTACAGCTCCTTGTACAGTCCTCCTTGCGCCAGGAGTTCCTCGTGCGTACCCGCCTGGACCACCCGACCGCCGTCGATGACGTAGATGCGGTCGGCGTTTCTGATCGTGGACAGTCTATGAGCTATCACGAACGCCGTCCTGCCTTTTAGGAGACGCTCCAGAGCTTTCTGAATGAGAAGCTCCGTGTACGAGTCCACCGAAGACGTTGCTTCGTCGAGAATGAGGATCTTGGGATCGGCCAGGAGAGCCCTGGCGAAGGCCAGAAGCTGCCGCTGCCCCACGGAAAGCCTGGAACCTCTTTCTCCCACTTGGGTCTGGTAACCTTGAGGCATCCGGGATATGAAATCGTCGGCCCCGACCAGCCGAGCCGCCTCCTTAACTTCCTCGTCGGTCGCGTCAAGTCTCCCGTACCGGATGTTTTCCATAATGGTTCCGGAGAAAATGAACGTGTCCTGAAGAACAATGCCCATGTGCTTTCTCAAGGAAGCGATGGCGATGTCCCTGATGTCTATTCCGTCGATCAGTACCGCTCCCCCGGTGACATCGTAAAAGCGGCACAAGAGGCTGATGATGGTGCTCTTGCCTGCTCCCGTAGGACCTACCAGAGCGATGGTTTCACCGGGTCGGGCTTCGAGGTTTACGTCGTGGAGCACGGGCAAGCCCTTTTCGTACTCAAACGTAACATTCTTGAATTGGACGTGGCCGGCCACATCCGAAAGCCAGATCGCATCGGGCTTGTCTTTGACGTTCGGCTCCCAGTCCAGAACTTCAAACACCCTCTCGGCCGAAACCGCACCCTGAAGGACCAAGTTGTATATTTCGCTCAATTCCCGGACGGGCCAGAAGAACCTCGTCACGTACTGGAGAAATGCCCACAGAGTCCCGACGGTGATCGCAGTATCTCCCCAGGACATGCGCAGTCCGCCGTAGTAAATGACGGTCGCGGTACCTATAGACCCGATGACCTCTACCAGAGGCAAAAAGAGCGCATGTAGTGTCTGAGCTTCCATGTTGGCCTGGAAGTTCCGCAGGTTCGTCTCGCTGAACCTCTCCATGTTGACGTCTTCGCGGGAAAAAGCCTGCACAATCCTCATGCCCGAGATGGACTCCTGCAGGTTGGCGTTGACATCGGCGATCCTGCGGCGAACTTTGTGATACGCCCTGGTCATCCTGAATCTCAGAGACCAGACCGTTATGAACAGGAGGGGAAGAGTGATGAAGCTCACCAGGGCTAGCCTGTAATTGACCCGCAGCATGATGTACATGATGCCCACGAGGCTGAGTACGTCGCTCAAGAGGTTGATGACTCCTCCGGTGATGAGCTCGTTCAACGCATCGATATCGCTGGTGAGACGGGACATAATCCTTCCCGCCTGCATGCGATCGTAGAAGTCAAGCCCGAGGTCCTGGAGGTGGACAAACATCTTGCGCCGCATCAGGTAAAGAATCCGCTGACCTGCCCAAGACATGATGTAGGTCTGTGAGTACCTGAGGGTATATATGGTAGCTTGGATGAGGACGTAAATCAGGATAATACGGTTGAGTCCGTTCCAATCCCGGGCAGGGATATAGACGTCCAGAGCCTGCCTTGTCAGAAGCGGCCCTATGAGACCGAGCACGGTAATGGCTACTACCAGACACATGGCCAAGATGAGGTGGCCAGCATACGGCCTTAGGAATTCCTTCAAGCGGGCCATGTGTTTGAACTGTACGTCCTTCAAACTCAGGTCTCCGGTGTCGAGCCCCGGTCCGTGAAAATGCATGCTTACCGTCCCTCCTTTGCCGCATCCGCCATTCTTTCGAGTTCTTCTTGTGGTTTGAACTGGAGGTTGTAGATGGCGGTATATATTCCGCCGAGTTTCAGAAGCTCTTCGTGGGTGCCCTGCTCAACGATGCGTCCGCGATCCAACACGATGATGCGGTCGGCGTTTCTCACCGTCGAAAGCCTTTGAGCGATGATGAAAGACGTTCTGTCCTTCAGGAGTTTCGAAAAGGCTTCCTGGATGCGCATTTCGGTTTCCACATCCACGCTGGAAGTGGACTCGTCCAAAAGAAGAATCCGGGCGTCCATCAAAAGGGCCCTGGCTATCGCCACCCTTTGTTTCTGTCCACCGGAAAGCCCAACCCCGCGCTCTCCGATGATAGTGTCGTATCCATCCGGCAAGCTCTCGATGAAATCGGCGATGTGCGCCGCTTCGGCAGCCCGTTTCACCTCTTCCAGCGAGGCTTCGGGCTTTCCGTACGCGATGTTATCCCGCAACGAAGCGGAGAACAGGAAAGTTTCCTGGGTAACCACACCTATTTGCCGCCGCAAGCTGTCCAGGGTAACATCCCTGATGTCTATCCCGTCGATGAGAATCCGCCCGCTTGTGACGTCGTAAAATCTGGGTATGAGGTTTATGAGGGTGCTCTTTCCCGAGCCGGTTCCACCGAGGATGGCTATGGTTTCCCCGGGTTTCACGTCCAGGTTTATGTTTTCCAGAACCATATGTTTCCCGTCGTATGAAAAGCTTACGTTCTCAAAAGTCACTCGCCCTTTTATCTTGGGCATCGGTTTTGCCCCGGGCTTGTTCGTCACATCCGCTTTCGTGTCCAGGATCTCGTAAATCCTCTCCCCCGACGCAGCCGTCCGCTGGGCCAGGCTGATCCAGAAGCCCAGCATCCTCACGGGGGAGATGAGCTGCATTACGAGCATGCTGAAAGCGACTATCTCGCCAGGCGTGATCTCCCCCGTCATGACGCTCCTTCCGCCGTACCAGAGGATGATGGCCAGGGAAAGCTCGGTTAAAAACCCCATTGCCGACTCGTAAAAAGCGGCGATCCTGCGGGTGCTGACGTTTTCGCGCAGAAGAGCTTCGTTGTCCCGCTCAAACTTCTCGATCTCGTAATCCTTTCGTGCAAACGCCTTGACCACTCTCTGACCGGTTACGTTTTCCTGAAGGGTGGCCGTGAGCACCGCGAGCTTTTGCTGAATTTCCCAGAACTTCGGCCTGATCTTGGTGGAGTACACTCGAACCCTGTCGGCCAGGAACGGAACCGGTATCATGGCTATGAGGGTGAGTTTCCAGTCCTTGTCCAGCATCACCCCGAAGGTAACCAGGAGCGTCACCAGCGACTGGGTCATCTGCACAAGCCCGTTGGAGAAGAACCGCTGGAGCGTTTCAACGTCCGCCGTAACTCTCGACATGAGCTGACCAGTCTGAGCCTTGTCGTAAAAGCTGAAGGACAGCTGCTGCAGGTGCTGGTACAGCCTGTTCCTCACGTCGAAGACGACCTTTTGCCCGCAGAGGGCCATGGTATAACGCTGGATGAATCGGATGCCGCCCTGAACCGCGACGGCCCCAACGATGGCAAGCGCACCGTATATCAGCAGGTTAAACTTTCCGGTTGCCAGGACATTGTCTATGACCCACTCCACGATGAGCGGCTGCACCACTCCCAACCCCGAAATGACGAAAACGAGGGCAAAGGACAGCGCAAAGAGCTTCCAGTAGGGTTTCGCGAACTCGGTGAGTCTCAAGAGGACTTTCATTCCGATTCCTCCCGGTCTGCTTCAGCTTTCGGGAACCGAAGTTTCCCCCGGGGTCCCTAACGGCGTCGAGGAGTCCGATCCGGGCTTACCCGGTTCTTCCTTGGAAGATTCCTCGATAATCCTTCCCAGCTGGGTGATGGTCTCCGAAAGCATCCTGGTGACCTGGTCAGCTTTGACCAGGATGAGGCTGTTGCCGTGGTGGCTCAAAAAAACCATCACCTTGTCGCCTATGTCGATCCCGTAAGCTTTTCTGGCCTCCGCCGGAATGACTATCTGCCCCCGTTCGCCCACGGTGGCAGCACCGCAAAACTTCCCTCGCAAGATGTGGCTCACAGGCTTCTCCCCTCCTTTGCCTCACACCACGTCTACCTGAAAGCAAGACTTAAAACCAAGCGCACCGCGTTGTTGCCCAGCAAAGCATCGGCGCACTGCGGGACTCCCCGAATGCGAGACATTAAAACGAGAGGACGCAGCACGTCACTACCCCGCATGAAATGTATGATCTGTCAGCTAAATCACTCCGATCTGAACCCTTCATCCGCGTCACGAGAATCCTACCATCGGACCTTTCGTGCGTCAAGTATCTCGTGCTACGAAATAATGGCATAATGGCGAGGTTACAACCGGCGCTGACTTGCGCAAACTATGGACGGTGGGAAACATGAACGGAGCCGTTCTCAATCTTTTCTGGCTCATATTCCTGGCCGCGACGTTCTTTTACCCCGCTCTCAAACACAAGCAGGTGGAGCTTGCCCGCTTGCGCATGCTTAGAAAACTCGAGGCAAAGCGCGGTTCGAGGGTAGTCACCATGATCCACAGGCAGGAGTCCATAAGCTTTCTCGGTCTACCCGTAGCCAGGTACATCAGCATCGAAGATTCGGAGCAGGTGTTGCGGGCCATACGCATGACCCCCAAGGACATGCCCATCGACATAATCCTCCATACACCGGGCGGACTGGTCTTGGCTACCGAGCAGATAGCCCTTGCCATCCAGCGTCACGGCGCTCCGGTAACGGTCTTCGTCCCGCATTACGCCATGTCCGGAGGCACGATGTTGGCGCTGGCCGCCGACGAGATCGTCATGGACGAAAACGCGGTGCTCGGTCCCGTGGATCCCCAACTCGGCTCGTACCCCGCCGTCTCAATCCTCGAAGCGGTAAAGGCGAAACCTCTGGCCGAGGTGGATGACGAAACTCTCATTATGGCGGACGTGGCGCGAAAAGCTCTAGCGCAGGTCAAGGACACCGTGACCTCGCTTCTCCGGGATAAAGTCGGCGAAGACGAGGCCAAGCGCATAGCTGATATCTTGACCTCGGGCAACTGGACCCACGACTACCCTCTGACACCCGACCAGCTCTCGAACATAGGTCTTCGCGTAAAGGTGGGCATCCCCGAGGAAGTCTATCAGCTTATGGAGCTTTATCCCCAGCCGCCCCAGAGGCGACCCTCGGTCCAGTACATCCCCGTTCCTTACAGACGGGAAAGGGGAGGTCGGGATTCAGCTTGACCTTCCCCCACCTCGTCTTCCCGGTCACGACCCGGCAACGACAAGGGACCTTCCGATCTCAAAAGCTTTGAGGTTTACGTCCACGGCTTTGGGAGGCACCGTTTCCGCGATCGTTTCTTCCCATACGTCCGCCGGGATCTCGAGGAACCTGGAAAGCGCCCCCAGACACACCGTGTTGGCGGCGCGTACGTTTCCGGCTTCTCTTGCCTTGTCCAGTGCGGGGATGACCAAAACCCGACCCGCCCTGGACAAGAACCACTCCGGCCGGATGTCGGGATATTGGGCCTGACCCATTATGACCGAAACGGGTTTGATTCGTTCGTCGCTGGTTAAGACGAGTCCGCCCACCTTGAGCTCGGGCAGCTGCCGGTACGCTTCGAGGATCTCCAGGCCCAGTATGACGTCGGCCTCACCTTTGGGCACCAGGGGCGAGTAAACCTTCTGACCGCGTCTCACGTAGCTTATAACCGTTCCGCCTCTCTGGGCCATGCCATGGACTTCCGACGTTTTCACGTCGAAGCCCGCTTTCACAAAAACCCGGGCCAACACGGATGTGGCGAGGAGTCCCCCCTGGCCGCCAACGCCGGCGATGATGAAGTCCTTCAGCACCGCAGTTTCGTGGCGTGCCGCACCTGGTCTTCCTCCCCCCGCGGGGGCAGCACTTAGCCGGGCAACGACACCGGGAATCTTTCCGGCACCGCCCGCTCCGGCTACCGCAGCACCGGTAGCCCGGACAGAAGAGGAGCCCGCGACGGGGCAGGTACAGGTCGTGACGTCATCGATGATACCGGCAAAATCACCGGCCGCCCGGGACACAGTCGACATCATCGGTTACCCCACCTCCTCCGCTTCCACTACCAGTGCATCTCTGGGGCAAAGTTCGGCGCAAACTCCGCATGCCGTACACAAGACCTCGTTCACCTTCGGTCTTTTGCCGTCGGGCTCCAACGCAGGACAGGCCGGTTGCAGACACAACCCGCACTCGCGGCACAACTCGGCTTTGAATATCAGGCGTTTCTTGGGTTCCTGACGAGGCAGGAGCACGCAGGCCCTCCTGGCTATCACCACCGACGCCGGTTCTTTGAGAGCCTCTCTGATCGTGCGTTCCAGCGACTTGACATCGTAAGGATCGACCACCGATACCGATTTGGCCCCGCAGGCCGAAACTATTTCCTCCAGGGAAATCCTAGGAGCAGGGTTCTTTCTGGCATCATATCCGGTGGCCGGGTGTCCCTGGTGCCCGGTCATGGCGGTCGTCCCGTTGTCCAGGATTATCACGGGCCGCCATACCTGGTTGTAGGTCATGTTGATGAGGGGCGTCAGCCCGGAATGCAAAAACGTGGAGTCCCCTATGACCGCTACCACCCTCGCCGCCTGTTCAGGGGGCAACCCAAGGCTCATCCCCGACGCATGTCCGATGGACGCGCCCATGCACGTGGTGGTATCCTTCGCCGCCAGAGGCGGGAGCGCCCCCAGGGTGTAGCACCCGATGTCCCCGGTGACGGTGAGGCCGAGTTTCTTCAGCACGTAAAACACCGGCCTGTGTGGGCAACCGGGGCACAGTACCGGAGGCCTTGCCGGAAGATCGCCCGGACCCGGCAGGGTCACCTGCGCCTGGTCTCCTTCCGGCCCCCCGTCTTCCCCAGACCGGCCGGCCGCCGATGATCCCGTTGCTGCAGGACCTCTCGCGTCACCGGGCCGGACTCCGGCCACGGCTACCGTCCCCTCGATCTTTTCCACGCCCGCGATAACCAGGTCTCTGGATAGCTCGCCCACTGCCGGGAAAGCGTCCTTTCCGTGACAGGGGATGCCCATCGCCTTAACGATGTCTTCCCAGAAGGGATCGAGCTCTTCCACAACGTACAAAACCCGGACCTTGGAAGCAAAGTCCCTTATCAGCCGCTCCGGCAGAGGGTAGGACATGCCGAGTTTCAATACCGAAGCGTGGGGGAACGCCTCTTTGACGTACTGATAGGAGATTCCTCCGGTGATAAACCCGCGTTCCGTGGAGCCCCATTCTACCCGGTTGATGGGAGACTCGTCGGCAAAACGCTGAAGCTCCTTTACCCTGGCTACGACCACGGGTTTTCGGCCTTTCGCATGAGCGGGAAGCATCACGTATTTTCGCGGGTCCTTGCGGTAAGGCCGGGGTTCCGGCTCGACCCGGTCGCCGAGCTCCACGAGGGAACGGGCGTGGGATATCCTCGTCACCGACCTCACTATGACAGGGACGTCGAACTTCTCGGATATCTCGAAAGCCTGCTTGGTAAAGCAGAGAGCTTCGGCGCTATCCGAGGGTTCAAGCACCGGTACGCCGGCAAACCGACCGTACCATCTGTTGTCCTGCTCGTTCTGGGATGAGTGCATTCCCGGATCGTCCGCCGACACGATCACGAGACCGGCATTCACCCCCATGTACGATACGGTCATCAAAGGGTCGGCAGCCACATTCAACCCGACGTGTTTCATGGTGGCCAATGCCCTGGCTCCGGCGATGGATGCGCCTATGGCCACCTCCAGCGCCACTTTTTCATTGGTTGACCATTCCACGTGGATACCGTCATACCCGGCCAGGGATTCGATTATCTCCGTACTGGGCGTACCCGGGTAGCCCGCAGCCACCTTCACACCCGCTTCCCATGCGCCCCTGGCTATGGCCTCGTTACCGTACAGAAGCGCACGGGTGGCTTTCGCGTCTCTCAGCTGTCCGTGAGCCACTTGCTGCCCCTCCCGCAACGCAAATCACGGTCAAGGGGTCCACGCGGCGGGACCCCCGATGCTCACCTTATCGCACTTCTTGTCACTGGCGATGAAATCCTCTTTTTTCGGACCGATTCCCGTTCGCCACAATTCCTCCGCTGGTTGCGATGATCTAGTAGGGTATGCCGGAACCGGGGTGGAATAATGAAGGTCAGTACAAGCAAGGCGACAAAACTTGACACCGGTGAAACCTACGTTGAACTTGCCGTTTTTCAAATCCCAAAAGCAGGAGCCGGTGGAATCCCGGGTTGCCAGAGCCAGGGACGGAGACACCCTGGCAAGGGACAAACTAATTCGGGACTACACTCCCTTTGTTCTCAAAGTGGTATCTTCGGTAACTGGCCGCTACATATCTCTGGACAAAGACGACGAAGCGTCCATCGGGCTTCTGGCCTTCAACGAAGCGATAGATGCGTACACGAGTAAAAGGGCGGGGTTCTTAGCGTTCGCGGCCACCGTCATCAAGCGCCGGGTAATAGACCACTACCGGAGGGAAAACAACTGGAAGAGAATGGTCCAGGCGGAAGCCCGGCGGAATGACTCAAACGGCAATGTTTCCTATGCGAATGTGGTTGCCGAAGACATCGACTGGCAGGAGGCCCTGGAGCGCCGGGACGAAATCGAGAGGTGGAAAGAGCATCTTAGCCGCTGCGGAATCACCCTGGACGACCTCATCAGAGCGACGCCCAAGCACCAGGACGCCCGGGAACGGATTTTGCGGGTGGCCGAGATTCTCGCTCAACATCGGCACATCGCGGAAAAGATAGAGTCTCTGGGGCGCCTTCCCATCGATGACATCCTGGAGCTTCTGCCGGATGACATCAGGGTATCCCGGAAGACCCTGCAACGGCATTCTACGTACATCGTGGGGATACTGCTGGCGGCCTCGGGAGACTATCCGTTTCTCAAGCGATACTTGAGCTTGGGAAAGGGGGGAGATAGGTAAATGACCAGTCAAGACAGCGGAGTGGTAGTGAGAGCAGGTAGAGGATATGCAGTGGTCTTGACCAGGGATGGCCGCTTCCTTAGAGTCAGGTCCCGCGGAATTCCCCCCATGGTCGGAGAAGAAATCCCTCTCGCATCACCGTTCGCTCCGTGGGCATCCTGGACGCGCTGGGTCCCGGCGGTCGCGTTGGCCTGCGTCATGGTTTTCCTGTCCTTTTTTGGGTACACAAAATACATCCAAGCCAGGCCAGCTGTGGCCTACGTGTCCGTTGATTCATCGGGCAGCGTCGAGCTGGAGGTAAACGACCGGGGGCTCGTCAGGTCGGCAACTGCCTTCGACGAAAAGGGCCAGGAGCTTCTGAGCCTGGTCCGCTACCAGTTCCAACCCGTCGACAAGGTTATCGCGGAGATGGCCAAAATCGAGAGCAAGAAAGGTTCATCCGGTTTCATCGTAGGCTTTATTCCCATCAAAGAAACGCCGCAGGTCACAAAGTTTGAAGCCAGAATTCGAGAGGAAGTGCGTAAAGCCGCCTCTAATTTCCCGCTCCTGCCGACTCAAACTGGGCAGAGCACTGGAGGGGATTCAGGGGTGACCAACCCCCTGGTCAACACCTTCAGATTCACCGTCCAGATGCGGGACAAAGCCAGGGCTATGTCGATGTCGCCTGCGAGGCTCCTGGTGTGGGGGCTCTCCGCCAAGAGCCGCGCCACGGCACCCTCCGGACCCGGACCGGGCAGTCCCAACGGAACTTCCGGCGGAAAAGGTCAACCGCCTAAGCCCGGCGACTCGACTCAACCCGGCAAGACAGGTCCGGGGACCGGGTCAGGCCAGCCGGGGACGAAACCGGGCGGTGCGGTCCCACCGGGTACAACCGGCGCGTTCTCGGAAGAACAAGTCCGCACCAGTTTGCCCGATGTCTCGAACGTCAGGGACTTCCTGGAGGTGCTGAAGGAACACGAAGACCCGGAAAAACTCCAGGAAGTGGTCGAAGAAATGCTCGACGCGCTAGAAGAGGCCGAGAAGAAGCCGGCAAAAGGGGAGGAAGGTACGGAGCCCGGAGGCAACGAAACGACTCCCGGCAGACCGGACAACGGCAGTGGTGCGGGAAAGGAAGACCGGGGTAAAAAAGGCAACGGCAAGGGGGGAGAACAGCCCGGAAAGGGCGGAAAGATCGATGACCGCGGAAGAAGCGGTTACGGCAGAGCCGGTTACAGCGGAGGTAGCAGGTACGGCGGGAAAAGCGGGGGCGGCGAAAAGAGCGGGGATGCTGTTAAGGGTGAGGTAAAGGCGGACCACGGTGAAGACGGCGAAGACGGTACAGAGAGCGGAAAAGGCGGCGTCGAGAAAACCAGCGGGAAAACGGCGCTCGGTGAAGATACGGCGAGAGGAGACAGCGGGCATGGCGAAGAGAGCCCCGATGACGAACCGGATGACCGCTAATCGAACACTGATCGAACGTGTGTGCCTTCTTCTCGTTCTATAATGGTATTACCGGTATGGGTGCTGTGAATGAACTCTCCCCTCAACTTATATTCGAAGCATTTCGAGAAGATGGACTTCTCAAGTCGGTCGTCGCCGGATACGAGTACAGACCCGAGCAGGCGCAAATGGCCGAGGCGGTCTGGCAAACCCTTTCGGACGGAGGCGTCCTCCTCGTCGAAGCGGGAACCGGGGTCGGGAAGTCCATGGCTTATCTTTTCCCCGCAACCGTTCTCGCAGCTTCGGTCGGACGGCGCGTAGTCGTTTCCACCTACACGGTGAACCTCCAGGAACAACTGGTGTCCAAGGACCTCCCCTCCCTCCACAAGTTCTGGGAAAAACAGGGCATCGCGGTTAACTGGGATCTGGTTAAGGGAAGGGGACATTACCTTTGCCTGCGTAAGTTCAATCGCCGCTACGATCAGGCGCTCAGACAAACGGATCTGTTCAACTACACAAAACCGGAGGAGGACCTGATCAAGCAGCTGAAAGCTCTCATCGAGCGCAGCTCGGCAGCGGTTGGGTCACCGATAGACGCCCGGGGCGATGCCGCATCTTCCTTCGACGACGCAAACGCTGGTGTATGGGTCGAGGGCGGAATCGACCCCGCGCGCGGATATCCGGCCTCGGGTATCAGGGAATGGTGGGACGGAGACATCGATCGACTTCCCATGAGGGTGCCTCCGAACCTGTGGAGCGAGTTTTCGTCGGATACCGAGAGCTGCATGGGGGCAAAGTGCCCCTACAGAAACCGGTGCTTTTACCGGCTGGCCAGGTCCTCGCTGGACAAATGCCATATCCTCGTGGTCAATCACGCTCTTTTAGTTTCCGATCTGCGTCTGAAGGTTGAAACGGACGGCAAGACCCGGCTCCTGCCCGCGTACGACACGCTGATCATAGACGAAGCGCACCACTTCGAGTCGGTAGTGAGAGAGCACTTGGGGACATCGATAAGCTCGTGGCGACTCAGGAGACTCGCCGCTGACACCCTGAGGGAACTGAGGTCCGAGCCGTTGTCCCGTTTCATCGGAAAGAAGCAGGCGGAAAGTTTGAAAGAGACTTTGGACGGCGCCATCGATTCCCTCGAAAAAATCCTCGATAACCTTCTTAAACAGGTGAAATCCAGAGAGTCGGAAAAGGCCCGGCTCACCCGGAAGGCGTTCATCGACCAGGAACTCGTCGATACCCTGAGGGAAGTAGCGGCGATCGTCAACACGTGGCTCGATTACGACCTGACGCAGGAAGAGCGGTTTGAGGTGTCGAGCCTGCGCCGCAGGTTCATCGAGCTCGCCGATGACCTCGACGAGTTCAATTCCCTCGAAGGCGACGGCGTAGACACGGTCTACTGGGTGGAGAGAGCTTCCGATGGCGGAGCGCGGGTAGACGCCCTTCGTTCGTGTCCTCTCGAGGTGGCTAACTACCTCCAGGAAAATCTCTGGTCCGAGCTACGGTCCGTCGTACTCACCTCCGCCACGTTGACGGTGGGCAAGAGGGAACCTTTCGGTTATATAAAAAGCGCCCTGGGGCTGGAATTTGGCCGCGAGCTGCAGCTCGGGTCTCCCTTTGATTACGGAGAGCAGGCGTGTCTGTGCGTTCCGTGGGATTCGCACCGCTACGATCCGAACAGCCCCGACTTCCTGGAGTACGTGGCACAGACCATTCCGGAAATAGCCGACCTCACGTCAGGCAGGTGTTTCGTCCTGTTCACCAGCTATAAAGCCATGGATACGGTGGTCCGCAGCGTGAAAGACAAGCTGGAAGCAAAGGGTTTTCCCGTGCTCAAACAGGGCGACGATTCCCGGGAATCCTTGCTCCGGCAGTTTAAGGCGCTGGGTAATGCAGTTCTGTTCGGCGTTGACTCGTTCTGGGAGGGAGTGGACGTGCCCGGAGACGCGCTTTCCTGCGTCGTCGTGGTCAAGCTCCCGTTTTCCGTCCCAGACGATCCCGTGATCCAAGCGAGAAGCGAGCTGTGGGAATCCCAGGGCCGTAGCCCGTTCTGGTCATACTTCGTTCCCAAAGCCGCCCTCAAGCTCAAACAGGGGTTTGGCCGGCTCATCCGAACTAAAACCGATCGGGGGGCCGTCGTGATACTCGATCCGCGGATCGCCACCAGAGACTACGGAAAGGTCCTCCTGGAAAGCTTGCCGCCGGCGAAAATCACGACCGACCTCGAGGACATCGCCCGGGCCGTGAACCCCCCATCTAAATCGCCTCGAAACTGATCAGCACTGATCAGCGCGTTTACGGTGCCTGCAGTCTACCCCGAACCTGCTGCAAACCTCCACCCCGCTGAAGTCGGGGATTCTTACGATTCAATCTGTGCGGCAACCTGCCGCCTCTCGACACACCACCATCAGCACTCGCTATACCCGCACGCCAAGCACTTTAGGCACCCCTCGATATGGACGAGGTTCCAGGTGCCGCAGGACGGACACAGGTTGAACCGCTTGCCCGGCACGAGAGGAAGCTCGTCCTGAACCGGCTTGGATTCCTCCTCTTCCGATTGTTGCTCGAGACCTTCCAGGTACTCGTGGAAGAACTGGCCTATGGCGTCGGGCACCGACCGCACCCTGTTGGGTCCGAACCCGATGCTCCTCGAGCCTCCGATTCCGGTGAGCTGGTCGGCCACCTCGTGAGGATCGATGCCCGATCTCAGCGCCAGCGAGATGAGCCTGGCCAAAGCTTCGGTAAATGCTGCGACGTCGCTCCCGGCCTTCCCTATCTGGGCGAAAAGTTCCACGGGATGACCGTCCAGCGTGTTCAGGGTCAAGAACAGCTTGCCCACAGGCGTCTCTTTGACATCGGTGAACCCCGAAAGCCTCTTCGGCCTCTCAATTGGACGGATCTTCCCCCACACGCCGTTGATGCCTCTGGGCTGGCCCTGAACTCCGGCCCGACCGGCCTCGAGCTCGCCCTTGCGCCCGGCGTCAGCCGCGCCCACGGTGAGCACCTGCTCTTCCCTGCTGCCGTCCCTGTACACCGTCACGCCCTTGACACCCAGGCGGTAAGCGAGGAGAAACACCTTCTCCACGTCATCGCGGGTAGCATGCCGCGGGAAATTCACCGTCTTGGAGACGGCGTTGTGTGTGTGGCGCTGGAAAGCGGCCTGCATCCTCACATGCCACTCAGGGCTGCACTCGTGCGCGGTGACGAAAACCCGGCGCACCTTTTCGGGTATTTCCGGTATGCCCGCCAGGGTTCCGCGGGCGGCGACGCGTTCCATCAGTTCCTCGCTGTAAAAGCCCAACTTCCGCGCCACCTGCTCGAACCTGGGATTTACCTCCACCAGGGCCTTCTTGTCCAACACGTGCCTGGTGAAAGCTATGCTGAAAAGCGGCTCTATCCCGGAAGAAGCACCGGCTATGATGCTGATCGAGCCCGTAGGAGCAATGGTAGTGGTGGTCGCGTTCCGCAATCGCAGGTTTTGCGCAGCGTAGATGCTCTTTTCGAAGTTTTCGAACACACCCCTGGTTCTGGCCAGATCCACGGAAGCTTTCACCGACTCCTCCTGAATGAACTTCATAACCTGCGAAGCCAGTTCGATAGCCTCTTCGGAGTTATACGGAATACCGAGATCGATGAGCATATCGGCCCAGCCCATTACCCCGAGGCCTATCTTTCTGTTTCCGTACGCCATGGCGTCGATCTGGGATAACGGATACTTGTTGGCGTCTATGAGGTTATCGAGGAAGTGCACGGCCTCCCATATAACCTCGCGCATCCCGTTCCAGTCGATGAGCTCCTCCGGGCGCTTGCGCGAAGCTTCCGGGTCGCCCCAAACGGATCTCGTGAAAGTTCCCAGGTTTATCGACCCCAGGCAGCACGCCTCGTACGGAAGCAAGGGTTGTTCTCCGCAGTTGGATACGACAAATCCGTTGGCGATAAACGAATGACTGTAGGGGACGGTGAGGTCGAATACCTCTTTCCGGCCGCACGGCTCAACCGACTCTACAACATCCACGAACTGCTCGCTGTAAAAACCTCGCTTCCTCCGATTTAGCGCCTCCACCAGATTCGAGTACCGGTTGTCCAGAAAGCCAATGGAATCAAGGTACCGTCTTAAACTATCGCCGCTGATTTGCAGCTCAAAACATACGCCGCGGCGTTCGTAAGACGACGTCGAACCGTCAACACGCCGGTAGCAAAAGCTCCGCCGCGGAGGCCTACTTCTGTCGTATATCGAAGAGCGAATTCCCAGAAACAAGAGGAGCCTTTGAACGTCCTCTAGAAGACTCTTGGATTTAGATGTCAGCCTCACGTAGGCGGTGCCATTTCTAGATACGGACATGGTTCCGTCAGCCGTGAACAAACCTTTCAAGAAACCCACAACGGCTTCTTCAGTGGCTTGGAACAGGCTCTTCGGCACCCGCTTTTCTTCTGCGCAAACAGGTAGGACACCCAGCTTCAGGAAAAACTCAACGAGCCACCGTGAGTGATAGCTCAAATGCCAGACACCATCATGCCTCTTAACGGGCTTGACGCTTCTACCGTACCATTTGCTTAAGTGCTGCATCACCATGTGCATCACATGAGCGTCACTTTGCGAGAAGACGAAACCTACGCCGCAGTTCTTCTCATCGTACCTGAGCCACCCATCTCCGATTAGCCACCCCAGCACCACACCCAATTCCGCGGACCATTCGCTGGGGAGATTCAACTCGTAAACTCTGCCATTTGCTCCCCTGGGACGGTTATTCACCTGGAAAGGCAGAGAGGTACGGTTTGAGAAAGCAGCTTTCCCCGACTGAAGAAGTACGCGGTCTTTTCCGGGCCTGAGCTCCCCGGCGGGCACCCAGCCTCGTGTAGTCATCATCTGGTGGTCAGGGGTCACTTCTATTGAGAAACCATGCTTCGTGGTGATTTTGACCACATCCCTGACCCCTGTGCGGAATGCCCTTGAAATCGGAGTCAGCTCAACACCTGAAACAGAAAGCGCAGCACTGCCAGTGGTAGCTTCCAGGGCAGAGTTTTGCACCACTCTCGCATCAACCGCAACCCTCAGCCCGCCTTCGCGCCATTTCTCGGCGATCTCCCTTATTGGGATTAGCCCTAACTCTGTCGAAACGAGTGAATCTCCAACCACGCAGGGATTCGTACTTTCGATCTCACCCAGTGCGGGAGTGGGATTATCCTTGTTCAAACGGTCGAGGAAGATAACTCCCGGCTCGCCGTTTTTCCAGGCCTGGTCCACGATTTTCTTGAACACCTCGGCCGCGTTGAGCTTTCCCACCACCTGACCATTTCTGGGATTGACCAGCTCGTAGTCCTCGCCCGCCTCCACAGCTTTCATAAACTTCTCCGTCAACCCCACGGATATGTTGAAGTTGGAAAGCTCCTTAGTGTCGTCCTTGCACGTGATGAATTCTAGAATATCGGGGTGGTCGACCCGAAGGATGCCCATGTTTGCCCCGCGCCGGACTCCTCCCTGCTTGACCGCCTCGGTAGCGGCGTTGAACACCTTCATGAAGGATACTGGCCCCGAAGCGATCCCGCCGGTCGTCCTGACCACGTCGTTCTTCGGACGGAGCCTCGAAAAGCTGAACCCCGTACCGCCACCTGACTGATGGATGAGGGCCGCATGCTTGAGGGAGTCAAATATGCTCACCATCGAATCTTCGACGGGCAGAACAAAGCAGGCGGACAGTTGCTGAAGTTCGCGACCTGCGTTGATCAACGCAGGGGTATTCGGCAGAAATTTCTTCTCGGCCATCAAGGCGTAAAACCGCAAAGCTGTTTCCCACAGCCGGTCCTTTTGCTTTTCGACGGACCGTTTGAACTCGTCCCACGACACCCGGACCTTCTTTCTCGCCGCTAGGCGGTCGAAGGCCATCTTCAATGTGGCCCAGTCCCATTCGCTCAGGGTAAACTGAAGGTCGGGGTCATCGCGCAAACTTGAAAGTCGCGATCCGGCCCGGTCGTAACCGGTGCCTGCGTAACCAGCCTCTCCGGCGCCGGTTTCCCGGCGATCCATCGTCGCCGGCCCGTTTGGCCCTTCCGAATCCGGGCGCGGCCTCGAATCCCGGCAGGACTCGGCTGATTTCGAACGATCTTCGTCCGGCCCTACGAACACCTCCGGATCGTACAGGGCGTCCATGAGGGCGATGTTCCTCGCCACCCTCCAGAACATTCCCTTTGGCGTCTCGACGGGTCGCCCCGTCTCGTCCTTTCTCAGATATCTTTTCTCCAGCACCTGAATGGCGTTTTCTGAAAGCACCGGCTCCACGCTTTATCCTCCCCCATTAGACTCTTGAGAGTACCAGCAGTTATGCAGGACGCGAGTATCCCTGTGAATCCCGGAACCCTGCTAATCGTTGGAAGTCTGAGGGCCCCCGGGCTCCTCGGAACCATGGGAATCCCGCCCCGTCCCTTTGGTTTGCCCCTTTTCCCTTAGGATGCGCTCGATCTCTTCGGTAAACCGGTGAAGATCTGCGAACTCCCTGTATACGGAGGCGAATCTAACGTAGGCTACCTCGTCGATTTCCCGGAGCTTGTCCATCACCAGTTCGCCGATTTCCCTCGAGGTCACCTCGTTTTTCCCGCTGGCGCGGACACGAGCTTCTACTTCCGCCGCGGCTTCTTCCAGGGTTTCCATGGACACCGGACGCTTTTCACAAGCTCTGATCATGCCCGCCCGGATCTTATTCCGGTCGAAAACCTCTCTTCTGCCGTCCTTCTTGACGACGAGGATAGGCGACATTTCCACCCTTTCGTAGGTGGTGAACCGCTTGCCGCACTCCGGACACTCCCGCCTTCGCCTGATGGCGGTCATATCCTCGATGGAACGGGACTCCAGCACTCTGCTATCGGGATGACCACAAAAGGGACACTTCATGAAAGCGTCATCTCCATTGTGGCGCGTCGTTCACGGTAGACCCGTCGTGGCGCAATCATGGGTGTATCGCACATCCGTGCGCCACATATCTAGGACGATGAAGATTATACTACACTATCCCTGTGGATTCCTTGTGGATTTTCAGGGGGTCGCAACTTTTTTCTTCGCCTTCGATATAAACCTCTCCCGGTCGACTACGAACCTTTCGTGGGTGCCCTCACCGACCTTTTCCCGATCGTCCCACGCTTCTACCTTGAAAACCATCTTCCGACCTGCCGCCTCGATGAGCGTAGCCCGAGCTTTGACCTTCAATCCGGGGGGTGTGGGCGCCAGGTGAGCAATGTTCACCGAGGCACCAACCGTAGTCTCCCCGTCTTCCAAATACGGTTCCACTGCCTTCGCCGCCGCAGCTTCCATGACACCGACAAGCGCCGGCGTGGAGAACACAGCTACCGCTCCGCTTCCCCACTTTGATGCAAGGGTATCAGGGGTAACATCGACCTCAGCTTCTCCGATGACTCCCGGGGTGATTTCTTTCATGCGTTTCACTCCTACCTCTCACGCGTCCGTTTGCTTTGTGGCCGCTTCCTTCGGGCCTCCGCGGAGATATACTACCACACGGCGTGGTGTCGCCAGGAAGCTCGACCCTAAAAAACACCCGGAACCCCGGGAGCTCCCCGAGGTTCCGGTGGCTTTGCGCTTCTGTGCGTTCAGCTGGGGCAGTATTCCACCGGCAAAGGCACGAAAACTTCTGACCCTACGGACCTCACAGCCTTTCAGCAACGTACGTCAGCCGATTTTACTTGTCCCGGTCGCCCCGCTCATCGCAGCATTCCGGGCGATCCGGCTGCGGAGACTCGCCCTCGCCTTCGCAAGGCTCGCCGGTCTTCTTTTCGGCTTTCTCGAGGGCCTGTATCCGCTTCTCGAGGTCTTCGATTTCGGCCTTCACGTGCGCCACGTAACGCGCGAGATGCTCACGAGACATCTTCGGTCGGCCATGCCCGCACCACTCGGTGACGCCGTGGTGGGGTCCGTGTTCGTGCGGATGCCCCTCTTCACCCGCGTGATGACCGCATTCTGTATGGTACCCGTGGTAGCCATGGTACCCGTGATGCCCGTGACAGAGGTATTCGTGGCCCTCCTCGCAGCAGGAAATGTATCCACCCCTCCACCCGTGGCAGCAGCATCGCGGGACGCAACAATGTCCCCATCCGTGGTGGTGGGCTAGACGGTATTTCTCATGACAACAGCAGCTCATCGCTCCTGCCTCCCTTCACTCCCGGTCGGATTTGAACCGGCTTGGGTTGAGCTTGAATCGAGTTTCCGAAACCGCTCCAAGAATAAACTGAGGGTCTCAATGTTGTTTCTGATCGTCTCGGCCCAGGCCCGCAAATACTCTCTGCCTTCGTCTGTGACGACGTACTCACGCCTTGCAGGTCCTGTCCCGCTGACGGCCCAATTGGAGCGGATCATCCCTTGCTCTTCGAGACGGCGGAGAGTCCGGTAAACCATCCCCGGGTCCTGATCGCGGGAAAAGCCAAATTCAACCAGCTTCGAAATGAGATCGTACCCGTGGGAAGGCGTCTCGGAGAGAAGCAACAGAAGACAGGGTTCCATGAACCTTTCTACCCGGGTGGAAACGCTGCAGTGACACCGGAAATGATGCACTTCTTCCGGTATCCGACAGTGTCGTCCGTCTTCCCGCTCTCCGTCGCGGAATCGTTCTCCACCGTGCGACCCGGGTCCGCCTTCGTGAGTACCCGGGCCGTCAGATCCATCAAAAGCGTCAAAGCCGTGAAACCTGCAAGGCACCGCGCGCACCTCCCTTTGCGCCAACCTGGTTTTGACCCGGCTCCAAAGCCGAGGATATGAGGTGGCCCCCTATGTGTTCCACGCACATAAATGCTACATCACATCAGCCACAAAAGTCAATATTTCAGTGACGAGGAAAATCGTTACCAGAGCGGCAACGCCCTTCGGAAAGGGTTGCCCGGAGCATATAGCGGAGAACACAAGTCCCCGCTAATACCCCCTCTCCTTCCGCGCAATTGAGGCCAGCACCGACGATTCCAGTTCGTCAACTATGTAAAGGGTTCCCCTGGCCGCTTCCACCATCTGCTTGAGGAAGCCCCTGTTCGGTTCAAGCCCGATGCAGCCGAGCTTGACACCCCTTCGCGCCAGCTTCCGGGCAGCGTCGATGGCGTCGTCCACAGGAGAGAGAGTAGAAGAGGGAACTGTGGGGATTCCGTCGGTGATGAGGAGGACCAGCGGCTTCCTTGACTTCGTCTCCGCTATCGCCAGAGCTCCTTCGAGGCCCCGGGCCATCGGGGTGAGCCCGGAGGCTTCTATCGAGGCAAGCGCCTGCTCGATTTGGCGGGGGTTCCTGGTGAATCCCGATACCAGTCTCACGTCGGCGTCCTGGAAGATACAGATGGCTACATCGTCTTTACCCGTCAGCACCAGCGTCCGGGCAAGTTCCTTGGCAGATTGGAGCCTCTTTCCCGCCATGCTTGCCGAGGCATCTATGAGCAGGATCACGGGCCTCGACTTCTCCTCCCGGCGGAAGTAAAAGCGGAGGTCCTCGGGACGAAACCGTCTGTCCATCCTTAACCCCCTTGAAATGGCGGTCTCGACTACGGCCAGGTCCCCGTGCCAGTTTCCTTTCTCGATGGAAACCGCTACGGCGCGCCTGGGCGAGCTTGTGGGTCGCAACGGGGCCCTGGCCCTTTCGCCCGGTACGGCGCATCTTGACGGCAACGTCCGCAAAAGACGTCTCAGGTAGGCTTCGAATTCGTACCGGTGGGAAAGAAGATACTGGAGGACTTTCTCTCCTTCGGGACTCAGAAAGTAACTCGACCCATCGTACGTGGCCAGATTCGACCTGAGCATAGCTTCTCTGATCTCTTCCGGGTCCCTCATGCTTTGCGTCTTGAAACGAAGGAATTCTCCGCTCTTCATACCCGCAGCCAAAGCCCGGAGCAGCTTCACCGTGTCCTCGTACGAACCTGCCAACCGAACGGCCTCCCTGGCCAGAGCCTCGGTGATGGCCCCCGAGGTCGAATCCAGCCGCCGGAGAACATCCGAACTGTCGCACGCACTGTCGCTCCTGGCCGGGCCATGTGGGCCACCTGGGCTGTTTAGGGCATCCGGGCCATTTCCACCGCCCGGCGGGCCCTTGGGCGACCGTAAAGGCTCGACTGCCCAAGCAGCCGATTCGGGCGCGCTCTTGAAAAAGTTGCCCGTTTCCGCGGCTCTCGCACCCGCCGCCTCGGCTCGTGGCCCCATGCCCTCCCGGAGAAGCGAGTCCGTCGTAACTCGATAATCGTCGAGGTTCGCCGGGACATCGCCCCTCACCATTCGTACGGCTCGCACCTTGCGGAGCTCCAGGCCGGAACCTTCAATCGCGGATTCCACCGCCGAAATCATCGAAAACAGCGACGCCAGAAGCTCCGGACAGTTCAGGAAAGTGACATGGACATGGGTCTTATGAGCCAGCCGGGCCCCGAGCTCCCGGCCTCCGAGCAAGAGCCCGTCAAGCCTCCCTCCGCCCAGCGCGGTCTGAACGTCGATGAAAGAAACGAGCGAACCGGGGGAAACGGGACAGCCCCCGTAAGCCTCCAGACGCAGAGTCGTCAAAGCCTTCGTTACCCTCATGGCTACCAGCGCAGGAGGGACATCACCGGGGGAATGAAAGATGTCAGCGTGTACGATCTGGCCGGAGCTTCGGCGATGATAGAACGCGCGGCCCGCGTCGGAGGTGGCGACTACCTGAACCTCCCCGGGAACCGCTTGGTCCGTCAGATGTACTTTCGTGGAAACTACGGCAGTCTCGGCGACCCTCGCGCCTAAACCCCGTTTTAAAAGGGAAATCAGCTTATCCAGGGCGGCCCTCTCCAGAAGGCTCGAACCTTCGACGTAAGTCATCCTTCCCGCCCTTTCACAAGCTCCTGTTCCAGAAGTTGCCACGCTCCGGGGAGGATCATCTCCTCCCAGCGAATCAGCGAAAGCGGTCTTGCCGGGTCGGGCGGAGAAAGCGGCAGCGTTCTCAGAGGCGAGGGGACAGACGCCCGAGCCCCCGGCTCCGACCGCCGCCGGAACAATTTCCCGATGCGGCCGAGCAAGCCTTCGCGCTGGGGAGCATTTGCCGCGCCGGCGTCGCCCGAAAGGGACCCCGAGGGGTCCGGAGAGCCTCCTTGTGATTGCCCGGAGGGACGCAGTTGCGAGGATTCCCGTGACAGATCCCCAGATAGCTTTTGCGAAGATGCTTGACCCGCCCGAACGGGAACTGGGCCGGCATGGTAACCCGTGGCGCGTTCCAGGTCTCGATCGCTTCCCCGCGACTGTACCGCTTTCAGGAGGCCAAAACCCGGTCCTCCGTCGGGAGGACGGCCGTTATCGCGTCCGTCTCCTTCCTGCGAAGATGGGGACGGTCGGGCAACCGCGGCCGGTGTGTTTCCGCGGCTCGGCTGGGAAAGAGTCTCCGTCCCCGCGACCAGCTTTCTCGCCTCCATATCTTTGAGGATCTCCGCGAGGACGAGAGGCTCAACCCTGTGTCGCAGCACCATAGGAGCAACCAGTATTAAATCGTCCATGACCACGTAGTTTCTTCCCCGAATCGCCGCAGCCAGCCGGGAACACATCTCAAGAGCCTCCGCCGCCCTTAAACTTTCTATGTTTTTCGTTACATACAGTTCCGCGATGTACCTCAAAATGGAACGACCCACCGTCACGTTCCGAAACCGGCGGGCCTTTTCTTGTAGATTCTGAAAGGGTTCCGTCACCAAGTTGCCCTCGTAGGATGATGCAGCCGGGACCAAGGCGCGCTCGCAACGTCGAGGTTCAGCCCTGTCCCGAGCTTCCTCCGCGGCCATGAAGGGATCTCCGTCCTGAGCCAGGGAATCTTTTGCTTTGCGCCCTTCGACGGACCAGGCCTCCTCCCTGCGCACGAGCATCCTCTCAACTATATCGGGATCGGATGGTCTGTTTACGGCGACGACCAGGTCAAACCTGTCAGCCAGCTGTCTTCTCACGTGCTCAAGGGGCCCGGGGTCCTCGTCCGGATTGGAAGCGGCCCATACGGAAGCTTTCACCTCGAGCTCTACAGGAGGAAGACCGGTTTCCTCTATCCTGAGTTTTCCGGGCTTGGTTCCCATGACGGATAGGAGGACGTCGGTGATCTCCGGGGCGGTTTCCGCGAGCCTGTTGATTTCATCGACGAACACTATTCCCCTGGAGGCCTGAGGAATTGTTCCCGGCAGGAGGTGGGCTTCGGGATGAGCGGGGTCGGTGAGCCTGGCCAGGTCGATGCTCCCAACCACGCTCCCGAGCTTTGCCGCGTGTCCGATTTCCACGAAGGGCATGGGGATTTCCTCGGTTTCCCACCGGGCAGCCGCGCCCGGCGCCGATCCCAAATGCCGGGGGCAGTGAGGCCTGTGGGGTTCACACTGGTAGAGGCAATCTTTGATCCTGGTTATCTTCGGGAGGAACTGGCTTGCGCACCTCATCACCGTTGTCTTTCCGGTGCCCCTGAGCCCTTCGGCGTGGACGTGGAGGGGAATCCCGGCCAGCGTCGACACAAGCGACATTTCCACGGCGAGGAACAGGTTCTCGTTGCCTTTGTGACGGTAAGGAATCTTGCTCATCGTCCAAAAGACCTCCCGTCTCCATTCTTCCCGAAAGGGCAGGAGTCTCTACTCGGTAATCCGAGGAAAACGAAGCTTACAATCCCGGCACCGTGCCCCGGGTGAACTTATGGAATCCCGGCCTAGAGCCAGAGCAAGCCAGGAGGAAAAAATCGCTTTCCCGAGAACTTTGCAGTTCGTACATGGCAGTTTGTACATGCCGGGGATTGAGTGCAAGAAGTCGAGTAGGAGGGTCATCGGTGAAAAAGACGGTCTTGCTGTCACTGGTCGTTGTGGCTCTTTCCCTCATGTTGACGGGGTGTCTGCCGGGCGACGGATCATACACGCCGTCCAAACCAGCCGGGTTCCTGTCGGGCATATGGCACGGATGGATAGCCCCGATTTCGCTCATCGTGGAACTTTTCAACAGGAATATCCGGGTGTACGAACCGGTAAACACCGGCCTTTGGTACGATATTGGATACTGCTTAGCTGTCAGTGGCGGCTTTGGGTCTCTTTCTTTTTCTCTGGTTCGGAAAAGGCGCTACGGAAACGGGGAGAGGTAGGGGCGTGATGCTCCTGAAAACCAGCTGCCAATGCCGCGGATGAGGCCCATAAGATGAAGTGTGGCGGGGTGCGGGCTCACGCACACCGCACCGAATTCGACGGGCCGGAGCACGAGTCCATTGGGCAACCGGACCCCAGCCTAGCAATCACCGATTTTGGACTTCCGACAGCCTTCGCTTCATCTCTTCGATTACGCCCGGCGATGCCACCACGTCCAGGGCCGAAAGCGCCAGCACCTTGGCGGCTACAAGCGCTCCCCGAATACCTGCCTCGGAAACGGTGGCCTGGGCAAACTCCCTGGTATGACCACGCACGTCCCCGATGCGAAAGCCGATCTGGATCGCGGGAGTCCGCCACGTAACAGCGCCGACGTCCGTCACTCCGCCACCGGGACCTGCTTCCTCCCGAGAAATCTCGACGCCGAGACGCCGCCAGTTCCGTTCAACGATTTCCTGGAGCTGGGGATGCTTCAGCGTCTCACGAAAGAGCGGCTCGTAATGGGAAAACTCAAGGTTCGTGCCGGTGGCCTTGGCGATTCCCTCGGCGAACGTGCGAATCCGGGGAATTAGCACTTCCTCAAGGTATTTTGAAGTCCTGGCTCTGATGCTGAACCGGGCGGTCGCTCTGTCGGGTACGACGTTAGGGGCATCTCCGCCATGGGTAATGATTCCCGGAATTCTCACGGAATCGTCCAAACTGTTCCTGAGATTGCGAATACCGATGTAGGCTTGGACAAGGGCATCCAGCGCGTTCACCCCGCCCTGAGGGTTTGCTCCGGCATGGGAAGCTTGCCCGCGGAACGTGATCTCCACGGGCCATGAGGCCCATGATTCGCCTCCGACGGAATTGCGCTGTCCAGGGTGGGCGATAAACGCCACGTCGATCTCGTCGAATATCCCCGCCTCCGCCATGATTACCTTCCCGCCCACGGTCTCCTCGGCAGGAGTTCCCAGTACCACCCACGTGACTTCCGCCTTTTCAGGCGATATCACATCCGAACAGGCTATTCCCGCAGCCAGCGCCACGGAAGCTATGAGGTTGTGCCCGCACCCGTGGCCGATTTCCGGAAGAGCGTCGTACTCGGCCATGAAGGCCACGACCGGTTTTCCCCGCCCTTTGGAGGCGCGGAAGGCGGTCTTCATGCCCGCGATTCCGCGCTCCACTGAAAAGCCGTGGCGCTCCAGGATATCGGCGAGCTTCCCCGAAGCGAACACTTCCTCGAGGCCCAGTTCGGGATGCTCGTACAGAGAACGGGCAACGTTCTGGACAAGAGGCGATAGCGATTCAATCTTTTCCGCGAGTTCTTGCCGAAGACTTTCCACGTCCATCTTCGTATCTCCCTTCCTCGTTCTTCAGCGAACGCAAGCCCGGTACCCCTAAGTATTACCTTTTGACCACAAGCTTCCGCAAACCCTGCACGACGGGTTTCTTGCAGCGGAGACCCGCTTGAAAGTGCCCGCCAGCAGGTCGATTAGCAATATATTGCCGGCCTCGGCGTCGCCGATGCCCAGCATGAGTTTCAGCGCCTCGCTGGCCTGAAGAGACCCGACCACCCCGGGAAGGGGGCTCCATATGGGCGGACCGCCCTCAACCTTCCCCGCCCTGGACTGCGGAAAGGCGCACTCGTAACACGGTCCGCTGCCGGGAACTACGACGGTCAAAATCCCCGTGAAGCTCCCTACGGCCCCATCAACCAGCGGAATCCCTTGCTCAACACACGCCCGGTTGAGAGCATACCTCAAGGGAGCGTTGTCGACGCAGGATAAAACCACATCGCGGCCGGATACCAGCTGTGATACCGCGTCGTGGTCGCACGGGTCTATCTTGACGTCAAAGCCCTCTACGACAACCTCCGGGTTGAGGAGGGAAAGTTTCCGCGCCAGAACACCCGCCTTGGCTTCGCCCAAATCGTTGACGGAGTACATCACTTGTCTTGACAGGTTTGAAAGCTCGACCACGTCTCCGTCGACGATGGTCACGTGCCCCGTCCCGGAAGCCACGATGTAAGCCGCAGCGGGGGTGCCGAGACCGCCAGCACCTACCACAAGAGCTCGCTTTTTCGACAAAAGACTCAACCCTTTTTCGCCCACCTGGGGAAGGCCGATGAGTCGCCGGTATCTTTCCATAGCCAAACCAAACCCCCTAGGACTAGAACTCCTGACAGGCACGGCGCGTGGAGAAGGTATCTTTTCATAGTCGAATCAAACCCGCCTAACACCTCACAGGGTCTGAAAGGTCGGTGCTTCCACGAGCCCAACGTCGCCGGGATGTCGGTGTTTACCAACTAGCCCCTCACAGGATCTGAAAGGTCGGTGCTTCCACGCCCCTTGTCTCGGTGCTTCCGCGCCCCTTGTCTCCTGTTATACAGGATCCCGTCCCACTTCTGCTAACTCCGTGCTCTGGGAAGTCGAGCCTTCCCGCTCCGACCGCCGAGGCAAACCGGGGCAAAAATACCCTTGCGTTTCTCGAGATGGTTTACCGTGCAGGGCGCAGCTCCGCGAGATTGAAAAGCGAAGAAAAATACTTTTGCGTTTCTCGAGGTGATTTACCGTAAGGTGTAGCACGGCAGGTGGTTTTCGAATAAACTCTGTTTCGTATAACACGAGCGGCACGGAAGACGGGCCATATCCGACGGATAACTACGACAGTTGTGGGCTTTCGCAGGAGGCTAGAGGCGATCTGGAGCGTTTCTGTTCGAAGGCTTTGGCTCCTTTGAGCCGTCAAGGATGCCAACAGACAAGACAACAACCGGGAGGGCCGGCGCGTGGCAAACGTGCTTCAAACCCAAAAGTCTACGGGCAATCCTTCGACCGTGAGCCCGGGGGCAAACAGCGCATCGCAGTCGCGGGCCCCGGTTCTCGAGGCGCTTTCGGCATATCGCAGCGTAATCCGATTTCACATGCCCGGGCACAAAGGCGGTAGGTGCCAGGACCCGCAGGCTATCGCCGTGCTGGGTGAAAAAGCTTACTGGAGCGACGTGACGGGCGTACCGGGGATGGACGACCTCCACGAACCCGGAGGAATACTGGCGGAAGCTCAGAAGCTCGCGGCGGAAGCTTGGGGCGCCGACGAGACGTATTTCCTGGTTAACGGCACCTCTTCCGGCATACACGCCATGATTCTGGCCACCGTAGGCTTGGGCGACACCATTATTGTTCCTCGAAACATCCACAAATCCATCCTTGCCGGACTCGTTCTGTCCGGCGCAAAGCCGGTTTTCGTGCAACCGGTGTACGACTCCTACCTCGGTATCGCCATGGGAGTGGCGCCGGAATCTCTATTCAAGGCCATAAGGGAGCACCCTGAGGCCAAGGCGGTATTGCTGGTAAACCCGACGTACTACGGCGTTGCCACAAGGCTTGACGAGGTGGCCGATGCGGTACACCGGGCCGGGATGGTTCTCCTGGTAGACGAAGCTCACGGTCCGCACTTCCGGTTTCATCCGAAGCTCCCCGCCCCGGCACTGGACTCCGGCGCGGATGCCTGTGCCCAGGGCGCCCATAAAATCCTCGGCGCTTTCACCCAGGCATCGCTCTTGCACGTCAAGGGGGACAGAATAGACAGGGTAAGACTTAAGGCCGCCTTCCAGCACGTCACGAGCACGAGTCCGTCTTACCTTCTTCTCGCGTCGTTAGATGCCGCCAGACGGCAGATGGTCCTTTACGGCAAGGACCTCCTGGATTACGCCATCAACCTCGCCGGAATTTTGAGAGCGGGTGTGAACGAGATACCCGGTCTTTACTCCTTCGGCAAAGAGATCCTGGGTCGTCGCGGTCAGGACGACATGGATCCGACCAAGGTTACGGTAACCGTGAGGGAACTGGGCATTACGGGGACCCAGGCGGAAATGTACCTGAGGTTCAACGAGAACATCCAGGCGGAAATGTCGGACATGGCCAACGTTTTGTTCATAGTGAGCCCTGGAAACACCATCGCGGAAGTGTCGAAACTTCTGGAAGCTCTGAAGCGCATGGCCCGGGACGCGGCATCCGGCCATCTGAAACGGGACTTCCCCGAAAACGGATTTCTGGAAGCTCCGCCGGGGTTGCCGGAAATGGTGCTAACTCCAAAACAAGCTTTTGAAAGCCCTTGGGAGCGGGTGGAACTGGAACGCGCCGCCGGCAGGGTGAGCGCGGAAGTTGTGACGTGCTACCCGCCGGGTATACCGCTGGTTTTTCCCGGCGAGCTTATTACCGGCGACGTATTGAACCACCTGAAAGCGATACGGGAGCTCGGCTTCAGGATTTCCGGGCCGGAAGACAGGTCCCTTCGTACATTAAGGGTGGTGCGCTCTTAGTGAAGCTGGACCGGACCGCTTCCCGCCCGAAACCTGGTTGAAGCGGTAAACCCGCCGAGGGCTCCGAGGAAGGAATTGCGACAATGTGTTCGACCGCTGTTCGGGGGTGGTACGCTCTTAATGAAACCGGCGGTTGTCAACGCCTGGTCCCGCATGGTCTTGATACCCGCCGAGGAAGGCCCTGAGAACTACCGGTGGACATCCACCGTGGTCCTGGAATGCACCTGTCCTCCCATGGAAATCCGGTTGGAAAAGGGACAAACCCGTAGTCCGGGCGAACCCTCCTGCCACCCTGGTCGCAGCGCGCCAAGCGGCAGGGTCGCAACCGCCGAAACGGCCACGCTCGACACAATCGAAGTCGAACACGGGGGTCTCGAAAACGTCCGACGACCTCAAGACCACGGGCATCAAAGCCCGGGTCCGGAGCCGAGACCCCGGTCAATCCCAAAAGTTACATCCCAGTTTGGCAAGTTTGGACCGGATCTCCCCTTCGTGGCCGCCCGCGAACTACACGCCGTTGATCTTTCCCTCATAGGTCTCAGGTGCACCATGGCGCCGGAAACGGTGCTCGTCGCAGACGGCCTTGTGCACAGCTTCAAGGTCGCACCGTCGGAAGAGCGTCCGGACGTGGTCAATCTGCGCGTTTTCCTCGAACATCCCGTAAGCCCCGCGGTGGGAGAGAAAGCAGGGCTCCCCCATCTCGTCACCCTCGAGTTTTCAAGAGAGCCCGTAAGACAAGTCTTTCGCGGCAAGAGCGTGGTCATAGACCCCGGCCACGGGGGTCGGGACAGGGGGTTCAGGGGGCCCGTGAATCTTCTGGAAAAGAACGTGGCGATGATCGTTTCGAAGAACCTTTATTCTCTCCTGCACCTGGCCGGCGCACGCCCGCATCTCACCCGCCGGGACGACGTCGCCATCGAAGACTTCCATCGACTTCGAGCTGCCACCTGCTGCAGCGCCGACTGCCTCATAAAGATCCACGCTTCGGGAGAGGATGACCCGGACAGAAGGGCGTATTTCGTCAGGTACTCGCCGCACCTCGATTGTTCCCGGGCGCTGGCCCTGGAGATCAGAAACGCTCTCCTTGAGCGCATGGGCATTGACCCCGCCCTGGTTGAATGGGACGAATTCGGCCTGCTCTCCACTCCCGTCGTCCAGGTCGAACCCGTGTGCCTCACGCACTACGCGGACGAGGCGAACTTCCGGGCGCCCCTGTTTCAAAAGCGACTGGCGCAGTCGATCTTCAACGGCCTCATGAGATGGTACATGAAAGGGGGTAATCGCGGACGATGACGGACCGCCCATACCTTCCCGATGAGGTGGACATCCTGCGGGTGAGAACCCACCTCATCACCGAGAAGGACGACATCGTGGAAATAGCCAGAAGGTATCTCGCCGACGTGGCGGACCCGGGCGATATCGCGGCGTTCGCCGAGTCGCCTGTGGCCATCACGCAGGGGAGAGCCATCCCGCCCGAAAAGATAAAGCCGGGTTTCCTCGCCAGGCTGATCTCGAGGTTCGCCGACCCCGATGCGAGCCTCTCCGCTTCCCGGTCTATGCAAATGGCCATCGAACTCGCAGGCGTCCCCAAAATCCTTTTGGCGTGTGCGGCTCAAGCCGCGGGCAAAATCTTGGGGCTGAAGGGCATGTTTTTCAGGGTGGCAGGCCACGAGGTCGCCGAGATAGACGATTCCGGCGGCACGATGCCCCCTTACGACAGGCACGTAATCCTCGGCCCCAAAGATCCCGACGAGGTGGCGAGAAGGGTTTTCCGGGAGACGGGAATACATGCGATGATCCTTGACACCAACGACAAAGGGTATGTAGACGTCCTCGGCGCCAGCTTCCCCATCGACGAGTCGGTGAGACGGTGGGCGCAGAGGGTTCTCAGGCACAATCCCTTCGGAAACGACGATCAACAGACGCCGCTGTGCGTCATAAAACCGCGAAGGACTAGCGCGCGTCCCGATTCTCCTCCAACCAATTTCGTAGCCAGTTCACGAGACGCTCCATCGTCGCGGGGCTCACCGCGTGCTCCATCTGGCATGCATCCTTATCAGCCGTAGACGGGTCAACGCCCAGCACTTCAACGAGAAACTCCCGCAGCACCCGGTGACGCTGACTTACGCTCGCCGCCGCCTTCATACCTTCGGCGGTGAGGTAAACCCGGCCGTATCGCTCCTGCTCAACGAGCCCCATCTCTTTAAGGACCCCGAGAGCTTGGGTTACGCTGGGTTTGGCAATGGAGAGTTTTTCGGCGATATCCGTCACCCGAACCGATCTCTGGCCCGAAGCCATCAAACTCAAGATGGCCTCGAGGTAATCCTCCATCGCCGCACTGATCGAACACTCGTTCAAAAGGTCCATTCCCCTCCGCGCAACAGCTTAGCAGCTTGTCGGTCGGATGGCAGCACGGTCACACGGGACCGGTCAGCCGACTTACACCTTTGCCTTTGCCATCAGCACAAACTCCGCACGCGTTCCAGCGCCTACGAGTAAGGAGATTCCCCTACCCCCAACTCTCAGAAGATTGACAATAGCCCGGACGTTCCGAAGCCCCTCCAGCAACGGACTCTCGCGCTTCCAAACGTCAGAAGCTTGGCGATATGGCGACGCTCCAGGGCCCTTCCAGCAACAGAATTTCCATGTTCCCTGTCAGTATACTAAGTATAGCAGACGTACGGTGAGTACCCCCTGAGCCCACCTAGGGCCTCAAACGGAGCACCCGGACCAGGTTGCCCTGGACCGGGTGCCGGTTTAGCCGCCTCCTCCCCGGTCTTTCTTCTACTCGGTCTTTCTTCTACTCGGTCTTTCGTCTACTTGGGCTTTCCCCTACTTCGATCCGCTTGTGCCTCAGTCTCCGCCTTCCTCCGCTCTCTCCCTTGCGGTGACGGTGACCTCGACGCACAGAGCGTACTGGAAGCGGAGCCTCACAGTGTCACCTTCTCTGAGGTCGTCCGGATCGATCTTCTTCGATCCGAACATTACGCGGACTCTGGGAGCCAGCCTGACCGTGTGGAGGTTTCCTTCGGCGTCCCGCACTTTCAGCACCACTTCGTCGTCATGTTCGTAGACCTCTTCTATCCTGCCGACCAGGTATTGCCCGGCCTCCTGACCTGCCCTTTCCACCAGTCGAAGCTCCGTCGCCACCCTAGCCTGAATCCTGGCAACTACCCTGTCTCCGGGTGCCAGATCGTTCGGCGTCAGGACTTCGGTGCCCCACTGGATCCGGATGTTCTGGGCCAGTCTTACGGTCTCGGTCCTGCCATCGGCGAGTTTGATCACCACCGACACGCCGTCCTCTCCCACAAGGATTTCCTGGATCTCGCCGGAAATCTCCCCTTCGGACGGAGCAGCCGTTCCTCTCGTGACGATCTCGATATGCTCGGCCTCGTCGTCGTGGAGCATGACCACGACCACATCTCCGATCAGGAGATCGTCCGCCGTCAGAGTCGTGCCTTCAAAAAGGATCTCCACGTCGTCGTCAAGCTCCATTGTAACCTTGTCCCCCGAGGCGAGGGTGACAACAATCGTGCACTCGTCGTCTTCCCGGTGGATCTCCGAGATGGTTCCTTCTACGGTTCGTCCTTCATCCTCGCCGCCATCCTGGTCGCCTGCGGAGATCTTGATGAACAGGGCTACTCCGTCCGCGTTGGCCAGCACGTGCACCTTCTGTCCCACCTGCAGGTCCTCAAGGGATGCGGGATTGTTGCCTAAAAAGACCACGACATCAGGCGAGAATGTGAAGGTGAACGTGTGGCCCGAGGCTGTGCTCACGGTGAACCCGGAGTAGACGACCTCGGTAACAGTTCCCTTGATTTCATAGGGTCCGAGATCGATGGGTTCGCTCTCAAAGAATTTGTCGATGAGGGCGGCCATCTCCACCCTGGTAATGGGCTTCAACGGATGCAGCATACCCTCGGGCGTGCCCTGGAACAAGCCCAGTTCCACCGCCACCGCCAGATAGCCGACTTTGTCGGCGGGAATGGCGTTGGCGTCTTTGAACGGGAGGGTCGCGTTCATTTTGGCCTGAGCTTCGTCCTCGTAGCCCAGAGCTCTCACCATGACCATGGCAACCCACGCCCGCGAGGCCGCTTTGCGAGGCTGGAGCTCATCCAGGGTAACCCACCCCTGGTCAACGGCGAACAAGATATATCCCAAGGCCCAGCTGGCCGACCTGGGAACAACAGGCAACACGCTATCGCCCACTTTGAAGGAGCCCCGTTCCTCGTCTTCCTCGTCGAAGTCATCCGCGCCTCTGGCCCACGGGTACAAGCTCTGGAATGTTTCACCCACTTCCACGGCGTCATCTTCGTATCCGAAAGCCCGCGCCAGCATCGTCAATACTTCCGCCTGAGTCATCGTGCGGTTGGGATTGAAGTAGCCGTTCTCGTCTCCCTTGATGATTCCCTTCAGCCGAAGCCTTGCCATGTGCTGTAGAGCCCATTGAGCTTGCTCCCAGTCTTTGAACCTGACCTGGTTCTGTTCCTTAAGACTCTCCTTCATCTTCTCGGCTACCTGCAGGGCGTTCTTGAGTTTCCTTCCCTTCGCAAAAGCTTGCGGCGCGCTCAACGCGGCCACCAGCACGAACGCGACGATAACTGCTCCAAACTTAATCCATCCCTTCTTCACCGTACATCCCTCCTTGGATAACGTTGTCATTGAGATCATCGAACTTCCGATGAAATTTGTGGGGCACGCAGCTGGCTGACAAATTCCTTCAGGTTGTGCTCAGGATACCGTTGCTCCTGGGGAAGATCCCGAGACACCATTGCCTTTGTGCAAGATCCCAAGGACACGCAGCCCACTCATAAATTCCTTCACGTCGTATCCAGGGCACCACTGCTCTTGTGCAATCTCTGCGGGGCGCGCAGCTCACTCACGAATCCCTTCAAAGTGTATCCGGGCTACCATTGCTCTTGTGCAAGGCCCTCAGGGCTCGCGCTTCCCCCACGAATCCATTCAGGTCGTACCCGAGTTTTCTTTTCCGAAAGAGCCGGACACTCACAAGAAGGACTTTGAGAATAGCATGATTAACTACCACGATTAACAGATCCGGGACGCTCGGCGGATTCGGCGAAACACAAACTTTGGACAATGCCGCCCTACGCAAGGGACCCGGGCAAGGGTGGGTAGCCCCTCAAGAATCCGCGTGCGCACAGAAATCGTGAATCATTGCGGGCTTACTCATCCAAAACGGCATGCCGTTTGAAAGGCGATCCATCTGAAAAGGAGAGGTGGGCCATGGAGATCGCTTGCACGAAGGATGACGTCCTCAGGTCGAATCTTGCACACCATGTAGAGGTGCTCGCGAAGGAGATCGGCCCCAGAGGTTCGACTACTCCGGCGGAAAAAAAGGCAGCCGAATACATACAAGGATTTCTTTCAGGTCTCGGCTTCCAAGTCCGAACAGAGGAGTTTTTTTCGTTAAAGACGTTTTCCTGGATTCACGCTGGGGCTTATTTGAGCTCCTCTCTGGCTGTCCTCGTGCTACTCAGGTTTGCGCCTGTGCTGGCCGCTTTGGTCGCAGGGCTAAGCTTCATAGGATTCTTCCTCGAGACCCTCAGCGTCCCTGCTTTGGGCTGGATGGCGAGCAAGGGCAGGAGCCAGAACGTGATAGCTCGGGGCGGGGAGTCGGGGGGCGTGAAGGTATGCGTGGTGGCGCACTACGACTCCTCCAGGGCAGGACTTCCCTTTCACCCCAAGATGGTCAAGAATTTTAGAACGACCTCGTTCCTCGTACTCATTTGCATGGCCCTATCTGCGGTACTATGCATATCAGTTGCGTTCGTTCCCGCCTTCCGCGACGCCGCGCTCGTTGTAGGCATCGTACCCGGCGTATATACCGTCTTCGCCGCCTCCCTGCTGATCCACAGGGAACTCGCCTATCCGTACGTACCTGGCGCAAATGACAACGCGTCCGGAGTAGCCGTCCTTTTGGAATCCGCAAGGGCCGTCGCCTGCCGTAAGATCCCGGGCGTCGACGTCACTTTCCTCGCGACCGGGTGTGAAGAAGCCGGGGTAGTGGGGATGCTCGACTTCCTGAAGAAGCATGGAAAAGAATACCGCGATGCTTATTTCATCAACCTGGACAATCTGGGAGCAGGGGATCTAAAGTACACAACCGGCGAGGGGATGTACGCCGTGATGAAGTCCGACCCGGTTCTGGTGGAACTCGCCGGGAAAGCCGTGGACAAGGATCCCTCCATCAAAGCCGGCCCTTATGTGTACCGAACTCTCCTCACCGACGGACAGGCGGCCATGCTTCGCGGACACAAAGTGATGGGGATCATGGCATTCAGATCCGATGGTACGCTTCCCAACTGGCACTGGCTGACCGACGTGCCCGAGAACGTGCAGGTGGAAAATTTGGTCGGTGCGACGAAACTCGTGGTGTCGATTATCGAAGCTCTTCCTTTGCGGGTGACTGCATAGGAGTTCGCCGCCCAAGTTACGAGCTTCCCACGCCAACACAGTGGGGACCACGTGGTTGGCACCACATGGTCGGCGTCACACGGGGTCGTCCCGCGGGAAGTTATCGCGATGTGAGTGCAAATCGCCTTTACACCGCGGGAAGCTAGTGCCAAGATGGTTGACATTGGTGGCGGTCGCTGGGCGGCAAGTGCCAATCCGCTTGGCACTTGCCGCCGTGAAGCGCGCTCACTGCCAACAAGAATGACACTGCCGAGTCCGCCAACTACCTCAGTGCCAAGCAGATTGGCACTTGAGGGTGCGACGGCACCTTCACTGCCAACTAGGTTGGCACTCACGGAACTCTTGGCGGGCTTAGTGCCAACGGGATTTGCACTCCGGGGTGCCGGGCTAGCTTCACTGCCAACTAGGTTGTCACCGGCAGACGTCTCACCGGGTCTAGTGCCAACGAGGTATGCACTCCGGGGCGCACCGACACGTTGGGTGCCAACACCGTTGGCACCGGCGAGAGGTCTCGGGTCGCCACTGCCAACCTGGTTGCCACTGGCAGGTGCGGTAGCTGTTCAAGTGCCAACGAGACAGGCACCCAGCAGAGCCGTCGTGGCTTCACTGCCAACAAAATTGGCAGTCAGTGGTGCTCCAGTACCTTCAGTGCCAATGAAATTGGCAGTCACGCGTGCACGAGTACCTTCAGTGCCAACGTCGTTGGCATCGGTGAGGAATCCCCGGTCACCGGTGCCAACCAGGTAGCCACTGGCGCTTGCCGTCAGCTTTCGACCGCCAAGATCGTTGCCACCCGAGTACGGACAAGTTGTGGATCCCCTGACGTCTTGGCCCCAGCTCTTGATTGGCAAGGTCGTCGGCCCACGATGGTGCTGCTCATAAGCGCCTTAGTCTTATCTCCAGCTCTTAACTGGGAACACCGTTGGCACTGGGAAGGTCTATCGGGTGTCATTGCCAACCAGGCTGGCGGGCTCAATCGCCGCCATCGAACGCCGAGTCCCGGAGGGCGAGTTCCAACCTCTCAAGAGTAGTGGGATGAGTCCAAGCAAACCACCGGATAAACGCTGGTGGGTCGACGTCGCTCAGGTTGCCACGAGCCAGCTTCACTTGGGAGTCCAGAAAAGCTTGCACGTCCCCGGTCCAGGCCAGGGAGTCGAGGTCCGCCTGGATCTCAAACTGCCGGGAAATGCAGTTCCCCGCCGGTGTCGTAACGAACTCGACGAGGCTCAAGAATAACAGCAACATCACGAGGATAGTCACAGGACAGGGTGGTGCCGTAGTTCCCGGCGTGCCTCTAACACTCGGGCCGGGAAAACTCCGTGCAAAAGCCCACGCAAACAACATAAAGGCGAGGAGGGCCCCTGCCGATGAAAGAATCACGCTCTTAAGAACGTGATTGTGCTTGTAATGACTCATTTCGTGAGCAAGGACCAGCCTGGCTTGCTCACGAGAAGCCTCGGATAGCAGGGTGTCGTATAGAACCACTTGCTTTGTCTTGCCCAAGCCCGCAAAGTAGGCATTCAGCCTTGTCGTTTTCTTGGAAGCTTCCATGACCAGAACTTGGGAAACCTCGATCCCCGCCTTGCGTGCGAGTTCTTGAACGTCCCGGAGAAGGTCTGGGTCCTCCAGCGGCCTGAATCGATAGAACATGGGCGCTACTAGCACCGGGTAGAGATAGGAAAGCATCAGTGAGAGGACCAAGACCCCAGCTCCGGCCAGGTAGGGCCAGGCCCGCGGCTGAACTGCAATGAAAAGCGTCAACACGCCTCCCGACAGCACCGTCACCAAAGCTGTTAACAAGAAGCTCTTCCCGTAATCGATGAACCACTGTCCCGCGGTCATGCGGGCGAGTCCGTAGAGCCGTTCCAGATAGTACCCGGTGTAATACTGAAAAGGCAGAGAAGCAACGGATACCGCCAGGAGCCAGAGGAACGACGCGACCGCGCCGCCGATAAACGCACGAGTCACACCAGAGTGGGTGCTCGCCCCCGCGCGGGTGAGAAGATTCTCCGTCGCACCCACGATAAAGCCGGACCTTACAAGGACGAAGGCCGTGCCAAAGACGAACGCGTTTCTTAAAGCCAAAGCCAAGTAATACCAGGTCGCACGCTCCGAAGCCCTTTCCAAGAACTGCCGGTCGAAGTACCTGAGGGCTTGCCCTGATGGTGCCCTATGTCCCAACGCACTCCAGGTCCAGAGCACGAGGAACACGCCAGTAACCACGAACAAACCTAGTACCAGCATTCTCAAAGGACCGGTGGGATAAGTCATGGCGTCTTCCCTCGCTCTCGATTGAGGCTTCCCGGGACCACAGAACGGGCAGTTTGGCTCATTCCGGCTGTGTCGACTCCGCACGGGCGCTCCTCGTCAAAGTGTTTCAGAAATACGCAAGCCTGCGGCTTTCATGCACACTTATTGCAGTCATTCCATTCCAACGGGGCTTAGCCCCGGACCCCCTGGCAGGCCGTTTTTAGCACACTTATTGCAGTCATCCAATTGCAATCGTCGAGGTCGACGAACCCGCTCTATACAATATAGCACGACGAAATACGGCATGACGAAGTCGAGTCTGAAACGGCCGGGGCTCGAGATTACTTCAGAGGCCCAAACGGGCCTAATGTGCAGGGCCTCAGGGTCCTGGGCACTCTCACAAGAATGGTTACAGCCTCGCTCACGTCGCTCCGATCGCTCAGAGCAGCAGCACGGTCCGGCGGCGATCGGGCACATCGCTAGGAGGCGGAGTGGCTCTTTCTATGTACCTCCATGCAGCGAAGAGTGGCGTAGCGGTGATCGGGCACATCGCTAGGAGGCGGAGTGGCTCCTAAGAGGGATGAGGCTGAGCAGTTGCCCCGCACGTAGAACACCACGCGCATCCCCAAAGGCGGAGTGGCTCATCAGGGAGAAGAGGCTGAGCAATAGGACGGTGCAGCCGCGGTCACGAACCTTTCTTCCACGCGAACAATTTGGAGCGACGCAGCCACGACCAGAGAACTTCAGGTCCTCCTTCGCTCCCCATTGGGACAACGGGATAACGCGGTTTGCCCATGGGAATGCCGGCTCTTCTCCGGCTGCAACACTTCCGCTTTGCTCGGGCGGGATAACGCGGTTTGCCGCGGGAATAATGAAACCGGGGGTGTTAGCCGCCATGAGAAACATATGGACAAGAGCCCTTTGGGGTGGCGCGGCAGGCATCGTGGTTATGGATGCCATCCTTCTCCTGGGAAGAGCAGGGGGTTGGCTGAAGTATAACCTGCTAAGTTCGCTGGCAAGTCCGTTCACGACGCGGGGTGTGGCATTCTCCCCGAGCGGGATGATCCTGGGATTTGTCATTCACATCTTGGTGGGTGTTCTATGGGCTATCCTCTTTACGGCGGTGATCCGGGCGTTCCGTTCGAGACACAATATCATCGCCGGGATCATAAACGGACTTCTGATCTGGCTCCTGTGGGGGATCCTCTTTCCGCCTCTCGGACTCGGTTCAGCACCCTGGAACCTCGGCACGAGCACCACAGCTTTCACGCTCGCAGCGAGTCTGGCATACGGGATCATACTCGGTTGGTTCACCAGTGAGGAATTCATAGGAGCAGAAGCCAGAAGTGCACCGTGAACTCCGTATCAACAGGTTGACAGCCGCGGGAAGACAGGTCCGGACGTGGCGCTTATTAGAGATAGAACCATGAACTCCGTGTTAACCGGTGCAGGGCGTACCAGGCTGCAGGTGGGAGGCTGCAGGTGGGAGGAGGCTACAGCATGGATTCCCGCCGGCAAGGAAGGCAGACTACCTCATTGCTTCCTCTTACCCACTATCAGTGCCACGATCACTGCAACGACAGCTATCGCTATTGTCAACCATTCAAAGTCCCTGTAGAAAAAGTCGGTTGCTCTCTCACCTAGCATCATAACGAGCAAAGCTTCCATCCCGAACCGGAGCCCGCGTCCCGCTACCGAGGCAATGGTGAAAGAAAGGAGCGGAACCCGGAAGATACCCCCACCTATCGTAAACACCTTGTACGGGATAGGGGTGAGGGCCGCCGTCGCCACAGCCCACGCGCCGTACTTTGCAAACAACTCTTCAAGCTGCTTGATTCTCGAGCCGGAAGCAAACCGCAACAGCAGGGGCCTCCCGGCCCGCTTGCCCAGGAAATAACCGAAAAGACCCCCGAGAACGGAGCCGATCGTTGTGATCAGCGCGTAAACCAGGGACAGAGACGGCCTTGCAATCGCCAGCGGAAGAAGCATAACATCGGGAGGCACCAAGAAGAATATTGATTCAACGAAAGCCAGAACGAAAAGACCATAAGGACCGAAACCGGTAAACCAATCAACGTCAGAAAGCCATTCCAGGTCCACAGCCAAGAATCCTTCCCTGTTCGTGTTACTGTTCGGAATACTATTCCTGCCTACTTCCACCTCGCGTCTCGTTGTCCGTCTCGAAGTCTACCTGGTGCTCTAATTCGAATTCCAGCCCGAACTCCAACCGGCTTGAACCAGCCGGTTCCATCTTCCAGCTTCTACGCGGTACCTTCCGTTCTTGTGTATGACAGGGTTCCAAGACGAACATTTAAGTTCCACCCTCTAGCTTCTACGCGGTACCTTCCGTTCCCTGCCGCCTAAAAAAGATCGCGAGCAGGTCTATAAGCCGGGTTCTGTCGAGGGTAGTCATCTATCTTGGATGAAGGTTACCCTTCACCTCTAGCGGCCAACCCGAGAGCTCGGCGGGCCACGTCATCGCTCTCCTATTTGGCCTTGCTCCGGGTGGGGTTTGCCTGGCCAACCGGTCACCCGGTTGCCGGTGGTCTCTTACACCACCTTTTCACCCTTACCTGCCCCGACCTCTGCCCGCTGCTCACCAGAACAGCGAACCCAGACCGGAAGAGACAGGCGGTATGTTTCTGTGGCACTTTCCCTGAGGTCACCCTCGCTGGGCGTTACCCAGCACCCTGCCCTGTGGAGCCCGGACTTTCCTCGTCTGCCGGCGTGAAGCCGACATCCGCGACTACCCGACCTGCTCGCGTTATCCGATGTCTTATATTAGCATCCGTCCGTCCGGAGGTCAAAATCTCCCGGTTGCCTCCTGCCAGCGCTGCCTACCGTTATGAGTAGGCCCCTGCATCCGGAAACGCGTTACCCGGCGAAACCCACTGGCACCGCATTCGGCTCTAGGTAGACCGGTCAGCTGCCGTCTGCAAACGCGCCATCTGCAAGCGCGTTACCTGGTGAAATTCACCGGGGGCGGCGATTCGGCGCCCTCAGGAGCCTCGAAGTACGCCCTCGGAGCAAACCCCAGCAACTTGGCAACAAGGACAGTTGGAAAAGACTTAACCCTCTCGTTGAACACTCGAACGTTGTCGTTGAACCTCATGCGTTCCACAGCTATACGCGTTTCGGTTCCCGCCAATTCGTCCATCAGGGCGGTGAAATGCTGGTCAGCCTTGAGGTTGGGGTAGTTCTCGACGATAAGCAAAAGCCGGCCGAGAGCTGACTCGAGTTGGCTTGCCGCTTGAGCTTTCTCGTCAACCGTCACGGCTCCGCCGTATTTGGCTCGAGCATCAGCGATGCTCTTGAACACTTCCTCTTCGTGCTGGGCGTAGCCCTTCACCGTCTCCACCAGGTTGGGAATGAGGTCGTACCTTCTCTTATACTGATTCTCCACCTGCGCCCATTGACTGTCGATGGCTTCGTTGAGCTTGACCAGGCTATTGTAGGTCGAAGCAAACCAAAGCCCCACGAGCACGACAATGGCCAAAATCGCTACGAGCGTAACCGGAACCTTTTTCACCGGTGTTCCCTCCTCCGCGTCATGCATGTTACGCGCTCATGATACGCGTTCACGGCAACCATAAGATGCGTTGTCCCCTGTTCTAATACGAAACTTGCGGCGCTCGAGCTACTTAAGACCAGGTTGGGCCCCGGGGTTGTTCCTCCTTAGAGGCAAACCTCATCATACCTCTACCTCAGGATCAACCTCACGGAATGCACCGAAAGTACCGTCACATTAGAGGATAAGCGTCACGGGACGCACCGTTGTACCGGGTACTGCCACCTCCCGACGACCACCCAGGCGGTCACCAAATCGAGCTGCACCGTCACGGTTCACCCTCCGAACTACAGGTCACCAAGGGTGACCATCCGGACGGTCACCACCCTCGGGTAGCACCCCCACCACCGCTGCGTCCTCCCCCGAAGCCCTTCGGACCAGAAAAGCCCCCGCCTTTCGAAGGCCCCCCGAATCCACCAAACCACGGACCGGGACCCATGGTCTTGCCCGTTCCCGGAAAACCCGTGTGTATCCGTATTAGAGGCGCCGTCTTGTACAGCTTCTCCCTGGTGTACCCGCAGCGGGTGCAACGATAAAGCCTGGAGGCAAGACCGCCGGCAGAGTACGTCGCCTTTTGGATGATCCTGTCCTGAGCGATAAGCCGGGCGCCGCATGTGGGACATTTGGGCCTTGCCAAGATGGCGATAACGGCGCCAAGGCCAAGAAAAACCAGTACCACAGGCAGAAGAATTCCCAGCAGCCAGCCCACGTCTCCCACTTCGTCTTCGGTGCCCACAGGAGTCCCATTCAGTTCGAGCTCGACTCCGGCGTCTTCGGCGATGTACGCTGCGGCCTTCAGGAGCCCTTGGTAGATGCCCTTGCCGTACTGGTTTTCCTTAAAATAAGGCGTCATTTCGTCCAGACATCGACCCGCGCGCGCATCGGTGATGACCGGCTCGAGACCGTAACCCACCTCCATCGTCACTTTCCGATCGTCTACGGCCACAACCAGCAGGAGCCCCTTGTCCTTGCCTTTGAGGCCGATGCCCCACCTCTCGTAGAGCTTAACGGCGTACATCTTGATGGACTCTTCTTCCGTGGTTCTGATAATCGCGACTGCCAGAGCCGTTTCGGTCTTCTTCCATAACTCGTCAGCCAGAGCTTCAAGTTTCGCCGTTTCCTCTGCGGTCAGGACTCCCACGTAGTCGTTGATGTTGCCTTTGGGGTCGGGATAAAAGGGAGCCGCAAATGATATCCTTGGACCGGCGAAAAAGAGCCACAGCACAACCAGGACAAGACCTGTAGCCGTCCGGTAGAGCCCTTTCAACTCCGCACCTCCCATCTTCGTCGATGCCGTGGCCATAAAGCGCTCTTGGTTTAACGCGAACCCGGTTTTGAGAATACCCCCAGAGCTGGCCCCCACCTCCGGTGAGCAGTGGAGACAAACACGGATCGTGCGCAAAGTAACGGGACTGCCCAACAAGATATACGCATTATAGCAGAACCAGTTTGCTTGAAGAACAACGGGGAGGCCTCTCACAAACCCGAGCGCAACCGCTCACGTGTGAATGTCCTCGACGAGCTTCAACACCCTTCCCGTTAGCTTGTCGGCCCTGACGTTCTCCTCGCGGGGAACATACTTCATGGCAAAGGACGCAAAACCGCCTTTAAGGTGCATCACCTTCTGGTGAAGCGGCGCCAGTTTCTCCGAAGATACCTTAAACTCCCCGTTTACCTGGGAGACCATAAGCTGCGAATCCGAAACGACCGTAAGGTCGGTGACCCCCTCTGCCCGGGCTTCTCTGAGGGCCAGGATGAGTCCACAGTATTCGGCCACGTTGTTGGTGGTTTCGCCGAGGTACACGCCGATTTCCCTTGATGGGAAACCTTCCACCGAGAGGATGACCGCACACGCCGCAGGACCCGGGTTCCCTCTGGATGCCCCATCCACGTAGGCAGTGGCACGTAACGTCCGCATACCGGGGCATTCTTCCCGCACTGCCCTCGCCGCACCTTTGGAATTACCACCGTTTGTCAACCTTTCATCACCCCGGTCGCCTGACCCGAAATGTTGTCCCTTTCTGCGAGTACTGCCAGTCTACAAAAAGGGCATGGCTCCTCTCATCTCTGAATCCAATCTCTGAATCCAATCTCTGAATCTCTGAATCTCTGAATCTCTGAATCCAATCTCTGAATCTCTGAATCTCTGAATCTCCGAATCTCCGAATCTCCGAATCTCTGAGAATCGCCAAGTCTCGGAATCTCGGACTCTCGAAATCTTGGAATCTTCGAATCTTGGAATCTTGGAATCTTGGAATTTCGGAATCCGCGAATCTGGTCACTGAACCCGGGAATCTGGCACCACAAATCCCTTGGCTTCAACCCGCCTTCAGCCCATCGCCAAGTCTCTTTAAAACCTCGTCGTATACGGTCCTCCCGGCTCGGATAATGGGCAGATTCAGTCTGTTACTCCACACCCGCCCCGGGTATGTTTCCTCCACGTAAACAAGGGCGCCGGCTCCCAGCCTGCAGGCAGCATCCACTTCCGCTTTACCGCAAAACCGCGAAACAGCTATCCTGCTGACGGGCTCATCGAATCCCCGGTGCCCGCAAGCTTCGAAGGGCGCTGTTGCCTCCTCCGCGTTTCCCTCCAGTTTGCCGATGGCTGCCAGGATCTCCGCCCTAGTCACCGGTCTTCCGAACTCCAAAGCCAACGTGGCCCCCAGAACCAACGAGGCGTTTTTCAGCTCGAAAACGTCGTAGGCCACTTCTTCATAGGGATGAGCCTCCAACATAGCCTCGACGACGTTGCTCAGGGACCTTTCCCTTACCAGGGTTTCGAGCCTGAACTCGTCGGCCCGCTCGAGTTTCCCCTGACTGCCGATGTAAGGGTGCGAGCCCTCCAGCGGCATAAAAGTCCCCTGGCCCGGCGCCTGAAAAGTGCAGTGGCTGTAATTTCCGATATGACCTGCACCTTCCCGGGCCATAGCGTCTCGAACAGCATCTTCGTGTCCCCGGGGCACGAACACCACGACTTTATAAGCCTTTTCTCGGAGGAATCCACCGATGGGGTAGGCCTTTGAAACCGGCAGCGACTCCCTGATGACCTGCGCGAGGACGCCCGAGGGCCCGCCTTCCCAAGCCTCCCACGTGTTCCCCGCGGATACCACAAGACCACCCAACCGGCTCACATCGCGGAGGAGTTCGAGCGTCCACTCCACCGACGGAGACGGCCCCTCGACCCACCGGTCTTCGACATCAAACCCGGCCGGCGCAGCCAGGCCGTCCTCAGCGAGCATGCCCGACAGTTCCAGCATCACAAGGCAGTCCCCTGGCTGAAGCTCCCCGAGCAAGCTCAATTTGCGTTCGTGCGTGAGGTCTATTCCGTCCTCCAGGATCACCCGGCGGACGGAAGCGTCAGGCCTGCCCCATAGGATTCGCGGGTTGCGCCATCTTCCGCCGCCCTCCACCGGCGCGTGAGGCAAAATGCGCCTGAGGGTGCTCATGAGTGTCGCAAGAGTCCCTTTGAACGACACACACCTCAAAGCCACCACCCCCCGCCGCACCCTGTCCGTTTCACCGGAAATCCCATTTCGAAAGGAGGGTTAAGAGTTCCTTCCTGAGCCTTCCAATCTGTTCCGCCCTGGATGTGCCCCTCAGGCGTCCTTCCAGCGCCCGTAGTTTTTCCTCGCGGTGAACCAGGTACTCCCTAAGCACGGGGTCACGTCTCTCCCACAGAAGCACCCCGATTTCCCCCTCCAGCATAAGGGGGAACCGCTCGCGCATCCGTTCCGCTGTTGACGGAACGCACACGCCGTCGCCCGGCGGAGGCACTACCACTTCGAATTCGTAAAACTTACCGGCCTGGCGAACGATGGCTTCGTCGATCAAAGTGAAACCGGCTGCGCGGAGAAAAAGCCGGAGATCTTTTCGGTGAGACATCGGACCGAGCACGTAGAGACCCGCCACGTCCAGCGGCCCCCGTGAGAGAATCTCCGCAATCGTAAGTCCGCCCATACCGGCGATAATCGTAACCTGCGTCTCACCGCTTTTCAATGGCGAAAGGCCGTCGCCCTCCCGCAGCTCTATCGAACCGAGTTCGTTTGGGCAAAGCCCGTATTGCTCGAGATTCCTCCGGCATATTTTAAGGGCTGCCGCGCTTTTATCACACGCGATCACCTTTCGCGCTTTCCCCGCTCGGATGAGGGCTATCGGCACCAGAGCGTCGCCCGTTCCAACGTCGCCGACGACGTCGGCCCGCGGAACAAGGCTCACCAGCATCCGGAGCCTCGGCGGCAGAGCGATTTGGTCCGGAAGTCCCTTCCTTGGGTAGCACGTCCTATCCATCACATTCTATCCATCCTATCCATCGCCCATCTGGACCGCCTGCGCCGCTCTTGCATACAGACTGATTGGGGCGAGGCTGATTCGCATCGCGAGAGCCATTGAAGACCCTGCACCGTTCTTCCTTACTCAAGTCGATTGGGGCGCCGGAGCGCTAGCACCATCGCCCGTCACGCTCAAAAAGATGGCGTTGAACAAGAACTTGTATGTCCCGGTAAACTGCGCCCGGAAATGCGGTTCGAATCCCATAAGGATCACACGTCCTGCACCGAGCCGGTACTCCACCGCGGCGGCCTTACCGTGGAGGAGTTCATCGCCCAACAACCAACCGGAGAGCAGGGGGTTGGCCTCAGGATACCTGGCCACTACTTTGAGGGAAGGAGGAGCGGTACTGGCGAGATCCCACGCGCAACTTCCGACAAACATGACCGCCGCCTCCGTGGGCAGACCAAAACCTACCGGGTGTTCCGGGTCCACCATGACCCGAAGGATCGAGCCGGGACAGAAGAACTGATTTGTGTCAAGACCGGCCAGGACGTTTTTGACCGGGACGCCGAGTTCCTCCACAGCCCACTGGCAGGACCGATCGAGCATGATCAGGGTACCACCCGCCTCGACGAATTCGAGAACCGCAAGCTTGCCCGGTTCCTCCCAGCCCCCCGTGTATTCCGCAGGAAGAGTTCCCACGGGGTTGCCTTTCCGTATGAATCCGGCGGGCTGGGACGGTACGACCAAGACGTCAAATCTTTCCCTGAGATTTCCCTGACGTATGTCGCGGTTGCCCACCGAGGAGTAGGCAAAACGATACCGTTCCAACACCAACCTGAGCCACCCTTCGCTTGGAAACGGCTTGTGACTTTTGTACACAGCCACCCTGGGGCTACTCAAGCGGTGGCACCCGTGGGGCAGGTGACCGCGCCACGGAGCGGCCTTGACCGGGCCTGGCAACGGGCTCGACTCAGACCCAACCGCCGCGTGGGGAAGCGGCTCGGGCAAATCAGACAAACTTGCCTCGCCGGAGTTCGAGATTTCCGGTAGCCCTCCAGGCGGGAAAAAGAATGTACCGGGCGGATAAGTCTTGCAGCCGGCCCGCCCCGCCTGCTCTTCCTCTCGCACCGCGAAAGGCGCCCGCCACACAGGTACGCCTGAAGTAAGGAGGCGATTGACAAGCCGGAAAGCTGCGTTCTCGAAAGGAGGCAAAGCTACCCAGTAAGCTCCGGCTTTCTCCAAGACTTCCCCGGTGTGAACGGTTTGGCACCGCAAATCCGGCGGAAGCTCCGGCACCGAACCAAAAGAACGTCGGCCGGAAAAACCCGGTTGCGTGGGGACAGGTTCCGTCCTGCAGCAAAAAGGCGAGCTCACCTCCACGCATTTGACACCCATCGCCAGAGGAAGAGTATGTCCGGTCACGTCGTAAGGTGGCCTGGGAGGACCTCCGGTGTAGTGGCGGATATCCGGGTATCGTTGTATTTCCAGAAGCGTCTTGGCGTACCTGCCGTAAGGCTGCTGAATCTTCACGACGAGAGTCCCCGCAGGGTACGTTACGCCGTCGGCCGTGAAGCGCTCAGCCGCTTTCTCTACCTCCACCAACCCCCTCTGGAGCACTTCGACGAGTTCCAGGAGAGCACCCGGGTCCCTCTGGTCGCAGGGAAAGATGTAAGCGAAAGGCGGCTCCCGCCGCTGGAGCCACCGCCGGGCCTGGTCGTAGAAATTCCAGAGCCACATCCTTTTCCATCTCGCTGCGTGAAGCAGACACGCCCTCACTGCTATCAGTTCGTACTCGATGATGTCGCGAAGGCGCCATTCGCCCCCCTTCCACGGAAGCGGCTGAGCCCAGGTGGATTGGCCCGGGTCTCGACCGTCCGGCGCCGGTTTAAGTTCGTCCCTGGAGATGACGACGGGAGAGGCGAGTTTCGCTGAGGCCAACTCGGAAAGGATCCGGACGCCTCCGTGATAATGTTGATAAGCCCTGGCAGGCGTGTACGCGTCGAACCCGCTGTGACAGCACACCCCCGGCTTCCCCCTGGACAAGAGTTCGGCCATGATGTGCATTCCGAGGGCGTTGATCTCCTGTTGAAGGATGTAGTCTACGTTGGGGTCGTAAGGATCCACGTAAGGCGGCAAGAACATCCTGAATCCGTCGGATCTCATCTCATGCAGGTCCAACACGATTTGAGGGTGCCACACGTTATGTATTTTTTCCACCACGAGGCGGGTTTCGACGAGGTTCAGCATGAACCAGTCCCTGTTATTGTCGTGTCCCGCGTACTTATGGTAGAGCACCGGAGGCGCGGTTCCTTCGAATCGCGTGTTGAGGGTGCGTTTGTACCAGTCCACCACCAGATCCAGACCGTCCGGGTTCAACGACGGAACCAAGAGGAATATTACGTTGTCCAGGATCTCCTGGATCTCGGGGTCATCGCTTCCGGCAAATTCGTACACCAAAATCGGGGTCATTTGAGCTGCGCCCACTTCGGTGGCATGGATGGAGCAAGTCACAAGCACCACAACTTTGCCTCGCCCCACCAGCCCCTGAGCTTCCTCCGGGGTAACCCGCCGCGGATCGGCCAGCTTCGCCTGGATCTCTCGGTACTCATCCAGATGGGCCAGATTCTCCGGGGATGAAATGGCCAGGTAATAGAAGGGTCGTCCTTCCGTAGTAGCTCCCATATCGATCCGGCTCACCCTGGGAGAAGCTGCGGACACGACTTCTAGATACGAGGTTATCTCGGCCCAAGACAGTAGCTTCCTATCTTCGCCCGGGGCGAACCCGAAAAAGTCGCGGGGCGACGGCAACGTACTCACTGCACTCCCCCTCGCGCACGCGCCTTCATCTTCTGTGTCCCTTCAGCGCCGACCGCGCCAGGCTGAAGAATCCTCTGTGAGTCTCCAGGATTTCATCCAGAGCCTTCAAAACGTAGTCCACGTGGCTCTTCTCGACGGTCAATGGCGGTTCGAACCTCATTACATTCGGATTATTAAGCGTGTACGCCGTTATCACCCGGTAATCGTTGAGGAGCTTTCCTGCCACCAGGGACGCCAGGTATTCCTCGGTCACCCTGCTCAACATACCGAAACTCAAGATGTCCCCCAGGGACCCCGCGGAGCTTTCGAACTCGATTCCGATGAGAAGACCTTTGCCGCGGACGTCCCGAATCAACGGATGTTTCTCCTTCAGACGCTTGAGACCCTCCAGGAAGTACGCGCCCATCTCCGCCGCCCGACGCGGGAGGTCGCGCTCTACTATCTCCCGGATAGTAGCAAGAGCAGCTGCGCAGGCCCTTGAGCCCCCGCCGAACGTGGAGGTGTGGAGGAGCGCTTTGCTCAGGCCGCCGTATGCCCTGTCCCACACTTCTTCCGTGGTGATGACGGCGCCTACGGGCATCACCCCGCCCCCGAGAGCTTTCGCCAGACACAGCACGTCGGGGACCACATCTTCGTGTTGGCAAGCGAACATCAAACCCGTGCGTCCGAGACCCGTTTGAACCTCATCGAGGATGAGCAGAGCACCGTACTTCCGCGTCAACTCTCTGGCCCCCTTCAGGAATCCGGCAGGGGGAACGATGACGCCGGCCTCGCCCTGAATCGGCTCGACGATGAAAGCGGCACAGTCACCCTTGCGAAGCTCGGTCTCCAGGGCATCGAGGTCGCCAAAGGGGACTTCCCGAGCCCCGGGGAGGAGGGGCGCAAAGGGCTTTTTGTACTTCTCCCTGCCGCTAACGGAAAGCGCCCCAAAAGTCTTTCCATGGAAGGCGCCCGAGCAATGTACGAAGCCAGGCCTTCCCGTGCAAGCTCTTGCCAGTTTCAGGGCCGCCTCGACGGATTCGGCACCGCTGTTACAGAAGAACGAGCGCCGGAGGTCGCCCGGGGCAATGAGGGCCAGGTCGTGGGCCAGGGCGGCTTGCAAGGGACTCGTTGTAGCCTGCAGGAAGGTAGGACGCTCCTTCACCATGTCGATGGCCCGGAGCACCTCGGGAGGGTTGTGCCCCAGAGGAAGGGAGCCATATCCTCCGAGGAAATCGAGGTATTCGGCGCCTTCTTCATCGTAAACGAAAATGCCTTTTGCCCCGACGAAATTCCTGTCGAAGCCCAGCGCGGCGAGCATTTTCGATAGACCGGGATTCACGTAGCGGGAATATAGCTCCCGTGTTTGAGCCCGGTCAAGCGAGAGTGCACCTTGAACGCCCTTCAACTCCGAAACGGTCTTCTGGTTTGACATGTCTAGCTCCACCCACCCTCTTACATCTCAGGCGTTAGCCGCAGATCGGTAGGTCACCTTGTGCACGATCCTGTGCACTCAGAAGTCTTCTACATCGGAAGCTCATTCCCTTCAGCATAGCTCCTCTACGCTTTAAGCATAGCCTCTCTACGCTTTCACGATAGCCCCTGAACGCCTTAAGAATAGCCCCTCAACGTTTTGTTAGAAAACACGCCAACTGCGGTAAGGGAGACCAATACCCGCCATCAATGCCCGCGGTTCCGCCATCTGCAAGAAACCCGGCTGACGAAACCGCGGCTCGGATGTCACATCCGTCATTATGTCAACATACGCTTAAGTGAACCGGATAAGAACAGATGGCGCGGCTCCTTTCCTCCCCCGGGAGTCGCGCCGCCCTCTGTCACGCAACCTCAATCTCAACCGCTCCGGCTCCCTTTGTAACATAACGCGAGCGGTAGACATAAGATAGCGTAGACTTTGCAAGTCAAGGAGGGAGAACAATGGGAGGCTTCGTCTGGAACGAGCAGTGGGCGTTCATTATCTTCCTAATCCTGATCCTGCTCATTCTCGGGATCAACAGCTGAGGACCGAGCGGGGAGGCGAAACCGTGAGGCGGTACTGAGGTGGCGTCCCGCGGCCGCTTCCAGAGTGAGCATGGAGAATGCAGGGAGGTGCCCAGAGAGTGGCAGACTTCATGTTCGGACCGGAGCTCGCGTTCATCATCTTCCTCATTCTCATCCTGCTGGTCCTGGGGATCAACTAGCGGGATGAACGCCTACGCCCCCGGGGCGAGGTTGTGAAGGCGGGTAGTCCATTACCGGTAACTTCCGTCGCCCGCAGAAACAGGCGCCCTCGCCCCGCGGGCATTTCCACATCATCTACGGACCAAGAAGACAGTACCAGCTCCCGAGCGGGACCGTAACATCCCGTATGATAGGATAGAAGCCGTGGGTTTCACAGATAGAGGATCCGAACTATTGGGCCCAAGGCGTTCTGATGGTGGTGGAGATCCTCGGGCCGTCGAGTTTTACGGATGGAGGATCCCGGCCATTGGGACGCAAACTGTCGTGAAGGGACTTAACGATCATGCAGGACGGGAGTGGTACTGGTGATTCAGCCCAAGGAGATAACGGCCAGGATATCTGAGATAGCTAAGGCAAAAGCCTCGCTGCCATGGGTGTCCGCCCTTGTGCTCGCATTCCTCGCCGGAGCTTTCATCGCCTTCGCCGCTGGAGGGTCAACCCTGGTCGCCCATGATTCGCCCTCTTTCGGGCTTGGACGCCTTTTGACCGGAGCGGTTTTCGCCACCGGACTCATGCTGGTGGTAATGGCAGGCGGAGAGCTCTTCACGGGAAACTCCCTCATGGTCGTCGGCCTTCTGGATCGCGCCATCCGCCCGAGAGACCTCTTGAGGAACTGGTCCCTGGTCTACGTTGGGAATTTCGCGGGCTCGCTCTTTGTAGCATTTTTGATGGGTTGGTCAGGGTTGTGGCGACTTAACGGTGGAAAAGTGGGCGCTTCGGTGATTTCCATCGCCGCGTCCAAGGTTTCCCTGGATTTCGGCCAAGCCTTCGTCCGGGGCATCCTCTGTAATTGGCTCGTCTGCCTGGCGGTCTGGATGGCCGCCGGTGCTTTGAGCGCCGCCGGCAAGGCCGTCGCCATTTTCTTCCCCATCATGCTGTTCGTGGCCAGCGGGTTTGAGCACTCCGTGGCCAACATGTACTACGTTCCTGCGGGCATACTCGCCATGGGTGACCCGGCCATCTCAGCTCTGGCCGCCGGGCCGGCGTCCAGCTTGACGTGGGGATCTTTTTTCTGGAAGAATCTTCTCCCCGTTACGCTAGGAAATATCGTGGGTGGGGTCATATTCGTAGGCACGCTCTACTGGATCGCGTTCGTCTATGGCCCGTCGCGCTCGCGAAATCAAATCCGCGGTTGACGTGCGCAGGCGTTCGGGGCCCGACCTGGTCAGGATGTTCTTGACGGCAAAGGGCTTGAGAGAAGCTTGTCTTGCCACCCTCAAGCCCTGACGTTTGCATTTCCGACGGAATTTCAGACTATAGGCCCACCCGGCAAAATTGCCCCGATGGCCGCAATGGGAACGAGGACTTCTCTGATGTTGCCGCTGGGCATCGGCACGTGCACATCGACGTAGTCTTCACCTACGTACGCCAGAAGCCCGTGCAGCACAAGAGTACCGGCCATCCCGGAACCCGGGGGCCCGGCCATACCCGGCTGCACGGCCGTAACGTACACGGTAACCGGCTGCTTCTCGGACAGCCTTAACCTTTCCACGAACGTCCGGGGCTGGTCCCATATGGCTTCGGGAAAGTCCACGGGAACATTGCTCTCCACGCGTCGCACCTCCTTGATGCACGTTAGTTTCGCGTATACATGTTATGTAAACATCTGCGTGGAGGTGCGTACTGCAGGCCGCGACAAGGCGCTTGACACACAGACAACCCCTTCGATTATCTGCTCATCGTCCAGGGCGCACCCCTCGGGCTGTGGTAAGATGCCTGACACGCCGGCCTGCTCAAAGGTGCCCCGCGCCGTAACGCTCCCCTCGAGCCTAAATCCAGATTCACGGGGGCTCTCATCAAAGCTCACATCAAAACTGTCCCAGCGTCCCTCGGCGTTTCGCCACCCTCTCCAGAACCGAGAAAACCCACAATCCCGCTCCAGGGAGGAGAACCGCCGCCGCACCCGTCACGAGGAATTCGAAAGGCACCGGGGCAAACGTAGGTGCCCCGGACGCCGCCCATCTCATCAGATCTAGACCATACGTTAAGGGTACGAGCCGGGCTACCCTCTGCAGAAACTCGGGAAGAACGGCGATGGAGTACGCTTCTCCCACGAGCAGCGGCAGCAAGCAGTCCCAAACATACGTGAACATCCCCGACCTAAGTACGAGAATCGCGGCGGCGAGGATGAGACCGTATCCGTAAACCACGAGCAAATTGAGGATGAAAGCCGCCGCCACCATCGGCCAGTCCGGGGCCACGCCCGCACCGAAAAACAGAAATCCCAGCGTCAGCGCGGCTAAAGCCTCCAGAGTTGCCCGGAGCATCCCGTAAAGAGATAGACCGGTAAGGTAGCACCACGATGGGAGCGGCGAGAGGAAGACGCTTTCCAGGGTCCCGCGTCGCATTTCACCTTCGAGGGCGAAGCCGAAGTGAAGCTGGGCCTCGATGTACGACCACAGGACCGTCGATGTGAGGATGAAAGCTCTGTAGTCGGGAACGCCGGCGACGGAGGGGGAAGCCGCGTCGCCGGGAGGGATGAAAGCCCTCGCCAGATACATGGACACCGCAACGGAAAAGAACGGACCCACAAGCGACGTCCAGAACTCCACAGGGTACCTGGTGGACGTCAGGACCCGTTGCCAAACGACTACAAGTATCCCCCTGGCGTAAAAACGCAACGTGTTCAAGAGATCTCCTCCTTTCGGCGGGATGTTTGCGTAACGCACGGCGAAGCTGTCAGTACATTCCCAGCGTTCCCCGTTTTCGCGTCAGGCGCTCGAACATAAGGAAAACCGCATATCCCGCCAACGGCATGACCACCGCCATCGTCGAAAGCACCGCAATCTCGGTTCTGAGATCTCCCCATGAAGCTCCCTCGAGGATCACGGCACGCAGCGTGGTAAGTACCCACGCAAGTGGGGTCAGTCGCGAAAACCCCCGGACCCACACCGGAAGCACGGACAGGGGGAAGGTCACGCCCGCCAGCAGCATGTGTAGCTCGTTGCCGGCCGAGACCAAGGCCTGTGATTCTTTCAAGAGCATGACCAATCCGGAATAGACAAAACCGAGACCGTACAGAGCCGACCAGGAAAGGACCACTACCAGCGCAAACAGAACCCAGTTCACCTTGAAGGAAACGCCGAAAAAGACCCAGACGAGCAACAGGATTACGAAGGTGGTAACGCTGTTGATGACGGTGTGGGCTATGGAGTTCCCCAGAATCAGTAGCCCCCTGGGAGCAGGAGTCAGCCACAGCTCTTCCAGGGTGCCCTCTACTTGCTCATCCCGAAAGGAAAAGCCTATTTCCCATAGGATATTGGTCACCCAGTGGTACATCGCAGCGCCAATGGCGATGAACCCGACGTATTCCGCGGTTCCCGCCCAGCTTGCAAAGGCAAGGCGGCCTGTATCCGCCGGTCCGGAGTAAAACCGCGCCTGAAAGATGAAAGGAAGCACGAAGAGAAAAGGCGCCACAAACCAGGTTAAAAGATCTGCGCTGTACGCCCACTCCTGCAAGAGCTTCTTTCGCGTCATTGCGATCAACACGCGTAACTGGTACAGCGGCGACAGCGGCGCGACCGGCCCACTGTGCATCGTACACCGCCTCCTGTGTGTATCTACTCAACGGGTTTTTCCGATGAAGTGAGTTCGACGAAGACGTCCTCAAGCCGGGGTCTGGAGACGTTGAACCCGGTCACCCGCCAGCCTCCGTTGGTCAGGGTCACCGCAATGGCCGGGAATTCGTCGGCGATCTTTCGGCCCTTTACTACCACCTGGTATCCCTCATCTCGCCTGGACACGGTCACCGAGCATTTCTGGCATCTGGATCCGACTGCCCGCTTCACAAGCTCTTCAATTTGCAGGCAGTCGCTGCCCGCAATTGCGTCTTCCCCCGTCTCGTCTTCTGTGGCCTGCCTCTCCGCGGGGCCGTGACGCGTCGCTTCGGCTTCGGCAGTGCCCGCTTCCACACGGCGCAGGTAAAGATCGCCCGTTTCACCCGGCCCACCTTGGCCAGTTCCGTTTCCGATTTCCGCGGCCGCAGCTGCCGAAATGCCAGCATAGCTGGTCCCGCATCGCTTCCCCGCGGTCTCACTCTCTCCGAGCGGCCTGGGCGTCGCCACACCCAGCTGCGTTCCAGGAGGAGCGCATCTTTCGCAGGTCACCTCCAGGACGTCCAACCCCGTGCTGAGAGCCCGGAGAGCTGCAGGGGTGTCCTGGACTACAATACGACCTTCGTGAATAACGGCCACTCTGGTGCAAACCTCCTCCGCTTCCTGCAGGTTATGAGTGGTCAGGAGCACCGTCTTCCCGCTCGCGGCAAGGTCCTGGACCATCTGCCGGAGCATCCTGGCGGAGTGTACATCCAGGCCCGCGGTGGGTTCGTCGAGGATGAGTATCGGGGGGTCATGGAGGATAGCTCTGGCCAGCGCGAGTCTCTGGCGCATTCCGGTGGAATAGTTTTCCACTCGCTCGTCAGCTCGGCGGGACAGCCCGACGATATCGAGGACCTCTTTGATCCTGTTTTCCAACACCCGGGTCGGTATTCCGTAGAGCGTGCCAAAAAACCGCAGGTTCTCTCGAGCTGTGAGTTTCCAGTAATGACTTCTCTCGCCGGGTAAAAGACATCCTATGCTGCGTCTCACATCGACAGGCTGCTTTAACACGTCAAACCCGTTCACCACCGCCGTCCCGGAGGTTGGTTCCAAAAGAGTAGCCAGCATCCGGATGGTTGTGGTTTTGCCGGCACCGTTAACTCCAAGTAAACCGAAAAGCTCCCCGCGGCAAATGCGGAGGTTAAGGTCTAAAACGGCCTTTATCTCTTTGGTCTCGGTCTTCCCGCCCGTGGTTTGGCGGACCCTGTAGACTTTCGTAAGCCCTTCCGTTGTGATGGCGTATTCCATGTTTTGCCCCTCCCTTTCCGGAGAGGCCTCTGGACACTTGCCCTCTAAAACTTGAACCACGGGAGAGGCTCCCGTGGTTCTGTGAGAACAATCGTCTGGTTCACTATTTACGCATGCTATCGCGGCTGGCCATTCATAGCCAGCTTTCCCGGCCAAATGCAAGAAGGCCTCTCCGGTATGATGACAGGTATCGCAACTAGTTACCGGAGATGGTCATTCCCGCACCTCCTCACCAAAAAGCCGGGAACTTGACTCCTCGTAAGTTACCACGACGAAAGCGCAACCGTGGGGACCGCGATCACTCGGATAGGCGCGGTGTCACCTGCTTACTCAGTGGTCCCTCACTTCCTGCAACCTCGCAGATGCACCGAGGCGCCACGCGCCACCAGGGTGCGGCACCAATATACCACAAGCTGCGTCGTGCGCCTAGCCTATGTACTCGTTCAGGTCATGCGACACACCGGCCTATGCCGAGCGTTTCCAGGTAGCGGGCGGGGCTCATGTACCCCAGGCTTTGGTGTGGTCGCAGCTCATTATACACCTCCATCGTCCAATCCTTGAGCGCCGGCCTCATCGCCTGCAGGGTGAGGTCTCCGTCGTAGCAGGCCCAGAATTCCTCCTGAAATGTCCGGTTAAGCCTCTCGACGACACCGTTCAGTTTCGGGGACCGCGGCGGCAACGTGAAGAGTCTGATTCCCAGTTCCTTGCATGCTCGTTCGAACTCGCCAAAGAACTCGCTCCCGCCATCAACTTGCACGCCCTCGATTCTGAACGGGCTTGCCCTGATGAGTTCCTCGAGGAACTCCTTGGCGAGAGATGATGTTGCCGCGCTCCTTACATCCCCGAATCCCCATTTCGATATCACGTCTGCCGCAGTGAACTGCTTGAAAACGTAGCCTGGTTCAGGACGCACGTCCATCGTATCGATTTGGACGAGATCTCCAGGTTCTTTCACTTCGTAGTCTGGAGGCTTGCGTACGGCGTATTCGCGCTTCCTCGGAGTCCTCCTTGCCTTGACCTTCTTCGGTGGCTCCCTCAGCACTCCACGTCGCTTGAGGTATGCGAGGATCCGCCCTACGGTAGACTCGGAAACCTCAAAACCTCGCTCCCTTACAAGCACCACCAGTTTCGCCTTGCCCCAGGCCGGAAACTCCTCCCTTAACTTTCTCACTGCTTCGATGAGTTCCACCGACCACTTGGCCTTTCGCACGTTCTTCGGCCTTTTGCTCCTGTTCTCGAGGCTCTTCAGGTTATGCGGGTTGAATCTCTTCTTCCACCTGTAATACGTGGACCTCGATATCCCAAACCGCCTGCAGGTTACCGTAACCGGGTGACCTTTAGCAAAGTCAAGAAACTCCAGACGAACTCTGGCTTCCCTCGAGATGTCCTTTATCCGTGGCAGTTCCCTCACCGGGTACGGGAGGGCGGTCCCTGTATTCATGGAGACTCCGCCACCATGTCTTTGTAGACATCTCGCGCGAGACGCGGTAATCTTCTTCATGCGGGGACCTCCTTTTCTTTCCAAACCTAGGATAGTCCCCGCACTCTTTTTCTGTCTACCTGTCTCGCATGTGTCTGAACTTGCTCAGCCTAGCCCATCGAGCTCTTCGGGTCCAGGCTCGAGCCCGACAACTAGAACCCTGGGGGTAAGCCACGAAGGTCTGCGGCGTTCGCCCGCGAAGGAGCGCAGTGCCTGGGCGAGGTCCCGCTTCAGGGTTCCCAGGTACGCCGACAACACACCGCGAGGAGTTCTGGGTCTGCTACGATGGAGACCTTACGCTGCAGGAAATGAGGCCGTTGCTCAAGGAGTGGACGACGGAGGTGTATAATGAGCTGCGATCACACCAAAGCCTGGGGTATGTAAGCCCCGCGCGCTACCTGGAAACGCTCGGCATAGGCCGGTGTGTCGCATGACCTGAACGAGTACAATATATTGCCCTGTCGCTAAGCCTTTGCTATACTTTGAGTGCGTGGGCGGCTAGCTCAGTGGTTAGAGCGCGTGACTCACATTCACGAGGTCAGAGGTTCGAATCCTCTGCTGCCCACCAGCGTAAGGCCCAAATCGGGCGAAGCGAAAAGCGGCTACTGTAGGAAAACTGTAGGAAAACGATACGAGACAGGTTTCAGGCCTGTCTCGTAGCGGGGTGCGCCGGTGATTCGGAGTAGGGTGTCACCGGCGGTTTCTTTTTCCGGCGAAGAGGGAATCCATCTTCTCGGCGACTTCCTTCATCATCGTGGGCATCACGTGCGAATAGGTATCGAGGGTTACGCTGATCTGGTTATGGCCAAGTTGCTCCTGGACGAACTTCGGGTGAACTCCCTGAGCGAGAAGAAGTGTGGCGCAGGTGTAGCGAAGGTCGTGGAAGCGGGTCCGGGGAAGACCCGCTTTCTCTAAAGGCGGGTAGAAGGACCTGTTGCGGACGTTGGACTCGTTCTGGGTAGAGGTACGCCGAGAACGGCTCGGGCGGCCGCCTTGCGCGAACCCAGGTCGCACGCCTTCGTGAACGCCGCCGGGGACATCCCCTCCGTCAGATCCGCCAGCCCAGTGGCTCGAGAGCGTCGTTTCGGGCGGCTAGCCCGGCGGCTGGGGGAGGGAGAACCGTGCGGACCCGCAGGCTGCCGATTCTGATCAACGAGTAGCCGAAGATATTCGGCGGCAAGGCAACGCTCAAAGAGGTCGGCTACGTGGTCGCAGGCTTGATGCTGGCTTACACTGCGGGCCTGAGCCTTGCGGATACCCTGGGTAAGGGGTTTTCACCCGCCGCGGTGGGTGTGCTTCGCCCGTCTAGGCAGCGGCGACAGGGTCACGTTCTGGTACTCGACCTATGCAACCTGCACGTCAGACTATACAGCATATCTTCAAGTTACATGCACCCCCGTGCGACCTGATACCCATGATGGGAGTATGATGGGCGCCTCTTGGCTTTCCCAGTTGAATTCATGTATGGGAAATGGTACGCTACCTCAGGAATATCAAGGGAGGTATTGCTCATGGGTCTTCGAGCTGCCGTTGATAGTCGCGGTCGCCTGCTCATTCCGGTGGAGGTCAGGAAACAACTCGGATTCAAGGAGGGCGACAGCGTCCTTGTGGAGCCCGTTGGACCAGGCGAATTCAAAGTTGTCCTTTTGAAAGACGCCGTGGAGCGGGTGAGGGGCATGTACCGTCATCTCCGGGATGCTACCGAAAACGTTTCAGACGAGCTCATAGCTGAACGTCGACGGGAATCCGAGGAGGAACCAGACCAGCGTGAGTGAGGTTGTACTGGATGCCTCTGCCCTCCTGGCATATCTCTTTGACGAACCGGGGGCAGACGTGGTGTCAGAAGCTCTCCTTGCGGGTGCCGTAATAAGCACCGTGAATTTGTCAGAGGTCCTGAGCAAGCTCGTGGATCGCGGTGTTCCTGTAGACCAGGCCCTCTCTGACCTACGCGCACATGGACTCTTAGACTTGCTCGAAATAGCCGATTTCACTGCACCACTCGCCGAAGAAGCAGCTCGGCTGCGAGAGTCTGCTCGTGGTATAGGACTTTCCCTTGGCGACAGGGCATGTCTGGCTCTAGGGAAGCTCAGGACACTACCAGTAGTTACAGCAGACTCCCTTTGGCTTAAAGTACCGGGAGTTACGGTAAGGCTTATCAGGTAACGACTTTGAAATCATAAAACCCGCGAAGGGCTGGTCATTGCAAGGAGGCTCATAGTAACTATTACTATTCGAGCCCCCTACATGTTGTGGTTTCGCCTTGAAAATGCGGAAATCCGGAGCAACCGAAAACTTGCAGATTCAGAAGCCTCACTTTCCAGGTTGGTGATATCCTCTGGAAGTATCCCTGGCGAATCTGGATATGTGCCTGCGCAAACTTGAGGGGATTCTCGGACACTCCTTCGTTGCAGAAATCAAATCATTCAACCCAATTGGGCTCAATGAGCTTGAAGCACGCATCCTCGAAGCTTCGGCCCACCCCCTCGCTCCGTGGTGGGCTACCTTCGAGCGAGACGTCGAGGCAAGCAAACAGACTGGGGTTCTTCATCTGAGCGATAGCTCATTGATTCTTCTTTCACTCTTATCCGATTTACTTGATATTGAGCACTTGAGAAATGTCGACAGGATCCTGAAAGCACTCAAAAATCGTTCCACGTTCTTCTCAGCACTGTTCGAAGCCTACGTCGCTGCCGCTTACGTGCGAATGGGCATGAAAGTGGAGATTGTGCAAGAAAGCATCACGGGGGAAAAGACGTGCGACCTCTGCGTATCGGACGGAAGTGACATCGTGTATATCGAGTGTAAGAGCCTAGACGACTTACAGCTTAAAGAAGGGCGACAGTGGGATGAACTCCACCAGCGTTTGGTAAGCCTTCTTCGGCAATATCGTCGCAGTTGGTTGGTAATCATTAGGAGCGGGGCAACGGTAGGACATGCCGAGAAAGAATGTATCATAAACGCAGCAACAGAAGCCATCCGGATAGGAGATCCCACCCCGCGGAGATTGGTTGCAAACATTTACTTTGCGGAACATGGAGCGAAAACGAGATTGCAATGTACGTTGATGGTAGGCCAATAAGCGGAATACGATAGCGAGGGGCGTACCTGGGAGGGAGGTGTTGCCCGTGGTCTTTGTTGGCCGTTTCGAAGGCGGATGGGCCGTTTTCGAGTTTGAAGGCAAGGTCTTCAGTTCCCCTCGCAATCCTTCTTCCAACAGTGTGGCAACCACATGTGCTCAGAATGTCTGGTGGGAGTGCGGTCCGGAGAAACCGCGGCAGCAGATATCTTGATACACGTCGGGAAGCTCGATCGGGAACATGCAAGGAGATATACTCTGCTCGTGGTTGCGCATTGGCCCCAGTTCTTGGACACAAATCTGGTCTTACCTAGGTTCTGGATTGGTCTGCAACCTGCCTTTTAGTAGAGGGTTTCTGCAACAGGACTGAAACGGATGTTCGGGAACCCCTGGGTCGCGACCGCCATCTTCGGCGGGTTTCTTTGTATCGCATATCACCAAAATGGCGGGGCGACATCTCACGGTCACATCTGGCGCTGTTCGGCGCGCCCCGCTTAGGTGCGAGGCAGGAATGATGAAGGATGATATCGTAGGAAGTAAGCGCACCCAGACCATTAACCTGCCGACGGTCCGGACACCGATGTTTCCACGACGTGACTGGTTGTATGTGCACGGACCCGCACCGTGCTAGTGCGGGTTCGGTACGCGCGCTCCACTCACTGTTCGGACGAGAAGGGGGTACGAACCAGTCCGAATGCAAGGGGGGGCCGAGAATGCGGACTGTATTTGAGACCTGTTTACCGCGGCCCGAAGTGCTTTCCGGGGAGCTGCACGAGGCAGCCTTCGCGGCCCGCCTGGGGGACGTCGCTCGGGGTACCGCTGCCCCGGTGTACGGTGACGGGGCGACCTTCTTCAGCCGTACGCACATGACAAAGGGCTTGAAGACACTTCTCTCTGAGGCGCTTGGCCGCCTGTGGGGCACCAACCCCATGGCGGCACCGGTCTTACGCCTTGAGACCGGATTCGGAGGCGGGAAGACCCACAACCTGATCGCGCTGTACCATGCTGCTTCTGGCCGGGTCCCCGCCGATGCGCTGGAGTCTTGCATCGGAATGCCTGTGGGGACGAGCCGCGAGGCGGTTCGCGTGGCGGTGGTGGTTGGAGACGATCTGAACCCGGTGGACGGGGTCCGCCACCATGACGGCACGGTGACGTACACGCCCTGGGGTGAGATCGCCTACCAGATAGGCGGGCAGGCGGCTTACGAGAAAGTGCGCCGTAACGACGAGGCACGGGTGCCCGGCGGTATCCCGTGGAAAGAGATCCTGGGCGAAGGACCCGTGGTCATCCTGCTCGATGAACTGGCCCCCTACCTGCGCACGCTTCGTACCTGGCGGGGTAAAGAGGGACTTGCGGGCCACCTGGCTCCGTTTCTCAAGGGTCTGCTTGAGGCGGTGGCTGCCTCGCCGCGTGCCGTGTGCGTGTTGACTCTGGCGGAAGCCTCGGATGCCTTCGGTGAGGAAAGCGAGGAACTGAGCCAGGTGCTTAATCAGCTCATGGCCGAACTCAAAGCCATTTCGGGGCGGGAGGAACGTATCCTAACACCCACTTCGGGTGAGGATGAAATTGCCAACATTCTAACCAGGCGACTATTCGAGCGGGTGGACAGGAATGCCGCCTCTGAGGTAGCTCTGGTTTACCGCGCGTACCTGGAGGAAGCGCAGCGCCAGGGAGCGGAACTGCCGGCTTACGCCCTCGCTGCGGACTACATCAAGTTGCTCGAGCACAGTTACCCGTTCCATCCGGAGCTCCTGGTGACTCTGAACCGCAAGGTGTCTACCATACCCAATTTCCAGCGGACCCGTGGAGCGCTGCGGCTGTTGGCTCAGGCCATACGCCGGCTTTGGCAGGTGCGGCCTCGGGACGTCTGGCTCATCCACCCCCATCACCTGGACCTGTCATGGGAGCCGGTCGTGGAAGACCTCACCAGCCGCCTGGACAGGCCTCGCTACAAGGAGGTCGTGCACGCGGACATCGTGAGTCCCGTGGCTGAGCATCCGGGCTTTGCCAGCGAGATAGACCGTAGCTGGGAGGCATCTGGACGGAGGCCCTTTGCGAGGAAGGCCGCGACCACCATCTTTCTGCATAGCCTGACGCGGGGTGCGGCCGTGGGCGCGCGTACGGAGGAGGTTGCGCTGGCCTGCCTGGCTCCGGGCGATGACCCTGCCATGCTCTCCCAAGCGCTCAGGGAGCTGGAGCGGCGCTGCTGGTATCTGGAGTATGAGGGCGAGCGCTGGCGGTTTCTCACCGAGCCTTCGCTGAACAAGATGATCGTGGACGAGATGCAGTACGTGGGGGTCACCAAGGCCAAACAGGTGCTGGACGAGAAGCTGTGGGCCATCTGGCAATCAGGTGTCTTCGATGTCCGCCGGTTCCCTGCCGAACCCAACGAGGTTCCCGATGACGCGGGTAAGCCCAAGCTGGCAATCATCCACTATGACGCAGCTGCGGCCAGAGAACAGGACGCGGTCCCGCCCGACCTGGTGCGGCGGCTTTTCGAAGAAAAGGGTACCGTGGGCGAGCGGCGGCTGTTTCAGAACAACGTCGTCTTCCTGGTGTGCGACGAAGCGCAGCGAGAGGACATGATCACCAGGGCTCGAGAAGCGGAGGCTGTCCGCCGGCTGGCCGAGGATCCGGAAAGGCAGAGGTTACTTACCCCCGAGCAGCGCCGGCGACTGCGGGAGCGGAAGGACGAAAGCGAGCTCCAGCTACGGGTGGCCATCCACCGGGCCTACAGGTTCCTGTATTATCCCTCGGCGGACGCGCCCCGGACTGCTGCCGGTCTGGCACGCGAAGCCCTGCCACCCCAGGACCAGGGGAGCGTCAGACAGGACCAGGGTAAGGTGATCCTGGATGCCCTGCGGCGACTGGAAAAGGTCTACACGGGCGACGACGGCCCCATAGCCCCCGAGCTCATCAAACGTTGGGCGTGGATACATGGAGCCCGTGAGATGCCCGTAACGGAACTGGTACGGGTTTTCGCCATGCGCAGGGGGCTGAGGATGCTAATCGACCCGAAGCCCCTTCGCGAGGGAATCGTACAAGGTGTGCGGCGCGGACTGTGGGTATATTTTGACCCAGCCGAGGGCCGGGGTTACGGAGCCGAGTCCCCGGTGCCGCTGGTTCGCCTCGACGGGGACGCTGTGCTGCTCGAGCCCGAGCTGGCCCGGGAGCGCGGGATACCCATCGCGGGAGAAAAGCCTCCCGAGGAGCGCTGCCCCATCTGCGGAGAGCCGGCCAGCCGGTGCCGCTGCCAAGCGCCGCCACCCCCTCCGCCAGAGGAACGTCTTGAGGCCTCGGGCACGGCCTCGCAGGCCCTGCAGCGAATCCTCGACCTCATGCACGACCGGAACGTGTCCGGACTGGCTGTCCTCCGGTTTGAAGTCGAGGGGGACGGTCCCGATAGCGTGCGGGGATTGCGAGGCTTGGGCCTGACCGTCCCTCAGCTTGGCCCCGGCCAGTTCCGCTTGGAGGTGTCGGCTACGGGCGAGTTCGAGGGTGGCAGCGTGCGTTTGGAGTTCCGGGGACCCTCGGAAAGATACAGGGACCTGAAAGACGCCGTGGTTGCCGTGCTCGAGCGGTCGACAGCCGTGCACGTGCGTGCGGGGCTGGAGTGGCGGCCGCGCGACGTTCTTACCGCCGAAGGCATGAGCCGGGTACGCGACGTGGTGGCGGGCCTCATCCCCGGTCGCATACACATTGCGGGAGACCCTGCTGGCGAGGGGGTGGAGGGATCGTGATCTCCCGGCAGTTTCTCCTGTACGTCGTACCCCGCCCGGACGGCTCGTACGGTGTGGAATTGCGACAGCGCCTAAACGGTGCCAGCCAGGATGACGCGCAACCGCTGGTGCGGGTCTGGGATGCCCCGTTGCAGGCGAGCCTGCCGCAGGTGCTCGAGGCCCTGCGCCAGAGCGGCTACCGGCCCTCGGACCTGACGCGGGGCCGCCGCGAGCCATTTGAGCTCAGAGAGAACCAGGGTGTGCGGCTGGCTCTGACCCTGCTCGCCCTGAAACCCCTGCGCAAGACCTCCCGGATGGAGCGCATTGCCGAAGGTATCCGGAGTATGCCGGACGAAGAGGCCTACTACTGGTTCAGCAAAGCAACCTCGGCAGGCAGCGCCCGGCGCGCCCTAAGGGTGCTCCTCGGAGGGGAGTGAAGATCCTCTATGAACGACCCGCTCATTACTGGCTGGCTGCCGGTTGCAGAGATCGGTGTGGAAGCGCGCCGGGAAAGGGCCGCGAGCAGCGCTCTACCGCCCCTGTACTTTCTCCACGTCTGGTGGGCCCGTCGGCCACTCGTGGTTTCACGCGCGGCTGTCCTGGGGAGCGTGCTGCCGGCCTGGAGCCCGGACTGGCCGGAAGATCTTCTCCTGCGTTTCCCCGACGAGGCGACTTACCGCGACTGGTTCGTCCGCGATCTGCTGGGCATCAGGGGAAACCCGGTGGCGGCACGGAAAGCCATCGATATCGCCAGGGAGACGGGTGAGCGCCTCCCCGGAGGCGGGTATGGTTACGGGCGTGCGTTCACTCATACGCCCGACGGAGAACAGATCCGCATTATCCGCCGGCTTCTCGATACGGCATGGGGAACAACCAACCTGGTGGTTTCAGATCCTATGGCCGGGGGAGGTTCCATTCCGTTCGAGGCGCTTCGCTGTGGTTTCCCGACGTTCGCCAACGAACTCAATCCTGTGGCCTACGTGATTCTCCATGCCACGCTTGACTACCCTGCACGTTTCAGGGAGGAGCTGGCGGGTGACCTCGAATACTACGGTAAGCTTTGGGCTGAACTCGTGGCCGAACGCCTTGCCCAGTTCTTTCCCGTGGGGACCTACGAGCGGGTTTTCGCGTACCTGTGGGCCCGCACGGTGGCCTGTCCGTACACGGGCAAGCCGGTTCCGCTCTCTCCTAACTGGTGGCTGCGGAGCAGGGACGAACCGTTGGTGGCCGTCAAGCTGGTGGCTGACCCCGGCGCGTCCGAGTGCCGGTTCGAGATCGTACGAGACAACAAGGCGCGCGCCGCACGTCCCGAGAGGGGTACGGTGGCCCGAGGGACCGCTATCTCGCCTTGGACCGGAGAGGCGATCCCCGACGACTATATCAAAGCTGAGGCGCAGGCGGGGCGGATGGGGGCGCAACTCTACGCTGTAGCGATCCAGACGCCGCAAGGCAAGGACTTCCGGCTCCCCACTCAGGAGGATTTCGATGCGGTGCGGAGGGCCGAGGAAGAACTTGCCCGCCGGCTCCCCGGGTGGGAAGCGCGGGGGTTTGTGCCGCGTGAAGCTATTCCGGACGGGTTGAAGACAAGCGAACCCCACCGGTACGGGATGCGTACCTGGGCCGACCTCTTCTCTCCGCGGCAGCTGCTGGCTCTATGCACCTACCTGGAAACGTACCACGAGGTTGCCCGGGAGGTGCGGGAGGGCCTGCCCAAGGAGCGAGCGCGAGCCGTGCTGACCTATCTGGGGCTTGCACTCGACAAGTGCGCCGATTACAACTCGAGTCTTGCAAGCTGGCATGCCGGACGTGGCGTTATCCGCAACACCTTCGACCGCCACGACTTCTCGTTCAAATGGAGCTATGGCGAATTCGACGCGGCCCGGATGCTGCTCCCCTGGGCCCTCGATCAAGTCGTCGACGCCTACCTTGGCCTCGCCCGCCTGTCGGGCGGTCCAGCGCGCAGGCTTTTTGCGGTATCCGGCGCCCGTGCTCCGGTGAGGGTGAGGTACGGCAACGCTGCGAACATGGCGGATGTGCCTTCAGGGAGCATACATGCCATCGTGGTCGACCCGCCTTATTACGACAACGTCATGTACGGCGAGCTCTCGGACTTCTTTTACGTGTGGCTCAAGCGCACGGTGGGCGACCTGTACCCGGAGGGATTCACCACTCTGCTTACCGACAAGGACTCCGAGGCGGTCGCCAACCCGGCCCGCTTCCGCGGGATGAAGCATCCCGGGCCCAGGGAGCTGGCCGACCAGGACTACGAGCGCAAGATGCTGGCCTGCTTCCGGGAGATGCACCGGGTGCTCCGTGAGGATGGAGTGCTTACCGTGATGTTCACCCACAAGCGCACGGACGCCTGGAACGCCCTGGGTCGCTCGCTCATTGAGGCCGGTTTCGTCGTGGAGTCCTCCTGGCCGGTGCGGACGGAAAGCGAGCATTCTCTGCACCAGGCGAAGAAGAACGCGGCGCAGTCCACGATCCTGCTCACCTGCCGCAAGAGGCCGCCTTCTGCCGAGCCGGCATGGTGGGACGAGATAAAGGCCGAAGTACGGCAGACTGCGCGGGAGAGAGCTCAGCAGTATGTGAAGGCGGGCATCACCGGCGTCGACCTTTACCTTGCGACTTACGGGCCAGTCCTCCGGGTGCTGTCGCGCCATTGGCCGGTCCTGTCCGGCGAAGCTGACCCGCGTACCGGAAAGCCGCTGCGTCTGGAACCTGAGACGGCGCTGGATGTGGCGCGCGCAGAGGTCGCAGCTCTGCGCAAAGAGGCGCTCCTGGGGAGGGTGGTGCGGTTCGATCCGGTCACGGACTTCTGGCTGCTCTGCTGGGATGCTTTCCGGGCGGCGACATTTCCCGCAGACGAGGCGAGGAAGCTCTCGCTGGCGCTGGGATGCGACCTCGAGGCGGACCTCGTCCGCGCGCACCGCGTCCTGGCGAAGCAAGGTGATTCGGTGACCTTGCAGGAGCCGGCGCAGCGCCGCACCCGCGGCCGGCTCGATCCCGACGGTACCTTTTCCGTGCTCCTCGATGTGCTGCATACGGCGCTCCTGCTGGTAGCGGAAGACGGCACCGCGGCGGCGATGCGCTTTCTGGAAAGCCGCGGGTACGCGCGCGACCCAGCGTTCCGGGCGCTGCTGCAGGGGGCCATACGCGCCGTCCCGGCGACCCGCAACCGCGGGGGTCGCTACCTCCGTCCGGAAGCAGAAGCCATCGAGCGCCTGCGTCAGGCCGCTTTTCCGGACCTTGAGCCTGCTCCGGAAGAGGAGAGAGGGCCTGAGCAGATGGCACTTCTTGTTGAAGAGGAAGAGGAGGAGGAAACGTAGCCCGTGTCCGGCTGCTTGACCGAAGTCAATTGGAAGATTTCTTACGGCCCGGCGGACGACAGGCTGCGTGATTTCTACATCCCGGCCCTGTCGCGCTCCGTATCCTACGACAGGACAGCCGGGTTCTTCTCCTCGTGGTCGCTGGCCATGGCGGCTGCCGGTGTGGCCCACTTGGTACGGGCCGGCGGTTGCATGCGCCTTCTTGTGGGTGCAA
>JADBKE010000013.1 GCA_014896535.1 Candidatus Fermentithermobacillaceae bacterium
AACCTCAAAGAGGGGACCAGAGCATGCGATATAGTGGGACGCTACGGGGGAGATGAGTTCGTCCTGTTGTTTCCGGGTGCTTCCCGGGAAGCCGTGGAAAAACATATGCACGAAGTAGTCCGGGGGTGGACGGATAAGACCATTCGGACCCCGGACGGAAGGGAAATCCCTCTTCCCAGCGCCACCTTTGCCGTGGCCGTTTACCCCGAAGACGGAGACGACGCTCGCTCGCTTCTGTCCGTGGCGGACGAGCGTCTCCTGCAGAGAAAGTACGGGCCGCACGGGCGTTCGCGCGGGACCGTTTGATATAATGCTGGGCGGTGTAATCTGGGCTCATGGTGGCAAAAGCAGGCCGCATTCAAAAACTGTTTGGAAAGATTCCCGCGCAGGTGCTAGAAATAGCCCGCGCTTTGCAACGAGAGGGTGGCCGCGTTTACCTCGTCGGCGGTGCCATCCGGGATGTCCTCTTGGGGATGGAACCTAAAGACTGGGACCTCGGTACGACTCTACAACCCCCTCAGGTGCTGTCGATATTTCCCTCAGCCGAGGTTGACGGCATCCAGTTCGGTCGGGTGAGGATATCAGGTGTCGATGTGGTGAGCTTCCGCTCAGAGGGGGAGTACCTGGACCGCAGGCACCCCAGCCGCGTGGAGTTGGGTGCAACCGTCGAGGATGACCTGGCGAGAAGAGATTTCACCGTGAACGCTATGGCGCTGGACCTCGACAGGAAAGAGCTGGTGGACCCCTTTGGAGGCGAGGCGGATCTTCAAGACAGGGTCATTCGCACGGTAGGTGAGGCGGAAGCAAGGTTTTCCGAAGATCCCTTGAGGATACTACGGGCTCTACGCCTGAAGGCCCAGCTCGGGTTCAACATGGCGCCCGAAGTGTCTAGCGCAGTCCGAAAGATGGCCAGCCTCGTTTCTTCGGTGTCCGGACAAAGGTGTTTCTCCGAACTCCAGGGGATACTTCTTTCTCCCGGTGCTTACCCTGCGATCGTAGAACTCTGGGACACGGGACTTCTCCGCGTGGTGCTCCCCGAAATACTCGGCTCTGCGCCTATTTTAAATTCGGTGCCTACTTCCGTGTGGTCCGGGTGTCATTCAACACCGTTTGAGCCGGTCGAGGAGGCGGGTTCGTGCGGGAAGGGAAACGGGAAGGGAAACGGGAAGGGAAACGGAAAGGGAAACGGAAAGGGAAACGGGGTTTCCGAGGCGCTCATCGGAACGGGTCCCCAGCGCAGCATGGTGGCTTATATCGCAAAGACTGTAGGGTATTGCCCGGAAAACCTGCCCGTGAGACTCGCCGCTCTGTTCCACCTGGCTCCGCCGGATGCATGGGAAGAAGCTTCCCGCCGGTTCGGCCTGTCTTCGAAGCTTTCCTCCCATGTGAAGTACCTCTTAAGTGGTTCGCCGCTTTCGACCGGTGCGGACCCGGGCTACACGGTGAGAAAGATCTTGAAAGAGGCGGGCCCGGAGAAGTTTGCAGATCTCGTTGCGCTGGAAATCGCCAAGTCCCTTGCGGCGCGGGGAGACGCCATGTCCGACGTTGTGGTGGATCTCATGGCCGGGGTTTTCGCCTCCCGGCGTTATCCCCCCGAGTCCTATCAGAAGCTCAGGATAACCGGGGACGATTTAATGAGGGAATCCGGGATACCCAGGGGACCCGAGCTGGGTGAGGTTATAGCGTACCTAGAAGAAGCGGTTTTGCGGAATCCCGACGAAAACACCAAAGAAAGATTGCTTGTGCTCGTTGAGGAGTGGCGGAAAAATCGGCTCGGAAGAGCTTCGAACGAAGGCGAGGAAAAGTGACTGAGATTGCGTGGAAAAGCCGGAGCCGGGCCACGAGAATCGCCCGCGTCGCGGTCCTCGTTGGCTTGGCCAGTGTGCTTCATGCGGTTGAGGCCGTGATTCCGGTTCCGTATGTAATGCCCGGAGCCAAACTAGGCCTGGCGAACACGGTGGCGCTTTACGCCGTGCTCAGACTGGGGTTGGGAGAAGCCCTCATGATAAGTTTTCTCCGCACCCTTTTGGGAAGCCTGGTGTCGGGGACCTTCCTGAACGTGAGCTACTACCTCAGCACGGGGGGCGCCATTGTGAGCACCATCGTCATGTACACCGCCGCCAGAATTCCAAGGGAGCGGTTGAGCACCGTGGGCGTGAGCATCGGAGGAGCTGCGACCCACAACATCACCCAGCTTCTTCTGGCCGCGGCCATTCTGAGGACCACGGGTGTGTTCTTCTATCTGCCGTACCTTCTCTTTTTCGCCGTTCCGACCGGCATCTTCACGGGGCTTCTGGCCGGGCGTCTGGCGAAGCTGGGTTAGCTCGTGTTTGGGCGGGGTACGCCCGTTCGCCGGTTTTGAATTCTGGCCCGCCCTGGTTTTGTAGTTGGGGTCTCGAACTGTCACGGTGGGAGGGCAAAGAAGGTGCTCCCGTAAAATGGTAGAATTACGTTACCAGATGGGGTCCAGCGAATCTCTTAGTCGTTAGGGGAGGCCTGGTTTATGGTGAGAGTGAAGGTTCCGGACGTGGTGGTCAGAAGGCTCGTGAACTATCTTCGGATACTCAAAGAGAGAGAGGCATCGCCCGAAGACTACATTTCGTCCGCGGAGCTGGCGGCGCTAGCGGGTGTAAACGCGGCTCAGGTGAGGAAGGACCTGGCGCTGTTTGGTGAATTCGGAAAGCAGGGAGTCGGCTATCCGGTGCTCATGTTGAAGCAGGAACTCGTTGAAATCCTGGGCGCCGGCGAGCCCGTACCGGTTTGCCTATTCGGCGTGGGCGAACTGGGGACCGCTCTTGCGAGGTACCTCACCACAAGGCACAGGTTTGACAAAGATTATCCCTTCCACGTGAAAGCTCTTTTCGATGTGAACCCGAAGAAGATAGGCACAACCATCGGCGGAGTTAAAGTGAGCTCCATTGCGGAAGCGACCGATATCGTGAAGGCCCACGATATCAAAGTTGGAATTGTCACCGTCCCTCCCGAGGCGGCGCAGGAAGTGTGCGACATTGCGGTTCGCGCAGGTATACAGGCGTTTTTAAACTTCGCTCCGGTGAAGCTCAGGGTGCCTGAGGGTGTTCTGGTGAAGTACCAGGACGTGACGTCTGACCTTCAGGAATTGACTTTCTTCTTGAGGCAGCGCATGGAGCGTTAAATTCTCTGGTGGTTTGCGGTGACTTTTTACCCCCATTGTGTCCCTTTTCCCCATTGGATCTCTTTCTAGATCTCTTTCCGGGGGTTTGGGGCCACTTTTGGAACCTGTCGTACAATCCAATTCCGGCCCAAAATACCCCTGGACGGTACAGATGATGCTCTGATATGCTATGACTGGTCTGGCCGGCGGCAGTTTTCAATTGGCTGGGCCAATTCCAGGAGGTGAAAAGCTTGCCTTCTTCCAGGGAGCAGTTGGAAGAGAAGCTTAGAGAGCTACGGGATCGCCGCCGAAAAGTCTATGAGGGTGGCGGAGCTGCTCGAATAGAACGTCAGCACAAGTCGGGCAAGATGACCGCCAGAGAAAGGCTGAACGTTCTCCTCGATCCCGGGTCGTTCGTGGAAATAGACGCCTTCGTAACCCATCGCGCCAGGGATTTCGGCATGGATAAAGTGGAAGCTCCCGGCGAAGGAGTGGTGACCGGTTACGGCCTGATCGACGGGAGAGCGGTGGGCGTCGCGGCTCAGGACTTCACGGTGATCGGTGGTTCCCTCGGCGAGATGCACGCGTCGAAGATCGTCAAGGTGATGGACCTTTGCGCGAAAGTGGGGATTCCTTTCGTTTCATTGAACGATTCGGGGGGAGCCCGAATTCAGGAAGGAGTGGACGCTCTAAAGGGATACGGTGACATATTCTTCAGAAACGTTCAGTACTCCGGGGTCATCCCTCAGATATCCGTGATCATGGGACCGTGCGCTGGGGGCGCGGTGTACTCGCCGGCTTTGACCGACTTCGTCTTCATGGTAAAAGGTACTGCTAACATGTTCATCACGGGGCCGCAGGTCATCAAGGCGGTTACCGGCGAAGACGTAAGCGTGGAGGACCTAGGAGGCGCTCTGATACATAGCCAGGTTTCGGGAGTCGCCCACTTTGTGGCAGACGACGAAAAGAGATGTCTCGAGATGGTCAGAGCGCTTCTGTCATATCTTCCTTCAAACAATCAAGAAGACCCCCCTTACGTGACGCCGTCGGACGACCCCGGCAGGATCGAACCGGGACTCTCGGACGTAGTGCCCGTTGACCCCAACAAGCCATACGACATGTATGCCCTCATCGAGCCCATCGTGGACCGCGGCACTTTCTTCGAGGTATCGCGAAACTACGCTCCCAACATCATCACGGGTTTTGCGCGGTTCAACGGTCACGTGGTGGGAATAGTAGCTTCTCAACCCCTTGAAAAGGCCGGCTGCCTCGACATAAACGCATCGGACAAAGCTTCGAGGTTTGTGAGATTTTGCGATGCGTTCAACATCCCCCTTGTTACCTTCGCCGACGTTCCCGGTTATCTGCCCGGTGTAGACCAGGAGTACGGCGGGATCATCCGTCACGGGGCGAAGCTTCTGTACGCTTACTCCGAAGCTACCGTCCCCAAGGTGACTGTGATAGTGAGGAAAGCTTACGGGGGAGCTTACATCGCCATGTGCTCGAGGCACCTTGGGGCCGATATGGTATTTGCTCTTCCCACGGCCGAAATCGCCGTGATGGGACCGGAGGGCGCAGCTAACATCATCTTCCGGGACGAAATCGCAAAGGCGCCCGACCCCGAAGCCGCAAGACAAGCCAAGGTGAAAGAGTTCAGGGAAGTGTTTGCCAATCCCTACGTGGCTGCGTCTAGGGGGTACGTCGACGATGTAATCGAGCCGGAGGAGTTGAGGCCGAAGATCATCGGCGCGCTCGAGCTCTGTCGCACGAAGAGCGAGTCGCGACCGGTTAAAAAGCACGGAAACATGCCGGTTTAGACTGGAGCGAAACCAGCTCTTGACCTGTCAGGGTCGGGCTGGTGCGTAGTTACAGGGAGGTTTTGAACTTGCCCGACAATCTTCTCGGAGGGCTTTTGCTCAGCATCGTAAGCATGGCCGTGGGTTTCATCGTGCTGGGGTTTTTGGCCTTGGTAATCAAAGTCGTGGCCAAGGCGGTGCAGACGGCCGAAACGTCGCGAAACGCCGGTGCGGGCGCGAGGTCCCCGGACGTAGGGGCTGGAGAGGAAGGTTCCCTCGATGAGGGAAGATGGGGTGACGAGACCGCTCCCGCTGCGGACAGCAACGCTTCTCAGCAGCCCAGCGGTGGCGCTGGTGTGACGGGTCTCGGTTGCGCGGCCGGGGCCGGCTGCGGTTTTGCGGTACGCGCGGCGAAAGACGCCAGCGGATCGAGTGTGGAGTTGACGGTGGAAGAGAGGGTCGCGGTGATAGCTGCGGTGATGGCGGCGATGGCCGGTACCGGCAGGCGCCGTGTCTTCGTGCGCGGTTTGAGGGACTCGGGGGCGTGGGGGAAGCTGGGTAAAGCTCATGCCGTCTATCAAGGTAGAGCTCGCCGTTGAGCTGACAGACGGCCGGTTGTATGACCGACCGGATGAAGCCCCGAGCTTTAAGGTTCAGCCGTTAACGGAAAAAAGGGGAGGTCGTAAGCTGTGCGGCGGTTCAGAGTAAAAGTTGATGACAAGGTCTTTGAGGTCGAAGTAGAAGAAATTTCGGGCGGGGAGGTTCCCGGGGCAAACGAATCTGCATCCACCGGAGTTCGGGCTGATTCCGCCGCTTTACCCCCGGCGCAGCCCGTCAAAGTGCCGGTTCCCAGACCGTCGGTGCCGCCCAGCAAAAAAGAGGCGCCTGTCGGGCCGGCGAAGAGCAGTTCTCCAGCGGGTCCAGGGGTGATAAAGGCGCCAATACCCGGTTCTATCAGCGAAGTCAAGGTCAAGCCCGGGGATCAGGTTAAGAGAGGACAGGTGCTGCTTCTCCTGGAGGCTATGAAGATGCAGAACGAGATAATAGCGCCGGGCGACGGGGTCGTCGAAGAGGTTTACGTCTCGCAGGGGCAAACGGTGAACACCGGAGATCCGCTCCTGAAGATCAGCTCATAAGCGCGGGCCCGTAGCGAAGATTCGGTGCCTTGGTCCGCCCTGAGCTGGTGCTGTCAGGTCAGAGGGCGAGGGAAAACGGGGAGGAGCCGGACATCAGATGGATATAGGATCGGTGCTTTCAAAACTTTGGTCGACCACGGGTCTCGTCGGTTTCGAAGCTGGTAACGCCATAATGATTCTGGTTGGGCTGATTCTTCTCTACCTGGCCATCTTCAAGAAATTCGAGCCGCTTCTCCTGGTTCCGATCGGCTTTGGAGCTATCCTGGCGAACCTGCCTTTTGCCCCCATTATGACGCCGCCTTCCGGTACTATGCCCGGAGGACTGGTTTACTACCTGCATCAAGGAGTGGAGAAGGAAATATTCCCACCTCTGATTTTCATGGGTGTGGGGGCGATGACCGACTTCGGTCCGCTTCTGGCGAACCCCTCGACCCTGCTGTTGGGGGCTGCGGCGCAGCTGGGAATCTTCATCGCTATGATGATTGCGAAGGCTCTGGGTTTCTCGCTGAGTCAGGCAGCTGCCATCGGTATCATCGGGGGTGCCGATGGGCCGACGGCCATTTACACGGCCATGAAACTCGCCCCCGAGCTTCTGGGGCCCATCGCCGTGGCGGCCTACACCTACATGTCTCTGGTTCCCCTCATCCAGCCTCCGATTATGAAGGCTTTGACGACTGAGAAAGAGCGAAGCACGGTGATGTCCGAACTTCGTCAGGTGTCGAAGACCGAAAAGATCATATTCCCGATCGTGGTCACCGTGGTGGTGAGTCTACTTCTTCCGCCGGTGGCCCCTCTCGTTGGTATGTTGATGCTGGGGAACCTGTTCCGCGAATGCGGCGTAGTAGAGAGGCTTTCTAAGACCGCGGCCAACGAGTTCAACAACATCCTCGTGATCTTACTGGGAGTCTCGGTTGGCGCGACCATGGATGCTCGATCGTTTTTGAGGCTCCAGACCATAGAGATCATCGCGCTGGGCGTCGTAGCCTTCGCGGGCGGTACGGCCGGAGGAGTTTTGCTGGGGAAACTCATGTACAAGCTGACCGGGGGAAAGGTTAATCCCCTTATAGGTTCGGCGGGCGTGTCGGCTGTCCCGATGGCCGCCCGGGTTTCGCAAGTGGTGGGGCAGGAGGCGAATCCCGGGAACTTCCTTCTTATGCACGCCATGGGACCCAATGTGGCCGGGGTCATAGGCACCGCGGTGGTGGCCGGCGTGATGCTGTCGCTGTTGTTGTAGTTGAAGGATGTGTGCCTGGAATTGCCGGCGTCGCTGGTCTGGGAGCGGGCTTCGGACTCTAGTTTAGTCTAAGCCGCGACTCGTTATCTCGTTATATGGTACGGGCACAGGGTTTAGAGCCCAGATAGCGAGGAGGGCCTGGCCGCGTTGGCGGGTTTGAGGTTTGGCAAGCGGGAATCTTTGAGTGGGGATGTCCTTCCGTACAAGGGGGAGCTGTTCGAAGATGGAACGAAAGATCAGGGTCCTCGTAGGCAAGCCGGGACTCGATGGCCATGACCGGGGCGCCATGGTCGTCGCCCGAGCGTACAGAGACGCGGGAATGGAGGTAATCTACAGCGGGCTTCACCGGACCCCGGAAGAACTGGCCCGGATGGCCGTGGAAGAGGATGTCGACGTCGTCGCTCTGTCGATCCTCTCGGGTGCCCATATGACGCTCGTCCCGAAGGTCATCGAACACCTGAAGAAGGAAAAGGGAGGAGTTCTCGACGTTCTCGTGCTGGTCGGGGGCGTGATTCCGCGTGAGGATATCCCTGCCCTGAAGGCGGCCGGCGTGGCGGAGGTGTTCGGGCCGGGTACCAGCACCGAAGAGATCGTGGAATACACCCGGACTCACGTTCGAGAAAAGAGGGCAAGTTGAGTGGAAGAACTCATCCAAATGATCCGGCGCGGCGACAGAGCTGCGCTGGCCAGAGCTATTAGCCTTGTCGAGGACGGGGCCCCAGGTTCCAGGGAGCTCGTCCGCGCTGCTTACAGGACTCCGCGGAATTCCCGGGTCATTGGTATCACGGGTGCTCCGGGGGTCGGAAAATCCAGTCTGGTGGACGGCATCGTCGACCAGCTCCGGTCTGCGGGCAGGTCAGTGGCGGTCATTGCGGTGGACCCTTCTTCTCCTTTCACAGGCGGCGCGATCCTGGGGGACAGGGTCAGGATGAAGCGTCGCACGACAGACCCTCAAGTTTTCTTCCGCAGTCTGGCCAGCCGGGGACATCTGGGTGGCCTTACCCGGGCTACGGGCGACGTCCTGACTCTGGTCGGGGTCGCCGGCTTCGACGACGTGCTTGTCGAGACCGTGGGAGCCGGGCAGTCCGAGGTAGACGTGATGAAATACGCGAGCACAGTCCTGGTGGTGTTGACCCCCGGGCTCGGCGACTCAGTACAAACGCTCAAGGCGGGTATTCTTGAGATAGGAGATGTGTTCGTCGTCAACAAAGCGGACCTCCCCGGCGCGGACAGGACCGGTGCGGAGTTAGAAATGATGCTGGATATGCGTCCGCAGGGGGGTTGGAGGCCTCCGGTGATCAAGACGGTAGCCACGAGCGGAGTAGGCCTCGACGAGCTTGCCCGCGCCATCGACGCTCACTACGAATACCTGAAGTCCTCCGGAAATCTCAAAACGCGTGTCCGGAACAGGTTTCTTGCCTCGATCGAAGACTACCTTAAGAGAGAAATGGTGGACAAGGTACTCAAAGCCGCCTCTACCTCGGGCGAGCTCGAACGTTGCCTGGCGGCGCTGGAGGCGGGGGAGGACGACCCGGCTTCGGTCGCCTCGCGTCTGGCCGCGCGCTATTTAACAGCGGGCCCGTGTTCGCCTCTTGTGCGTTCGGAAGGCTGATGAAACTCAAACCGGGCCGCTGCGAGAACCGGGCCGCTGATCCGCGGTCTTTACCTCGGTGTCTTCCAACCGGTTGGAGAGTTCCCCTCGGTGCTTTCGGCGGCCCGGAAGATCCCCGGATTGAATTCTCGGGTACGTTCTTCCGGGCACGCGCTTTTTTCAGACGGCTGCTCTTTGGCCGGCGAGAGAGTCTCCGGAGCTTTCGACGGCGTCTCCGTAAAGGAAACACGCCACATAGTGACCGGGCTCAGCTTCGCGCAGCGCCGGTATGGCCGTTCTGCAGATTTCCCTGGCCTCGGAGCAGCGCGGCGCGAAACGGCAACCCGGCGGAAGGTTGATGGGACTCGGCACCTCGCCGGGAAGGATTATCCGCTGTCTTGAGGACTCTATGTCCGGATCGGGTATCGGGTTTGCGGACATGAGCGCCTTGGTGTAAGGATGGAGCGGATGCCTGTAAACCTGCCTGGACGGAGCGATTTCCACGATCTTACCAAGGTACATGACGGCGACCCTGTGGGAGATGTGGCGGACCATGGAGAGGTCGTGAGCTATGAACATGAAGCTCAGCCCCCTCTCCTCCTGAAGGGACGTGAGCAGGTTCACGACTTGAGCTTGAATGGAGACGTCCAGCGAGGAGATGGGCTCGTCCGCTATGATGAAGTCCGGATCCACGGCGAGAGCGCGGGCTATGCCGATTCTCTGTCTCTGTCCTCCCGAGAACTCGTGAGGGAATCTATTGGCGTGCTCGGGGTTGAGCCCGACTACGTTGAGGAGGTATTGAATCCGTTCAAGCCGTTCGGGACCTGAAGCCAGGTGGTGCACGTCGAGGGGTTCGGCGATGATTTCCCCCACGGTCATTCTCGGGTCCAGCGAGGCATAAGGGTCCTGGAAGATCATCTGCACCCGCCTTCGAAAGCTCACGAGGTCTTTTTCGGGGAGGTCGGTGATGTCAGTACCGTCGAAGATGATTCGGCCGGCGGTGGGCTCGTAAATCCTGATCACAGTTCGTCCCACCGTCGTCTTGCCACATCCCGATTCGCCGACGAGGCCCAGAACTTCGCCCTGTTTCACCGAAAAAGACACGTCATCCACAGCCTTGAGAATCCGCCTTCGACCGACGTTGAAGTATTTCTTCAGGTTCCTGACCTCGAGAATAACTTTGTCAGTCACAGGTCTCCGCCCCCCTCCTTGAAGTCTCTAACGGGTGGATTCGGGTTGTCCGGATGCCACAGCCAGCACGCGGCGAAATGTCCGGGCCGGGCTTCGGTCATTTCGGGCTCCACCTCTGTGCAGATCTTCATCGTGTACCGGCAACGCGGAGCAAACGCGCAACCGGGGGGCGGCACGAACAGGTCCGGGGGTGTGCCGGGGATGGATGCCAGCGTCTGTCTTTCGGGAGCGTCCAGGCGCGGCACCGAGCGCAACAGATCCCTGGTATACGGATGTCTGGAACGATAAAAGATGTCGGACGCTCTGCCCTTTTCCACGACCTTGCCTGCGTACATAACCACAATGTCTTCGGCCAGTCTCGCCACCACGCCGAGGTTATGGGTTATGAGTATCAAAGACATTCCCAGTTTCTGTCGCAGATCCTTCAGGAGATCCAGTATTTGAGCTTGGATTGTGACGTCCAGGGAGGTGGTGGGCTCGTCGGCTATCAGGAGCTCCGGCTGGCAGGCCAGGGCAATGGCCATCATCGCCCTCTGGCGCATCCCGCCGCTGAACTGGTGCGGATACTGCTTCGCCCTGATGTCCGGGTTGGGGATCTCCACCATGCGAAGGAGCTCGATCGCTCTCTTCCACGCCTCGCGGCCGGATAATCCCTGGTGCTTGATGAGTCCTTCCGCGATCTGCCTTCCCACCGTCATAGTGGGGTTGAGACCGGTCATGGGGTCCTGAAAGACCATCCCTATCTCCTTGCCGCGGATCGACTGCATCTCCTTTTCGCTCAGGGCGAGGATGTCCCTGCCGTTGAACAGCACTTTGCCCCCGTCTATCCTGCCGGGCGGCATCGGTGTAAGCCTCATCACTGCCTGGACCGTCACTGTCTTGCCGCATCCGGATTCGCCTACCACAGCCAGGGCTCCGTGGCGTTTCAGGTCGAAGCTTACACCCCTTACCGCATGCACCGTTCCGGCGTACGTGTGGAAGGAGACCTTCAGATCCTGGATGGACAGGAGGACGTCGGAAGCGGGTTCGTTTTGAATTGCTTGTGCCACTGCCATGTGCTTCCCTCCTACTGCCGGAGGCGCGGGTCGAGCGCATCTCTGAGACCGTCGCCTACGAAATTGAAAGACAAAATTAGAAGCGATATCGCCACCGCCGGGATGACCATGCAGTGCGGGTGAATCTTGAGAACCTGGTAACCTTCGTTGGCTATCGTTCCGAGGCTGGCCAGGGGCATCGGAACTCCGAGCCCGATGAAGCTCAGAAAGGCTTCGCCAAAAATGGCGGCGGGAATGGTCATCGTGAGATTGACCAGCACGACTCCCATGGTGTTGGGTACCAAGTGCCTCGCGATTATCCGCTTCGGCGGGGTCCCCATCGCTTTCGCCGCCAGGACGTATTCCATCTCCCGGAGCTGGAGGATCTGTCCGCGAACGAGCCTGGCCATCCCGACCCAGCCCGTAATGCTCATAGCCAGGATTATCGTCCACAGACCCGGCTCCATTACCACAAGGAGCAGGATCACGACGAGGAGGTAAGGTATGGCGTAAAGGACATCCACGATCCTCATCATGATGTCATCGACTATCCCGCCGAAGTACCCCGCGATTCCACCGTACACCACGCCGATGACGAGATCGATGAGGGCCGCCATGATGCCTATGAAAATGGAAATCCGGGTGCCATACCACAGACGGGTGAAAATGTCTCTTCCAAGGTAGTCGGTGCCAAACCAGTGCCTCGAGGAAATGAACTCGTTAAAGTGGCCGTAGTCCTGCGTGCGGTAATCCCAGGGAGAAATTATCGGTCCTATGATGGCCATCACCGTCATGATGGCCAGGACGGTGAGGCCGATGGTGGCGAGCCGGTTCTTCCTGAACCTCATCCACACGTCTTGCCAGTAACTTATAGGAGGCCTCGTGAGCGCTTCGGCCTCGTGCTGCCCCAGAGTGATGGGCATGAAGTCTTCGGGTTTCGGCCGGAACGTTATCACGGTCTAGTCCTCCTTTCCCCTGGTGAGACGGATCCTCGGATCTATGAAGCCGTAGGCTATGTCTACCAGGAAGTTCAGGAACAAGAGCAGAATTGCGTAGAAAATCGTCGTTCCCATTATCAGGGGGTAGTCCCTGTTGTAAATGCTATCCACGTAGAATCTTCCGAGACCCGGTACGCCGAAGATCCTCTCGACTACGAACGTCCCCGTGGTTATCGCCGCCGTGAGAGGTCCGAGAATGGTAACTATCGGCAGGATCGAGTTCCTTATGATATGCCTCCAGGTGATCTCGGCGGAGGACAGACCCTTGGCCTTGGCTGTGCGCACGTAATCCTGGTTTATCACTTCGAGGGTGGACGACCGCATCATCCTCGTCATCGTGGCGAGGGTGCCAAATCCCAGGCAGAAGGCGGGAAGGATCGTGTGCTTGAACTCTCCCCACCTTGCAATCGGCAGGATTCCGAGTTTGACCGCGAACAGCCATTGCATGAAAGCGGCCACCACGAAGTTAGGGACGGATGCACCGATTATCGCCAGCACTTGAGCGACGTAGTCGGGCCACCGCCCCCTGTTCAAAGCCGCCACCACGCCCATGGTCAGCCCCAGGCTCACGGCGTACAACAACGCCTCGACTCCGAGGAGAGCGGAAGCCGGGAATCTTTCTTTTATGATGTCATTTACGTCGCGACCTCGCTCCCTGATGGATATCCCGAAATCGAAATGAGCGAGCTGATTCAGAAGTATGAGGTACTGCTTCCAGAGGGGCTTGTCGAGGCCGTATTTTCGTTCCAGTTGTTTCCTGACGGTGGGGGTGAGTTTCGGGCTGTTGAAAGGACTGCCCGGAACGGCCATCATCAGTATGAACGTGATCGTCACTATGGCCCACAGAGCGACGAGCGTCAAGACTAAACGCCGGAGTACGTACCGGCCCATCTACCCATTCCCCCTCATGAAGAGAGGCCGGGAGACCGGTGGAAATCTCCCGCGCCTCTCCTCGTAACTACCTTTTACCGTATCCTTTGCTTTGTGAAGACCCGGCTCGGGACCTGTCCAGTCCGCCCGGCCGGGACACTCAGCTCTGCCAAATTACTTGCCGGTCTTAACCGGCTCGTACTTGTACCCGAGCTCCTTCAAGCCCTGCTTGAAGAGCTTCACCGCTTCTTCCTTATTGGCGGTCTCGTTGAGCACTTTACCGATGTACTTCTCGGCGAAGCTCACCGTGGCGTTCTCCCCCTGGATCGTGGGAGGCGTGAAGCTCGTAGCCGGTTTCGAGTAGTTCCTCAGCACGTTGTCGCAGAAGGTCTTCCTGTCGAACGCGAGGGAGATCGCTTTCCGGATCTTGGCGTTCTGGAAGAGCGGATCTTTGAGATTGAGCTCGAGGTACCAGCAGGTGGCGTCCGGCATCTGCTTCAGCATACCGGCCTCGAGGTACTTGGGAATGAAGTCGCCCGGGACACCCATGGTGTCAAGCTGCTGCGCATCGAACATCGTGACCGGGGTGTTGATGTCCTTGATCATGTCGAAGTGGATGTACTCGAGCTTCACGTTGTCTTTGTCCCAGTAGTACGGGTTCTTCTTCAGGACCATCTCGGAGTCGGGCACCCACTTGTCGATGACGAACGGACCGCAGTAGAGCATCTTGTTCTTGTCGGTGGCGTACTCTTCGCCCCACTTCTTGTGGGCGCTTTCCTTCACCGGGAAGTAGGTGGGGAAAGCGAGCAGCGAGATGAACCACGGGGTTCGGTTCTTGAGGTCGACCACAAGGGTGCGGTCGTCCACGGCCTTGACGCCCAAGTTCTTCTTGGCTTCTTCGATCTTGGCTATCGCCGCTTCGTAACCCTGAGGATCCGTCTCCTTATCGGGCACCTGGATGTTGGCGAGCTCTTCCGCGCCCTTGATCCAGAACAGCATGTAGTTGTACTGCGAGGCCGTTCTGGGATCGAGCGCGGTCTTCCAGGCGTATTCGAAGTCGTGCGCGGTCACGGGGCTCCCGTCGGACCACTTGGCGTTGGCCTTGATCTTGAACTCGAAGTGAGTGCCATCCTCGGACTCGGTCCAGCTTTCGGCCAGTCCGGAGCCCTGGGCATAGGTACCATCCGGTGTTAGCCTGACAAGGCCCTCCATGACGTGGTTCAGGACGTCGAAAGACACCACGTCGGTGGTGGTGCAGCTGAAGAGATCCGGCGGGTTTTCACCGAGGTTCAGGTTCAGGTGCTGGGGATCATCCCCGCCGGGCCTGCCCTCGGTGTAGGCCCACTTCAGGTCGATTTCGGGTCCGATGACCGACCTGAGAACACCCTTTACGTAATTCTGCTCGACGTAGTTCCGCTGCGGCCAGTAGAGCGGCACAATGGGAAGCTCTTCCAGGAGAATCTTCTCGGCTTCCTGCATCGCCTTCATGCGCTCGATCGGGTCCGAGGACTCGCGAGCCTTATTCATGAGCTCGTCGTACCTCTTGTTGGACCACTTGACGTCGTTGTAAGGCGAATCCGTCTTCCACAGGTCTAGGAAGGTCGAGGGATCGTTGTAGTCTCCAAGCCACCCCGCCAAGCACATGGAAAATTCGCCGTTCCGCATCTTCTGAAGGCGGGTATTGAAGTCGACGTTCTCGATCTGGATCTCGATGCCCAGGTTGTTCCTGAGTATCTCCTGGATACCCATGGAATACCTCTTGGCCGCTTCCGTGTCACCTGCGAGAAGCTTGATCGGAGGCATCGGTTGGCCCCCGGCGCAGCCCGCTACGAGCGGAGTGAGCATGGCAACCGCCATAAGGGCTGCTAAGACTTTTAGCTTTTTCATGCATCCCCCTCCTCGACGTAGAAAAAATGACAGCCCGGGACCCGCTTCCCGGCCCACGACCTATAGTTCTACTCATCAGATTCAATTCCTGCATCGTGAACGAAATTCCTTTGAAATCTTTTTTCTAAGCCAAGATGATTGAGGAAATCCACTACACCCCGAACCAGCCCGGCCACAACGAGCCTCAACGTCGGCGACCTGAAGGGCGGCCGGGTCATAAACGTCTCTGAGCATGTTGACGATAAATCAATTAGAAACCGCGCGAGGTCGGGCTGCGCTCCGGCGCGCAACCAGTTGGCTGGCCCCGCGTGCGGCTGGAGGATACGTGGGACCGGCGGTGGGGAAAGGTGCGCGGTTGCTTTGCCTGGCTCCGGCCCGGATCAATGCTCCACGAGGTCGGCTGCTGGACTCGGGCGGCACGGACGCATGTTTTGTAAATCTCAAGCCACTGGAAGGGCAATCGAAACTGTAGGGGGCGGAAGGCGTTGAGGATGAAGACCCGGATTCTCCTTGTGTTCATCGTAGTGATCGCATTGATGGTCGCGCTAAGCCTCGTTTCTTCCCGGCAGATTTCCGCAGTTACCGCTGTAATACAGGAAGAGTTCGCGGCCGCGAGGTTGATGACGCTGCACGCGCACCAGCTTTACAGAGTGGTCGCGGCCCAGCGACTGACGGCCACCTGCTATTTCTACACCGGCGACCAGGCTTATCTCGACCAGTTCATGACGGGAAGCAGAGAAGCTGAAAGGCTGCTCGAGATGGTGGTTTCGGAATCGGCGGGAAAGCCTTCGGAGAAAGCGGCCAAGGACATCCAGGAAGCGTGGGCGAAGTACAAGTCGTGCGTGGAGCAAGCTCGCTCTCTCATGGAAGCCGGAGATAGGGACGCCGCCTTGCAGTACATGTTGAGTTCGGGCAAGGACAGCGAAGCCATGCTGGACTGGGCTGTATCCGAGTTTTCCCGGCTCGCGGACGCCGGTGCGGTCGACGCCGCTTCCAGAGCTACGGTGAGAGCCAGAGAAACCCAGAGGGTCCTGGAAATCGCCACCGCCGTGGCTACCTGCGTGGTCCTCATTGCCGCAGTGCTCAACGCCAATGGAATCGCCCGGCGCCTAGGCCAGCTTGCTTCCGTGATGCAGGTGATGGCCGGTGGAGACCTGAGCGTAAAGATTCCCGAAGCCAGGGGAAAAGACGAGATCTCCACCGCTTTCGGGGCGCTTGAATCCATGCGGCTGCAACTCAAAGAACTCATCAACCAGGTGGCCGAACTCGCCGAACAGGTGGCCGCATCCAGCCAGGAGCTTTCTGCCACTTCGGACGAGGCTTCAAGGGCCGTGGCTCAGATCACCGCAGAACTCCAGGTGGTGGCAAACTCCTCGGAAGAACAGGCCGCGTACGCCCGGGATACCGGCAGCACCGCATCGCAGCTCAGGACGGCGGTTACCGAACTCGCCATGGGAGCTGAAAACGAAGCCCGCAGCGTGCAGGAAACGCTCGAGTTCGTACGTCAGCTTGATTCCGCTGTTCAACGGGTGGCGTCCTCCGTGTCCAGCCTCTTCGACGCGTCCAACGGAATGCAGGAAGCAGCAGCCTCCGGCGATGAGACGGTTCAGAAAACGATGATGGGGATGGAGAAGATCGTCGCCGTCACGGATAAAATCGGGCAACACCTCATGAGCCTCGCCTCCCATTCGGAGAGGATAGGTCAGATCGTCGGTCTTATATCGGATATAGCCGAACAAACGAACCTCCTGGCGTTAAACGCAGCCATCGAGGCAGCGAGGGCCGGAGAGCACGGCAGGGGTTTTGCCGTGGTGGCGGACGAGGTCCGGAAGCTCTCCGAGCAGTCGGCGGTGTCAGCTAAGGAAATCGCTTCCCTCATTAAGAGCATCCAGACGAGCATTGAGGGAGCCGTGAATTCAATGAGCGAAGGGAAAGCGGTGGTGGCCGACGGCATGTCCCTGGCGGGGGATACCCGAAATGCGCTGACCAGGATAATTCAGGCGATTTCCATTACGAATGAAGAAATCCACCGGGTATCAGGAGCCATACAGGAGATAGCTAACGTGAGTACCCAGGTCTCCAAACGCATGGACGAGGTAGCATCGGTCATCGAGGAGACCACCGCGGCCAGCGAGCAAATGGCCTCATCCTCTGCCTCGGTGCAGGAGGCGGCCGAGAAAGGAGTCGCGAAGGCTCAGGAGATAGCTACGGCGATTGGAAAGATAAGCGCATCATCGCAGGAAATCGCCTCGTCGTCGCAGGAGATCGCGAAAGCTGCGCAGAATCTTGCGCAAATGGCCCAGGAGCTGGTGAGCCAGATATCCAGGTTCAGGGAGGGGTAAACCGGAATCGGGCCGGAGTCGCCGGATTCAGGAGCCGAGGGCTTCCGCTGCGAGCCGAGCTGTTTCAAAAGCGTCGGACAAAAAGACGCTGGAAGGATGACAACAGGTGCAGCTTGACGGTAGCAAGATCTTTCTCTTTCACGAGGAAACGCCAAGCGAGAAGAAACTCGCCAGAGAGCTTTCCCGGCGCGGAGTCAGCTTCGTTCGCGAAGCTCCCATTCGCAGCTACACCGTGGACTTCCTCATAGATGGCTGGCTTGTGGTGGAAGTAGACGGAGAAAGCCACATTCCCGCTTCTCGGCGCAGAGAAGACTTGCGCAGGCAGAGGGACCTGGAGTCGTCGGGCTTTACGGTCCTCCGCGTGCCGTCCGCAGATCTGTCCGACAAGAGGCGTACCGACCGGTGGGTCGAAACCATCTTGAGCGAACTCAAACATGGGGCGAGGCAGAAGCCCGGCCTGGAAGCGTCCAGGCGCAGGGCGCTGGCCGCGGGACGGCGCGCTATGGAAGAACGCAGGCGGCTTGCCCTGAGCCCGCCACCGTCTTCATCACCGTCATCACCCGATCGATTTCCGCTTGACCTCATTAGGCCGGCCCCGGCGGCATCGGGCCGGTTTCCTGTTGTCAGGACATCTGACTCCGCAAGACGCTCTCGCGAGCCCACTATGGCCGAGTTATTCGGGCCCGATTCTCTTTCTTTCGCCGAATTGTTAGCGCGGTCAAACTGGCCCCCTGAGGCTTGGAAAGACGAGGACTTTGACGAGGAAGGGCCGGATGGGGGAAAGGCTCGAAACGCGAACCGGAAACGACGACGTAAGTAGAGGGGGAGGTGTACGAGAATGGCCGTCTGGAAATGCTCCAAGTGCGGGCATGTGATTGAAGGGCGCTGCAAGCCGGGAAAGTGCCCCCAGTGCGGAGCTCCCAAGGACGAACTGGTAAAGCAGGAAACCGCCAAGAAGTGAAATGCGCAGGCCGGTGTTTTGCTTGGCTCTCCGCCGTCGTCTGCCGGCGAAGGAGAAGCTCGCACCGGATGGAAGAGGCGAAAGAAAAGACCCGGGATGACTGCGATATCGCGACTTCCCGGGTCTTGCCTCTCAGGCTCGGGTTTTCCCCGCTACAGTTGGCGGAGCCTACTGCTGCTCCTCAAATAGGGTTTTCGCCGCCAGTTCCAGGAGACGAGAGATGCCCAGGCCTACGACCACTCCGGACCCCGTCTGGATCAGGTCGAACAGGAATTCTGCCGGGACGGCGGCGGCTCCGTAGAGGACAAAGGCCCCCAACGAGTACCCGGCGATGGTAACGAGAGCTCCTGCCACCATGGCCGGGACTTTGTGGAGCTTTCTCCTGGTAACGAGACTGCCTACGAGATACCCGGTCAGCCCTTTTATGGCGATCGACCAGGGCATCCACGCGGGATAGCCCGCCAAGAGGTCGGCGACTGCAGAGCCAAGCCCCCCCGACACGGTGGCCAGAACCGGCCCGAACGACGCCGCGATTCCGTAAATGAGCCCATCGCCCAGGTGGATGTAGCCGTACCCTGTGGGGATGGGGATTTTCAGGAAGGCCGTGGCGGTTGCCACTAAGGCCGTACCAAGAGCACCGATGGCGATAGCGCGCGTCCTCCGACTCCTCATCATTGAAACCTCCCGGAAAGCCCGGCGCGTGGGCGGCCGGGCAAAATTAAAGCCCCGGACCCCCGGGGCTGTTGCTGACGAAGAACCCAGTATGGTGCGCTGGAAAGCGGCAGCTTGTAAATAGCAAGCCGCCGAAAGTCCAGACACAGGCCTGCCCGGCCCGTGCCGCGCGAAACCACCTTCGCCCAATCGGACTATACCGTCGGCGCCGGAATCTCACCGGACTCAACCGCTGGGGCTGATGGGCTAACCTCGCCTTTCACCCGAAGACGGCGCTGCGCCCGTCTTCGATGGGGATTACCGGCGAAGCATTACCACCGGTTGGGAATTTCACCCTGCCCCGAAGGGTCCCGCACAACCCATTATACATCAGGCCGCTTCCCACAGCACATCTGATTCTTCGCGGCCATAACAATGTCGGGAGGGAGCGCACGCCGGGACTGTGTCATCGCCGGGGAGGTTGTCGTTTCCATGACTTGTGTGTTCTACCCGCCGACCATTCCGTGGGGAAAACTTACCCAGCGGCCTCAGCAGCTCATGAAATGCTTTGCGGAGGTGGGCTGGACCGCAGTCTACCACGACATCGGGATGCAGCGGACCGACCCTCCGGTGGTGAAAGTGCGTTCCGGGCTCTACCTCCTGTCAAGATACGCGCGCATCGAGGCGCTCCGCGATACGGTGAGTCTGACGCGTCCCGTAATCCTCTGGATAACCTATCCGCCCCACTCGAATCTGGTCGGGACCATGTACGAGGAAGACCTGGTCGTCTTCGACATTTGCGATATGCCTTCGGAGGAGTTTCTTTCGTGGAAAAAGTGGGTGAAAGAGATGTTCTGCAAAGCCTCCGTCGTTTTTACCGCATCTCAGGTTCTCTACGATGCGTTCTCCCGATCTCATCCTTCCGTGCACTGCGTGCCGAACGGGGCGGACTGGCAACATTTTGCGCCTGCTTCCCGGAGCGTACCGGCGGACTTTCCCAGGAGGGCCGGCAGGGTAGCCGGCTACCACGGTGCCCTCGCCAGCTGGCTGGACTGGCGTCTCGTACGGCGAGTGGCCGAAGCCATGCCCGACTGGAACTTCGTTTTCGTCGGGCCCCTCCTGGGACTTGATCCAAAATGGCTTCCGAAACGCCCGAACATATTCTACCTGGGAGAAAAGAGCTACGAGGAGCTTCCGTGTTATACGGCGGCCTTTGACGTGGGAATGGTTCCTTTCGAGGTGCGCGAAGTGACCGTAGCTTCCGACCCGATCAAGGTTTACGAGTACCTGGCTTCGGGAAAGCCCGTAGTAGCGACGAACTTACCGGCGCTGGCAGGGCGACCCGGCGTGTATCTGGCGCGGAACGAAGAAGATTTTGCCGCCATGCTGGAGAAGGCTGTTTCTGAGGATTCGGCGGCCAGGCGCGGAGAGCGGTTATCTTTCGCCAGAGAGAACTCGTGGGAAAACAGGGCCCGAAAAATCACGGCCATCGTCAACGACGTCCTCCGGTCAGGAGTGGGCTGAGCAGCCGGTTGCCAGAGGATGTCTCATCGGGCTTCGGCGCCACCCCGGGGACTCGCACGGGCTGACCGGGGATCAGACTTCCATTAGCTCCCGGGTGAGAAACCATTCCCGTCGCGACCTGTCGTAGTAAAGCTCGAACGTCCGGCCATCCGCCGTTTTCACCCGGTAATAGGTGCGGTGGCGGCGCTGCCACCAGTGGCGGCGTTTGGGAGGTGCAGAGCCAAAACCCCAGTCGTCCCACCGGCTCAGGATTTCCGACACAGCCGCCTGCCCTCCGTCCCAACTGAGACTCAGCGGCCGTTTGTAGCCGGGTTCCTGCGAGTATTCGACCTTGACCGGAGAACCTATGAACCTGCTCTGAAGCAGCTTCCTCTGGGTGCCTGATCCGGTAGATCGGTCTTTCCCGTCTTCGGGCACCACGTGCCGACCCCCTCGTAACGAGTATAAACTGTATAATGGCTGAAGCGGAGTAAAATCGCGATGAAAAGTCCCGGTGCCGATACTTTTTCTGCTCTTTGGCGTAATCCGATACTGAGCAGGTAGCATAAGCGGGTCAGGGCTTCCCTCCCGATCCGACCGGGCGGCGGAGACGTCTACGGGAGCGACCGGGCTCAGAAGATGGGGGGCTTTCTACTGGCAAGCGACTTACTTCTCATCCAGAGAGCCCTTCGTGGGGATGCAGACGCGTTCGCTGAGCTGGTAGGAAAGTATCACAAGCAGGTGTTCAATTTGGCCTACCGGCTTACGGGTAACAGAGAAGACGCCATGGACGTTACCCAGGAGACTATGCTTCGCGCTTACCGGGCCCTCGCATCTTTCAGAGAGGGAGCGGATTTCCTGCCCTGGATATACCGGATAGCCTGGAATATCTGCGCTGACCGGGGGAGGAAACAAAAGAGGACGCCTGCTATGTCTTCCCTGGAAGGGAACGAGGCAGAGGCTAGGACGCTTCCGAACCCAGGGCCGTCGCCCGACGAAGACGTAGAGAGGGAGGAGCTGAGGCGAGCTCTGGAAGCGGCGATATCCAGGCTAGACGACGGCTACCGTGAGCTTGTGGTCATGTTCCACGTAGACGGGTTATCCATAAAGGAAATCTCGGAAATAACGGGGCTCAAGGATACGGTGATAAAGAACAGGTTGTACCGGGGAAGACGAATGCTGAGAGAAATCCTTCGGGAAAGCGGGTTTGCCTATTGAGAGGCGCAGGCGTTTGTCGAGGGTCGAGCGCACCGAGCACGCCGGGTTCGCAAGGGGCCGTTCGGCTTCCGACCGCGACCCGTTGTAGGGGCGTGGCGCGATGACCGGGGGTGTTCCGGGTTGACGGCGTTGATGTGTCCTAACGATTTTGAGGTCGACCTTTACCTGGACGGAGAACTCGGTCCGGAAGAAAGCGCGGCTATCTCAAGGCACATCGAGACATGCCCGCGCTGTCGCGAGCGGATTGAATCCGAAACGAGGTTCCGTGAAGCGTTGCGGCAGATACCCGTGGTCGCTCCTCCTCCCGAGTTTTCGGACCGCCTCTTGAGGATGGCCGTCCAATGGGTCCTCGAGGAAAAGTCCCTGTCGGAGGCGCCGAGACATGCCGTATCTGAAACGGCGTCGCGGAGCGCGCGGGAGGGGTTTTACCCGGTGGTATCTAGGCTGCTGCTGCGGCGGCTGCGGGAGAGGACGGCGGCTTTCGTCCGAAGTCTCGAGGTGGTAACCGGCGATTTCTTGGCCCGGCTCGACGTTCGGCGGGCAGTTGCCCTGGTGTTAACGGTGATGATGGCGGTCAGCCAGATTTACCTGGGAGCTTTGGGCACCGGAGTCGATCTGGGGCACGGAATCCCCGCGGGAATGGATGTTGCGGACGAGGCCGTGGCTTTCTTGAGGAGCTTCTCGTTCGCGGAGTTCGCAAAACACGTCTCCGAATTGTGGTGGGCGTTCCAGGCCGGCGGGAGCGGTACGGCGGTCATAGCGATGAAGGCCTTTTTCGGTGCGGAGTCTCTCGCCGCGATCGTTCTGGGGATGGGACTCGCCCTGGTTGTCACGTGGAGAAAACGCCGGGTAAGGTTTTCCGAAGATTAGGTCAAGGGGTTTGCCGCGCAAATGCTTTGGGAGGTGCGTAGGTCTTGAGCAAGAGACTGTACAGGTCAAGAGAGGATGCCATCCTCGGCGGGGTGGCGGGAGGTCTGGCCAAATACTTTGGCGTGGACGTCGTAGTGGTGAGACTGCTCATCGTCCTCGCGGCGTTTCTGTTTCCCACGGGAAGCGTCATAGTCGCTTACATCATAGCGTGGCTCATCATACCGCTGGAGCCAAAGACGCCCGAGAAGGTCGAGACCCGCAGCGTCGAAAAACCTGTGCGGACAGGCGGGGCGCCATCGGCATCCTGCGGAATCTCGTCGGAGTCGGATAAGGTGCAAGCCGGGGCGTCTTCCGCTGCAGTCCAGGGGCAGGTTGGAGAAGCCCGCGACGTAAGCGTCGTGGAAACGGGGATTCGCGGGCCTGCTGCGGAGGAATCTCGTGCAAAGGAGACCGTACCCACACCCACCGGGTCCAAGGCGGAAGTGAGACCGCCCGAGCTCATCAAAGGTGACGCCGTAAAGGTATCCAGAGATCACGATACCGCGACCAGGCAGTTTTTGGGCTGGGCTTTGATGATCATCGGCGCCATCCTCCTCGTCCGGCGGCTTGCACCACCTTTGTGGTGGCAGATGCCTTTCCGGGTGGTTTCCCAGTGGTGGCCTCTCTCCCTCGTGGCTCTGGGAGTGGTCATAGTGATTTCTGCGTTGCGACGGTGAAATGACCGCGGTTTAGAGCGGCGGTGCTGATTCCACGTCTACCGGAACCGGAGGTGACTTTGATGATCAATAGAGTCGTTACGGGCGTTGTGGTGATCGCGGTGGGTATCATCCTGCTGATGAACACCACCGGCAAGCTGCCGTGGGATGTCTGGGAGGGAGTCCTGGCTTACTGGCCAGTGATTCTCATAGGTCTCGGCATCCAGATCCTATTCTCAAGGTGGAAGGTTCCCGGATTAGCCCTGGCCATCATCGCCATGCTGGTCCTCGCGGTGCTGGATCCGTTTGGGTTGGGCAGGCAGCCTTTAAGACATTACAGGTTCAACCCGCGCATGGTTCCGCGCAGGATAATCACGGTGCCCACGGAGTTTCACGAGAAAACGGTGGAAGTTCCCCTAACGCCTTCGCTGACGGCCTTGAGCATATCGGCGGACTTCCCAGTCTGTGAGTTTGGATTGAGGGGCGACCCCGAGGTGAGCTCCGGGGAAACGAGTCTTGCCCTTCAAGGGACGCTGAGATGGTCGGGGGTAGAGCCCAGAACGGAAGTGAGCACGTCCCCCGGAGGGTCCCCCGGCTCGGGGGAGACGGCGGCGCTGGTCATGGATGCCGGAGGTTCCGCAGGCGCCAATTCAGCTAAGTACCGCTGCGATTTCCGCCTGAACCCCTCTATCCCGACCACCATTACGATAGACTCAGGGGTCGTAACAGCGGATATCGATGGCTCTAAGGCTGCGCTCGATCGGGTCGAAATCGACGGAGGCGTCGTCGAACTCAAAGTGAAGTACGGCTTGTCCGGCAGGCCGCAGACCCTCTGGGTCGACGCCGGGGTGGTCTCCCTCGAAGTCACCGTAGACAAAGAATGCGGATTGAAGATCCAAGTATCCGGTCCACCGCTGGTGGTCAGAAATAACTTCTCCCAGGTCGGCCTCGTCAAAGAAGGAGATTACTGGGTTAGCCCCAATTACTCCAAGGCCAGAACCAAGTTGGACGTAACTGTCAGCGCCGGTGCAGGCAACATCACGGTGCATCGCATATCGTGGTAGTCAGTTTCCCCACATCGTCAGAAGATGTACGCTCTACCGCACAGATCCTTTAATTAAATTCCCCAGGATACGCCGGCGGGTTTTATCCTCCCACCGGTCTTCGATGACGCCGCAATTCTCTTTGAGAGCCTCATTGTGCTCCTCCCGGTGGGCTAGTCGGCACGGGCACTGCGCGATCGTTTCTGGTTCCTTTGTTTTGGAAATTTCCTCTACTTCTTCGGACACACTTATATTCGCCGTCCTCGGATGCTAGAGACGGCAGCAGAACACTGCTGAGGCAGGTGGGCGGCGATTCTGGTAGGAGTTCCGAGGGTGCTTTCGTTTTACTACCTTTTTCCCATGTACCGCACGTTCCTCAGGGAGCTGGGAGTGCCGTTCGTCGAATCGGAAGCGCCGGCCGCGCGTGCGCTGGACGGGCTTTCGCTGTCTCCCACCGACGAGCCGTGCCCCAGCGTCAAAACAGCGTTTTACCATTGTAGGATGCTGCTCGACCGCGGGTGCGACGTCCTGTTCGTGCCCGCCCTGGTTTCGCTCGGCCGGACTAACTACTGCTGCCCGAAGATGATGGGGCTGCCCGACATGATTAAGGCGGGGCTCGACCTCCGACCGGAGCAACTCATAAGCCCGGTGATAGACGTGAAGGAGAATTCCAACTGGGAGAAATCGTGGGTCGAGGCGGCATATGCCCTCGGGGTCAAGGACCGGAAGGTCGCCCTCCGAGCTGTAAAGGGGGGATGGGCGGCGTGGGCGGACGCGAGAGACAGCATGGCGCGCCACCAAATACCGGTGCCGCGCATGATGGAAGGTTCCTCTGACGAGGCTTCTGAAAAGAGTTCCGGTTGCAACCGGCCGGTCACGGGCCTTATGGGGCATGCCTACGTTCTCTACGACGTGTTCGGGGCCGGGGTCCTGGATCTGGTGAGTTCTTTCGGGAAAGCGATTACGCCGGAAATGGTTCCAGAAGAAGCTGCCCTCGCGGAAGTCAGAACCATCTTCGAAGGCGAAAAGCTCTGGGCATTTGAAGCCCACATCCTCGGGGCTTCCTTTTACCTTCTCAGAAACCGCCTCGTAGACGGGATCGTGTTCGTATCCTCCTTTTCGTGCGGGCCTGCGTCGATCATCGAGGACTACATCGAAGATGAGGCGGACCGCCAGGGCATTCCCTTCCTGGGGCTGGTGGTTGACGAACACGCGGGCCATCTCGGGCTTCTTACCAGGATAGAAACGTTCATGGATGCCACGACGGGTGCGGGCACGCGGCGGGCTGTGGCCCCGCAGAGTCGTCCGGGGCAACAACCGGAGGCGCCCGGCATTCCGAGTCCGCAGAGCCGCGGCGTGTCGTCGCCTGGCCGTGGAAAGGCGGAACCCTTTGCCGACGGCGAGGTCAGCGGGAGGGATGGAAACAGCGAGGACGGGAGCAGGAGAGATGGAAGGGAGCAGGATGGAAGCGGGCCGCTTCAACGCGACGCGGACGGCAGGGAAAAGCCTCCGGGCGCGGGGTCTCCGGGTACGCTGGCGAGAGGACCGGAGGTTCGGTCGCGACCCGGCGTATTGACGATGGGAAACCTTTACATCCCCCTCAAAGCTCTGTTTCACGAGTGCGGCGCAGACGTCCTGACTCCACCGGAATTGTCGGACCGCCTCGTCGCCCTCGGGAGGGAACTGGCGCCGGAATTCATTTGCTACCCCATGGTGGCGCTCCTCGGGCAGTGCAGGGAGCTTTGCCGCGCAGGGGCAAACCGCATCGCCATGGTGATGGGGAAAGGCAGATGCCGGCTGGGATGGTACGCCCAGGTAATGGAGAGCCTTCTCCGCCGCGCTGGATACGATGTGGAAGTCGTCGGGTTCGACTCGCCCTTCCCCTGGACGGAGCGGGGATCTGCTTTCCTCCGGCAGGCGCAAAAGATCGTGGGAAAGCCGGCGGCCAGGGCGGTCTTTGGGGGAGCATCTGTTGCCCTGACCAAGCTGCTTTTGCTGGAACAGGCCGAGGAGATGCTCAGGGAGCTCAGGGCGTATGAGGTCCCCCGGGGTGCTGGCGACCGGCTATACATGGGGTTTCTTCGGGACCTTGACGCCGCCTCGTCAATCGGCGCATGCACCAGGGCCTTCGGTCGTTTCCGCAGAGAGTGCGCGGAGGTCCCGAAGACCGGGGAGCCGGCGGTGACGGTATCGATTGTGGGTGAGATTTACGTTCTCAACGAACCGTTCGTCAACAAGGACATCGAGCGGGTCCTGGGTTCCCTCCAAGAACGGGTGAGGGTTAAGCGGGACCTCACCGTAATGAACTGGTTGAAGAGACACATCATGGCCGTACCTTCCTCAATTCTGCACGAGATGAGGGTAAAGCGGGCCGCCGCCCCATACCTCAGACTTTCCGTGGGCGGGCACGGGCTCGAAAGCGTGGGAGAGTCCGTGCTCGCAGCCAGGTCGCGGATGGACGGCGTGATTCACCTGTTGCCCTTCACGTGTATGCCGGAGATCGTTGCGCAGAGCATCCTCGTGAAGGTGACCGAGGATCTGGACATTCCCATCCTCTCGCTGGTGCTGTCGGAACAGACCGGCGCGGTGGGACTGAAGACCAGACTAGAGGCGTTCGCGGATCTTTTGTGGGGAAGAAAACGGTCCAGGTCGAAACGTGCCGAACGATATTCGGTGTCGCTTCGCCCACAGCTACCGGGACGGATGGGAGAGTGATGTGGTGTTTTCCCATGGTACCCAAGATCGTTTCATCGGGATAGACGTGGGGTCGGTCACGACCAAACTCGTGGTCATCGACGGGGCAGGGCAGGTTCTCCTGGAGGAGTACATACGCAATAACGGAAGCCCCATCGAGGCTGTGCAAAATGCGTTCGGGAGGCTGGCCTCGTCCGGCATTGAGGGAAACCTGGCGGGGATCGGGACTACGGGCTCAGGGCGGTTTCTCGCCGCGGCGATAGTGGGGGCAGACGTGGTGAAGAACGAAATATCCTGCCACGCCCGGGCTGCGCGGGAAGCTTATCCCGACGTGGGGACCGTCATCGACATCGGAGGCCAGGACTCGAAGATCATTTTCTTTAAAAACGGCTACCCCGTAGGGTTCAACATGAACACCATCTGCGCAGCCGGAACCGGGTCTTTCCTCGAGCACCAGGCCTCCAGGCTGGGCATTCCGATAGAGGAATTCGGCGACTGGGCGTTGAGATCTCGCTCGCCGGCGCGGATCGCGGGTCGCTGTGGCGTGTTTGCCGAATCCGACCTCATACACAAGCAGCAGCTGGGCTACAGAAAAGAAGACCTCATAGCCGGGCTGTGTGAGGCTCTGGCTGCGAACTACGTGGTGAACGTCGCCAGAGGACACCCTATCCGTTCCCTGGTCCTCTTCCAGGGAGGAGTTGCCGCCAACAAAGGAATGAAAAAAGCGCTGGAGGACAAGATCGGACTGGAAATCATCGTCCCGCCCCACTTCAAGGTGATGGGTGCCCTGGGAGCGGCGCTGTACGCAGCTGAAGCTTCTAGGTCCTGCCCTGCGTACAGAGGAAGACGCGGGAAAGAGCCGAAGATCCCGGTGAAGGAAGCGGCGTCAAAGATCTCGTCTCTTCCCGCTTCATCCAACGGCTTTATCTGTGAGGGATGCGCTAATTCCTGCGAAATCCAGGAGATTTCCGTGAACGGAAAGATCCTTGCCCGCTGGGGGTCCAAGTGCGGAAAGTGGGAAGTAACCTGAGTTGAAAAGGCGATTGCACTCCGAGCTTTTGGCCTCGGGAAACTTGAGGCAAGAAGGTTTGGCGAGCCGCGTATAGAAACCTCTTTCGAGGAGCCCCGGTCGGTTCCGGCGGCCTGCTCCGGGTTATTCGGGATGGTGTTTTTAATTCCTGGATCTTGATTTCGGGATCTCTTCTATGGGGGAGGACTGCTTCATGGTCGGCGAATTCAGAAACGAGCCTTTGGTCAACTTCGATGACCCGCAGAACAGGGCCAAGATGCTTGATGCTCTTGCCCGTGTCGAACGGGAGATGGGTAAAGAGTACCCGCTTATCATCGGCGGCGAACGCGTCTTCACGAAGGAAAAGATAAAATCGACAAACCCATCTAACCCCGACGAAGTCGTCGGCTACGTCTCTAAAGCTTCCCGGGAGCACGCTGAGCAGGCGATGCAAGCGGCACTGAAAGCCTTCGATGCGTGGAAGAGGGTGAGCCCCGACGCGCGGGCTCGCTGTCTTCTGAAAGCCGCGGCCATCATGAGGCGAAGGAGGTTTGACGTATCCGCCACCATGGTGCTGGAGGTAGGAAAGAGCTGGGTGGAGGCGGACGCCGATACCGCCGAAGCCATAGACTTCCTGGAGTACTACGCCAGGGAAATGATGCGGCTCGGTGAGAGGCAACCCTTAACGCGTCTGCCCGATGAAGACAACGAGCTTGTGTACATCCCATTGGGTGTCGGCGTGGTCATTCCGCCTTGGAATTTCCCCATGGCGATTCTGTGCGGGATGACCAGTTCGGTGGTGGTTACCGGGAACACTGCGGTCCTGAAGCCTTCCAGCAACGCGCCGGTGACCGGCTACAAGTTCATGGAGGTCATGGAAGAAGCCGGCATTCCCGCCGGGGTCATTAACTTCGTGCCCGGAAGCGGCGCAGAAATCGGAGACTATCTCGTCTCCCATCCAAAGACCAGATTCATCACTTTCACCGGTTCGAAAGAGGTAGGGCTTCGCATAGTGGAGCTGGCCGCGAAGACCCAGCCGGGTCAGATCTGGATCAAGAGGGTTATTGCGGAAATGGGCGGTAAGGACGCCATCGTTGTTGACGAAACGGCCGACCTCGATGAGGCTGCCGCCGGGATCGTGACCTCGGCTTTCGGGTTCTCCGGTCAGAAGTGTTCCGCCTGCTCCCGTGTGATCGCGGTGGAATCCATCTACGACCGGCTCCTCGAGAAGGTGACGGAGAGGACGCGGAAACTTACCGTAGGGCCGGTGAAGGACCCCGCCAACTACATGGGGCCGGTGGTGGATAAGGCTGCATATGAAAAAATCCTCGGGTACATCGAGATCGGAAAGAAGGAAGGAAGGCTCGTGACCGGTGGAAAACCCCTTGACATTCCCGGCTCGCCGGGAAAAACTCCGGGCTACTTCATAGAGCCAACGATTTTCGCCGACGTTAACCCCAGGGCGCGCATCGCGCAGGAAGAGATATTCGGGCCTGTTGTGGCGTTCATCAGGGCAAAAGATTTCGACGACGCGTTGAGAATCGCCAACGACACCGAATACGGCCTCACCGGCTCCGTGTACTCGAAAAACCGGGCTCACCTGGAGAAGGCCAGGGAGGAGTTCCACGTGGGGAACCTCTATTTCAACAGGAAGTGCACTGGTGCTCTGGTGGGAGCACATCCCTTCGGCGGCTTCAATATGTCGGGCACCGATTCGAAAACGGGGTCCAGGGATTATCTGCTCCTGTTCATGCAGGCGAAGGTGGTTTCGGAGAAATTGTAGCGGTGTCGGCGATATCGAAAACGAGCTTCCGGAAGGGGTTCTAGGGCAACCGCGCACATCTATGAAGATCGGCGTTTTGTCGGATACGCACGTTCCAGACAGGCAACCGTCGATCCCCGAAAGCATCCTCGAGGGTTTGCGGGGAGTGGACTTGATCGTGCACGCGGGGGACCTCACCTGCCTCGATGTTTTGAGCCTGCTCGAGAAAATCGCGCCCGTCAGAGCCGTTTCGGGGAATATGGACCTCCCGGAGGTACGCTCGAAACTCGGGGAGACGCTGGTGTTCGAGGCATGCGGCAAGACCATCGCGGTGATGCACGGCCGCGGTTCGCCTGCGGAAACCGAAAACCGCGCCCGGTCCGCTTTCCCCGATGCCGATGTGGTTATCTTTGGTCACACTCACCGCCCGTTCATGGAGTACAGGGGCAAGGCGCTTCTCCTGAACCCGGGACCTGCCTCCGGGTTTTTGTGCTGGAAGCCGTCGTATGCCATCCTTCAACTGGCGGATGAGGGCGACGAGCTCCCGACCGCCCAGATCCACAGACTGTAGGTGCTTCTGATTTTTGGGGGGGCGCATCGTGCAGGGCGCACGGTGAACGGGGGATGTGCTCGTCGGGAACGGGCGGCGTGCGGGCGCGGTCTTCCAGAGCACTCGCGGTCCCCGGACTTGCTTGGGGCCGTCGTTTTTCGTCAACGTGGTTTGACTTATGAGCCGGACTAGCGGGTCTTGAGATACTCTGCGACGCCCAGGGCGATTCCGAGGGCGAGTTTGTCCAAAAACGCGGGTTCCCGTAACAGGCTCCGGTCGGTTTCGTTGGAGAGGAAGCCGGTTTCCACCAAGACAGCCGGCATTGCGGTGTATTTGACTACGTAAAACCCGGAGGGTGCCACTCTGCGGACGGGGAAACCGGAGGCTACGGCCATGGTGTCGGCCAGGCGCTGGGCCAGAGCTTTGCCTGTGGAAGAGCCGTGATAGTAGAAGGTTTCAAGCCCACGGGGCGCGGGGTCTCGTACGTATCCACCATCGCCGCTTTTCACGGCCAGGTTGGAGTGCACCGAAATGAAAACATGGGCCCCGGCTCGATTTGCCAGCGCCACTCTCTGGTCGAGTTTGAGTTCGACGTCGGAGTCCCGGGTGAGGAGGACCTGGTACCCGCACCTTGACACGTACACGCGAATATACCTCGACACGGCCAGGTTCACGTCTTTTTCCAGCTCTCCGCCCGGGCCCACCGCCCCCGGGTCGCTTCCCCCATGTCCCGCATCTATGCAGACAAGCGGCATGGCCGTTTTCCCTCTCTTTGGACGCGATGACTCCGGTTTGCGCTACGCTCCTGCCACCCCGCTCCCGGCCGGCGGCGCGAGTTTCCGCCCAAACCTTCCCGCCGGTGGCACTCCCTGTGCTGCTCCTCCGTGTTCGTGTGCGTAGCGGTGCGACTTTTCGCCCAAACTTTCCGGCCGCCGGCGTCCGGCGGAAGGACGCCAAGGGCATTGCCTCTGCTTTTCCAACCAAGCCGGGCGGGGGATACTCAATTCCATGAAATTCTATGAAGGCTGCGGCTTGCGCTATGCGGTTTGAGGCCCGGTACGCGGTTTGAGGGCTACAGCCCGGAAACGCTAAAAGGTATACTTTGGTCAAACCCGGCGATTTCCTGGCGAGAAAGGAGACGGCCTTATGAAGCTCAGGGTTCTCGGTAAGTATTCTCCCTTTCCCCGGGCGGGCGGCGCTTGCCCCGGATACTGGATCCGGACGGAAATAACCGGCGTGTTGCTGGAATGCGGCCCCGGCGTGCTGTCCAGGTTCCAGCAATACGAAAGCCTCGGCGCAATAAGCGTCGTGATACTGTCTCATCTTCACGCAGACCATTCGTCGGATTTTCTCTCTCTGAGGTATGCGACGGAATCCGCCCGCAGATACCCGGCCTTGCCGGGACACCTGACCGTCTACGCCCCGGAGCAACCAGCGGATGTCCGCGATACCCTGAAGTTCAAGGACAAAGTGGCTGTGGAAACCATAAGCGCCGGAAAGGATATCCGGATCGGAGACTTAACCATAACCTTCTTTGAGGTAGAGCATCCCTTCCAGTGTTACGCCGTGCGGATCTTCGACGGAAGAAGGATTCTGGCTTATTCCGGTGACACCCGGCCCTGCGAGGCCCTGATTTGTGCGGCTCGGGACGCCAATCTCTTCCTGTGCGAGTCGTCTTGTCTGGAACGAGACGCCTCCTTCGCGGCGGCGGGGCATCTCACCGCCAGGCAGGCGGCGGAGGTGGCGCGGGAAGCCGGGGTTGCGAAGCTTCTCTTAACCCATATCTGGCCCTTTTACTCTGAAGAGGAGCTTATAGCGGAGGCCTCCGAAGTTTTTCCGCAGGTGGCCGTCGCAGCAGAAGGGGCGGAGTACGAAGTTTAACCTAGTATCGCAGTCGCGGGTTAGAGGCACCCTTGCATGACCGTTCGCGCGAACTTGAAGCGCGGGCCAAAACCGGGTGTCGCAACGGGCCAAGCGGCGGCGTGGAACTGTATCGCGGGAACCCGAACCACATGGGAGGAATAGACCACACGATGGAGGACTTTTTCGAAGTCAAGACGGTGGCGGAAGCCTGGAAAACGCTCTGTTCTCACTGGACGCCGGTGCCCCTCGGCGTCGAAACTCTCCCCCTCCTCGAGAGTCTGGGCCGGGTTTTGGCGGAGGAAATCCGCTCCCGGGAGGATTTGCCTCCGTACCCCAGAGCCACTGTGGATGGATACGCGGTCATCGCCAGGGATACCTTCGGTGCATCGCAATCTCTTCCCGCGATGCTCAGGGTGGTGGAGGAAATCCCCATGGGAAAGGTTCCCGCAAAAGCGCTTTACCCGGGCGAGGCGGCCAGGATCTCGACGGGCGGCGTATTACCCAAGCAAGCCGATGCCTGCGTGATGCTGGAGCACACTACTCTTCTGGAAGACGGGACCGTGCTGGTGGAAAAACCCGTGGCTCCGGGCGAAAACATCGTCTTTCAGGGTGAAGATATTCCCAGAGGCCGGGTGGTTCTGGACGCAGGCCGCGTCCTAGGACCATACGAACTGGGGGCGCTTGCGGCCATCGGACAGACTTCCGTTGCGGTCGTAAAGAAACCGGCGGTGGCAGTGATCTCTTCCGGCGATGAAATCGTACCGCCCGACGTAACCCCCGCTCCGGGTGAAATCCGCGACATCAACTCCTATTCGGTGGCGGCTTCCGTGGTTAAGGCGCTGGGGACGCCGGTTCTCCTCGGCATTTCCAGGGACACCTACGAAGACGTGAGGAGGTTCGTGGAGGCCGGGATCGAGCGGGCCGAGCTCGTGGTCATCTCAGGCGGAAGTTCCGTGGGAGCGAAGGACCTCGTACTGAAGGTGCTGTCCGACCTGGGTCCTCCGGGGGTTGTGGTACACGGGGTTGCGGTGAGGCCCGGAAAACCCGTCATCCTCGCCGTGTGCCGGGGGAAACCAGTGTTCGGATTGCCGGGGCATCCCGTGTCGTGCCTGACCGCGTTTGACCTGTTCGTGCTGCCGGCCATCGTGCGCGCCTACCGCGTCACGCTTGGCCTCGAGCGCGACGAGTTAACTCCGGGTCCGCCACCCGGGAGGGCAGGGCTGCTGCATGCGCAGGACGGGCTTCTCGTCGGGGGCGTGGCGTCCAACTCCGTGACGGCCAGGTTGTCGCGGAACCTTTCGTCAGCTCCGGGCAGGGAGGATCACATCAGGGTCAAGCTCAGAAACGATGATGGGGTTTTGTGGGCCGACCCGGTTCTGGGCAAATCGGGACTGATATCCGTGATGGTCGATTCCGACGGCGAGATCGTCATTCCACCGGAACGCGAGGGATTACGCGCCGGCGAAGAGATAGTGGTCAAGCTGACGAATCCCGCTTTCCAGTTCCCGGTGCGGGATTAGGTATGCGACGGTGCCGGCTTTCACAGGTCCAAAGTAGGGGTGATGCGACCGATGCCAGAGGAGACGTTTTCTCGTTCAGAGGGAAAATCCGCCGGGCGTCAGGTTTACCTCGAAGACATCCCGTACGAACTCGCCCGGGAAAAACTGTTGAAAGCTTTTCAGAGCATTCTGATGCCTGGTGAAACCCGGCCGGTGGTTGAATGTCTTGGCAGGGTGACGGCGGCGCCGGTGTTCGCAGCCGTAAGCTCTCCTCATTACCACGCCGCCGCGATGGACGGAGTAGCCGTTGATGCCTCGGTGACCTTCGGAGCGCGGGAGACCTCGCCTGTTACGCTCCGGATAGGGCGGGATGCTTTCTGGGTGGATACCGGCGACCCGTTGCCTCCGGGTACCAACGCCGTCATCAAGGTGGAAGATCTTGCGGAAAAAGGGGAAGGCGAGCTCGAGGTAATCTCCCCGGTGGCCCCCTGGGAGAACGTCAGGATCTACGGGGAGGATATGGTGGAAACCGAGCTCATCCTGCCCGCAAACCACAAGCTCAGGCCGGTGGATATCGCGGCTGTTCTGGCCGGAGGGGTTACCGAGGTTTCGGTGAGAAGACAACCCGTGGTTACGTTCATCCCCACCGGGTCCGAGCTCGTTCCTCCCGGCACGAGGCCCGCTCCGGGTCAGATAATCGAGTTCAACTCGGCGATGGTTTCTGCCATGGTGAAGGAATGGGGAGGGATCCCCAGGGTAACCCCGATCGTCCCCGACGATTTCTCCGCCATTCTCGAAGCGGTGCAAGAGGCGCTCTCCGAGTCGGACCTGGTGCTGATCGGAGCGGGTTCTTCTGCGGGTTCCGAGGATTACACATCTGGAGTCCTCAGCGAGTTGGGCGAGGTGTTCGTTCACGGCATTGCAACGAGACCGGGCAAACCCGTGGTGCTGGGCCGAGCTTCCGGGAAGCCGGTGATCGGCCTGCCCGGTTACCCCGTTTCTGCTGCGCTGGACATGGAGCTTTTCGTTAAGCCGCTCCTTTGTCAATTCCTCGGGCTTCCCCCTGCTCCTCCCGATACCGTTAAGGCCACCCTTTCCCGTAGTGTGGTTTCGCCCATGGGTGTAGACGAATTCGTCAGGGTCAAGCTGGGAAAAGTCGGGCAAAGGCTGGTGGCGACTCCGCTGGGGCGGGGCGCGGCTTTGACCACGTCCCTGGTCAGGGCCGACGGTATTGTGGTCGTACCGCGGGGGAGGGAGGGGTTTATGGGAGGCAGGGAGGTTGAGGTGCAACTGGTTCGCCCGCTCTGGGAAATTCTGGGGACGGTTGTTCACATCGGGAGCCACGATCCCGTCCTGGACCTCCTGGCGAATCTCCTCAGGGAGATGCATCCCGAAATGACCTTTTCCTCAGCTAACCAGGGGAGTCTGGGAGGTCTTCTCGCCCTCCGGCGCGGCGAGTGTCACATGGCCGGGACTCACCTGCTCGATGATGAAACCGGCACGTATAACATCCCGTACGTGAAAAAGTACGTAGCAGACGCCGACGTACATCTGGTGACCCTGGTGTACAGGCAACAGGGATTGATGGTGAGGCCGGGCAATCCCAAGAACATCAGGGACGTAGAGGACCTCACAAGACCCGACGTTACGTTTGTGAACAGGCAAAAAGGCGCGGGAACCAGGGTGCTCCTGGATTACGCTCTCAAAGAAAAAGGGATCGACCCGACGCTCATCAGAGGGTATGACCGGGAAGAGTACACCCATACGCAGGTGGCGGCTGCGGTCAAGAGCGGCGCCGCCGACGTCGGGCTGGGGATAATGGCCGCCGCGAGGGCTCTGGGACTCGATTTCATCCCCTGGAGAGAGGAACGCTACGACCTGGCCATCCTTTCGGAATATATGGAGCACCCGGGTGTGAAGGCGATACTGGAGATAATCAGGTCGGATCGGTTCAAAGAGCAGGTACAGTCCTTGGGCGGGTACGACACGCGCGACACCGGTCGAGTGATCTGGACGAGCCGACCCGACGGATACCGCTAGCCTCTGCCCCAAACGCGCGCAGAGAAAACGCTGCGCCCCAACTTTCGTGTATAATCGAGCTGGACGAGGCTTTTCCGAGCCGCGTCTCCTAAAATTCCAGGAATCATGGAGGCCGGCCGAGTCGGGAAAGGCGCCGTAGCCCTCGGACGGGGCTCTGGTCGCTTGGCCCCGGCGTGGGTGGGATTCGCACGCTTGAAAGGCGGTGTGCTTCCCGACAAACGGAACAGCTGGAAACGGTTGTTCCCCCCGGACTTGGAAAGGAAAGGCTTGATTTGCGCATTTGTGTGCCTCTCCATTTCCTCACGGGACAACGGCCGCGAAACACATCCCGATGAAAGACGGATTTGGGCGGGAAATAAATTACCTCAGGGTTTCGGTCACCGACCGGTGTAACCTGCGCTGCGTTTACTGTATGCCTCCGGAAGGGGTATCCCTTCTCGACCATGACGACATCCTCAGGTACGAAGAAATCCTCGCGGTGCTCGCGGTAGCGAAGAAACTAGGCATTTCGCACGTGCGCATCACCGGCGGGGAGCCGCTCGTGAGAAAAGGGCTGGTTGAGCTCGTACGCGGCATAGCGAAAATGGGTTTCCAAGACGTATCCATGACGACCAACGGTACCCTCCTGGCTGACCACGCCGAGCTCCTGAAGCAAGCCGGACTCAAGCGGGTGAACGTGAGCCTGGACAGTTTGCGCCCAGATAGGTTTTCCAGCATCACCAGAACCGGCCGGGTCGAGGACGCGCTGGCAGGGATACAAGCTGCGATCCGGTCGGGCCTGCGACCGGTGAAAGTGAACGTCGTGGTCATGGCGGGATGGAATCTGGACGAGGTGGCGGACATGGCCCGGTTGACCCTGAACCTGCCCCTTCACGTCCGGTTCATCGAGTACATGCCCATCGGACCTTCCGAAGGCATGGAGGAGCTTTCGGCAGTCCCGCCCGGTGCGGTTATGGCTGAGATTTCCAGGAAGCTGTCGGAGAAACTCGAACTTTGCGCCGCTCCTCCCGGGGCAGGGCCGGCGGAGACCTGGAAGCTGCCGGGGGCAAAGGGCACCATCGGGTTCATATCCGCGCTTTCAAAACCCTTTTGCCATTCCTGCAACAGGCTGAGGTTGACAGCCGACGGCAAACTCCGGCCGTGTCTTGCTTCAGACATCGAGGTAGACCTGAGGGAAGTCCTGCGCAACTCGAAGGGGGATTCGAAGGTTCGAAAGATCGAGGAAGCCTTCAGGCGCGCGGTCTTGTCCAAACCCAGGGTGCGCCAGCTGTGGAACCGGGAATCCCAAGCCAGGCCAATGTGTCAGATTGGGGGTTAGCGTTTTCCGGCGTCCCGGGAAGACATGCGAGGGGGCTTATGGACTTAGGAGGGGCAGTCCCTTCCGCACCCGGTTGAATGCGGATGTGTTACGCTGCGGACATGTTAAACGGTCAGCGCTTTGCCGGCCGCAGGTTGGCGAGGGACAGGCTTCCGTGGGCGTGGCCTTTGGACGGTTAAGGAGGGCGTCTTGATGATGGATGAAGCAATTGGGGGCCGGGCAGCCGCCGGGGAGCGGGCACCGGGTGGCTCCGGCGATGCCCGGAACGAGCTTACTCACCTTCGACCCGAAGGCGGGGTGAGGATGGTCGATATCGGGGGCAAAAGCGTGACCTTTCGCAAGGCCGTGGCCCGGGGAGAAATCAGGATGAGCCCCGAGACGCTGGCCCTGATATCCCAGGGGAAGGTGGCCAAAGGGGACGTGCTGACTGCGGCCCAGATAGCGGGGATCATGGCTGCCAAGCGGACGCAGGAACTCATACCCCTGTGTCACCAGATTAACCTCACGGGGGTCGATGTAGAGCTTCGGGTCAATCCCGAGAGGTCGGTGGTAGAGGTCGAGGCTACGGCGAGGCTTGAAGGTAAGACCGGCGCGGAAATGGAGGCGCTGGTCGCCGTAGCCATTTCGTGCCTGACGGTGTACGACATGTGCAAGGCGGTGGATAAGGAAATGGAAATCGGCAGGATAAGGCTGGTTGAAAAGTCCGGCGGCAAAAGCGGGTCGTTCGTCAGAGAAGACGAACGGCCATGCCAGCATGAGTGAGCAGCGGGCAGCTGGCGGGAGCGAGGGCAAATGGGACGCCAGCGATGGTTGCACTATGGGGGAGAAATCAATGAGAGGAAAAGTAGTGGCGGTCTCTCTTTCCCAACGAAAGGGGACGCGCAAAGAAAACGTCGGGGAAATCCAGCTTAAACCCAACCACGGCGTGGTGGGTGATGCGCACGCCGGACCCGGGCACAGGCAGGTGAGCCTCCTTGCCGAAGAGAGCATCGCAAAAGCGAGGGCGAGGGGCTTGGACGTGAAGCCGGGAGATTTCGGGGAGAACATCACCACGAGCGGCCTTGACCTTACGGCTCTCCCGGTCGGGACTCGCCTTCTAGCGGGCAGCGATGCCGTACTTGAGGTGACCCAAATCGGCAAGGAATGCGTATCGAGATGCGCCATCTACTACCTCGCCGGGGACTGCATCATGCCCAGGGAGGGCATATTCGCCCGGGTGGTCGCCGGCGGGCGGCTGGAGCCGGGTGACAGAATCGAAGTTAACAACAAGAACAGGATCGCGATCCTCACCGCCAGCGACAAAGGCGCCCGCGGAGAGCGGGAGGACCGGAGCGGCGAGCTCATAAAGGAAATGCTCAGAGATATCGGGGATGTCGTCGAGTACGTCGTGGTTCCCGACGAAAAGGACAGGATATCTGCGGAGCTCGTAAGGTTGAGCGACGAGCGAGGAGTCGATCTCATCCTCACAACCGGGGGCACCGGATTCGGGCCCAGAGATGTCACGCCCGAAGCTACGCTCGCGGTGGTGGACCGCCTTGCTCCAGGTCTCGCCGAAGCCATGAGAGCGGCGGGGCTTAAATCCACGCCCAGGGCGATGCTCTCCAGGTGCGTTTCGGGAATCCGCGGGAGAACGCTCATAATCAATCTTCCGGGCAGTCCCAGGGCGGTCAGGGAGAACCTCGAAACCATCCTCCCGGCGCTTGGCCACGGCCTGGAGATCCTCAGGGGGATTGCTGGTGAGTGCGGCTCAGAACTCGAGCGCCAGAACGGAGCGGCGGAACTGCCTTGACCGGGTGGGGCCGGTCACGCCCACCCAAGCCGCATCGGATGGGGTTAGTTGAGACCAGTTGAAATCGAGCGGGGCCGTCAGGGCAACCGCAGCTGGTTAGAGGAGGTCCGGGAATGAGGGGAACTCCTTATCTCAAAGCCAACCTTGCGAGGGCGTTGACGGCTGCCCTCGCGATATTGCTTGTGGGGCTGTGGATTTCGGGGTGTGCTAAAGAAAAGGACGTGATCCTCGCCACGACCACCAGCACGCAGGATACCGGCCTTCTGGACGTTCTCGTTCCCATGTTCGAAAAGAAAACTGGCTACAGGCTGAAGACGGTCGCGGTGGGAACCGGGCAAGCTCTGGAAATGGCGCGGAGAGGGGAAGCCGACGTGGTGCTGGTGCACGCGCCCAAGTCCGAAGAGCAGGTGGAGGCGGAAGGGCACGTCATAAACAGAAGACTCGTCATGCACAACGACTTCGTCATTTGCGGGCCGCAAGCGGACCCCGCCGGGATCAGGGGCGAAAAGTCGGCGGCTTCGGCCTTCAGGAAAATCGCCCAGTCCAAGTCGCTCTTCGTGTCGAGAGGAGACGACTCGGGCACTCATAAGAAAGAACTTGAGATCTGGGCGGAGGCGGGCATTAAACCTGAAGGCCAGTGGTATCAGGAATCCGGCTCCGGCATGGGACAAACTTTGAATATCGCCTCGGAAAAGGGGGCGTATGTTCTGAGCGATAGAGGCACGTTCCTGTCGCTGAAGAAAAACCTGGCCCTGATCATCCTGGTGGAGGACGACCCTTCCCTTCTCAATATCTACCACGTGATGCAGGTTAACCCCGAAAAGCACCCCGGGGTCAACGCCAGAGGCGGAAAGGCGTTCGTGGACTTCATGCTGTCGGATGAGGTGCAAAAGGTCATCGGCGAATTCGGAGTAAAGGAATTCGGCCAACCGCTTTTCTTCCCCGACGCGGGGAAATGACCCCGGAGGCCAGGTGCGCTTCGGCAAAACCGGGCGCGATGCCCGAATTAGGAGCGGGGTCGCTTTGCTGAAGGAATGGTGGGCGAGCGGTGGATTTGATATGGCAGGGGCTGGCGAAGGGCGTAAAACTGTTGCTGTCGGGTGACCCCGAAATTTACGAGATAGCATTTCTCACCCTGAGAGTCTCGGGGCTGGCCACCCTGGTCAGCCTCGTACTGGGCGTTCCCGCGGGTTTGTTTCTCGCAGTAAAACAGTTCCGGTTCAGGAGGGCCCTGGTCGGGGCGGTCAACACCGCGATGGGGCTCCCCCCGACCGTCGTCGGATTGTGGGTGGCGATCTTTCTGTGGCGCAGCGGGCCTCTGGGCGCCCTGGGGCTCATGTACACGCCTGCGGCTATGGTCATCGCCCAGGCTCTCATTGCAACTCCGGTCGTGACCGGGTTTACGATGGCTTCGGTTCAGCAGCTCGATCCGAAACTCCCCCGCCAGATCTTGGCTTTGGGCGCTTCGCCCCTACAGTTCTGGTGGCTCGTAATGAGGGAATGCAGGTTCGGGCTTCTGGCCGCGGTCATGGCGGGCTTCGGCGCCGTCATCTCGGAGGTGGGGGCATCGATGGCGGTGGGGGGAAACGTTAGGCATTACACCCGCGTACTGACCACCGCCATCGTGCTGGAGGTAAACAAAGGGAACTTCGACGTAGCGGTCGCCCTCAGTTTCATCCTGATGGCCCTGGCCTACGTCGTTACCTTTGCTCTCACCGCCGTCCAACAGCGGCACAGGCGGTACGTGGTGTAAACGTCGAAGGAGTGGCTGGATCTTGTCGCTGAACTCCCGCAATGGATTTGTTGCCTCTTCCCCGGATATCCTGGTCGGCCGGGATATCCGCGTATTCCGGGAAGGCCGCGAAATCCTGGCCGTCCCCGAAATTACAGTACGGGAGGGGGAGGTGCTCGCCGTCATCGGCCCCAACGGAGCCGGCAAGACCACCCTCCTGTCCGTGCTGGCTTGTCTCGAATTCCCCCATCGGGGTCGCGTGCTTTTCCGCGGAGTCGAAGTCTCTAAAAAGAACGCGCTGGCCATAAGACGCAGGATGGCCGCGGTGTTTCAGGAGCCTCTGCTTTTAGACGGAACGGTGCTGCATAACGTGGAACTCGGGCTTCGCCTGAGGGGGCTCGGGGCCGAAGCTCGGCCCAGAGCTATGGAATGGCTCGACCGCCTGGGCCTTCGAGATAAGGCGAATCAGTCCGTTCACACCCTGTCGGGAGGGGAGGCCCAGAGAGCGGCCCTGGCAAGGGCCTTTGTCCTCGAGCCCGAAGTGCTTTTCCTGGACGAGCCCTTTTCGTCGGTGGACGCCATCGCCCGGCGGGGGCTCATCGGCGACCTGAGGGACATCGTCAGGGAGACCCGGGTGACGACCGTCCTGGTCACTCACGATTTTCGGGAAGTCCGGCATCTGGCCACAAGAGTTCTCGTATTGAACCAGGGAAGGGTCGAGGCGGAGGGGACGCCCGAAGACATCTCGAATCATCCCCAATGGGCGAAGCTTGCTGCGCCCGGTTTGTGAATACGGTTCCGCTGGCGCCGGAGGATGCTCCTCAGAGTTTCCGGGACCGGACGGGTGCGAGCGAGGAGGGGGTTGGCGTTGATCAGGGCGATAAAACTCACGAAGACCTTCGGCGATCTTCAGGCGGTTTCTGCGGTGGATCTCCACGTTCAACCTGGGGAGATTTTCGGTTTTCTCGGTCCGAACGGTGCGGGCAAGACTACAACCATCCGCATGCTTACGGGGCTTCTGAGACCTACTTCCGGTCAGGCCATGATCGGCGGGTATGACATCCAGACCCATCCGGTAGAAGCGAAATCCCTTCTGGGGTACGTGCCAGATGCGCCCGTTCTGTACGAAAAGCTCACCGGCCGGGAATTCCTCGATTTCATGGCGGACCTCTACCGCGTCGAACCGCGGCGGAAAAAGACCCGGATTTCGGAGCTTCTCGAACTCTTCGACCTCACCGAGCGGGCAGATGATCTCATCGGCTCATATTCCCGGGGTATGAAGCAGAAGATCGCCGTTGCCGCGGCTCTCATCCACGACCCGAAGGTGCTGATTTTGGACGAACCCACCGTGGGCCTCGACCCCCGCGGCGCGAGGGTGCTCAAGGACGTTTTGCGAGCTCTTGCCCAGCGCAAGGTGACCATCTTCATGTCCACCCACATCCTGGAAATTGCCGAGAGGATGTGTACGCGGGTGGGGATCATCGACCGGGGAAAAATCGTCGCGTGCGGAACGGTGCCGGAGTTGAGGATTCTGTCCAGGGAGGCATCCGGAACTCTCGAGGACATCTTTCTCAAGCTCACCGGCGGAGTGGAGTACGCCGAGATCGTCCGCTTTCTGGAAGAAGGGGAGGAACCCCCACGATGATGCGGGTGCTTTACTGGAAAATTCGAATATCCCTCCGTTCGGTCACGAGTACCCGGTTGCGGGCGTTTCTCTTTTCCCTTGGCGTGCTAGTCAGCATAATTGTAGCCGTCGTGGTGTTTTTCGTTTCCCGCCGGGTTTTCAGTGTGATTCTGGGGGCAGCGGCGTCAGGCGAGGTGGCCGGGGCCGGGTCTCTCTGGGCCGGCGGCCTCCTTTCCGTCGGGTTTCTGTTCGCCCTCGTCATGTCCCTGTTCACCGCCCTCGGCGTCGCCTTCAGCACACTGTACAGCTCTTCGGACCTGCCCCTTCTTTTCGCGGCTCCGTTGGGTGTGAGAGAGGTTTTTCTCGTGAAGTTCGCCGAAATCGCTTTGAGGGCTTCCATTCCGGCGTTGATACTCACTTTCCCTTTGCTGGCAGGTTACGGTGCAGCTCTTTCGGCAAGTCCGGTATTTTATCTCCAGTGCGCGCTGTTGACGACCATCTCCATCCTTCTGCCAACGGCTCTGGGCGCGGGGCTCAACCTCCTGGCTGTGCGGCTCATACCTCCCTACCGCGTCAAGGAGCTCGGCGCCGCCTTGGGGACCCTTTTCGGGGCTGCTATCTACGCGTTGATGCATGTCGGCCCGCGCCACTTAACCGGCATGAGCATGGAGCAAGCCCTTCGGGCGCTCCAGGGATTCCGGCTTTCCGCCGCGGGGATATCGCCTGCCTGGTGGCTGGCGCAGGCAGCGGTGGCTGCCTCAAAAGGCGACTTCGGAGCTTATTCCGGGTGGGCGGGCCTCACGCTTTCCGTCTCCGGCGGCCTCATGGTGGTATGTTTCTCACTGGTCACCGAAGCTTTTTACGGTGGATGGGTGGCATCGGGAGAAGTGCATGAGAGGAGAGGCCGGTCAAGGGCGCGAGAGCGGCTTGTCGGGCTGTCCGGCCCGGAACAGGGCCTGGCGGGAGAAGCTGCTGGAACGTTCGGGCGAACGAAGGATGCGGGGTCGGTGCGGCGATTCATCGGACGAGCTTTCCCGTACCGGTCTCCGGTGGTTGTAGCCCTCGCCCGGAAGGAGCTCCGCCAGGTTTGCAGAGACCTGCGCGAAATCTCCAACGGCGTATACATGCTGGTCATGATGGTCGTAGCCCTGGTAGGTTCGGCTCGTGGTGGAGGTCAATGGCTGAGAGAACTGGGGCAAGGCGTCCCGCTGTACGGGTCGCTGGCCGCCACGTTTCTCATGAGCTGGGGACTTTCATCTTCTTTCGGCGTCGGCGCCGTGGCCAGGGAGGGGAAGAACTGGCCGCTCTTGCGGAGCACTCCCGTCACCGGGAGGGAAATCGTTCGCGGAAAAACCCTGGGCATACTGCTTCTGGTGCTCCCGATCGCCATGATCTCCGGCGGAGCGTTTTGCCTGTTTACCGGCGGAACCCTTTGGCAACTCATCGCGACCCTGTGTTTCGTCGTTCTCGTGGTCCCGGCGATGGTTTCCATCGAAGTATCGGCCGGAGCTGTTGCCCCCAATTTCGAGGCGGAAGACCCGAAACAACGGGCGTCCGGCCCGGCGTTCCTCCTCGGCGTTCTCCTGGAGCTCCTTTATGCCGGACTTGTAGCCCTCGGAGTGTTTCTTTCGGTATCTAACTGGCTCCGGTACTGGAACCAACCGCTAGCGGACAGCGGAACCGCTTGGATCATCATGGGCGTGCTCGGGTTGGCGATTGTGGCGGGAGCGTCCGTAGCTGCGTTCTGGATCATGCCGGAAATGGTGGGACGGTCGCTGGACGAAAGGGAGGCCGTGGAGCAAACGTCGGGCACCGGGGCGGGTCATAAAGGCCGGGGAAACGCTGCTGCCGGGCCGAACGGCGGGCGGAAACCATAAAGGGTCATTGGGAGGTCGTGGTATGAACCTGATGAACCAGCCGGAGAGCCTAGCGGCGCTTGCCGGTCCGAAATGCCTTTACGTGGATTCCTCGGCGCTCGAGCACAATGCCCGGGAGGTAAAGAAGGCGCTTGGTCCGCTCGTAAAGCTCCTCGCGGTGGTGAAAGGCGATGGCTATGGGGTCGGCGGGGTTGAGGCAGCTAGAATCTTCGCATCGGCGGGAGCTGATTACCTCGGGGTAAGCTCGGTCCAGGAAGGCGTGGAGCTGAGGAAGGCCGGTATCCGGGCTCCGGTGCTGGTGATGAACCCGATTTTGAGGGAGGAGTGCGTCGCAGCGATCGAGCACGACCTGGAGATCACCGTGGCTTCAAGACAGGGTGTTTTCGACGTCGCCGACGCGTCGCGGCGGGTGGGTAGGACAGCTCGAATCCACCTCGAGATCGAAACCGGGCTCGGGCGGACGGGGCTTCCCGCAGGGGAGGTTCCGGCCATTTTGGATGAACTCAGGTCCTGCGAAGGGGTGCACCTCTGCGGAATTTTCACCCACATGGGGGAAGGTCACCGGGATGAGTCAAGCTTCCGGCAATTCGCCAGGTTTCAGGCGGCCCTTCGCCATGTCCCCCGGGGTCTTGTCCGCCACGTGTCCAACAGCGCGGCTTTCCTCAAGTTCCCCGACATGCGCCTAGACATGGTGAGGATCGGCACCCTTCTTTACGGTCAGCTTCCTTTCGGAATCCGCCACACGACGTTGTCCTTAAAGAACGTCTGGGACTTCAGAGCGAGAGTTTTGTTCATTCACGATGTCGGACCGGGCGATACCATAGGCTACGGAGGGGATTATTTGGTCAAGCGCCCCATGAAAATCGCCGTCGTTTCCGCAGGGTATTCCGACGGGTTCGGGTTGACCGCGGTCTCACGTCCCAAAGACCTGAGCGACCTTGCCAGGTACATCGTCAAGATGGTCCTTTCGTACCTGGGAAAGGGTCGCGGTGAAGGAGGGGCGGTTAGATTCGAATGCGGAGTGGCACCGGTGGTCGGGCGCATCGGCATGCAGCTCACCATGGTGGATGTGACGGGGCTTCCGGTTTCGGTGGGCGATGAGGCCAGCGTGAGTATCAGGCCGACGGCGGGGGCGAGGTTACCCAGGGTTTATCTGCGGGACGGCGTACCCTACCTGATAAGAATGCCGTGGGGAGAGATGCGGCCCGTAGAGTTCGGAAAATCCGCCGGTTATACAGGACGCGAGGTGCAGAAATGAGACGAATCTACCTGGTAAGGCACGGACGGACCGATTGGAACAGGCAGGAGATATTTCGCGGCAAAATCGACGTACCTCTCGACGATGTCGGCCGCCGGCAGGCCGAGCTCGTTCGGGAATTCTTGCTCGAGATATGCGCCGCTCGCGGCGAGCGTTTGACGAAGGTGATATCGAGTCCGCTCGCACGGGCGAGGGAGATGGCAGAGATCATCCGCAGCGGCTTTGACGGCGCTGCCCTCGAGGTGGATGAGTCGTTCAGCGACATCGACGTGGGAAAATGGGGCGGCCTTTACGTTAGCCAGGTAGAACGCGAATTTCCCCGGGAATTCCGCACCTGGGTTGAGCGGCCCGACGAGATGAGGTTCCCATCGGGAGAAAGCCTCCACGACGTGATGGAAAGAGCCTGGAACAAGCTGATGAATATCCTGGATGACTTGGGCCGAACCGGCAATGCCACCGGTTCGGGGGACATATGCATCGTCTCCCACCGGGTTGTCCTGAAGGTCCTTCTGTTGACGGCGATAGATGCTCCGCTCCGGAGCTTCTGGAAGTTGAAAGTCGATACCGGGTCTGTGAGCATTCTCGAGACTTGCGACGAGTCCGGGCTGGCTGTGGCGGCGGTGAACATCACTTCGCACCTGGCGAAGCTGGGCGCCGCCGATAGAAGGGACTTTTGACCAAACAACGGCGGAACGATAGGTTCTCCTGCGGGCCAGGATGGTTGACCGGGGAACGGGGCCGGGCAGGGGAGTTTTGGCGAGAAAGGTTTTGGCGCAGCCCGCACGCGATGGCCAGACCGGTTACGAGTTCGACGAGAGCTTCTTCATCCGGGCATTGAGCTCCGCAAGCTTGTTACCCAGGTTCCTCAGTTCTTCTTCGGCCACTTTCAGGTAATACGAGAGCTCTTTTTGCCTGGCCGGATCCTTTGCCAGCATCTCCTTGCATTCTTTATATATGTCAAGAGCTCTGTCCATCTCTGCGCGGACTCGGACGGACTCTTCTTCCACCGTCTTCTTGAAATCGCGGACGTACGACGCGTTGGGAAGAAGGACTTCCTGATACCACGGGGTTTCATCCGCGTTGTCGAACTCCAGGGAAACGCATATCGGGTCGTCGGTAGCCCCTGCGGCGGACACGAAGGCAAGGGGGTTGGGCATAATCACTCCCGAAATGGTGGCCTGAAGGGGCTGAGCAGGCCAAATCCTTTGTCGTCCCACCGACATCCTGAGGGCTATTTTGGCGTCCTCGAGGTCGCGGACAAAGAACACCCGGTCAACCTGGCCCGTAAGGAAGCCAAGGAGATATGCGAAAGCCGGATTCTGGCCAGCCATGGCCGTGAAGTTAGTTAGCGCTTCGAGTTTTTTGGCCTTATCCACACTCATCGCTCTTTCAACCTTCCACCCCGGTTCTCAGACACGTCACCAGAGTCTTTAACCTTGACCGCTTACACCGTTAACATAATTATACTTTTCAGCTTTCAACTTTTAACTCAAGCTCATCCGTAAATTCACCCTTCTCGACACCTGCCGGCTCCAATTCCTATTTTACCGCACCACCTGAATACCTCCGACCGTCCTCTCTCAGCTACTTGCCGACCGGGCCTCGCAAAGCCCCGTTTATCGGCAACCCAATACCCTTCCCTACCGCTCTTGAACATCCGGAAACCGACGCGCTCCAAAGCCCGCGCGTTCCAGTGGCTGCCGTTTCGGGCCTGCATCTTCCCGGTTGGCGTGTCAGCCCACCCAGTTCCTCTTCACCCACGACATGGCGTCGCTCAAGTCCGTTTCTTCAGCCCACCGGAGCAGCTTGGGCACTGCTTTGTAGTCGCCGGGCCCGACGGGTTCCGGCAGTACAGGGTCCAGCCTGTAATAACGTTCGCCCAGAATCTGACGGCTGAAGGTTGTGTAACACTGGGAAACCCCGTCAACCATCAGGGTTATAAGGGGCGTAGACGGGGACGGATGGAGCGCCCACTGCACCGCGCCCCACAAAGTCGTATCCGCATCTATCCTGTACAAAATCCGACCGGTGCCTATCGACAACAGGACTACGTCCTGGATGCTCTGCCCGCCGAGACCAGGGTCCACAGCAGCTGACAAGGCAGCTACGCTTGGATTGTTGGCGACGACGCCGCCGTCGATGTATCCTCTGTGGGATGGGAAGCAGGTCGGCACGGCGGTGCAGGCGAGGGCTACGTCGAGGACAGATGCGTCTTTGGTGTCCGACGACGGAAAGTTGTTGAAGAAAACCGGCGCCCACGAGCCTCCGTCAGAAGCCGTGACCCTGAAGGAAATCGCCAGCACCCTCTTGCTCAAGTCGCGAAGACGAAGACCCGGAGGAAACACCGAGTTTATGGCCCTAATGCCATAGGTGCCCCCGCACATGGGACGCACGAGCCCGGTGCTCTTCCGGCGGAAAACGGCACCCCAGTCTACCGTGGACGTGATTTCCGAAAGTCTCGCCGGCGAGAGGCCGAAGGCTAAAGCCAGGGCAATGAGCGAACCTATGGATGTGCCCGCTACCAGGTCGGCCTTTTCGACCAGCCCAGGGAAGGAATCCTCAAGTCGTTTGAGAAGCGTCGCGCTGAGAACGCCCCGCACTCCGCCGCCATCGAAGGCCAGGATCCGGTATGCGCCCAATGTCATCCCCCCACTTAGATCATCGTCAGCGTGGGGCGCTTAAACAACGCTCGGCGAAAGCCAGGAGATGCAATGACCTGAACCAGGACTCCGGATGGTCTCCGTGCTGCGATTGGTCTACTATATGAACTAGAGACGGTTGCCTAGCGAGGAGTCGCAGCCGTGAATACGCCGCTGCCCGGGGTCGATATTCCCGAACAGCTCGCCGATTTCCTGGAGAAGATAAGGGGACGCGTTCGCATCATGGTCGTCGGACGACCCGACACGGGAAAGTCCACCCTGGCGTTTGCTCTCGCTTCCTGGTTGCGGGACAGAGGAAAGATATGCGCCGTCGTGGACTGCGATGTCGGCCAGGCCGATATCGGTCCGCCCGGATTTGTCTCGTACGGTTTGATGAGCCCGCATGTTTCCGGAGTCGAGATGCAGCCCGATGGCGCGCCCTGCGGTGGTTGCGGCGCAGCAACCCCGTGCGTCAGCGGCGGCTCTGTGGAAAGAGATTCCATTTCCCGAATGGGCTCTTATCTGGTCGGGGACGTTTCGCCCTACGGCAGAGGCGACGCGAGGCTTCTGGCAATGGTTGCGGGGGCCTCGGCATGCGTGGAGGCGGCGGAGAGAGACGGGGCGGAAACCGTGGTCGTGGACACGACAGGCCTCGCCCTTTTTTCGGATGGCCTGAGGCTGAAATGCGCTAAAGCCGATGCCATCCGCCCGGACGTAATTGTCTTACTTTCCTCAGCAAATGATAGTCGAAATTCGCCGGAGGGGATTCTGGGTAACCTCCTCGAAGCCCAGGGGCACAACGTCTTGAAATTGGCTGCTTCGACCGGAGCGCGGAGGAGGTCGCCGGAGGAACGGAGAGAAAACCGCATACGGCAGTGGAACAGGTACTTAGAGAAATCCTCGTTACACAGGCTGGACTTGGGCAAAGTTCGCGTCTTCCGCTGGTGGGCCGATTCGGGATTCGTCGTGCGAACAGAAGAGAACTCGCAATCATCACTCCCCGCTCGAGACGCAAGTGTCCATGGGCATTTGCCCGCTCCGCCGGCCGGGGCGAATGCGGGAGCTCCTTCCATCGCGCCGGTTCTTTCGCCTGCGGTACGAAGCGTGTCCCACGGTACGGTGGTGGCGGTCCCGGATCCCCATCGAAAGGGCCTCCACATTCCCGGCATATGGGTAACGGACGAGCTAGGTCCCGGTATCCTCACAGTTCTGCCTCCGGAGCAGGAAATCGAGACCGTGTGGGTCACGTCTTACCAGACCCTCATCTCCCGCGGTCGGGTGATGTCAGGCTGATGGGTCGTGCGTTCCCAGGTTGGAGCGAACTCAGCCGCTTTTCCACATCGGAACCGTGATACAGCTCGGGAGGTCTCGCCCGAAGTCCGGACCCGGCAACGACAACGCGTCTGCGGATGCTTTGCGGTTGCAGGTGTAACTCATCGCAACAGGGGATTTACATAGAAGTAGGAGGAGATGATCCGGGGTGGGTTGCGTGCTTTGCCCCCGCCGGTGCAACGTGGACAGGCAGGCTGGCGAAAAGGGTTTTTGCCAAGCGGGGTGGCTTCCCAGGGTCGCCCTGGCCGACCTCCACTTTTGGGAAGAACCCTGTATCTCGGGGACGCGGGGTTCCGGGGCCGTGTTTTTCTCCCGGTGTAACCTCGCCTGTGTGTTTTGCCAGAACCACGACATAAGTCAGCCGGGCGCGGGGGAAATCGGGGAGGAGATGGACCCACGAGGTCTAAAGGATATATTCTTCGCCCTGGAAGCGAAGGGAGCTCACAACATCAACCTCGTTTCTCCGACGCACCACTCGAAAGTCATCGCGGAAGCTATCGAACTTGCCAAAAAGGAAGGTATCCGAATCCCCTTCGTGTACAACTCAAACGGCTACGAATCCATGGAGACCCTGCGCTTCATGGAAGGGCTCATCGACGTCTACCTACCCGACCTCAAGTACCATTCCGACGACCTCGCAATGCGGTATTCTTCCGCACCTTCTTACTTTCGTTATGCGACATCGGCGATTTTGGAAATGGCCCGCCAGGTCGGTACTCCCGTCTTCGATTCCCAAGGGATTATCCGGAAAGGGCTCATCGTGAGGCATCTCGTCCTGCCGGGACACATCGAGGACTCCAAAGCTGTTTTGAGGTGGATAAAAGGTAACCTTCCGGCAGGTACTTTTGTAAGCGTGATGTCCCAGTACTACCCGGTTCACCGGGCCTTGCGGTTTCCGGAGATTTCGAGGAAACTCACCAGAAGGGAATACGACGAGGTGGTAGAGGAGTGCCTTAAGATCGGCCTTGAAGACGGCTATTTCCAGGAGCTTTCGTCGGCCAGCCCGGAATACACGCCCGATTTTCTCCGGAAGGACCCCGGTTCTCGAACGTAGAACGATCCCGCTACGGCTTGAACCCCTACGAAGCCGGTGGGAATTCACCAGGAAAGGAGCGTTGAAAAATTGAACGTGACAGCGAAATTCCCCCGTCTCCCCAGGACCCTGGTGCTGCTAGGGGTGTTAGGGCTCATCCTGGGCCTGGTTGCAAGTTCGTTCTTATGCGGACCTTTGTTTGCAGCTGGGGGAAGCGAGGACGGCGGAAATGGCGCGAAGCTGAAGGCGAACCGGTCTAAAGGCATCGTCGTCATCGTGCCCGAGGAAATCGAGACTTACAAGGTTCCGCCGGAGACGGTACTTGTACCGGTTTTCGTGACGTCCGAGTCAGGGAGAGCCCACGTAAAGCACATCAAGCTGGATTTCCACGGACCCAAGGGCTCGGTCTCGAAAAAAGTGGCGTTGGACCAGGTACTAGAACCTGCAGGTAAGAGCTTTGACGACATCCTGAAGACGTTGAAGGGTAAGGACAAGAAGGCCGTAAAGGACCTCCTCAAGAAAGGCGCCTACGTTGAGCTTGAGATCGATGTATCGGCGCTGAAGTTGCAAGAGGGCGCAAAGGGCAAGATCGATGTCGGCGTTGAAGCGACCGCGGACGGCCAGGCGGCGCCGGTGACCGTTCAGGCGGACTTCCAGGCGCTGGCCCTTCCTGGCGCCAGTGGATGGTACGGAGGCGATGGGCACGTACATACCTCGTGGAGCCCGGACGTATGGTTTATCCCCCTTGAGAACAGAGTTAAGTATGCCAAAGACAACGGGTTTGGATTCATAATCATCACCGACCACGAAGACGGGATAAACGACCTGTGGTCAACCCCGGGCGGATACGTTGCCCAGTGTAACGCCGCTCAGTCAAAGTACCTTATCCCTGCGCTACCCGGAGTAGAGATCACCGCGGCAAACTCCCAAGGGGATGCCCTGGCATACTGGATGAGCGAAAGCGCTGTCACCGTGCCCAACAACCAGACCTACTTAGCGCAAGAGCTCATCAACCAGATAAACGCGCATAACTATCCGTACTCCTATGCAGTCATCGCCCATCCTTACGGAGCTCATCCGTGGACTAATTGGAACGTAACGGGTTTCCGCGCGATGGAGCTTTTGAGCCAGGAAACCGTGGCCAAGTCCGACACCATCTCCCGCTGGTTTACGCTGTTGCGCAGCGGGCTTTCTACCACGATGTCCACCGGTAGATTTGTGGTGGGCATCGGCACGTCGGATTGCCACAACTTCCAGGCGCCGGGGTTCGCGGGGTTCACCTGGGTGTACACAACTTCCTATTCCCCGACGAACAGGGCCGCTATCTGGGATGCCATCAGGTCCGGTAGAGTGAGCGCTTCGGGGCGGAAGGACCTGGGATACTTCACCATCAATGGCGCGGTTCAGGGAAGCGTCCTGAACGCGACACCCGGCTCGAATCTCCAATTCACACTTGTGCAGAGCCCGGTGACCGGCCGCAAGTGCACGAGGATCACGGTATTCAACAAGGACCAGGTAGCTGTCTATACCGTAACCAATCCGTCTACGTCGGTGATATATTGGAACACGACGGCCCCGTCGACCGACGGCTTTTATGTCGTGAAGTTCGAATTCACTAAGACGGACGGCTCCGATCTCAGCGAGGTGTGGGCGAATCCGGTCTTCATCAACGTGCCGTAACGCAGGATGGGTCTCTGTATGTGGGCTGTTCCAGGAGCTCTCTGCGAACGAGCTTGGGGTTAGCTAACATTCCTGAGCCGGCGCTGATCCAGTCCAGCTGCGCTGGGGTTTTGTAACGATAGAGTTCCGGGGGGCCTGCCGCTGGTAGGCTTGCGCTTTCGTGGCAGGCCCCGATGGTCACCGGGGGAGATGATGGTCGTGTCGCCCCTCTACTGGGGAGGCCTGATTGGGGCGCTCTGGGGTGCTTTGAGTTATGTCATCGTCGTGGTACCGGCGGTCAGGGAAACCATCCGCGGTTGCCTGGGATACGGTATGACCTATCTCGTCCCGTTTTTGCCCTCCGTCTGGGTGGCACCTATTTTCGGTAGCTGGGCTGTCCATGGCTTCTGGGGTATCGCCTTGCCGCTTGGCGCGAGTATCGCAGCAGGCGCCATCGCCGGAGCTCTCGCTGGGACCATTCTCTTCCGGAAGCGATAATCTTGCGACACTCGGGAGTATCGTGCGTTTTTAAGGGCTCCTTCTCCCGCGAATGTGGCGATTTACAACACCCTTGTGGGTCGTCTGTCGGCGTGTAGGCAATAGTCATTCTTCTGATTCCGAGCGTGGACGTTTGGAAGACAAGGGTAGCGCGTGCCCTCAGCGCCTGTGCCGCCGTAAACCTAGCTAGGGGGGGGTGGTGGGGAGATGAGGCTTCTCGATGTTCTTGGACCGGTGATGATCGGTCCTTCCAGTTCACATACAGCCGGGGCGGCCCGGTTGGGCAATATCGCGCGAATCCTGCTGGGGGAACCGCCCGTCCAGGCAAGGATCATCCTACACGGTTCGTTTGCTGCGACCTACAGGGGGCATGGAACAGACCTGGCCCTGGTTGCAGGGCTTTTGGGGTTTGCACCCGATGATGAGCGCATCAGGGACTCGTTCGCGTGGGCGGCCCGGGAAGGGCTGGAGTTTTCCATCGAGACCGGGGACCTCGGCGATGTTCATCCCAATACAGCTCGGATCGAACTGACCTCACGCAGCGGGAAAAGACTCTCCGTGGTGGGGTCGTCGGTGGGCGGGGGCAAGGTTGAGATAACCGAGATATCCGGCCTTCCCGTGAGTCTCACGGGCGAGAAGAACACCATTGTGGCGATGTATCCCGATAGACCGGGAGTAGTAGCAGGCATTACTTCCATCCTGGCGAAAGTAGGCGTGAATATCGCGACTATGCGGGTGGCAAGGTCCGGTCGGGGAAAAACGGCTGTGTGCGTAATCGAGGTTGACCAGGACATTCCCGAAGAGGTGGTCCAGGAGGTCCGGCAGCTCCCCACGATTGAGAACGTGATAGTCGTCAGAGCACAATAACGAGGGCGTGATACTTTTATCGCGTATAGCGGAGAGCGGAGGGAGAGACGTGACTCTCGCTGAGCTTGCCCAAAGAGCACTGGCGGAGGGGATATCCCTCGGCAGGCTTGCCGTAATCCTGGAATCGGAGGAGACAGGTATACCTTTGGACGAGATCGTTGCCCGGGTACGTGACATGGTCCGGGTAATGAAATCTTCTGTAAGCGAAGGACTCGGACGTGTGGAAGCTTCTATGCCTGTCCGACCGGGAGTCCTTGAGCGTGCCAGGCGTTCGCGGAGCGGCCTCTCCGGAGGTGACGCCGCAAAAGTCGCAGGACGAATTGCATCCGGCCGAAACCTCCCTGGAAACTTTCTTCTGGCCAAGTCGGTCGCGTACGCTTTGGCCGTGTCAGAAGTTAACGCCGCCATGGGAAAGATCGTCGCTGCGCCGACCGCAGGTTCCTGTGGAGTGATACCTGGTACGTTCCTGGCGTTAGCTGAAGTCTCCGGTGCGGGTGAGGAAGATCTAGTTGATGCCCTTTCGGCTGCAGGGCTCATAGGCCAGGTGATAGGCGAGAGGGTGGGCCTTTCCGGGGCACAGGCAGGCTGTCAGGCTGAGTGCGGTTCTGCCGCGGCAATGGCTGCGGCCGGGCTCGTGCAGTTGGCCGGAGGCTCGCCCGAAGACTGCATCCACGCCGCTGCTTTTGCCCTCAAAGGGCTTATGGGTCTCGTGTGTGACCCTGTAGCTGGTCTTGTAGAAGTCCCCTGCGTCAAACGAAACGCTACATCGGCGGCCGTGGCCTTAGCTTCGGCAGAGATGGCCCTTTCGGGGGTGAGGAGCCGTATTCCGCCAGACGAAGTCATTTCGGCCATGGCTCAGGTTGGGAAGATGATACCCCCGGCCCTGCGCGAGACGTCTCAAGGGGGACTCGCTGTCACGCCAACTGGCTTGCGGGTGAGTCGCGAGATGGCTAACCGGAGTTCCGTATGCATGCATCCAATGCCCAAGAGGCCTGGAAACATCGAGTATACGACATTAACTCAAATTCGCCCGCACTTCGATGATCCTCATAGGTGAATGTTACACGGTGTTTACTGCTGGGGCTTTTGAGAAGAGCTGCGGAAGGTTCCTCGTGCCATCATCTCTTCGGCCCCAGTTCATAAAAGGATAGGGAAGTTCACTGGCCCTTTGACGGGAGTTCGCTAGAAAGAGATGGGTGCCAAAGAGGAGATGGGTTCAGTTGCAGATTCCATGGTATCAAGCGGTTCCGCTCGTAATGGAGCAGGTCGAGGTGTTACAACCAGCTTCCATTCTGGAAATCGGACTCGGTATCGGTAAGTATGGCATGATGTTCCGGGAGATCCTCGAGCCGGGATGGCCTCTTGCGGCTAAGCGTCGCGTTGCAATCGACGGTATCGAACTGGGTACTCTCGACCCATCTTATGCACAGGCTTACGACCGAGTTTACCGGATGTCCGAACTCAAACAGAATTCGAAGGGGGAGTCGCCTGCACGTGCACCCGAGCACGTGTCACGAGAGCCATCACTTCCCTTGGCTCACATTGGGACAAGTACGTCCGTGCCATCTCCCGAATTACAGCGTGAGGAAGCCGACGGTGGCACCCGAACGGTAGCCAGGATTATCGCTCTGGTGGACGACCTTCCTGCTTATGATTTCGTACTCGTCGATGGTGTGTTGGAACTCCTGACGAAAATTGAAGGTCTTCTGCTGCTCCGACGACTGCTTAAACACACGAGGTACAGTTTGATGGCGACGATTCTCGTGGACCCTTCGCCGCAGGTGGTGAAGTTTTTCGCCCACCAGATCAACCAGCCCGGCGTGCCGGGCACGGACTCGGGTCAGGACTTCCTGGCGCGGGACGGGAACCTCCTCCTGGGCAAGCCCGCAGGTACCCGGTGGACCGTCACCGACTTCCTGGATTTTGATTTTTCGTGGAAAATGCTGCCGGGGCGGCATAACGCTATCGAGGTACTCAACTTCTTTCCATCTCATCAATGCGATTCCGGGCCGGGTGCGTTTTTGTCGGAGGACTCACACGGCAAGTGCTCGGGCGCCGGTCATTTCAATGCTCGCCTGCAATCGTATTTGTTTCGAAAACCGGGCAGCGCCGGGCCCGCGAGCTTGGACTCGCTTGTAAATACGCCGGATAAGCTACTCTCCAGGAGCAGCGCAGACGGCTGCAGAGACGAAGTCAAACTGCCAGTCGATGCCCCAACGGGCGAGTTGGCCTGCAGGACTTGTCGAGAGACGTTTCCCCTCACGATTGGTTACCTCATACCCCATAAGCATGTTACCGGTGGCATGAGGATGCTGCTCGAGCAAATGCGGCACCTTCGAGAGAAGGGGTACCGGGTTTACGCGATAGGCAGGGGCGGCCAGGGCGAAAAGGTGCTGCCGGACTGGGCCGATGTCAGCGTAGATCGGGAAATCGTCGTGCCTGTAAACGGCTCCTATCTGGAGTATCTCGATGACTGTGACGTAATCGTGGCAGGTTGGTGTGAGCAACTTCCTGAGCTAGCTGGATCTCCCGTTCCAGTCGTCTATTGGGAGCAAGGGCATGAGGTGCTTTTCGGCCAGGTGGATGACCTGTCTTCCGATTCGCTTCTCAGACGAAGGTTTGCCCGCTGTTACGAGCAGCCCTGCTATCTTGCGGCGACCTCGGAAGCTGTGGCGAGGGCTCTCCTGGCCAGGTACGGGCGACGGGCGCACGTCATTCCTCCAGGAGTCGATACAGAGCTGTTCCATCCCGGGGCGCGAGCGGGTCGAGGGGTGGTGCTCCTGGTGGGCAATCCGTTGCTCGGATTCAAGGGTTTCGACGTCGCGCTTCGTGCGTTGAGCAAGGCGTGGAGCACCGGGGCTCGTTTCCAAGTGAAATGGGTCTGCCAGGTTGTCCCGCGCCTCGCTGTGTCCGTCGAGTATCCGATGGAGTTCGTGGTGAACCCGTCCCTGGAGGAGCTCGCCGAAGCTTATCGTACCAGCGACGTGTTTCTTTTCACCTCTTGGTACGAAGGATTCGGACTGCCGCCGCTGGAAGCTATGGCGTCGGGAGTGCCTGTCGTGACCACCACGTGCGGAGGCGTTGACTCGTACGTATCGCCGGGAGAGAACGCGCTTGTAGCTGATCCCGGTGATGTCGATTCCCTCGCCTTTGCCGTTGCATACCTGCTTGCCAACCCGGAAGCTTCAGAATATTTGGCGGCAAACGGCAGGCGCACTGCCCTCCGGTTCGACGTGAGGCGGTCGGTCGAGCGGTTCGAGGACTTCCTGGCGTGGGTGATCCGGCACCATGGTGAAGGGGCCATTTGATTGGCGTTCCCACCTTGTGCCAGCTATGCATCTAGGGAAAGTAAAGAAACGTAAGGAGATGGTTGCTTGAAAGTCCTAATGACCAGCATCTGGCCTTACCCTCACACCGGTGGGATATCCAGCCATATCTCCCTTCTGGAAAAAACCCTGCGCAAGAAAGGTCATCGCGGAAATGTACTCACCCTGTCCGAAGAAAACCTTACGGCGTTTCTCGACAGGCGGATAGCCAGGTTCGCGTCTCGAATACCGGCATCGCCGGCGCGGAATGCCAGTCTTTCCTTGAATGCTTCTTTGCCCGTGGCGCATGAAGTAAACAAAGTGTGGCTAGCTGCCATGATCGAGGACGAGCTGGCGACCTTCCGGTACGATGTGGTCCACTGTCACGACGTCCTTTCGTGTCTCGCGGCGTCGCCCGCGTGCAGGAAGAAAGGTATTCCCCTGGTTCTGACGGTGCACGGCTATCTGGCCCGGGAAGCGGTAGCATCCGGAGCAGTGAGGTCGGGGACTTGGGAGGAATCTTACCTCGAGGGTAATGAAAGGGAGGGGTACAGAGCTGCCGATGCCATCGCTGCCGTCGATTCTGCCTTACGAAAGCATGTCGTAGAATTGCTAGCGGATGGTCCCCCAGGCGCAGCAGCTGGCAAACAAGAGATTTTCCTCATTCACAACGCCGTGGACCTCGACGAGTTTGCTGGTTCCACCAAGGTCCGGGCGGAGGCCCGCAAGATTCTGGGATTTTCCGGGGAGGATTTCGTCCTTCTGTGTCCAAGGCGCCTGACGGCTAAAAACGGTGTACGCTACCCGCTTCCGGCGCTGAAGATACTCAGGGAGCGCAATCCTCACAGGAACATCCTCCTGGTCTACGCCGGGGACGGGGAGGAAAGAGATGCGATCGTAAACGAAGCCTGCTCTTCCGGTCTTCGAGATAGCGTAGCTATCCTTCCGTCCGTCGAGCACGAAAAGATGCCCTGGCTCTACGCAGCTTCCGACGTAGTCCTGATTCCGTCGGCGACGTCCGCAGGTGTCGTCGAAGCCACCTCGATCGCCCTGCTCGAGGCGATGGCTTCGGGGGTACCGGTGGTGGCGAGCGCGATCGGCGGCATCGCGGAAATCGTCCAGGACGGTGTAAGCGGATTGCTCGTTCCCGAGCGGGACCCGGAGGCCATCGCCGCGGCGGTGCAACGGATCATCGATGAGCCGGAACTCGGTGGGAGACTTGCCGAGAACGCCAAAACTCAGGTGATGGAGCGGCATTCGCCGGATGTGTGGTGGCGGTCTGTGGAGCGTCTCTATGAAAGCGCACGAGAACGCAGGGAACGCATCCGGTAAGTACTCCTAGAGCTTCGTGGAGGTCGAAGCTTTCGACCTGCCGGATCCGTGCACCTCGACACGAATTGGAGAGTCGCCCCCAGAGCTTCGCGAAACGAGGCAACCCTCGTTAGCTCCTTGCATACGGGAAGCTGGCACTTCCGGGCGGGGAAGCCCGTCGGTCTGACACCTTCCGCGCGAGAAACCTGCCAACCTGGTATCCTTGCCTCCATCAGTAGGGTCCCCGGAGAAGGATGTTTTCTTCGGGAAGCGAATTAAGTATGGTAAGTGCCAATGTTCGCTGATCTCGGTTTGACGAGGGAGGTGAGAGTCTTGTTCGACCTGCTCATCAAAGGAGGGCTGGTCATCGACGGAACGGGCAAGCCCGGGTATCTCGCCAACGTGGCGATAAGCCGGGGGAAGATCGCCGCGGTGGAGAGAAATCTGAGCCTCGAAATCCCCGCCGCTACGGTGCTAGACGCGACGGGGCTTGTAGTCGCGCCAGGGTTTATCGATATCCACTCCCACACAGACAGAACCATCACGAGACGCCCGGGCGCAGGTTCGTCGTTGCTACAGGGGATCACCACGGAGATTTCGGGAAACTGCGGTGGTTCAATGGCACCCATCAACGACAAGACCATCGAGATGTTCAAAAGACTTTCCGGAAAAGGCGACGCGCCCGAACCTCCGTGGAGGAGCTTCGGTGAGTTCCTGGACCACGTCGAGAAACTCCGACCCGGCACAAACCAGGGGTTGTTTGTCGGCCAGGGTACCGTAAGGGCATGCGTGATGGGACGGGAGAACCGCTACCCGAGCGAGGACGAGTTGGCGCAGATGAAGAGCCTGGTCAGGCAGGCCCTGGAGGAAGGTGCGTTCGGGATTTCCACGGGCCGGGCGTACGTTCCCGGGTGCTACGGTTCGTTCCGGGAAATAGTGGAGCTTTGCCGCGTCGCCGGCGAGTACGATGGGCTTCACACCAGTCACATCCAGGACCAGTGGTCCAAGATCCACTGGTCTGTGACGGAGATCGTCGAGATTACCCGGAGAGCTGACGTGCGGGGACAGGTCGCTCACATGAAGGTGGTGGGCAAGGATAACTGGGGCAGAGCGGGGGACATCCTCTCCATACTCGAAAACGCCCGGTCGCGCGGACTGGATGTTTTAGCTGATGTGTACCCGTACACTTACTCCCAGGTGATCCTGCTCAGAAATCTCCTGCCCAAGGAGTTCTCCAAGATGGAGCCGGACAAGCTGAAGGATGCGCTCTCGGCGCCGGGAGCATCAGAAAGCTTGCGAAAAGCACTCGAAGCTGATCCCGGGTACACCACGTCGCGCTTTGACAGGATGGGGATAATCCACTGCTCGCGGACGAAAGAATTTGAAGGTATGGACATAGGCGAAGCTGCCCTTGCGCTGGGTCTGGACGTGTTCTCCGCCGTCGTGAGAATCCTCCTCGAGAACGACTTGGAAGTGAAAACCGCGGGGATCATGAGCGAAGCTGACGTGCGGGAGATCGTGTCTCACCCGATGGTAATGTTTGGAACCGATGCTTTGGCGGGTGACCCGGAGGAAGACGCAAACCGCGGCTATTCCGACCTCCATCCGAGGCATTACGGGACATATCCCAGGATTCTCGGAAAGTACGTGAGACGAGAACGGGCATTGTCCCTGGAGGAAGCTATCCGAAAGATGACCTCCATGCCGGCGGAGCGTTTGAACATCCTCGACCGGGGCCTCATCCACAGGGGGTACTGGGCCGATGTGGTGATATTCGATCCTCTGACGGTGGATGACAGGGCGGACCTGGATAATCCCGCGGCACCTCCGGTGGGCATCAAATACGTGCTGGTCAACGGGGAGATCGCCGTCAGGGATTCAAAGCTCACGGGAGTTCGAGCGGGGAAGGTGCTGCGTGCAGCTCACCACCGGATGGTCTATTAAAACAGGCAGGTTTTCGTGGGTAAAGCGTTTGAGGTAGCACGGGGCAGACGCGATGTATCGCCTCGAAGATCGTACATCGCCAATGCCCCCAATCCGGAGAAACAAGGAGTTTGGAAGTAGATCAAAGCGCAGTCGAAAGGAGGAATTCAGTTGCTCGCAATTCGAGGCGGAACCATATTTACCGCAGCGAGAAAGCCCGCCCCAGAGGTTATAAAGGACGGGACCATTATTGTGGAAGACGGCAAGATCGCTTATTGCGGGCCGTCCCAGGACATACCGGAAGGTGCGGAAGTCATCGATGCTTCGGGCAAGGTCATAACGCCGGGCCTCATCGATGCCCACGTTCACATCGGAGTGCATCCGGACGGGTTTGGCTGGCAGGAGTCGGACGTAAACGAAGCGACTGAACCCAACACGGCCGAGGTCAGAGCTCTCGACGGCATTTGGCCCATGGACGAAGCTTTTTCCGCGGCGGTGGAGGGCGGCGTGACGTGCGTCCAGGTTGCACCGGGCAGCGCCAACATCATCGGTGGCGAAACCGTGGTTATCAGGACCACCGGTAAGGTCGTTGACGAAATGGTTTTGAGGAATCCCTCAGGCCTTAAGGCGGCCCTCGGTGAGAATCCCAAGAGGGTGTACGGGTCCAGGCACAAGATGCCTTCGACCAGGATGGGAAACGCGGCCGTGATGAGGGCGGCGCTGGCTAAAGCTAGGGACTATCTCAGGAAGAAGGACCTCGCCCGGGAAAAGCCCGACAAGGCTCCTGATACCGATCTCAAGCTCGAGGCCATCGCAAGGGTCTTGCGAGGGGAAATACCTTTAAGGGTGCACGTTCATCGCGCCGACGACATCATGACTGCGATCCGCATTGCAAAGGAGTTCAATATTCAGATCTCCCTCGAACACTGCACAGAGGGACATCTCATCGTTTCCGAAATCAAGGAGTTCGGGGCGCCCGCTTCGTGCGGACCGTCCCTTACGGACAAGTCCAAGCTGGAGATTAGGGACATCGGCTTCCACACGCCCGTTGCGCTGCTCAAGGCTGGTGTTAAGACGGCGCTCATCACCGACCATCCCGTTTTCCCCCTCCAGTACCTGAGATTGTGCGCCGGACTCGCCGTGAGAGAAGGGCTGGATGAAGGTGAAGCTCTCCTCGCGGTTACGAGATATCCTGCGGAGATAGCTGGCGTAGACTCCAGGGTCGGTTCTCTCGAGAGGGGAAAGGATGCGGACATAGTGATTTGGTCCGGTGACCCATTCGAGTACAGCACGAAAGCGCTTTACACGATAGCAGCTGGCAGGATCGTCTATAAGGCACGGGAGGTGGCCAGGGGATGAAGGTGTTTCGCGGCGGTAAGGTATACCCCATTACAACTCCGCCTTTTGACAACGGAATGGTCATAGTGGGTGACGATGGAAAGATATCTTACGTCGGACCCGAGAAGGAATTGCCCGAAGGAGCCGAGGTCATCGATTGCACCGGGAAAGTGGTGATGCCCGGGTTCGTCGATGCCCACACGCATATAGGTATGTGGTCCGAATGGTACGGGTGGCCCGAAGCTGATGGGAACGAAGCTACAAACCCAGTGACCCCCGAACTGAGGGCGATAGACGCCATTTGGCCGGAGCATACGGCGTTCCGGGATGCAAGGGAAGGCGGTGTGACCACCGTTCAGATAATACCTGGCTCGGCGAACGTAATCGGCGGCCAAGCTGTGGTAGTTAAAACCGCCGGCAAGACGGTGGATGAAATGATAGTAAAGTGGCCATCGGGAATGAAAGCTGCTTTCGGCGAAAATCCCAAGTCCGTCTACGGGAGAAATCAGAAATTCCCCATGACGAGGATGGGCGTGGCCGCCGCCATGAGGGCTGCTCTGACCAAAGCTCGGGACTATATGGCCAAGCTGGAAAAGGGCGAGAAAGACCCGGAAAAGATGCCCGACACCGACCTCGGCATGCTGGCCCTTGTCCGCGTCCTGAAAAAGGAGATGCCCATGAGGTTTCACGCTCACAGGGCGGACGACATCGCCACGGCGGTGAGGATAGCTCGGGAATTTGACCTGGACTTCAGCATAGAGCATTGCACCGACGGTGCCACCATCGCGGAATTTCTCGGCACGCTCGGCGCCAGGGTTCACGTAGGGCCGTTCCCCTCGACCAGGTCAAAAGTGGAGCTCAGAAATCTCTCGGCCAAGACTCCCGCGGTGCTTCAAAAGGCCGGGTGTAAGGTGAGCATCATTTCCGATCACCCGTTCCACCCGATTCAGTTTTACTCGGTGGCCCTGGCCATCGCTTGGGCCAGCGGAATGCCGGAAGAGGAAGCTCTCAAGGCGGGTACCATCAACCCGGCAGAAAGTCTCGGGGTAGCTGACAGGGTCGGCAGTTTGGAAGCGGGCAAGGACGGCGACATCGTGGTTTGGAGCGACCACCCGTTTAAAATAAGGTCGAAGGTGGAAAGGGTGTTCATACAGGGAAAGCTCGTGTACGAACGATAAGACCTGCGGAATTCACGCTTGGCGGACCTCAAGCCCGTTGAGTCACCCGGGCTTTGTCCCGGTCCTGGGTGAGCTGCCGGGTCGAGGTGCCTGGTCAACGCGCCGGGCGGACTAACTCATGAGGGGATGTTTCGGGTGACGGAAAGGGAGTACCGGAATTATATAGACCGATACGTCGCTGAGCGGCGCGACGAGATCATCGGGACGTTATTGGATCTACTGAGGATTCCGAGCGTGGGCTCAGAGGGAACCGTGGGAGCGCCGTTCGGGCCCGAAGTCGACCGTGCTCTTCGTTTCGTGACCGACAAAGCTTCAGCTTTCGGTCTTGATGTGAAGAACGTCGACGGCTACGCCGTACATTCAGAAACCGGGTCCGGTTCCGAAGTTGTGATGGCTCTCACCCACGTGGACGTGGTCCCCGTCGGTTCGGGATGGACCCGAAATCCGCTGGGGGAAGTGGCGGACGGAAAAGTCTTCGGCCGCGGAGCTCAGGACAACAAGGGACCGACCGTGGCGTGCTTGTATGCCCTTAAGGCCCTCAAGGAAAGCGGCATCCCGTTGCGGCGCCGCGTCCGGCACGTTGTCGGCGGCAACGAGGAGTCCGGGTTCAGGTGCGTGAGACACTATTTCGAGGTCGAGCCCCTGCCGAAATACGGTTTTTCCCCGGATGCGTGCTTCCCCCTGGTCTACGCCGAAAAAGGCACGATGAACGTCCGCGTCCGAGCTCTTCTGCGCAAAGATACTCGGTCAGGTGCGGAGAAGTGCCGCGTTCTCTGTCTTCTGGAAGAAATTGCCGGGGGCGAAGCGGCGAATATGGTTCCGGACAGGGCGAGAGCTGTCCTCCGCATGAGCCCGGGGGCCGAGAGAGAACAGGGTCTGGTACTGCAAAGGCTTAAGGAAGGGGTCTCAAAGGTCGCCGAGGTCATCGGCGGTCCGGGACCCCTCGTTTTCGAGTTTTCGCAGGAACCTGGACGCATTGTCATACTAGCTTCAGGCAAGGCGTGTCACGCTTCGGTTCCATGGGAGGGCACCAACGCCGTAGCTGCGTTGCTGCATCTCATCGGTTCGCTGGGTCCAATCGTCCAGAACCACGCCGCGATCAGGTTTATGGCGGACGCCGCAGACATCTACGGGCGAGGTTTTGACATCCAGTGCGAAGACGACATCACGGGGAAGCTTTCCTGCAACCTCGGCGTGGCCGGGACCGAGGAGCTCGGGGACGTTGGTGGTGGTGCGGCTGAAAGTAGGCCGCGGGAGAGTGCACCGGAAAGCAGCGCGAGGGAAGGCCACCCGGATCCGCATAGCACCGGACGGGGTATCTCGCCCGGGAGCGGTGCGAGTTCAGGCGGCGACGGAAGCAATGGTGGAGGCGGCGAGCTGCGGCGGGTCTGGGCGATCTACAACATTCGCTATCCCGTGCGGGTTTCCGGTGATCTTTTGAAATCCAGAGTTCTCGCGGTGCAGCGGCCTGAAGGTGTTGAGGTAGAGGTAGTCGGGCTCGGAAAGCCTCACTATACCGACCCCAATTCTTTTTTGGTGCAGACCCTGCTCAGGATTTATAGGGAAGAGAGCGGTGACCAGTCGCCGCCGATTACCATTGGAGGCGGCACTTACGCCAAAGTCATCCCGGGAGGGGTGGCGTACGGGCCGGTGAGACCGGGCACGCTCGAAACCGCGCATCAGCCTGACGAGCATATCTTCATCGACGACCTGCTTTTCCTCGTCAAGGTGTATTCCAGAGCTCTTCTCGCTTTGGCCAACGGGTGACACGTCAAACTGAACGGTGGGTTTGACGGGATGGCGGGTTCAGCTCGATGGAGAAATACAGGTGCTCCCAGTGCTGTAAGAGCGAAACGGGCGATAAGCTGGTGGGAAGCACACGAGTTTTGAGTTTAAGCCAAAAGACCAAACTGGGCTGGCGAAGACAATGCGGAGACGGAGGGCTGGTCATGGGGGAACACGATGAGCACGCGACGGTGCAGTACTGCGTGATCGATCGTTTCGAGGGAGACTGGGCCGTCATGGAGTGGAACAGGGTCGTTTTTAACTTTCCCAGGCGGTTGCTTCCCGGCGGAGCGAAAGAAGGTGATGTGATCCGCATAGTTTCGGAAGTGGACGCAGCCCGGACCGCCGACCGGCACCAGCGGGTAAGACATCTGGAGGAGAAACTCTTCAGGGAGTAGAGAGTATTTCCGGCTGCTCGAGCTGATGCGTGCCGGAGGGAAGCAGGGTCGCGATTTCCGGGCAGTGAGCATTCCTCTCCGGTACGCTAAGTCTCTCCGGACCACGCCAAGCTTTTCCGGACTTCTCCATAAGGACAGGGTGGGAAATCCGAACATCCTGAACCGGTAGGATGGTAGGACCAGGGCGGTACCCTGACGAGGACGATTGCCGTGGCGGATCGGAAGACGAATCGCAAGCTAGTATCAAGACCGGCGCGGATTGGTATTGCCCTACTGGTTGTCGCGCTGGTCGGCTCTTTGCTCTCGTTCTCGTGCACCCTTGCGCTGGGCCCTCGTGGTAAGCAGGGCGATCGAGGCGATTCGGATAACCCCCCTGCCTCTAACCAGCCTGAACTGAGAGCGTTCTTCATAGACGTAGGGCAAGGGGACTCCTGCCTTATCGTGGCTCGAACCAGCAGCGGCGACGAGTTCACCCTGCTCGTCGACGCAGGCCCGGCCGGAGCATCTGACGGCCTGGTTGAGTTTCTCAGGAAAGCCGGCGTGACCAGAATCGATCACCTCGTGTTCACTCATCCCCACGAGGACCACATCGGCGGCGGCAAAGCGGTGCTGGACGCGTTCGAAGTCGGCAAAGTATACATGCCGAGGACTTCGCACACCACCGATGCCTACGAGCAGTTACTTCTGGCCATCCAGTCAAAGGGACTCACCGTGACCGAGGCCCGGGCAGGGAAGATGCTTTTAGACCAGGAGGAGTTCAAGATTCAGTTCCTCGGCCCGATGAAAGCTTACGAAAACCTAAACGACTGTTCTGCGGTGATGTCTCTGACTTTCGGGGAGAAGGTGCTACTTTTCATGGGAGATGCTGAGGCCGAGGCTGAAAGGGACATGCTTGAGGCAGGTATCGTTCCCGACGCCGACGTGTTGAAAGTGGGCCACCACGGCGCTTCCACGTCCACCAGCGTTGAATTCCTCAGGGTCTCAAGACCGTCCGTTGCCGTCATTTCCGTGGGCCCGAACCCCTACGGTCACCCGTCAAAAGCCGTCCTGGACCGGCTTGAACGGGCCGGCGCGAAGGTGTACAGGACGGACGTCCACGGCACCGTGGAGGTAGTCATCGCGGGTGACCGGCTAGACGTGTACACCCGGTAGGCAGGGGATTCTTCCGCGAGCAGCTGATTTTGCCCGTGGAAGCGGAGTCCCGGCTTCCTGCCCGAACGGGCCGGGGAGGGAGCACGATGACTTCCCGGGCTCGTTCGGGCTTCCCGGCCCTAAGACTTGCGCTGGATTCGCTCCATCCCACCGGGCATGTATTTTCTCAAGACCTCGGGTACCACCACGCTTCCATCGCTTTCCTGATAGTTCTCGATTATCGCCGCGATGGTCCGGCCGATGGCGATCGCCGTGCCGTTCAGAGTGTGCACGTACACGGGTTTTCCTCCGTCGGCGGGCCTGTACCTGACGTTGAGTCCCCTCGCCTGGTAGTCCGTGCATGTGCTGCACGACGTTATCTCCCTGTAGGTTTTCTCCGCAGGGCGCCAGAACTCCAGATCGTACTTCCTGTAAGCGATGGGCCCGAGGTCGCCCGCGCACATTTTCACCACGCGATACGGGATCCCCAGCGTCTGGTAGATGCGCTCCTGGAGGGAAACCATCCATTCGTGAGTAGCGTCGGACGTTTCGGGCTTGTCGTAGACGAACATTTCCACTTTATCGAAGTGGTGCGTCCTCATGAGACCGCGCACGTCCTTGCCACCTGAGCCGACTTCCGTACGATAGCATGGAGAAAAGCCTACATACTTTAACGGGAGGTCCTTCTCATCCAGGATTTCTCCGGCGTGCAAGGCGGCCAGGGGGATTTCGGAAGTTCCGACGAGTCCCAGATTTTCCCCTTCTATCCGGTAAATCTGGTCGCGGAAGAAAGGATAGTGACCCGACCCGTACAGCACCTCCTCTTTCACGATCACCGGTGCAATCACCGGTATGAACCCTTCCGCAGTGAGGAAGTCCAGGGCGAATCTCACCAGCGCGAATTCGAGGAATACGGCTTCCCGTGCCAGGAAATAGGTTCGGGTTCCCCAGACTTTAGCTCCGCGGGCTGTATCGATGAGACCCAGGGATTCTCCCAGGTCGGCGTGGTCCTTGGGCTCGAAGGGGAAGGTCCTGGGGGTGCCCCACCGTCTTACCTCCACATTTCCCGATTCGTCCTCTCCGGGAGGCACATCGGGTGCCACCATGTTGGGGACGGTGTAGAGCAGAGAGTTGAGTTTCGCCTCGACGTCCCTGAGTTTTTCCTCCATGGCGGAAACCTGCTCTCTGATCTCCCGGTTTTTCTCGATGAGAGACTGACGCTCACCCGGGTCCCGGCACGTCCTGGTGGCCTCGGAGATCCGGTTCCTCTCTTCCCGCAGCCGGTTTATTTCCCGGACCAGCGCGAGTCTTTCGTCGTCGAGGGAAAGGATTTCGTCAAGAGGCGCCGTGGTTCCCCTTTTCTTGAGCATTTCTTCCACCGCAGGACGGTCCTTTCTCAAAATTGCGATGTCGAACATGACCAAAAACCTCCTTTGTCTTATTGATCACGTCTTGCTAAAGATTTGTCAAAGTATTGCCAAAGATTTGCCAAAGTCTCGCTAAGTCTTGGTAACGCCCTACTAGAGCCCTCCTAAAACCCGGCCTCCGTGCTGTGCCGGTTTCCGGCCGCCCGCAAAGGGACGAGTCTGCCGTAGTTGCCGCCAGGCGAACCTGTTGTGGCAGCTTGCCCGCTCTGGCAGGCGCTTACTGGTGCCAAGGCCTGCCCGCGGCGCGACCGGCCTTCTCGGCCTGCAGGCCGCCGACAGGTCGCAAATCCGGTCCTCCGATAAAACCCGCCGATACCCGCCGATAAAAGAAGAGAGCAGATTCCCTCACGGACGAGGAAACCCGCTCTCGTGGTGCCACCGTGATTTACCCGCGTTTTGACCCGCGGGCCTCTCATCCCTTAACGTGGGATCTCCGGCTGGGCATACTCGACGCACCCGGACGCGGTGCCTACCCTGTTTCGCTCGGGCCTCCGGGGATCGACCCCGGATCTGCTGCTCAGTCGGGCCGGCCCATCAAAACCGGTGGTGAGGCCGGAACACCGGCATACGAGCGTCCGGAATGCCTTTCAACCCGCAGCTCAAGGGTGCTCGCCTGAGTCGTCCGGCGACTGCCTCGCACCGACCGGCAGCTCTCTGAAGCCTTCTTATCCAGGCACGTCCCCGTCATGGCTTTGGACAGGAATATATCACAAATCGAACCCCATGTGCTAGTTGGTGTACTCGTTCACGTCATGCGGCACGTGAGCACTCCGGGGAGCCGCCGTGCTTGCCCAATAGCGAGGGGATATGCTGGTTCAGGTCGTGCGCTACAAGATCGCGCGACACGAGATCACGCGACGCGCCGGCCCATACCATCAGTTTCCAGCGGCGGGCGCGGCCGAGATCCGCAAGGCTTCGGTGCGCTCTGACTTGTTTCAGCACCTGATCGGTTGTGCGGCCGCGACATCGGCGCAATATGGGCGTAATCATCAACAGGGTGTTGACGTCGTTTCGGCCCGTCGAGGTCTGAAATGCAGGATCCAGCGGTATCATGGAAGCGGCATTCGGGTGTTGGAGTCCGCCGGGTGACCGGCTGAACTCGAGGGGTCCGAGGACTATGTGAGATTATTCCAGTTAAGGAGGTTCTCCCTGTGGGATCAAGAAGGCAGATCATTTTCGGCCTTGTCCTGGTGGGCCTGGGCGTCGCGTGGTTGTTGAACAATGCGGGCGTAATATCGGTGAACCTCGGCTATATCGTGAGGACGTACTGGCCCGTGGTGTTTATCATCTGGGGGCTTGACCTCGTGATCGAGGCAACCGGGCGGAACGGAAGCAGCCGGACGAGCGATTTCGTCAACGCCGGAATTCTCCTGGTCATCGGCCTTCTCTTTCTCTCCCGGACGACCGAGCTGCTTTACTTCAACTGGTCCATCATATGGAGGTCTCTCTTTCCGGTCATCCTCATCCTGATCGGGTGGAGCCTGGTGTCGAGCGTGGCGTTTCCCGGGGGCGGACACTGGGCGATTTTAAGCGGTCTCGAACGCAGGCAGAGAGGATGGAAGTTGGAAAGCGGGAGCTATGGCGCGATCATGGGTGCCGTCGAGATGGATGCCACGGTTGCGGATATCCCTGAGGGAGAGACCAGGTTGGACCTGTTCGCTCTCATGGGCGGGGTAGATATTGTCGTACCGGCGGACGTCACGGTCCAGTGCCGCGGTACGGCGCTGTTGGGCGGAATTCAATTCTTCAAGGAGGAGGCCGGAGGCATCATCGCGACAATCGACAGCACATGCCCCGGGACTCCCGGTTCCGCCAAGAGGCTGGTCATCACGGCCAGGGCGATCATGGGAGCGGTGGAGATCCGACGAGGCTGACCCGCGAGCGAATAACCGCAGCATGCGGCGGCGAAAAGCCTCCCGGAACGGATAGGTCGGGGAGGATACCTTTCGTACGTTAGAGAACTTAGATTAGGAATTAGATTAGGAAAACGGTTTGAGTTTTCGACGTGCTCGGAGGTATCCGGAAGATAAGAAACGGAAGGTGAACCGGGTTGTTCGCTGCCAAGAGGATATTCGATTTCTTGGCCCGAAACTCGGCAGGTACTTCATGATGGCAGCTTTAGGGGCTGCTTTCGGCAACACGGTAATGGGCCGAATATCCGCAGCCATCGGAAGGCTCCAGTTCATCTTCCTCAAGCGGCTCGGACCGGGTACCTGATTCCGCGTCCTGATTCCGTGTTCTGGTTCCGTGTTGTGATTCCGCGTTCTGATTCCGCGTTCTCATCCCGTGTGGCAAACGGTTGTCTGGCCAGGGTAAAAGACAGGCAGCCCTTTAGGGCTGCCTATCCCCTGGTGGGGCTGTGTTCCGCAGCGCCACCTTGCCATCTGGTCCTTTTTCCGTTGTTTTCCGGTGTTCTCCGTCCGGTGGCCCTCGATGTCCGCGTTCTGTGCCGGTCGCCTTGCTCAGAAATCTCCGTTGCGAATCCGTTGCGAAGCTGACTGTGTGCCATGCCTGCGTTCCGCAGCGCTCGTCGTGCCAGTTGACCCCTGGCTGAAGACGGTGGTACACCAAGGGTTGGCTGGCCTCCGGTGCTCACGCTGTTAGCTGACCCTGCCTCGCGAGAAGGGTGTGCCTGCAGTCTAGCCTGCCTTCTGCCGCTGACCCCGCTAGTTGATCCCTGGCTCGGGAGGGGGATACACCTGGCAGCTTGGCCTGGCTTCCGTATCGCTCAACCTGCTAGCTAATCCCAGCCGATCGCTTTGACTGCTTCGCGGACTGCCGGAGCCTGCTTTCCGCATCGCTCAACCTGCTAGTTGATCCCGAGGATGAGCAAGATGAGGATGAGGAAGATAATGAAAACCCAGGTGCCCCAGGGGCCGCACGTAAAGCCCGTGCCCATCTTTTTTCCTCCTTTCGGTCGGCGGTGAGGGTTTCGTCACATGTTATGTAAACGCTTGACCGGTGGTTACAAAACCTGCGCGGGAAACTTCACAAAAACTCGTGAGGGATTGGACATCGTTCATCGCGCCATCGGTACGGTCGCGGAAGCATGCCGGTATGTGGTTTTGTGCAGGGCTTCTCTCGGGCATTGTGGACCAAAGTCTGGTTGGTGGGTGGAGTTCTGCGCCGTTCTTGCAGAAGCAGCTTTTGTGGAAGCTGCCTGGTTAGCGTGGTGCCGGGAAGGTATTCGGGCCGTCTGGAGCGAACGCGATATAAACCAGATGTGCCGGAGGAAGCGGATTATGAAACTTGAGCCGATCAAACTGCCGGACGGTTTCTTACTTGGTACGGCCACTTCTTCTTTGCAGATCGAGGGGGGCGACCGGAACAACAACTGGTTCAGGTGGTGTGAGCAGGGGCGTATCAAGGACGGTTCCCACTGTGTGGTTGCGTGCGATCATTGGAACAGGGTGGAAGAAGACATCGCCCTTATGAGGAAACTCAACACTCACACTTACAGGATGAGTCTGGAATGGAGCAGGCTCGAACCTAACGAGGACGAATTCGATGCCGCGGCCATGAGCCACTACAGGCGGGAGATACAGATGCTTAACGAGGCCGGAATCCGGCCACTGGTGACGTTGCACCACTTTTCAAACCCGCTTTGGTTTGAAGATTCCGGTTCCTGGATGAACCCGCAGGCCATCGACAGGTTCCAGCGGTACGTTGAGTACGTCGTCTCAAACCTGGGTGACCTCGTTTCCGACTGGGTCACCATCAACGAGCCGAACGTTTACGCCGCCCAGTCTTACCTGCTTGGTCTGTGGCCTCCGGGAAAGTCCAGCATAAGAGCATATTTCCAAGTAGCTCGCAACATGGTGCTCGCCCATGTAAAAGCTTACCGCAAGATTCACGAGATTCGGAGGAAAATGGGCTTCGACGCGGACACCATGGTGGGAGTGGCGCACCATCTTCGCGTCATGGATCCCAAGTCGAACTTGCTTCCCGAACGTTGGCTTGCCCGCGTATTTCACTATCTGTTCGAGGAGATATTCGTAACCGGGATGGCTGAGGGAAGACTTCTATTCCCGCTGGGTTCGGGGTACCCCCTGGGTAAGGGCAAGTTCATGGACTTCCTCGGCGTCAATTACTACTCCCGGGATATGGTTTCGCTTTCGTGGAATCCCCTCATGCTGTTCGGTAAGCTGGAGCCGCAGCAAGGCGCTCCCGTCAACGATCTGGGATGGGAAATATACCCGGAAGGGTTGTACCGGGTATGCAAGTTCTACTGGGACCGGTTTCGCACACCGGTGTACATTACGGAGAACGGTATTTGCGACGCCGCGGACCGCGTACGGGCACGGTTCATTTACGATCACTTGTACCAGGTCAAGAGGCTACTGGACGACGGCGTGGACGTGCGGCGGTACTACTACTGGTCGCTTCTGGACAATTTCGAGTGGCTCGAAGGGCTCAGCATCCGCTTCGGGTTGGTCGAAGTGGATTACACTACCCAGACTCGCACCATAAGGCCCTCCGGTGCTTTTTACGGAGAGGTATGCCGCAACCGCGGAGTCACGCCCGAGATGATCCGGGAGTACCTGGATCAACTTACCATGGGCAACCATGGGCAACCAGCCTCCCACAAACAAGCAGATTACCGCCTCCAACCACATTGTCGCGCATAGTTAGCATAGTTAGCTCAGACTGGGGGCATCTGCCAAGACGGAGGTTAAATGGACCAGCGAAAGCTATTGCCATGCGTAGTCAGCTCGGGCCGGATGCGACCGGGGGGATATCCGGGCCCACCGTCGCCCCGGGGGCGCTGGCGAGTGTCCGAGAGCTATGGGCGAACCGGTTTTTGCTCGACAGCGGGATGTTATCCGTAGCTGGATTCAGCCGCATTCTTGCGGTAGCATAGCAGCCGAGATACACGACCACGGGAATACACAGAGACCGGGTTTGTTCGGGAACGTAGAAGGTGAATCCGCTTTGGAAAAACGCATATCCACGCAGCGAATTTACGAAGGCAAGATCATGGCCCTCAGGGTTGATACCGTCGTGACTTCATCCGGCAGGTTGACAACAAGGGAGATACTCGAACGTCCGCGCGTTGTATCGGTCCTTCCGCTAGACGATCAAGGGAACGTCATTTTGGTCCGGCAGTTCCGTTATGCGGTGGGCAGGGAGACGCTGGAGATCCCCGCCGGGGTTGTGGCCGAGGGCGAGACTCCACTGGCGGCAGCCCGACGCGAGCTCCGGGAGGAAACCGGCTTCGACGCTGCGTCCTTCCGGGAATTGGTTTCTTATCGGCCCGCCATCGGATTCTCTACCGAGCACATGACCATTTTCCTGGCGAAAAGCCTGATCTACGCACCGGAAAAAGGGGACGAAGAAAACATCAGGGTCGAGAGGATCCCCTTCGGCCAGCTGTACGACATGGTGGTCCGGGGGGATTCTCCTCTGGACGATGCCAAGAGCATCGTTGCAATTCTCCTGGCCCGTGCCAGGGGGGAGGCATAAGCAAGAACTCCCCGACTAAGTTACCCTGGTCGGCACCGGGCTGGCATCCCGTACCTGCGCCTCGAGCTATTCCAGGGGGTCTCTGTGCTCTCCAGTGCCAGTTAACAGTTGTCCTCTGCCAGTTAACAGTTGTCCTCGTCGTCTGCCCCTGTTTTTCGCCTCCCCAAGTAGCTTTGATACCTCAGCTCCTTGCGAATCTCAGATGTGTAACTAGTATCGAACAAAGGTTGGTCGGGTTCGGTCCGCGAAAGCAAAGACTCCAGGTTCCGGACTTCCGAGACGATATCCGGATCTGGTCTCTTTTGCGCGAGTTTCCGCAGGCTGTTGAGCCTCTCCTGGAGGATGCTGCGGCCCTCCTCCCAATTGCCGTTGTCCAGCGCGGTCACAGCGCGGTCTTTGGCTACCGCGGTGCGCGTAAGCTCGACGACCTTAGTAACGGTGACGTCAGGCTGGTACAATTCTTCCGGACCTTCGGCCACCGGCAGAGACACCGACACCCCTATGCTCACCGAATCCAGGCGCCGCAAGCTATCGGCGTAATCTACGGTCACGGCCAAGACATCAGGCCGGCTGTGGGGCAACGGGGGAAGGAAGATTTCTGCGACCAGGATGCGTTTTTCGTTTTCATACATGTCGGGCAGATTCAAGACCACAGCCTCCGGCGAGGACCCTGGAACGACTTGCTGTTCGTATCCGATTACCCCGACGACCTTGCCCGTTTCCGATCGCAGCGTCACCCTCACATTCTGTGCTGTTATTTTTAGAAGGCCGCGCATCTCCTTGGCGAACACCGTCGGGATTTCATCGGCGTTCTTCACGTAGTAGTAGTTTCCCCTGCCAGCTTCACACATGGCGATTAGGAGGTCTTCGTTGAACTCCCGGCCCACGCCGACCGCGGACACCAACAATCCCTTCTCGGCCATGCTTTGCGCCTTCGCGGCTAAAAGCGAGGGGTCAGTAATTCCTACGTTGGCCATTCCGTCGGTGAGAAGGACGACCCTGTTGGATTGACCCGAGCGGGTCTCCTTCATCACCTCCTGACATCCTCGGAGGAAGCCTCCCGAGAGGTTTGTGCTACCTCCTGGCTGTATTTGGTTTATGAGAGACCTTATGAGCTCTTTGTTGGTGACCGCGGCCTGCGGGACGATGGTCTCGACCTGGTCATCGAAAACGGTCAGGGAGAACTTGTCTTCCGGCCCCATGTGATCCACGACGAATCGGGCAGCTTTCTTCACGTACTCCAGAGGCTCACCGCTCATGGAACCGCTTCTGTCCAGGACGAGCCCGATGTTGATGGGAATTCTCTTGTTTTTGCGGGAAGGTACAGGCCGGGCTTCCAGCTCTATCAACGCCCAGAGGGTTTGCGGGGTATGCGGTGGAATCAGGGCATGGCTCAGTCGGACATTCAGGGCAATCGAACTTGGTTCTCCAGGCTTGCCCGTCGCATTCTGGTGCTGGAATGAGTTTTCCGGTTTGTTCACGACCATTCCTCCTCCGCCTCGTCAACATTCCGTATTCCGTGCCATCCTGAGCGGCAATGAGGTTTCCGGTATGTTCACGAGTGTCCCTCCTGTTCTGGAACCATAACATCCGTGGGGTCCCCGCATTCGGGGAGATGCCCAAGTGCCCCTCACAGTGGGGGACCAGAAAATCCGCTTCGGATGGTGTGACTCCGCTGCCCCAGTCAAAGGGTTCACTTATATATTCCGAACCAAGGCACAAATTTGGTCGAATCTCGGAAGCATCAGGAGGGATATTCGGAGTCGAGTTGTCCCGACTTCGTGCTCGTGGATGAGCAGAGCACCGGTTTCCCCGTTGCGGGAGATATGGAGATATATTAGGGCCGAGGTGTGCCCGGTTCCCGCCCTGAATTCCCGGAGTGCCAACCGGATTTACACTGCCCTGGGCTTTGGTGTAACGCTCAATGCGTAGCCTCTGCGCCAGTTCAAAAGCGCGAACCCGGTTTGCACTGCCGCGGGTCCTGGTGCTCAGCGTGTTCAGGCACCGAGCGAAGGCCGCTGAGTGCTAACCGGGTTTGCACTTGTGCGGGGTTTTATGCGTTCTGTGCCCACCGGATTTGCACTCGCTCGCGGTTTTGCGCGTTTAGTGCCCACCAGGTTTGCACTCACTCGCGGTTTTGTGCGTTCAGTGCCCACCAGGTTTGCACCTGCGGAGCTCTCACCTCGTGTGGTAGCAACCTGATTGGCACTACCGCGCGGTTTTCAGGTCTTAGTGCGAACCAGGTTTGCACTACCGGAGTCTCTGTGACGCCCGGTGCCAACATGTTTTGCACCGTCTTGGGTCTTACCTTCCTGAGTGCCAAACGGGTTTGCACTGAGGGAGTTCCGGGGCTACCTAGTCGCAACATAGTTTGCACTCTCCTGCCCTCCGGGCTTCTCAGTGCCAACCAGGTTTGCATCGGTGGAATCTTCGAGCGACGCAGTGGCAACGTACTTTGTACTTCCCCGCGGTCTGGCGTCCTCAGTGCCAACGACGTTTGCATCGAGGAAGTTTCCGGGGGCCGCGGTGGCAACGTAGTTTGCACTCTGCCGCCCTTACGAGTGCTCAGTGCCAAAGAGGTTCGCACCCGGAGAGTTCATGACCGACACAGTGGCAACGTGGTTTGCACTCTGTCGCGCCCCCGAATCCCCAGTGCCAATCATGTTTGCACCGAGGGAGTTCTTGGGCTGCTCGGTGGCAACGTACTTTGCACTCTCTAGTGGTTCCGGACCCTCAGTGCCCACGAGGTTTGCACCGGGGCTTTTTTGGGTCAATAAGTGCCAGCGCACTTTGCACCAACCACGGTTTCCTCGTAGTCGTTGCCAACGGGCTTTGCACCAAGACCTAAGACTTGCGTGGGTAACTCAATAGTGACTCAATCTCGCTTGACACGTGCTTCGTTCAAGCACGCGAACGCGTTGGGAGCCTGCTGGCGCAGTAGGTCCGGAAGTTGATCCACTCCTGCCCCTCCTCGGTAGGGGCGACGCGGGTTCCGACTCCGAAGCGACCTCAGATGCGGCAAGTGAGGCGCTCCTGCTCAAGCCCGCGGCGGTGTCGTTGTCACTCTCTTGCAGCAGCGCCGGGGATTCTTACTGCTGGCGAGCATGCTTGAATAAGGCAGGCCACCTCCTCGTCACCCCAAGTGTTTCGGGGTGGCCTTGTACATCTCAGGGCGAGGTCGGGCGCATCAGGTCAGTACATCTGCTTACCACATCTTCTGATGACTACTCGTCGGTTCCAGAGCTCTTGCGCCTGACTGGTTCTCGTGCCCGACGCTTCCTGCAGTTTGCCACGTATTCCCCGCACATATCCTCGAGAGCGCGCACATAGAGACAGTCAGGGTCGTAATTAGCCTTAGGAAGTCTTTCTGGAATCTTCTTGCTCATCTTGTCCAGGCTAAGGTCTTCCTCGGTGATAGCGACCAGGATTATGTTGCGGCTCTCACTCAGGTCAGCCTTAATTTTGTCTCTTTGCATTATTTCGTCAACTTCTTCCGTGTCCGGGAAAACCTGCGTGGTTCCATAATGTTGAGGCCCGTTAAACTCAAATGCTACCCCTGCGCTCACGTAAAACCTGTCGTACTCCATGAATTGGTTGGTATTAGGATTCTGAAGAAACCATGGACGGGCGTTGTCAACGTAATCGTCGGAATCCACGAGCACGTCTAACAGGCGCTTCATGAGGTATTCTCCCACGGTTGCTACGTAAGACCGGTGCTCTTTGAGCCGAGCGATCATAGTTCGTTGAGCTTTCTCCGGAAGCGACGGAGTTATCCTCCTGCGGTTGCGTTTGCCTTCGATTTTAACCCAGCCAGCCGCTGCCAGCTTCTTGACTAGGTACCGTACGCATTCTCTGCTCAGACCGGAGGCAGAACTCAACTGCCTCATCGAGCAAGCCTTATGAAGCGATATGCTCAGGTAGATAGACTTAGCCAAGGGAGAAAGTTCCTCATCCGATACGAGGTCCGAGGGAATCTGGACAAATAGCCGATCTGGTACAGTAGGCACAGGCATCCTCCCATAAACAACATGATTCGCCATATCTTACCACAGAGCTACAGGGTTCTTCAAGCATCTGGCAAAAACCTGCCCGACCTGCTTGCCGCATGTCATTGCAGTTTCGCTATCGCCATTGCCAACTGCCGTGCGCCGAAGCGGCCGAGCCTCCACCGAGGACTTGTAATATAATCTCTCTCGGGCGCTTCCAGGCGGTTCGTACGGACCCTCGCGCTGAACTGCAGGGGAGAGTGAGTAAGCTGTGATGGAACTCCTTCTCCTTTGGATGATCTATTTCTCCTGGGTTTATTGGGTCCTGGCGTGCTGGGGAGTACGGACTTTCTTCAAGCCGGGGAGGAGATCCGAGAGGGGCACCCCGAGCACCTATACCCCGCCGGTCTCCATTTTGAAGCCGGTTTGCGGACTCGACCACGGGGCCTTTGAGAATTTCGCGAGTTTTTGCCGCCAGGATTATCCCGAGTTCGAGATCATCTTCGGCGTAGCGTCTCGTTCCGACCCGGCGGTCCGCATCATCCGGGATCTACAGCGGACCTTCCCCGAGCGAAGGATAAAACTAGTCGTGGGCCGGCCGGTTGGAGCGAACCAGAAGGTCGGTCTGCTCTACTACATGGAGCGAGAAGCGAGGCACGACGTTCTCGTGCTTAGCGACAGCGATATGAGGGTCGGGCCAGACTATCTGCGACGGGTGGTTGCGCCGTTAGCCGAGCCAGATGTCGGTTTGGTGACGTGTCCGTATCGCGGCGAAGACGCCATTTCCTTGCCGGCCAAACTGGAAGCTCTCCACATGAGCGTGATCTTCCTCCCGTCCGTGGTGATTGCCTGGAAGCTCGGGCTTTCGTTCGCCCTTGGAGCAACCGTCGTCATCAGGCGCCGCGATCTTATGCGGATCGGCGGGTTCCGGGCTATCGCGGATTATCTGGCCGACGATTTCCAGCTGGGCTGTCGCATCGGCTCCCTGGGGCTCAAGACGATGCTTTCGAATTACGTCACGGTAAGCGTTCTCGGGCGGACCACGTTCACCGACCAATGGAACAGGGAGGTCCGGTGGGCCAAATGTAACCGGGTGAGCCGGCCTCGAGAATACCCCGGTATCCTGCTTACTCTACCCACACCTCTTGCGGGAGCCTTCGCCGTGGTAAGCGGCTTTTCCCCCCAGAGCCAGCAAGTCCTCCTTATCTCCCTGGTCCTGAGATTGGTTGCCGCCTGGCTCATTACCGGGTGTGTGGGGGACCGGAATGGAAGAAAGTACCTCTTCTTGCTTCCCATTCGGGAGATGCTGAGCGCTTTGGTGTGGTTTGCCGGCCTCGTCGGCAGACGCATCGTGTGGAGGGGCCGGGAGTATATCCTGGCGGAGCACGGCAAGATGGTGGCCTGTTCGTGCGCGTCCTGCGCGGATGCCAGCGAGGAGGTGGAGCCGAGCGTTGCGGGGACCGATCGCCGCGGCCGTATTGCTAATTGACCGCATCCTGAGGAAACGGCATGGGATTAGAGAGTTTACCACCGATCCCGATTGTGTGTTGCGGGTAGCGGTGGGGCGTGCCGACAGAGAAATCCGCCTGTCCGACGGCACGAAACTAGAATCGGGCGACCCGGTAGGAGAAATCCACCTGTGGAACGAACGAATTCCCAAGATGAGACGCCGTGGACCCGATATAACTTGGGGTCTTGGATTTCAGCGCTCGCTCGTTAAATCCCTGCGGCTTCTGGCCGATTACGTTCGAGCATCCCCCGAATTTGACGATGTGAAAGCGTTCAGGGCGCGACCAGGCGTGAAAGGCCGGGATGGCGAGGCCAAGGTGGCTCGACTTGCGCAGCGGTTTGGATTCGAGATGCCTGCGACCACCGGGACACCGAGCCTGCTCGAGCGCCTCTACCGCTTCTTCGACAACCTGTACGCGACGGGCCTCATGTTGACGTTCAACCCCGTCAGTTTGAAAGGCAGGGAATTCTGGTGTTTTAGTCGGCCGGAAATCTGGATTTCGCGGAAAGGACTTCTGGAGCGTTACGGGAATTCCCAGAACTGGCAGTGTTAGTCTTAAACGAAACGCGTCGGCTATTGCGACTGATTTGATCCGGCACGTTACGAGCCTGGTTGATGCAGGGGTTGAGGTCGTCCTCGACATTTCGGTGAGAGCCGGGGATGAAATTCCCGAGCAAGTCGTAAAAACCGTGTCAGGGAACCGCAGGATGCTGAAGTTTAGGAGCAGTGAGTTTGAGACGGAGTAAAAGGGGACGAAAACCAGCTGAAAAACCCACGGGGAGGTTGAGGGTCATGACGGACATGATCGTAACCACAACGCCGGCAATCGACGGCCACAAAATCGAGGAGTACCTTGGCGTGGTGGCGGGAGAGGTCGCACTCGGTACTGACTTCGTCAGGGATTTCATCGCTTCCGTTGCGGACCTGTTTGGAGCAAGGACAGCCGCCTACGAAGAGAAGCTTCTAGAAGCTCGGGAGGTCTGTATCGACGAACTACGTAGGAGAGCTGCGAGGCTAGGCGCTAACGCCGTGGTGGGAGTAAAGATCGATCACGAAATCTTGCAAAACGGGATGATGCTGGTGATCGCCACAGGTACTGCCGTGAGGGTGTCATAAGAGCAGCACGACAGCTAGGACCTCTAAGGTTGCCCGGTTTGTTTGTGTTCCAACCTCGGTTGCACCGCGATGGGTTGGTCGGCCGGGGGCGTACTCATGATGTACAGCACTGTGACCATCCAGGAAAACGCGGCCAAAAACAAGAAGCTCGGCGCGGGCATCAACGGTGCTTCAAAAATGAACCGCTTGAGCCAGTTGCCGGATCCAACGAACTTCCAGAACAACCAGAACCCGAGCCCCAGAGTCCATAGGGCGCGAGACTGGTCCGAGCCATGATTGATTCTTCCAAAGAAAAACAAGGGTAAAAGCATGGTTTCGAAAGCGATAAACGGGTTGGAGACCGGGATCATCGCCAACAAAAGAATGCAATAAAGTAAGTTGAGGAGCCTTTTCTGCTGGATGGTGACCCAGCTGTAGGGCAAGCCCGTTTCCTTGAGGAATCTTCCCCTCAGGAAGGTCAGAAGCGCTGTTCCGCCCACGCTGATGACGAACCAAGAGGCGTGAATCAGAAAGAACGGCAACGAAGAGGCGGCAGGAGAGCTCAAAAAACCGGGGATGAGCGCCGAAACCCACGCGAGAACGGCCAGACCACACAGCCATGGCAGCTCCATTAGGGCAAAGCGGCCGGTATGGTTGAGACCCGTCGGCCCGTTGGTAAGCGTCAGAGCCAGCAGAAAAAGGGCGAGGAAAACGGCGTAAATCGCAAAGGCCCGGAGCGGCTCGGGAGTAAGAATCGACCCGGGAGTAATCACGTACGACTTCGAGTCCAAATCGCCTATACCGAGGAAGCTACCAGGGTCTGTCTGCTTGGCTACCCCGGTTTGAATCAGAGCTTTGGCAGTATATTCCAGGCTTTTAACGTATTGCTCTACGAAGCGACCGGTGAGTTCCAGCGTCCGGGGACTTACCTGGTCCAACACGTCTTCGTCGCCGTGTATGATCCTGCCGTGCAGTGAGCCCGGAGAAGCGCCGGTGCGGGCTGCCATGATGCCGATGGCCGGTATGTTGCTGTTCACAAAGGGTTCGGAGTCCGTCGGTATCCGCCCGGCGGTTTTCTTCACTCTAGCCTGCCAGTACAGTAGTACCGAGCTGTCCGCTTCGACGGCGCCGGCGTCCCAATAGAACGGGCTCAGTCCGAAGGGGGGCGAAGTCAGGACTTTGTTGGCAAGCACCACAGTCCAAAGCGGGGTTTGCCCTTTAGCTGTAGCGGTTGGGTAGAATCCTACCGTATCCGCACCCTTGAAGCCCGTCATGTCGAGGATGATGGCAAGCTTGACGGGCATTTGCCGGTTCATGCTAACGAAAGCTTCTGAACCTTTGAGCCCCACTTCCTCGCCATCGAAGGAGACGAAAACGTACGTGTAAAGGTGGTCCCCGGAGGTGAGTACGCGGGCGAGTTCGAGCATGCTCGCGGTACCGGACCCGTTGTCTTCGGCGCCGGGATATCTTCCCGCCGTGTCGCGGTGAGCTCCGATTAAGATGACGTCCCTAACCTTGCCAGGGCTTTCGGCGACCACGTTTACGCCCTTGGAGTACACTGCGAGGTCCGCCACGGTCGTCCCCAGAAGAGACTGCTCCTCGCCCGCGCGCTTTGGGCGTTTAAGCGCGAAGCTGAATTCCTCGAGACGCGTTTTCAGGCCCATGCGGGCGAACTGTTCCTGGACCCATTGAGCTGACTTGACGCCTTCGTCTGTACCGACCCGGCGTTCCGGGTTATCGTGGATGAGCTTCTGCAGGTAATCGAAGGCGCTTGTGCCGGAAAAGTGTAGTTCGCCATCGTACAGGCGCACGACTTTGTCGATCTGGTCCGACCCGTAAGGAGGGAACGGTTTTTGAAGCTTAGGGTTGAAAAATAGGGGAATGGCCCCTACGAGAAGCGCGTAGACCAAGATGTGTCCGGCGATGGACACCATCCGGCCTTTCCGGAGTTGTGTTCGGTACTCTGGCGTGAGCCTCACTTGCTCAAATTTCATCGCGTTTTCTCGGAGGTTTCCGGCTAGTCTTCGCATCCACCCGGTAAGACCCCGAGCTTCAGGAGTGGGAGCGCTTCCGCCTTGCGACGACATGCCCGAAGCACCGGTGCTCGGAGTAGCGGCCTCCGGAGTCACGACGTTCTCAGTTGCGGCGCTCGAAGTCACCGCCTCCGGGGTCGTAACTCTACCGGTTCCGGTAGGGAGCTTTTCGCCGCGACCGGCGGCCGGCGCTCCGGTGGGCCGAATTCGTCCCACAACATTCAGGAGTTTACAGCTGATAAGTGTCAGGAACTCTTTCTGCACGAGTTTCTCGGGGAGGCGTAACCGTCCCACAACGTATAGCACGCAAGCGGGAATGAGCATGAGAACGGCGTCCGTAGCTAGCTTGCCGGCCAAAAGCGTTGGTCCACTCTTAAGGACAGCTGCGTTCACAGCTTCGGGAAGGTCGATTCCGGCAAGAACCCGCGATAGCGCCGCAGTCCTGACGGACCCCGGGAGGACGTAAGCGAGCGCCGCCCCAATCGCAGACGATAGGCCCAGCACTTTGCCGGTTTTTTCGAAAGCTGTCCCGGAGAAATGGTAGAGGAGAAGGTAGGCGACGGTCATCAGCACTACGAGGACCCCGGCGATTCGGGGAGTCGTTTCGGCTGCGCGGTAAGTTTGGAAGACGTCCACGGGCAAAGCGAGGTAAAGATAACCCGAGATGTCGACCTGGTCCGGTATGGCTGCGATAAGATGCTCCTCCGCCGGCGAGCTCCTTTTCAGGTCTTGGATAAGGAACTCCTTGATCGGGGTGATGTCCAGCCACAAACCTGTTTTCAGGCGACCGTAGGATGAAAGATAAGTTCTAAAAGCGGGCAAAGCTTTTTTCAACACGGGCTTGAGCGTCTGGGGCGAAAGGGCCCGGTATAGCGATTCTGAAATTGGTTTCTGCAACTCCTCGGGGAGTTCGGCTAGGGCGACGATTTCTTCGGCTAGACCCCGGCGAATTTCGTCGGTTTCCAGCACCGAAAGGGCCAGATTGGGTTCGAACAGCGCCGAAATCACGGCGGATGAAAACAGGTACACCAAATTAGCTGCGAAAAGGACTACTATACTCGTTAGGGCAAGATATTTACGCACCTGTACAAACGCCTCCCCGATCTTTTCCGGGCACAATCGCACGGGTTCTTGAAGCGAGCTTTTTTCTAACCCTAAGGTCCACGTGGTCGCGAACGCGGTGCGGCCTTTGTGGAACCACCATGCTAGTAGTTAACATGCTAATAGTTAACATGCTAACAGTTCTTCCAACACCCGCGCCAGCGCGGAGCGGGCCAAGATCACCGGCACCCCTGTTTCCCTTCGCACAATGGACTTCATCCCTAGGGAAAAACCGATGCAATCCATCACGATCAACCCGGCGCCGAGCCATCGAAGCTTGCGGGCGGCGTCGAGAAGAGCTTGCCTGTCCCCGTAAGGGGAGGCGGCGGTTACGAAAACGTTGCGGCTTGCTCTTCGCCATTTAACTTCCGCCTCCGGGATCTGGCTCTCATCGGGCATGATGACTCCCAGCGGCGACTGGCCTGCCACAGCGCTCACCATATGGAAAAGGATCCTTCCGGGGGCGATAAGGGCGGGAGCTTTGCCCTGGTTTGCAGCGGGGATGTTAAGGTCCGGGAAATCGCCGGTGCACAGGAGCGCTATTATGCTTGCACCCCGCGAGGCAAGATACTCAATCTTTTGCTCGAGACGGGGTTTCACGAACGCATCTGTCACTTTCACCGGAGTGCCATCCCTCATCCTCGTGACTAAAACTGTATCCCCCGGGCGGGGAGCGACCTTGGCCACTTCCTCCAGAGTCAGATCGTCCAACGCGCCAGCTTCGACGAACTCAACGTCCGGCCCGACCATGTTTTGAAGCTCAGGCACTACGTCGGATCTGGGCGACTGGCCGACAGTGAGAGCGCCTACGATCGGCCTCAACATCTCACCTTCCCGTATAGGCCCACGTAAACGGATGCTAGTAGATAAAACCACCATTATTGTACTGCCGTTGACACGAAGATGGCTATGTACTGTCCGTGGTCATCAGAGGTTCCGCAAAACTAGCCGCGCTTTGTCCTGACCGGGTCGCACATAGCTGAATCCAGGGTTTCCTGTTTGAGACGCAATAACCCCCAAAGGGTCTTTCTCCCGAGGTTTTCGCGCGTTATTGCCTGCTCCCGACCACTCTTCTTACCGAGGTTCCACCAGCCTCAACCGGAGTCTTTGAACAAGGGCTCGGGCAACTGCGCCAAGCCAACCAGAATTGCCCTGGCCAGTTCCAGCAGAGTCAGGCTTTTCTCTCTCAAGGCCCGCCACTTGAAAAGCAGCAACAGGTTAAGAGCAATCACCTGAAGCATCCAGAACACTTCGGTAGCGACCTCGTCGTGTATGAAGCAGTGGTCCAGGGAGCAGTGGGTTTTTGCTTGATGGAATACTCTGTTCTCTATGTCCCACCTCGCGTGCATGATCTTCCAAACCGTCAACGGCCTCACCAGCGCTTTGGGACAGGTTGTTACTATGTAACTGGTGTTCTCTTCCGTAACCGGCCTCCCGTTCTTGATGCTGTGCCTCACCTCTTCCACTTTTAAACACCGCAGAGAGCCTCGAACCCCGTCCCAGCTCGTGAAGCCCTCTTCGTCCCAGATCTTTATGTCGTAACGCGAGCCTTTGAAATCCTCTATCCCTTCTTTCTCAAAGTCCGGTGCCCTTCCCGCAAACAACCCCTCGGCATCCTTCACGATGAGGTAATCGTCTTGTTTTACCCTGATCACAACCCACTTCCCCTGGGATGTGACCTCGTTGATGAAAGGAGCTTTGGCGTACAAAGCATCTGCCACGATCACGTCGCAAAACCTGGTATTCCTCCAGTAAAGTTCCCTCAAGGTAGATATCCCTGCACTGAGTTCCCCCTCCCCTCTCTCTTGTTTCCTCATCCCAATCAGCAGCGCCGGCCCTTCCCCAACGTAACAAACCGCCACAACTCTCTCGTAATACTCATCCACCCCATCGTTATTCCTCACGCAGCACCGTCTACAACTCCTGCTTTGAGCCTTGGTCGAATAGAGTTCCCTCCCATCAATGCCCGCAACAACAAGCCCATCCACGGTCCCCTTCGAGAACACCTTGTTGTACCTGGCTTTTTGGATTATGACTGAGTTGTATTTCCTGAGTTCCTCGGCGTCCATTCTCTTAAGGGCGTATCCAATGGTGTCAGCGCTGGGCTTCTCCTTCATACGGCCTAACACCTTATCAAATTCGCCGTTCCTGATTGCAGCCTCTATCTGGTTTAAACTCCCAAGCCTGCATACAAGCCCGAGGATTACTGAAGTCAGAACCGATTCCAGAGGAACATGAGCCCACTCTCGACCATCAGATAGACTTTCAAGGGCGCCGCTCAGTTTGTAAACCTTGTCAGCATATTTGAGAAAGTGGTATGCTTGATTTGCTTTCAATGGCCTCGCCTGCCTTTCGTGTTTTTCTTGGCAAAGAACACTTCGAGACACAGGCGAGGCCATCCTTTTTCCTGCTAGAAGTCATAATTCCCTGATTAGAGCTAACCGATCCAAGAGAGCTAATTATCTGTCAGTATTTTCGAAAAAGCCCAACTACAGCTCCCATCGTCCTTAGCGCCAGCTGTCTGCGAAAACAGCATCACAACTCACAAGTTTTGCGGAACCTCTGCCGTGGTCATGCTACAGGGTCGAGGTTTACCTTCCGAGATCTGGAGGAATCCCCGAGGGCCCCGTGGTATATAAATCGCAATCGCTCCGCCCACGGTGAACGGGGAAGGAATGGCGAGCCCAGTCAGTTCAGACACCTCTTCGATCGGGTTTCATCTTGTACTTCCTTGAATGCCAAGAGCACGGACAGTTGTCGGGATCAGGGTGCGACGAATGACCGAGACTGCCCTTACCGGGACGAAGGCGTGACGACCGCAAGGCCATTCACCGTAGGAGTACGGTGCGACAAGACGCATTGCACTTACCGGGACCAAGGCGTGAGGACCGCAAGGTGCCAAGAAAGGAGGGATGATTTCCTTGGGTATCAGAATCCTCCTGGTCGACCCTCAAGCGCTGATCAGGAAGGGGATTTCAGCCCTGGCCGAAAAAATGGGTGACTTCGATGTCGTGGGCGAAGCGTCCAACGGCGAGGAAGCTCTGCAACGAGTGAGGGAGCTTCAGCCGGACGTGGTGGTCATGGAAATCTACCTCCCGCGGTTGGATGGTATTCAAGCAGCAGCTTCGATAAAGAGTGAGTTTCCCGGGATAAAAGTGGTCTTTCTGACGGTGTCCGAAAACGAACAGGACTGTTTCGAAGCTCTAAAGGTGGGGGCAGATGGATACATCTTGAAGACCGTCGAGTCCCACGTCTTCTTCAAGATGTTGTCGGATGTCTGTCGCGGCGAACCGGCGATTTCCCCCGTAATGGCCGGAAAGGTGATGCGGGCTTTGGCGCGAGGCCCCACCCAGCGGTCGACGGGCGGTCCGTCACCGGCCCTGACGGCGAGGGAGAAGGAGGTTCTGAAGCTCGTCGCCCAGGGTGCTACGAATCGTGAGATCTCCGAGGCGTTATTCATAAGCGAGAACACCGTAAAGAACCACCTCCGCAGTATCCTCAGCAAGCTACAGTCCAAAAACAGAGCGCAAGCAGCTTCCTATGCGTTGCAGCAGGGCATCATCAGTTCAGGGTCGTCTTTCCGGGATAGCTCTAACGAGCTATAGCTAAATGGCTAATTTGAGCCTGTTTGATCAGAGCATCTGGACGATAGTGTTATGCTGAACGAGCGCTTATGTGAGACCCGGGCAGCAAGCCGCCACAAGGCGGCGTTTTTTGGACCCGGTTTGTGTTTGTCCTCACAAATATAGAGGTCCCAAACTCGGAAAGAAGGTGAGATGCCGTGGCGGTTACCAGGACATCGTCCGTCCCCGACATGGTAGTCCTGTCGGGTGAGCTGTGGCAAGAGCTTCTGAAACTGGTGACAGCTCAGTACAAGGTTATCGGGCCGGTACGCAGGGGCTCCGAGCACGTATTTGCCCCCGTAAAAGATCCTCGCGACATAGACATGGCGTACGTGACGACGATTCTCCCTCCCAAGAAGGTATTCCATCAACCTTTCCAGGTGCTGTTCTCATTCGATACGGAGGAAGGCACCTTGGCCGAAGAGGAATCCGGCGAGGAGAAAGTCCTATGGGGTATCCATCCCTGTGACATGCACGCCATTGCCATCCTCGACAAGGTTTACGGCATTGAGTATCCCGACCCTTACTACCTCCGTAACAGGGAGAACACCATCATCGTGGCCAAGAACTGTACGGAAGTCGGGGAGAACTGCTTCTGCTTGTCCATGGGAACCGGCCCTGCCCTCCGGAGCGGGTACGACCTCCTTCTCACGGATCTTGGCGGTCGATATCTTGTGGAAGTCGGTACGGAGAAGGGCAGGAAGCTTCTGTCCGGTCTGGAGCTTGTGCCTGCGCCCAGAGTCGTGCTGGTGGAAAAGGAAAAGCGGCTTTCCCAGGCGAGGCAGAAGTTTAAGAAACGAATGATTACCCAGGGGATTCAGGAACTCCTGGAGGAGAACTTCAGGCACCCCATCTGGGAGGAGCTTATGCGGGAGTGCCTTGCGTGCGGCTCGTGCACCATGGTTTGCCCTACGTGCTTTTGCTACAACGTGGTGGACAAGATAGACCTCGACCTCAAAACCGGCAAGAGGCAACGGGAGTGGGATTCCTGCATGCTTCTGGAGTACGCCCAGGTAGCTTTAGGTCAGAACTTCAGGCGGGACCGGGATGCCCGGATCAAGCAGCGGATATACCATAAACTTCTCTACTATGAGCCGCAGTTCGGGACCCTGGGCTGCGTTGGTTGCGGCCGTTGCATCGGTGCCTGCGTTAAGCGGATAGACATCACCGACGTGGTTTCGAGACTGGCGGAGTCGGTGGAATCCGATAGGTAAAGAACGAAAGTCGGGGGGAGAGAGATGATCAATCCGTTCAAGCCCGAAATCGCGGTGATCACGGAGGTTTTCAAGGAGACCTCCGACACCACAACCTACACGTTCCGCTTTAAGGACGAAGAAACGAGGGAAACCTGGAGTTTTGAACCGGGTCAATTTAACATGATCACAGTCTTCGGCATCGGCGAGGCGCCGATCTCCATAAGCTCGGCTCCCAGCGACACGGGTTTCGTTCAACATACCGTGAGACACGTGGGAAACGTCACCAACGCCCTGGCGAAGAAAAAGCCCGGGGATGTCGTGGGAATCCGCGGGGCATATGGGACTGGGTGGCCGTTCCACCAGTTGTACGGTCGAAATGTCCTGATAGTCGCCGGAGGAATCGGGCTTGCTCCCCTTCGACCTGTAATCCGGGAAGTAATGAGGCAGCGGGACAGGTTCAAAGAAGTAGAGGTCCTCTACGGTGCTCGCACCCCCGGAGATATGCTCTTCGTCAGAGAATTTCCCGAGTGGTCGGAGTACGTGAAACTGAGACTCACCGTGGACACGGTCCCTCCCGGGGTCAAGTGGGACCACAAAGTGGGAGTTGTGACCACTCTCTTTTCCGAGATGTCCAGTCAGCCGAGTAACACCGTGGTCCTGACCTGCGGCCCGGAGATCATGATGAAGTTCGTGGTACGTGGGCTACTGCATATGGGCTTCTCCCCCGACCGCATCTACGTCTCCATGGAACGCCGGATGCACTGTGGAGTGGGCAAGTGCGGGAGGTGCCAGATCGGTCCCAGGTTTACGTGCAAGGACGGCCCAGTGTTTGCGTACGAGGAGCTGGCGGCGCTTCCGGAAGAAGTGTTGGGAGGTGTTGGCAGGTGAGCACCAAGCTTAAAGTAAGCGTGTACAAGTTGAGTTCTTGCGCGGGGTGCCAGCTCGAGTTTTTAAACCTCGAACCCGTGCTCCTGGATCTCGTGGGAGCTATAGAATTCAGCTATTTCCCGATGGCGCGGAGGCGGTACGAGCCCGGGCCGTACGACATAGGGTTCGTCGAGGGGGCCGTCACGTGCGGCGAAGAGATCGAAAGGCTTAAGAAGGCCAGGCAAGAATGTCGAATCCTGGTCGCCCTAGGATCATGCGCGTGCTACGGAGGTTTGCCTTCGATCAAGAACTGGACGCCGGAGCGGGTTATCGTCTCCCGCGTTTACGAGAACTCCTCGCTGATACACTCCATCAAAGCTTACGGGATAGACGAGTATGTCCAGGTGGATGCATATCTCAAAGGATGCCCTGTAAACAAGGATGAACTCGTGGAGTTCATAAAGGGAACCCTTTTAGGTATCAGACCCCGTCTGAGACCGCACAGCGTGTGCGTGGAATGCAAGCTCAACGAGTACGAGTGCATCTCCGTGATCAAGCGGGAACCGTGTATGGGACCCGTGACTACCGCGGGGTGTGGCGCCCTATGTCCGTCCCGGGGCAAGGCGTGCGACGGATGCCGGGGGCCCGCCAACGATGCCAACGCCGAGTCGCTGGCCCGAACGTTTTCCGAATACGGACTTCACAGGAGCGACATCGTCCGGCGGTTCCGAAAGTTCGCCGGACTCACCCAGGAGTTCTCTAGAGGAGCTGACGCCGTATGACCACAGGGGATATCAAAGTTGATTACCTGGCCAGGGTCGAGGGAGAAGGGGCTCTGGACATAAGGGTCAAAGATGGGGAGATCGTGGACCTAAAGCTCAGGATATTCGAGCCTCCCCGGTTCTTTCAAGGATTTCTCGTCGGGCGGAAGTATGACGAGGTTCCGGGAATCGTTTCGCGTATCTGCGGAATTTGTCCTGTCTCCCATCAGATAACGGCCATCCAGGCTCTGGAGGATGCTTTCGGGGTAAGGCCCAGTTTGCAGACGAAGAGACTGAGAAAGCTCCTCGCGCTCAGCCAGTGGATTCAGAGCCATACGTTGCATATCTATATGCTCGCTCTTCCCGATTTTCTGGGATACGAAAGCATCCTAGCCATGGCCCAGGACCACATGGACGCGGTGAAGAGGGCGCTGAAACTGAAGAGGCTGGGTAACGACCTTACCGTGCTTCTGGGCGGTCGCGAGGTTCATCCCGTCACGGCCGTTATCAACGGCTTTACGAGCTTGCCTCCGGTTGAAGAATTGCGCGCCATCCAGAGGCGCCTGGAAGATGCGCTCGACGATGCCGTCGAGACTGTCCGGCTGTGTGCTTCCCTGGAAGTCCCGGACTTTTCGTGGGACGCCGAGCACGTCGCCTTGAGGAGCGAAGAAGGATACGCCGTAAACGAGGGAAGGCTTGTTTCCACAAAGGGGCTGGATATCCCCGCGTGGGAGTACAGGAGTCATATCAAGGAAAAGCAGGTTCCGCACTCCAACGCCCTTCATTCATACATCGTGGGGCGTGGTTCTTTCCTCGTCGGCCCTCTCGCGAGGGTGAACCTGAACGCCGACAGGTTGTCGCCCCGGGCCAAGGAAGCTATGAAGGCGTCGGGCGTTCGGTTCCCCAGTTTCAACCCGTTCCACAGCGCGCTAGCTAGAGCTATTGAGCTGGTCCACGCCATAGAAGAGTCCATACGGATCATTGACGACCTCGACGAGCTCGTTCCGGAAGACAGCGGGTACTCCATAAAACCCGGGCAGGGTTTCGCTATCACCGAGGCTCCTCGCGGCGCCCTGTACCACAGTTACAAAGTTAACGACCAGGGTCTCATAGAAGCGGCGGACATAGTCTCTCCCACAGCTCACAATGTAAACAATATGGAGGAGGACCTCCGGAGGTTCGTCCCCAGAGTGCTTGACTTGCCTCACGATGAAGCTACCCTGAAGTGCGAGATGGTGGTCCGCAATTACGACCCGTGTATCTCGTGCTCGGTGCATTTCCTCAAGCTAAACATCGTGAGGGAGTAACGGCAGGGCATATGGACGTGGTCATCGTGTGCTGCGGGAACCCGTTGGCCGGAGACGACGGGGTGGGCTCCAGGATTGCCCGGGGTCTCGAGCGGGCGTTGCGTGAACGGCCGGATCTATGCGGGAAAAACGTGCTCTTGGTGGACGCGGGAACCCCGGGACTGGGTCTCATCGACCTCATAAGGGGCAGGGATCTCGCCATCGTGGTGGATGCGGTTAAGTCGGGTTCCCCGCCCGGAACGGTCATCACAGGGCGGGTAGAAGAGACCATCCCGAAGCTCCGGCGGGGATGGTCTCTGCACAGCTTGGGCGTTACGGAATCCCTTGAACTCGGTCGGCTCGTAGAACCAGACGATATGCCCCGGGACATCCTGTTAGTCGGCGTGGAGGTGGGTGATGCAACTCCGGGTAAAATCGGACTCACCCCGCCGGTGGAAGCTGCCGTTCCTCGAGCTATAGAGGAGGTCGTCCGGCTGATCAATGAAAACGCCGTGTGATGCTTCGTCCGTAACGAGACGCGCGATATACCCCTCGGAAAGCTCGAACCGCTCCCGACCGCTTTGGATATCGCGCGGGACGACGCCGACCAACTTTACAGTCGGTATTCCGGGGATCCTCACCTCGGACCGGCAACGTCGCCGGTAAAGACGGTTAGCGCCGAGTCGTCCCCTATTCGCTCAGCACATATGCCGTCACAAGCCTGGCCGTCGCGAGCAGGCCCTCCTTGTGAGTTCGCTCGTGGGAATGGGAAGCGTCCACGCCCGGACCTATGCAGGCGCACCTCACATCGTGGCCGGACCTCAGCACGGCCCCGGCATCCGAGCCGTAGTACGGAAAGACGTCCACCACGTAAGGGATGTTGTGCTTCTCGCACAGGTCTTCCAGATACTTCCGGAGCTCGTAATCGTACGGCCCGCTGCTGTCTTTGGCGCAAATGGACACGGTATATTCGCTGCCGAGCAGTCCGTCGCCCACGCATCCCATATCCACCGCAACGAACTCCCTTACAGTTTCCGGGATGCCGAAAGACGCGCCGTGGCCTACTTCCTCGTAGTTGCTGATGAAAAAGTGGGTGGTGTAGGCGGGGGTAAGTTTTTTGTCCGCGAGGTATTTGGCACATCCCAGTAAGACCGCGACCGAAGCCTTGTCATCCAGGTGCCTTGACTTCACGAACCCGGACGTTGTCACCTCGGTCCGCGGGTCGAACACGACGAAGTCGCCCGGTCGGATGCCCAGGCTCATGACGTCTTCCTTGCTCTTGACTTTTTCATCGATGCGCACTTCCATGTTGTCTGCGTTTCGTTCGATTTTGCTGGTTTCCTGGCCCCACACGTGAGAGGCTGCTTTCGTCACCAGGATGGTTCCGGTATACCTCCTGCCGTTGCTTGCCTTGATGACCACGCGCTCCCCATCCAGGCTCGGCCAGGGAGATCCACCGATGAGACTCAACTTCAGCCTGCCGTTGCTTTTCACCTCGAAGACCATCGCGCCCAACGTATCCACGTGGGCCGACAGTGCCCGCTCGTTTCCTTCCTTCCTGCCCGGGATGGTCACGAGAAGAGCCCCTTTGTTTGTGAGGACGGGTTTGTATCCCAGCTGTTCGAACTCGGCTTTGACCCATTCCACCGCTTCTTTCGTATCTCCGCTGGGGCTCGGGATTTGGCAGAGAGTCACCAGTTTGCTGGTGATGTATTCGATGTCGGGGATGTCGGGTGAGACGTTGATCATTAACATGACCTCCTTAGTCAGGTCGACAGTCAAGTCGCCACACAGAAAACCGGCCTCACGGCAAGCCTAACCCACAGTTCTTTTCTCGAAAGATCGGTTGAACTCCTTCACTTCGCATGGCGAAAAGAAATACCATACCGCCGGGACGATGAGTTGCCACGAGTTACAGAGTCATAAGGAGTCACGGGGGTATGACGACTAACGAGGGGCCGCAACGAGTTCACGCATGACCGCCAGTGCGAAGGCGCTGATTCGGCGAATGTCAGCCCGGCCGACACCGGGTCGTTTGTGGCAACCGAACCGTTGGAGGAGCAACCGAGGCGTGGTCAGTTTGATCGTTGCAGTCGAGATTCCTCGCCTCAGAAATAGGTAGCGGCAGCTAGGAGAATGATTATCGCGTAGTAGATGGTGTAAGATATAGAGGCAAAGGGAGCTGATCTGATTTGGAGACTATTGTGAAAAGGCTGAGAGACGCAGGACTTAAGGTAACGCCTCAGCGGCTTGCCATATACACAGCGCTTCTGGACACAAGGGCCCACCCGACCGCCGAGGAGATTTGCAGGGTGGTTAAGAAGTCCATTCCCGGCCTGAGCTTCAACACGGTTTACAAGACGCTCCTGAGCCTCGAAGAAAAGGGCTTAGTCCAGCGGCTTGACGTTGGACAGGGCTGCGACAGGTTCGATGCTAACACCAGGTCTCACGTGCACCTGGTCTGCCTGAAGTGCGGCAAGGTGAGCGACTTCGGTGACGACACTCCCGCGTGCGTGGCCGACCTCACCGGCAGGATAAAGCGGGAAAGTGACTGGGACGTCCGTGCCGCGTCCTTCGTTGCGTACGGTTACTGTCCGGAATGCAAGGGGACGGGTACGACAGAGCCCATCCCCGGCCAGTCTCAGCCTTAAAGAGGCAGCCTCAGCGGACGGGATTTAAGGCGAGCTCCGCTGCGCTCAGAACGGCGGACGTAACGGCAGCCGTGCCCGACGGGGCCGAAACGACCCTAGCTTGAAGTTTGTAAAGAACCGGTGTCAAGCCAGCGGCAGATGCGGGGTACAGGTCAACGTACTGGAGATTCACGTGGTTGTAGACAACGAAGCCGAAAACCAGAGCAGCTCCGGAGATGGATTGCATCGCCGAATGAATCACGGTGTCATCCCTGGTGATCTCAAACAGCACGTTGGCAGAGCCGCCGCCGGTGAACGAAAAGAACCAGTCCACTGAGGCGTTCAGCCATACCCGATCGGTGGGGCTGTTCACCAGCACTACCGCAGAAGCTATGACCACCGGCGACGCAGAGAGATTGCGGGTAACCACCGGTTCGTTGAACTGGAATTCCCGGACCAGTCCTCTTTCGACGATAAGACAAGCAGGGAGCATGCGTTTCTCTCCTTTCGTCAAAACTTCCCGTGCCACCTACTATCCGACCGGATTCCTTTCGATTTCCGCAGCAGAAAGCGTAACGGGACCGGCCGTAAAGACATTGGCGACGGACGCTTGCGCGCGCAAGGTATACGTAACCCTGGTCGGATACGCGACGGGAGTGGTATCCACGTGCTCGCAGTGGGCTACATTGTGAACGTTAACTGTTGTGGGAACGGCTGTGGCCGAGTTGACCGATTGCCTGGTCTCGTAGACAACCGTTCCGTCTCGCAGTATCTGAAAGGTGGCTTCCGCCACGCCGACAGCGCTGAACGTCGCGTACCAGCCTACGGTACCGTTCACCCACACTCTGTCCGTGCTATCGTCCACCGTCAGGGTAACCGAGACCAGGTTCACGAACCCTGGGGCCACCGGCAGGGCCACGGGCGGAGTCGCACTGCCGAACGTAGGATACCGTTCGTCCACCTGGAGTTCGGTGAGGATGCCCCTCTCTGACCGGAGGGTGGGATTGCCGCTATCGGACACTTGTGTCCCCTCCTTCGTGAAAAAGATCCCGTGGATTCTCCAAAGCCACACAAACTGAGGCAGGCCTGGTGCCGAGCGTCACGGCTAAGGTTAGATCTCCGCCACCGACAGCGTCACCGGGCCGGACGTGAAGATCGGGCCCACGGCCTCGGTTGTCGCTGCGAAACTGTAAGTCACCGGCGTCAGGGCGGTCACCGCAGTTCCGGAGAGCGGTACGTCGACGTACTGGAGGTGTACGACATTGGATACGGTTGCTGCCCCCGCGATGGGATTGAAAACCGATTGAACCGCGGAAAACACCGCTACTCCGTTTCGATAGATCGTGAACGTCACGTTAGCCGAACCGAGGGCGCTGAACGTTACGTACCACCTGGCGGTGGCATTGACCCACACCCTGTCCTCGGAATCGTCAAGCAAGACGTAAGTTGTGGCGAGGGTGTAGCTGAAAAGATTTGCCGGAGTACCGGTGGGCGCTGACAGCGGCTCATTGAAGCGAAACTCGGTAAGCGTTCCACTCCTTAGCAACGGCAAAGGGGAAAGAGGCATGGGGAAAACCTCCCTTATCCGTGATGCTCGTAGCCTTACCTCATTGGTATTCGGGTGGACGGAAAAAGGTTACACGTTGGAGAAGTTTTCTCCACGGGGAACGGATGTCGCGGTCGAGGTTACGCGATTGCCACGCGACGTCGCTGCAAATGAGCGGATCCGATACCAGTATCCTCCACGCCTCCAGCACTCTCTGGCGGAACTCACTTCGCAACGGATGCTTTTGGGGATATCTTACGAGCGGGCAGAGGAAAACTCCGTTGAGGACGTCCAACCGGACGGTGAGGTTTCCGCGGAGGTCCATATACGGCATAAGGGGAAAAGTCCGGCACTGAATCGGCCTTTTTTCTCTCGGGCAGTTTGAATTGCATTCCACGAACGCGACGTAACCTTTCCATTCGGGTGGAAAGTCCTGATCCTCTGCCTGCTTGAAGCTCCACTTCAGCCACGGTTCGTTGCCGGTAAACAGTTTTTCCTCACCGGGCAGAAGGTACATGCCTACCCCCGGCTGGTACTCCTGGCAGCAGCGCTTGGCGCAAAGGTCACCGCAGTCGAAATCCAGGGGCGACGTATCCAGGATTTCGTAGACGCGCCTGTAGTCGTCGGGGGTGAGGATCGACCTCACCATGTTGGGGTGCATGAAATCTCACTTCCGGTTACTCGTTTACCGGTACCCGCGGACCTGCCGGTAACGCCCAATTCACCGGTACTCGCGGCTCAACCGGTACCCACGAATTACCCGCACACACGGGCCGGCGTGCTCGCGCATCCGCTGTCTTCACAATTTTAACGGACGCTCCTTCAAAGGCGAGATGCGTTTTCGACCATTCACACTCGCGGATTTACCGTTTTCACCATCTTAACGAAGTGAAATTCGGTGCCTCCGATCCGAGTTGATCTTGGCGGCCTGGCGTCTTCAAAACCGAGCTTCCGGTACAGGTTTAAAGCAGCCGAATTTTCCACCTCGACATCCAACACCAGCCGCTTCGCCTCTGCGCTGGCCGCTCTCTTTTCCGCGTCAAGGAGAAGGGCCGTTGCTACGCCTTTGCCCCTGAACTCAGGGTAAACCGCCAGGCTCGAGACGTAAAACTCGTCTTTCCCGGGCGACGTGAGGAGCCTATTTGCTTTGAGCAGGCGAGGGAGGACACCGATGAAACGCCCCCGGAAATAGTCGATAAGGAGTCTCCCGGTGTGCAGGAGAATGTCATTTCTCTGTTGGCCTGTGTATCCTAGCAGCATCCCTGCATTCTTTCCGTTAACGACGCCGAACCGCACCAATTCCCGGCTGAACAGGTTCCGGTCCTGCCAGAATAAGTTTGTCATAAGGTCAGCTGCTTCGGGCCCGAAAACCGCCGGTAAAAACGATGGCCCGGACAGCAAAACCAGGTTGGCGAAATCTCGGGCGTCACTGCACTTCCCGTTTCGTATCAGCATAAGGTTGTGGATATCACTTCCAGAGCGAAAGTAGTGATATATGCCCGAGGCAACGTTTCTCACTTCCAGGAGTCGCGGCAGCCGGTTCGCTGAGATTTGCGTCGGCCGCCGGAGATAGCTGGATCACCTCGTTCAGTCCCATGTTACCATAGTTTGGATTTCGAACTCAACAGCACATCAGCCACGACGCTCGGCAAACGAAGTCAACGGTTCGGGACCGCTGAACTCGCGGACGGGCGGACTCGTGTACATACTTGCGCGAGAACTTGTCGAGAGAAGCGACCGCCATAATACTCAGTCGACTGTTGTAGCGCCGCCGAGCTCGCGGATGGCGGATTGGTATGCTGACTGGCGCGTGCTGATTCTTTTGTGTCTGGTTGGATTAGCCTGTTTTCGGGTGCATGATTTGGTTGACGTCTCGCGGCGGATTCCCTGGCGCGGGAACCGGACTATCCGCGCCGGAGTCATTTAAGGAGGAGGCGGAGTCCGGCGCATCAGAACTAGCCTTGCTCCGGCCCGACTTTAGTTGCCCGTTCGGCGGCTGCCTGTGCTTTCACCCTGATTGGAGGTATTCGATTTGGGAATCCCGGTGTTATTCGTTTACCCCGACTTTGTGGCGCAGGAACGCACCGGTCGTCCGGGAACGTACGACGTGGAGACGGGTGGGTGGTACGCCGAAGGTCTGGCTGCCATGTCGGCATCCTTGCGCGCGGCGGGTCATCATCCGTCGCTTATGCATCTTACGGTGCCTCCCGACCGGGACGAGTTCACGGCGCTATTGAGGCAGCATAACCCGGCCCTGGTTGCATTCACGGTTCGATCCAGCACGTTTCCCTATTGCCTGGAATACACCCAATGGGTGAAAGAAGGGTCCGGGGCCTATGTCATATGGGGTGGATACCATCCTACTCTGGCTCCGGAAGAGTGCCTCGAGGTTCCGGGCGTGGATTCCATCTGCGTCGGTGAAGGCGACTGGGCGATAGTGGATCTGGCCGACGTCCTACCTGAGGGCAAGGAGCCGGTACATATCGAAAGTTTGTGGTTCAATACGGCCTCCGGTCCGGTTCGAAATCCGGTCCGCCCTATGGTTGAGAACCTCGATGAGCTTCCCATCCCCGATTTTGAGCTCTTTGACCGGAGGAGGCTCATAGCGACGCGCACCGGTGTGGCCACCGCCATGCTTTCCCGCGGCTGTCCCTTCCGGTGTGGATACTGCTCGAACCACAGGCAGAGAGCGGTTTACCCTAATTCCAGCCGGTATGCGCGCTGCCGCAGCCCTCGAAACTCCATAGAATACCTGCGCCGCTTACGGAAATGGTTTCCGGAGGTTAGAGAGCTTCGCTTTCTCGACAACGTCTTCGGCCTTGGGCGCATGTGGTTGGAAGAGTTCTGCGAACTTTATAGACGGGAAATCGGACTTCCCTTCAGCTGTAACCAACGTCCGGACCTGGTGACCCGGGAAAGATTGGCGCTTGTTGCTCGTGCCGGATGCCGCATGATTTATATGGGCATCGAATCGGGCGATGAAGAGGTTCGCCGTCTGATCCTGGACCGTCGCATAAGCGACGAGCGGTTGAAAGAGGTTTTCCGCGCTTGCCGGGAAATGGGGATAGCTACGGTAGCCTACAACATGGTGGGGCTCCCCGGAGAAGACCGTAAGAAGGTGCTGGCCACTGTAAAGATGAACGCCGTTTGTCGTCCCGCCAGCGTCGTCGTGAGCGTCTTTTCGCCTTACCCCGGCACGGATCTCTATGACCTTTCGGTTAAGAAAGGCTACGCGCCACGCCACATGGATTACCGGGCTCGAACCTTTCTCGACCAGCCGAACTTCTCAAAGCAGGAGGTTGCTCTCGTATATACGTATTTTATGCTCCTGGTCCGACTCTACCGGCTAGCAGGTGCCATCCCCTGGCTGGGACAAATCCTTGTCCTTCTCCTGGATAGATTTACCGTTTCGGTGTTTTTCAGATGGAGCTGGCTCGTGACTCTTGGGGAAAGAGGGGCTTCGGCTGTTCGTCGCTTTCGCGAAGGCATTCGCCGGTACGTCCCGTGGCTTTACCGGTTGTTGAGGGCAGTCAAAATGGCCGTTGCACGAGGGGGTATCAGCGCCATCAGAAAGTAGGAAAAGCCCGAAACCAACAGACCGTGGGAGATTCCCCAGCCCTGAATATCGGCCCGGACCTACGCTGCCTGAATATCGGCCCGGACCTACGCCGGCTGAATCGATGGGTGGGCGCCGCCACGAGTCCCCACGCTTATCGTAGAATAGGGTCCAGACGGGTTGGTCCGCGGCGGAGTAGGGTTACAGGGGGCCTATGGGAGACTACACAATATTGAAATCTTTAAACGCACCGGCGTGCCTGGCGTAAGCGAGATTTCCGTCGGAGAGGAGGCTTATCGGTAATGTTGAGAACCAACGAAGACAGGCTTGTCATGCTATCGGTCATGGGAGAAATATCGCACCCTGGTGCGAAGCCGCGAGTTGGGTACGATGGGGTTACCCGAGTGTTGCCGGGGACAGGGGGGATCACCTACAACGTAAAGGTGGGCGACCCCGCTTTCGGTTGGGCCGGGGACCATGTCGAGCCGGGGGTAAGCACTAAAAATAAGGATGAGCAGTCGAACGCCGGTTACAACACTCTGTCCTGCATAGGCAACACCGCCATCGTCGTGTCGGGCGACGCCAAGGGCGCTAGAGGTACCGTGATCGGAAAGCATGGCGGCATCGAGCACGTGTTAATTCACTTCGACCGTGAAACCCTGGAAAAACTCCAGATCGGCGACAAGGTTATGGTCAAAGCGTTCGGGCAGGGACTTGAACTCACCGACTATCCGGACGTGAAGTGCATGAATCTCGACCCGGGACTCCTTCACAAGATGGGTATCGTTGAGAAAGACGGAGTGCTAGAGGTGCCCGTCGCCGCAGAAATTCCCCCCGAATTCATGGGAAGCGGGCTCGGGGCGTCCTCGGCGGAGACCGGGGATTACGACATAACTTCCATGGAACAGGAAAGGCTTAAGGAGCTCGGACTAGACCGGATCCGGTTGGGAGACATTGTCGCCATAAAGGATTCCTCGTCCTACTACGGGAGAAGCTACCGCAGGGGAGCGGTGATCATAGGCGTCGTCGTGCACAGCAATTCGTTCGTGTCCGGTCACGGCCCGGGTGTGACCTCCCTCTTGACTTCGTTGACCGGCAAATTACGACCCGTGGTTGTGGAGAGGGCTAATATAGCCGAATACCTGAATTTGAGGTAGTCGTAGGAGAGATGGCAAAAACACACAATAAGGAACAGTGAGTTCCTTGCGGCACGCGGGGGTGGCCGAGATCGAAAAGGCCAGGAAAAAATCAAACGATAAGGAACGGTGAGGTCCTTGCGACTTCTTCTGGCCGACGACGACGAAGTCCTTTTGAAAGGGCTCACGCGCGCTTTCACCTCCATTGGTTACGAGGTGACGACGTGCGCCACCGGATCGGACGTCATTTCAAAAGTGGAAGCTGAGGAGCCCGATCTCGTCATCCTGGATATAATGCTTCCGGGTAGGGATGGTTTGTCGGTCCTCAGAGAAATCAGGGAGAGATATCCGGACTTGCCGGTGATAATGCTCACGGCGAGGTCGGAATACGTGGACCGCGTCGTCGGCCTGGAGATGGGAGCGGATGATTATATTTCCAAGCCCTTCAGCGTCAGGGAGCTGGAGGCCCGGATAAAAGCGGTTTCCCGAAGAGCTTCGCGGACGAAGAAGTCTCAGATCAGGGTCGGGGACATCCTGGTGGACCTTTCGGGTAAGAGGGTGTGGAAGGGGACCCGGGAGATTTTCCTGACCCCCAAGGAATTTGAAATACTTTCGGTGCTGTTCAAAAACAGGGGAGTGGTTTTCAGCAGGGAAAAACTTCTTGAGATGTGCTGGGGTTATGAGTATCTTGGAAACTCCCGGGTGGTGGATATTCAGGTGTCTCGTTTGAGAGACAAACTAGAAGATGACCCCAAGAAGCCCCGGTACATCCTGACGAAGAGAGGCTTCGGTTACTACTGTGGCTGATATTGGCAGACGCGGGCGCCGCACGCTCGTGGGAAACCTCGGGAAGTTTCGGGGCGCGTTTCGCAGACGTAAGCCGCTGGGAATGAGGTGGCACCTTCTCCTGGGTTACCTGCTTATTATATGGATCACCCTTGCTCTCCTCACGGTATCCCTGTCAAAAATCCTCGAATCCGAAGCCATACGTTCCAGGCGGGCATATCTTTACGCTCAGGCGCATCTCATAGCATCTGCGATTCGGGCCAGAGGCGGGCCCGCTGTGGCCAGGCTGAGCGCCATCGGCGGTATCCCCCTTCAGGGCCGGGTGCTTGTGCTGGATGGCAGCGGGCGAGTCCTGGAAGACTCGGCAGCTGATCCCGACATGCTGGGTAAGGTGCTGGGATTGCCCGAGGTGAAGGAAGCTCTTCAAGGGAAGGAATCATCCAACACGTACTATCTCCCGGATGGAAGCTTCGTGATGTACGTGGCCGTTCCATCATCCTGGGACCAGCAAAGCGGCGCCGTCTTCATTGCTCAGGACCTCGGAGACGTAGTGGCTCAGTACAGGGGCATCATGACCATGGTGCTCACGGCCGGTGTAGTAGCTTCTCTGGTGGCGCTCGTGGCGGCCTGGGCCATTTCGAATTTGGTGGCCGGACCTGTGCTGGAACTGGCCCGTAGTGCCCGCCGTGTGGCGGCCGGACGGCTGGATGTGAGAGTGGAGCCTAAAGGTCCCTTGGAGACCAGGACGCTGGGAGAGGCCTTCAACTTCATGACCGAACAGGTAGAGCGAACCATCGCCAGTCACGAACAGTTTCTGGTGGCGGCTGCTCACGAACTTAGGTCGCCTCTGGCTTCCATGTCTGTGCTGGTGGAATCCATGAAAATGAAGCCTCCGGCTCCTTCTGAACTGCCCGAGCTCCTCGAGGATCTGGAATCCGGAGTTAAGTCGCTGTCCAGGGTTTCCGAAGGAATCCTCGATTTACTGCGGGTGAGGGCGCGGCGTTCCGAGGTCAAGACGTGTAAGGGGAAAGACCTCATCGCCATCATCGACGACGCCATTGCAGACAGGAGCAGGCTGATCAGGAACAAGAACCTTGCGGTGGATAAACAGATCGGTATTTCAGATGATACACCGGTTGACCTCGACCCGGTTCTCGTCCGGCTGGTGGTGTCGAACCTGATAGATAACGCGGTGAAGTTCACGTCGCCCGGAGGAGGTGTGAGGGTAACTCTCGTAGGGGAAGGACGGGGCGTATCAGGGGGTCGCAAATTTTCACAGGGAAATGAGCTGCTCGCAGCCGGCGCTTCTCCCGACGCTTCAGACGCTTTTCTTGATGCTTCTCTTGATGCTTCTCTTGATGCTTCTCCTGATGCTTCTCTTAATGCTTGTCTTAATGCTTGTCCCGATGCTTTTCCCGATGCTTCTCCTGAGGCTACTCCTGCCGCTTCTCCTGGTGCTTCTCAAAGACGGGGTCTGGTGTTTGAAGTGGCCGACACCGGCCCGGGCATCGCTCGGGAACATCTTCCGAGGATATTCGAAAGGTTCTACAGGGTTGACCAGTCCAGACAGCGGACGACTGGAGGCACAGGGCTCGGGCTCGCTATCGTAAAGGAGGCTTGCGAGAAATCCGGGGGCAGCGTAACCGTGGAAAGCGAACCGGGGAAGGGCTCAATCTTTCGAGTTACGTGGAGGAACGCGTTACGAGCCTGACCTGTCTCTGGGTTTTCGGCCGATTCGTTTACCGTCTAGGCGACGACTGAGACACTTGGGCCAGATGTCAGTTCGAACCAGGCTGACTCCACTCGGTTCCCCGAAACGGTGACCATGTGCAAACGACGTCGGTACTCGCTGGCACTCGCTGGCTCGAAAGCGATTCGAAAGCGGTTCGAGTGTCAACAATGTTGGCACTATCTGGCGCGTGGTGGCTCCGAGTGGTGTCGACGTTGGCACTTGTGAGTTTGAGGGCGGCCCAGGTGCAAGCCAGGTTGGCACTGCCGAGTCTTGCCAGGGTTCGAGTGCCAGTTAACTTGGCGCTGGCGCACGCGAAGTCAGCGCCGGTGCCAAGCGCGTTGGCACTACCGGGTCTCAAGCAGGTTCTAGTGCAAACTACGTTGGCAATGGTGGTTCAAGAAGCAATCGGAGTGCAAAGCATGTTGGCACTTGCCGGTTCGAGGGCGATGGGGGTGCAAACGATGTTGGCACTACGGGGCATAAAGTGAGTTTCAGTGCAAATCTTTTTGGCACCCGCGGTTTTGATGGCGGTTCGATTGCAAGTGATATTGGCACTACCTGGCGCGGGGTGGCTCCGAGTGCCATCGACGTTGGCGCTTGTGGATTCCAGGACGCCGTCGGTGCAAAGTACGTTGGCACTTGCCGGTCCGAGGGCGACAGGAGAGCAAACCATGTTGGCACTGCTGGGTGTGAAGTCGGTTTGAGTGCAAGCTACGTTGGCACCAACTTGGGCGAATGCGGTGCAGTGCCAAGAACGTGGGGTCGGACGCGGTGCGGGTGCATAGCACGTCGGAGCCGGCGGATATGAAGCGGACGGAAGTGCGAATCATGTTGGCATCGGTCGATTCGAAGAGGTTTCAGGGGCTGTTACGAAAGTGATACATTCGGCAGCATCATCGAAAAACCGCGCAGGCACAATGACGTCAAGTAGAAACAGGAGGTGCTTGTCGTGCGAAAGAACGCGATTCCGCGGGGTTCTGGTTTTAGGACGAGGTTCGCATGGATGGGTGGCGTGGCCGCGTCGTTTGTGCTGGCGGCTTTATTGCTCACGGGCTGCAAGCCTTCGGCTTCGGGCGGAACGCCTGTCCAACCGGTGAGCCCGGTACCTTCCAGAGACACGGTGATCCTCACCTTGTACTTCTGCGATGACCAGGCAATGGAGGTGCTTCCCGAGCGCCGGGAGGTACAGGTCCCCAGCGATCCATCTCAGAGGCCTCCCCTTTACACACTGGTTGTACAGGAGCTTTTGAAGGGGCCCACTGATCCCCTGCTCAGGAAAACGCTTCCGCCTGAGGCCAAGCTGCTGTCGATTCAAGTGACGGATGGACTGGCGCTGGTGAACTTTTCAAAAGAACTACAGACCAGGCACTGGGGCGGAAGTACAGGCGAGGCAATGACTCTGCTTTCCCTGGTTAACTCCCTGACGGAGCTTCCGGAGATTCAAAAGGTGCAGATTCTGGTAGAGGGCAAGAAGGTCGAGACCCTGGCGGGTCATTTTGATACGACCGAACCTCTGACGCGGTCGGTGCGTACCGGCGACTTCTTCACCAGTGAAGCACGGGCCAAGGCGTTGCAGGAACGAGTTGACAAGGGGCAGGAGTCCTGGCGGAAAGATCCTCTGGAAGTTGCCAAAAGAGAATCCGGTGCCAAGGGACTGCTTTCTAGCCTTGACTACAAGTTGGTCTCCAAAGAAGCCGGAAAGGCCACAGTTTCGGTGGAGTACAACGGAAAAACATATGTCATCGTGTTGGGACAGCCCCAGAAACAAGGAGAGCAGGGCATCTGGGTTATCAAGAGCATCGAGAAAAAGTGAGTTCATGCCATGACAGCTGGCTGCTTCCGAGATTACGCGAGCGACGGACCGGGACGGCCAGCTGTGTCAATCTGCCGGACCTGTTCAGCAGCCAGTTGTGTCAAGACGCCGGCTGTGTCCACCAGCTCGCCGTGCCCGGCAGCCAGCTGTGTCGCACAGCCAGCTGTGTCAGGTAGCGGGTCGTGTCAAGCCGCCAACCGTGTCAGGCGGGTTGGGTCACGCAGCCAGCTGGGTCAGGCATCGCAGATCGCTGTGTCAAGGTCAGGTAGCCGGCTGTGTCATTTGTGTCGAGTGTGGGTTTCGGCTAGGTTTGGGGACGCCGCAGAATTCATCGGACTTCGGGGACCGCGATTGCCCAGAGCGTGCCTCTGGTATCCCCCGCTATTACTGCGTAAAACCCCGGGGCCAGGGTGCCTTTCGCAGGGCGCGCACCTACCGATCCCGCTTCAGGATTGCCGCCGTTTCGCGGACCTCCCCCCATTGCTTGCAAACTTCCCACCGGTATCACCACGACCAGCGGGGTTTCGAAAAGGAAGGAGTCTCGCACTTTGTAGTCGATCTTCACATCGTTCACGAAAATGTTTATCAGCCCCCTGGCGCCGCCCGTAACGTAGATGGAATCGAGATTTGCCACCGTGGAAAAGAGAGTCCCGTCTCCCTGGAGCTGCCACAGGAGCTGGCCGCTCTTTGAATCAAGACAGCTGATCACACCTCCTGAACCGGGCACGATTACCTCCGGGACGCTCCGAGCGATCGTTGCATGGGCCGAACCTGCACGGGGTGCGCTGCCTGTGGCGAAGAATTCCTTGATATGAAAACTGGAAAACGGCACGGTCGGCTCGAGCAACGACTCGGAAAACGCCTGTTTCCATAGTTCGAGGCCCTCGGAGACGCTGAGAGCGTATATGAAACTGCCGCCGCTCAACTTGTCCAGGGGCACGGTGGTGTAGACGGCGTCTCCCAGCGCCAAAGGTTTTAAGGCCGGCGAGTAGTAGATCTGTCTTCCAAGGGGCAAGGACCACACGCCTAGTCCCGTCCCGGGTTCAACGGCGTAGACTCCGGTTCCCCAGGTGCCGAAGAAGACCAGATCTTCCGCGGCGGATATTCCTCCGGTAATGGCGCCGCCCGCTTGAAAGGACCAGAGCAAGAGCGCAGCGATGGGGCTTACCGCGTATAGTTTGCCGGATGCGGCGCCGGCTATCACGGCTTTTCCGGCTCGAGTTGAGACGACGGTTGGCCCTGACGAAAACCCCGACTTATCCAGTCCAGCCTTCCACCAAAACGCGCCGTCGGTGACGTCAAGGCAGACGAGTTCTCCCGCGGATGTCGTGAAATAGAGACTTCTGCCGTCGATGGTACCGCCGCACCACGACGAGCCGGCGTTGTGCTCCCATACTTTTTCTCCCGTGCGGATGTCGATCATGAGGACGCGTCCATCGCGGGTTCCGACGACAATCCGTTGAGGAGATACCCAGAGAGGTGTGCCTGTTACGGCGCTCCCCAGGTCTACCCTCCACAAAACCAGGTCGCGCTCGAGTTTCCCGAATTCCCTCGCCGCGTAGTACGGGCCTTCTCCCGAAGACGCGTACGCTTTCACCCTCAAGGTATGTACCCCTTTGGCGTGCCCGGATATATCCAGGTTAGTTCGGTAAGTGCCTGCGTCTGCATCACCCAGTCCGACAAAAGGTCCGCCGTCAATTTGGTAATACAGGCTGACCCTTTGAGAAAGTTCGAGAGTGACCGACAAGGTTGTGCCTTGGTCCAGGACAGATACATCCATAGAAGTAATCGGACTTCGAAGCTCGTTCAGAGACCTCACGGTAACGACGCCCAAAAGCGCGCGTTCGACGCAAGTAGCGCCGGAACCCACAGGCGCGTCGGGACGCCCGGGACCGAATCCGCCAGGTGGTTTATTTGCCACAGAGGTACCGCCGGCAGCCCCGAAGGCAGCCCCGGACGCGTCGGGGAGATACGAGCGCGACCCGCCGCGAGTCCCGCCGGGTTCGGTGCAGTAAGTCTTCATTTCGTCTGGGGAGCGCTGATTGGCGAAGTCGTCGGGGTTGAGTTGTTTCACCTTTTCCGAATAAACCCTCATCTCGTCTCCGGTGACCTCCACCACCGCGTAGGCCCCGTCCATCAATGCCCCTATCATGAAGACGTCTCTGCCCTGGGCCTTCCAGTTCGTGAACATATGGCCGTGGCCGCAAAACAGCACTTGGACCGGGTACCTTTCTAGGATGCGCAGCAACGCGTCGTCCGCGTCCTGAAACTTCCGGGCTTCGTACAGAAGAGGGTGGTGAGCGAAGATGGCGATGGGCCTGTCCGGCGGGAGGGCTCCGAGGTCCCGTTCGAGCCAGGCAAGGGTTGCCGGGTCAATGGTTCCGTAGGTTTGACCCGGATAAGATGTGTCGAGCACTACGAAATGCCAGTTGGCGTAGTCGAAAGAGTAGCTGGAACAGCCATAGCGGTCTCGGAATATCTGCCCGTAACGGTCCTGCCACCTGGATTCGTGGTTGCCCAAGGTGTTCAGCACCGGGAAGGGGAGGGAGAGGACAAGCGCATCGTAGATGTCGTACTCGCTGGATGCGCCGGTCTCGGTGATGTCGCCCATATGAACTAGAAACGCGGCATTTCCGTGCCTTTCCTTGATGGCCTGGAATGCTAGGGCAGACTGCTTGTTTCCCGCGGCGGACCCGAAGTGACTGTCCGTCGCCACTATGAAGCGAAAAGGCTTCGGAACGAGACCCCCAGGGAGATATCCCAGGGAGGGATGGGGCCGGAAAGGAAAATCTTGGTAAGGCCAGCTGCGAGCATAGGAAGGCAACGTCTGGCACGCTAAAAATGCCAGTACCAGCGCGATGACGACAAAGCGAATCCGGGAAGCAGTCTTTCTTAGCTGCACCAGAATCTCCCGCACCAGAGCCCCTTTCTTTCGAGGAGAACCGCGCGTCCGCCAGTCGCGCCAGGCTTGTGCTAGAATTTGCTGCATCAGAACCCCTCTCTTTCAACCTATCTTTGACATGCGTAAAACCATTTCCTGTTCCGGCGGACTGAAGGAATTTTCTTTCGCGTGACGAAGCAATGTAGGGGTCACTTAGCCAGTGTGGGGGTTGCTGAACCAATGTAGCGGTCGCCGAACCAATGTGGGGGTCGCTAAACCTCGGATTGAGAGATTACTCGAGCTGGCCAGGAGGAACTCTTTGAGCATGGCCGAGGAGCGAAATTCGGAAATCGCTTACAGGTCGAAGGCGATACTAAGGCCCGAACAAATGGAGTCGAAGGGCGTTGTACGACGGGCAATTTTGTCCCTTGCCGGGCCCGCGATCGTGGAGCAAGTTCTTGCCATGTTCGTCCACGTGGTGGATGCAGCCATGGTCGGACGTCTCGGTGCCGAGGTCGTAGCAGGGATCTCCCTGAGCTTCCAACCGATGATGCTTGTGTCTGGTGTCTTCGGAGGCATTGCCGTGGGGAACACGGTTCTCGTGGCGAGATCGGTGGGTGCGGGGGACCGTTCGACCGCTTCGAACACCGCGCGGCAGTCCCTCCTCATCGGATTTATCCTTGCCCTCGCGCTGAGCGTCCCCGGCTGGTTTTTTGCCTCCAGCATGATCTCCCTCATGGGTGCCGAGGGAGAAGCTCTCAGAAGAGGAGCGGCGTACTTCCGGTGGCTTATCCCCGGTGCCCCGTTCATGCTGGCATCCTTCATCGTGGCGGGCTCTTTGAGGGGTGCCGGAGATACGGTGACGCCGATGGTGGTCAACGCCGCTTCCAACCTGCTGAATGTGGGCTTGAACTGGGTGCTGATTTGGGGCAAGCTCGGCATGCCCAGACTGGAGGAACGGGGTGCTGCCATCGCCACCAGCGTCTCACGGTTTTTCGCCTTTCTCGCGTTGATTCTGGTTATGTCGAGGGCCAAAAGCGTGGTGCATTTATCCTGGAGTAACCCCAGAGAAGTCGCTCGAATCGATTGGTCCCTTGTTAAAAGGATGTTTCGCATAGGGCTTCCGGCCGCGGCCGAAAGGATCGTTATGTCCGGGGCGCAGCTCGTTTACGCTCGTACTGTTGCGTCCTTGGGGATGATCGCCTACGCCGCGCACGCCGTGAGCCTGAACGCCGAATCCATATCGTTCATGCCGGCTTTCGGGTTCGCTACCGCGGCATCCACCATGGTAGGTCAAAACCTGGGGGCCAAGCAGCCCAGAGCCGCATCGGTCTCGGCCTTGGAGTGCTGGAAGATGGCGCTGACCGTTATGGGTGCGATGGGAATCCTTTTCGCTCTGTTTCCCACGGCGTTCATGAAGATATTCACCGATGACGTTCGCGTCTTTCCGTTTGGCTACATCACGATGCGAATTATGGGGTACGTGCAATTTCCGGAATCCGCCGGTTTCGTTCTTGCCGGTGCCTTGAGGGGCGCCGGCGATACTCGATCGGTGCTCGTTTACACCATCATCGGCGCATGGGGCGTCCGAGTCGGGCTTACACTGCTCTTCGTCACCGTCTTCAAATTCGGGCTTCTGGGTGCCTGGCTCGCAATGGCCCTCGACTGGACCGTCAGGGCTTCCCTCATGCTCTGGCGATGGAACAGCGGCAGGTGGCAGCACGTTGCTGTGTGAATTTCGCGTTCGTTGCGTATCAGCATGATTGCTATGGATAGCCGTTGTAAGGAGGAATGGAGTTATGATGCCGGTTCATACTCACGGGGATAGCCCAACAATGAACCCAAAACAGGTGCATGCCGGGTCGAGCACCAGCGGCTCGAGTCGCCCGCAACCGGCTCCGCGAAAGTTATCCGGAATATTCGCCCCGATTCCTACCCCGTTTGTAAATGAGGAGATAGCGTACGACAAGCTCGAGGCGAATCTCCAGCGGTGGGCGCAAACCAGGCTCGCAGGTATAGTGGTGCTGGGTTCCAATGGCGAAGCGCCTTTGCTCGACGAAGACGAAAAGGTGAGCCTCGTTTCGTTCTGCAGGCGTCATTTTCCCGCCGACAAGCCGGTGATCGCCGGTACGGGTTGCGAAAGCACTAGGGCCACTATCCGTTTAACCAAGCGGTGTGCGGATGCCGGGGTCGAGGCCGTGCTCGTTATATCGCCCCACTATTTCAAAGCATCTATGAACTCTGAAGCCCTTGAAAGGTTTTACCAGGAGGTGGCGGACGCGTCGCCTGTGCCGGTGCTCATCTACAACATGCCCGCCAATACCGGGCTGAATCTACCCTCGTCTCTCGTGACGCGTCTTGCCAGGCACCCCAATATCATCGGGATCAAGGATTCGAGCGGGAATATAGTCCAGATTGCGGAGATTATTGCCAACGCGCCCCCGGACTTTTCGGTATTCGCCGGGTCGGCGAGTTTCCTCCTGCCCTCACTGGTTTTGGGAGCTCGGGGCGGGACTCTCGCTGCGGCCAACGTGATCCCCGATATCTGTGCGGATATTTACGAGCTGGCCCTCGCCGGCAAGACGGAGGAAGCTTCGGTCCTTCAAAAGAAGATCCTGCGGCTCAATGCGGCTGTCACCTCCCGGTACGGCGTGGCCGGTCTGAAGGCGGCGCTGGATATGATCGGATACTACGGCGGGCCGCCCCGCAGGCCCGTCTTGCCTCTAGGCGATTCGGAAAGGGCGGAGATTCGCTCCATTTTGGGAGAACTCGGGCTGGTCTGAGCTCTACCTCGCCGAACCGCATAGGATGTTCCGAAGGCTTTTTGGTCGGAGGTGTCCAGTGTGACTATTCAGGCTTTCGTGATCCTGGCGGTTCTCATCGAGGCGTTCACCGGTTTGATCAAAACCCTCCTCGAAAACTTCGGAGTCGCCCTGAAGGACTGGATGGACCAGCTCATCAGCCTGGTCCTGGCCGTTGCGGTGGCGGCCGGTGGAAAGGTGGATTTCTTCGCGGTGCTGTCTCGGGTTCTTCCGATCGACTTCGGCTTGCCTCCTGTCGTGGGGATAGTGCTTTCCGCCGTGATTCTGGCGAGAGGCAGCAACGCTGTGCACGACCTGCTGAAAAAGCTGAATCCGCCTCAGGAAGGTACCCTGCGGATGTGGTGAAAGGGATATTGGCGTTTATATCGGGGTCACACTGAGGTTCATATTGGGGCTCATGTTGTTCCTGGCTCCAGTCGAAGCCACCACCGACATCGCCATGAGTCACACTGAGGTTCATATTGGGGCTCATGTTGGTCCTGGCCCGAGTCGAAGCCAGCACCGACATCGCCATGAGTCACACTGAGGTTCATATTGGGTTTCATGTTTTTCCTCTGGCCGCCCGATGCCCGGCTTGGCGAGTCTAGAGAGCAGTTTGCGTTCAAATTGGCGTTGATGTGTCGTTCCTCCGACCCTTCCGCGGTCCCCTGAGCGAGTTGCATTTGCCCACGGGAAATCTATAATAGAAGCAGAGTTAGGTCAACCTAACTCTCTGACGGACGACTTCCGGCCTGGCAAAGGCGTTCCTGCCAGACTCGGGTTTGCTCGGTTCAGGGACGGTTCAAGGAAGGTTCAAAGGCGGTTGAAACGCGGTCCAAAGCTGGAGCGGTTCAACGGGGTCCCGGAAAACTGCACGGGTCGTTCGACTTACGTGGTCATCAAAGGGTGTTTCGGGAAAATAGAAAGATGCAATGGGTCTGATGAAGGTATCAGTGATTTGACGGCAATGGATAAGTTGAGCGGAGAATCCGTAAACCGCGTGACGGGTCCGGTGAATATATCGCCCGTTCGCCAACAGGGAGAGGTGGAGAACGGTGGAGCTCGCCACGAGCTATGGTGTCGCAAATCCGGCCCGGTTGCCCCGAACGATCGCGCTGGTCGGGCAGCCGAACGTGGGTAAGAGCGTGATAATGAACGCCCTTACGGGAACCAGGGCTTTCGTTTCGAATTATCCCGGTACCACCGTCGAGCTCACCGAGGGAACCCTCGTGTTAGGCAACAAACGCATAAAGGTCATCGACACGCCCGGAACCTACAGCCTTCATTCGGATACCGAGGATCAGAGAGTGACCCAGCGGGTGCTTCTGGAAGGTGGGGTCGATCTCATAATCAACGTAATCGATGCCGCAAACCTCGCGAGGAATCTTTATCTGACCCTTCAACTCCTTGACTTGGGGATACCTCTGGTAGTGGCCTTGAATCAGGTGGACAGAGCGAAAGCTGCCGGACTCGAGATAGATGCGAAAAAACTCGAAGACATCCTGGGAGTTCCGGTTGTGCCCATCGTAGCCACGAAAGGCGAAGGGCTTCGGGAGCTTGTATCCGCCATCGGGCGAGGGCGGGTGGGCAAACCCATCAGGTTTTCGGACCAGGTGGAAGAAGTCATAGCGCACCTGGAGAGGGAGATCGCAAAGGTCGTTCCGGAAGTCAGGGGAAGGCGGAGGTCTCATGCCTCGCGCGCCCTGGCGATCCATCTCATGGAGCACGACCGCGTGGACGAGGATCTGTTTGATCTCTATCCGGAGCTTCGTACGCTCGTGGAGAGTCTTCAGCGGCAGGTGGGGGCTGGGGCCGCGTGCTCCAGGTGCTACCGGTCGTGCGCCTTTTGCCCTGCCCGGGACGAGGAGCACCCTTCATTTCCCACGTGTCTGGAACGGACCGTTCAAGCCCGGGCCATCGCTTCGCAGGTGACCTCCGTGCGTGCCAGCGGACTCATGCGGGGGGCTTTGCGAGGCCCGACGTTGGAGGACTTGTTGGATACACCGGCAGGCGGCCTTGTCATCACCGCACTGACCGCCTACTTCTCGTACAAAGTGATCGTATTTGTGATGGACCTTTTCGAGAGACTGGTGGCCGTCGCGACAAGTCCGCTTTTGGAGTGGATAACGTCGCTGGCTGCGCGTTTTCCGGAGGGGAGCTTCGCCGGTCTTCTTCTCACATCTTTGCCGGAAGGGCTGGTACTCCCCTTTTCCGTGGTCTTCCCGGCGATGTTCACCATCTACATGCTCATGGGGTTCCTCGAAGACACCGGGTTATTGCCCAGGATCGCTGTTACCGTGCACCGGGTCACGTCGTTTATGGGGTTGCCGGGTCAAGCCGTGGTTCCGCTGATCCTGGGTTTTGGATGCCGGGCGCCGGCGGTTCTGGCCACGAGGAGTCTGCCCGATAAACGGTCCCGCTTAATCGTGGCCACGCTTCTTTCGATGGCGGTGCCGTGCGCTGCCAGCCTGGCCATCATTACCGGTGTGTCCGAGGTATTCAAGGTGAACCTTCTGGTCGTGTATGGAGTGGTTGCAGCGGTGTTCACCGGCACCGGTGTCATCCTGGGAAGACTGTTTCAGGGTGAAGGGGAGTTTGTTCTGGAAGTGCCGCCCCTGAGATGGCCATCCTTTTCCAACGTGTGGCGGAAGAGCCGCGTCAGAATGAGCGGGTTTTTCCTTCACGTCCTGCCGCTTCTCATGGGAGTGAGCGTGATCCTGCGCTATCTGGTGTCCGGAGGATACCTGAACTTTCTTTCGGCGCTGGGTCCGGTGACCACCCGGCTCTTCGGAGTGAGGGGCGAAGTGTTCGCGGCAGTGGCGATGACCGTAGTCCAGAGGTACCTCGCTCCTATGGTGTTGCTCAACCTGCCCCTGAGCCCGAGGGAGGCTACGATAGCCGTGAGCATGGTGTCGGTGTCCATGCCTTGTACGCCAGTTTTGGCTCTGCTAGTCAAGGAAGTGGGGTGGAGGAGTGCGATCTTCATTTTGCTCCTGGCTCTGGGCGTTTCGCTGGGAGTGGGGCTCGCCTTGAACGTGGTGCTTCCCTGAGCGCGGCTGTGGGTTCGAGGATGTCCGCATAAGTGCTCGGTGTCAGCAAGAGGGCTCTGCCGGCGGCCCTTCGGCGCCGGAACGTTCGCTTGGGTGCTAAAACAGCATGCGGCGTGCTCGAATCAGAGGCGAGAACGAAAACCCCCGTTGATCGCCATGGGTTGGCTACGGGTTAATCGTGAACGTACCACTAAGCCACAGATTAAGGAAAAGTGCCGTTTGATGGCCATGGGTTGGCTACGGGGATAACATGCAGCGTATCTGCAGCCACAAGAGACGGCCCTGCGAGTAACACGGGTTGGGCCCAGAAGATAAGGCACGGAAGATGAAGTGCGGCAGACGCGCCTAGAGACGCACAGCAGGCAAGCCTGCTAGCAACGTGGGTTGGGCACGGAGGATAAGGAGCATAGTATGTGGGCAAAAGCTGAACTCAGTTTAACCGATCTGCGACCTGGTGAGACGGCCGAGGTCATATCCATACGTAAGGGAAAGCGAGCTCAGATGCGTCTTCTCGAGCTCGGCATAACTCCCGGCACCCGAATTACCGTAGTAGCTGCCCATCCTTTCAGAGGGCCCGTGGTGGTCAGGGTCGGCACGCTGGAGGTTGCCCTGGGGTGGGGATTAGCTTCGTCCGTTCGGGTCAGGCCGTGCTCGTAGGCTTGCTGCTCCCACGTTCGGAAGTTGACGGGTCAACCATAACCCGGACATCGAGAAGAAGACGTTACAACACAGTTCCGAGCACGCTCACCAGCATTCCGGCGAGAAACCCCGCTACTACCAGCAAGATTGCGATTCCCACCGAGTCTGCCTTGCTCTTGGACTCCTTGAACAGAATGGCCAGGGCTACTCCGGCGTTGGATGAGAGCCCCGCAACCGTCGCGGAGAACGAGAGCATTCCGCGCTGAAAGGCGTCTGCTATCGCCACCGATGTGGCGCACGACGGAAAAAGTCCTACCAGAGCAGCGATGAGATTCTGGCACCATCCGGTGCCTACCAGAACGTGAGTAAGTTTTTCCTCACCCAGGTGCCCTACGATGTGGAAGATAACGGAAAAGGCCAGGACCATGAGACCTACCCTCACAGTCCGGGCGAGGGCGTGGACAAACAGGTCCTTCCAAGAATGTGCGGGAATCTGGCAGGTACTGGGGACCACTAACGAGCCGGCATCGGGCCCAGCCGGGGCGTGGTCCTCTAGTCCTTCTGAAACGGTGAGAACAGCTCGACACCGACAATCACGTTCCGGCCTCAGACCCGCTGGTTTCGGCGCATGTACCGTCTCCGCGTCGCCGTCGAGTTTGGCGGTGGTGCGCCGGCGGACCGTTTCGCTTGCCCGCCCAGCCAGGTTTATGGCGGCGCCGGCTGCCGCGCCCCACACAAATTTCGTGAGCAGCAAGGGGAGCACCCAACCGACGGATTGTTTCGCCGACAGCAATATGGGCAGCGCTTCGTCGGAAGTGGCGATGTAACTGGCAATGAGCGTTCCCCGAGGGATGAGGCCGTCGAGATACATGACCGTCGCCGCGCTCGCAAATCCGCATTGCGGTAAGAGTCCCAGGGCGGAAGCTGTTATAGCTCCGACGATTGGATGACTGGACAGTCGCCGGAGAGACTCAAGTTTCCGCCCGTGCGCCACAAACTCCACGAAGAGGTATGCGGCAAAAAGCACGGGTAGCATGGATACGGTGTGGGTTACGGACTCTACCAGAATCTCCATAAGCTGATCGAAAAAATGTGCGTCCAAGAAAGTCGCCTCCAACTGTTCTTGCCAGTCGTCTCTCGCTAGATAAAGTATACCCTTATGGCCGTCAGCTGGTACCCGCTTTACCGTCTCTAGCCATGGGTCTCTTGCTGCCATGGACACATGGTTGGCTCGCTGCGAGGGCGGTTGAACTCCGCTCACGCTCGCGCTCAGAAAGCAAAGAGAGCTTGGACACCTGGTTGGTTCGCCGCGAGGGCGGTGGAACGCGAAACCTTCGGAGATCCGGTTTTGGGGGATACCCGGAGCGTGCCGGCTTATCCTGAGCTTATCCTCACGTCCGCTAGGTACACCTCATGTTCGTAGAACGGTTGTAGAGGGATACTCCGGCCGGGAGAAGAAACATCCCTCGAGGGTATCACGGGGCGACGGTATGACTGGAAATGCCGCGTAGGCTTTGTTGCTGCAGGCGAGTTCACAAATATCTAACATCGTAACCAACTGCGAGGCACCGGTTGGCGCGCGCCAGGCTATCCGGTAGGTGTCCCCGCACCAAAGGCATCAAAAGCATGAACACGAAAGAAGGGGGCAGGTGCATGTCTCGAGAGCCGGAAAGAGCCACATCCCTAACTGTCCGGCGTTACGAAGCGCTGGGTGCGATTATGCTTGGTGGCATTATGGGTCCCATCGCCGCCAGCGTCGTAAATGTCATCCTTCCTACGGTCACGGACTATTTCAAAGCCCCTCTTGCCACAGCCCAGTGGGTTTCGTTAGTCTACCTGATTACCACCAGCGGCCTCCTCTTGTTCTGTGGGCGGCTGGGAGACATTCTTGGGTACAAGAGGGTTTATCTTGCGGGGCTTCTTTTCTTTGTTGTCGCCTCGGGTCTGTGCAGCCTGGCACCGAGCATCTACTGGTTGATAGCTTTCCGCGCGGTACAAGGGATCGGAGCCGCTATGATGATGGCCGTGCCTTACGCCATCATTACAGCGATTTTTCCGCCGGAGGAACGCGGCCGGGCCCTGGGCATTAACGCCATCAGCATTTCAGCCGGGTTGGCGATTGGCCCAGTCCTCGGGGGGCTCCTCACCTCCTTGTGGGGATGGAAGGCTGCCTTGCTCATAAACATCCCCATTGGCTTGGCTGGATTTCTGTGGGCTGCAAAAGTGGTCCCCGAGTTAAGAGGACAATCCGGCAAAATGGATTTCGGTGGTGCAGTGAGCGCCTTCGTCTTCCTTTTTTCCTCCCTGTACTTTCTTAACCAAGTCCAGAAGGTGGGAGCGGGACTTGCGCCCTACGTTGGCCTGGTTGCAGCTGTTATCAGCGGAGCCTGTTTCTTGTACGTTGAGGCACGCTCTCCGCAACCCATGGTGAACCTGGTTCTGTTCCGAAACAGGACCTTTTCTCTGGCTACTCTCAGCGCGCTTCTGAACTTTGCCTCCCAGTACATTCTGGTCTTCCTCGTCCCGTTTTACCTTCAGCGCATCCTCCACTACTCGCCTAACAAAATAGGCATGCTCATGACGAGCTTCCCCCTGGCGACCATGGTGGTTGCTCCTATTAGCGGGGTTCTTTCGGACCGGTTGGGTACCAGGACGTTGGCAGCGGCCGGGGCAGCTGTGTGTGGCGTAGCTCTCGTGACCATGGCCCTCTTGCGCGATAATGCTACTGCGATTGCCATAGTATGGTGCCTGGCTCTTTTCGGCCTCGGTACCGGGATATTCCAGTCCCCTAATAACAGCGCGGTCATGGGGAGCGTAGCCCGACCTTATCTAGGAATTGCTTCCGGTGTCCTAGCGACGGCCAGGAACATCGGCATGGCTTTGGGCATCGCCTCTGCTGGAATGATTTTGTATGCTCTGGTTCCGCCGGCGATCATCGCCCAGAGCAGTCTGGATGCCGCACAGGCAGCTCGTTTTCTTACGGGGCTGAGATACGCCTACCTTTTCGGGGCTGTGCTCACCGTCCTGGCGGCGGTTTTGTCCCTTGTTCAGGGTGAAGTGGGTGAAGATAGGGCAAAGCCGGGGTCTTAAGCTTTGCAACAGCCGCGCTTGGGCACGGGGCTGTCGAGTCAGGAAATGGGTAGCTCTTACTTCAAGACTGTGGTTATCAAACGGGCATCTCAAACAGACATCTCAAAGAGATATCTCAAACAGATATCTCAAACTGCTCTCAAACTGCTATCTCAAGCGGCTATCTCAAACGGACATCTCAAACGGGCAGGGATGTTTTAATGAAGACGAGGTCACTGGTTCTCGCTGCGCTGTGTGCGGCACTAATAGGGGCTCTGGCTCAGGTTGCGGTTCCGCTTCCGTTTTCCCCAGTCCCGTTCACCGGTCAGATGCTCGGGGTATTTCTGGCCGGGGCCGTGCTGGGCAGGAAACTGGGTGTGATATCGGTTCTAGCGTATGTCCTCCTGGGTGTCCTGGGCCTCCCAGTCTTTGCCCGAGGCATGAGTGGCGCGAGCGTGTTGCTTGGTCCTAGTGGAGGCTACCTCGTTGGGTTTGTGGCCGGGGTATACGTACTCGGATTCGTAGTTGAACGTGGAATGGAGGGCGAACGGGGATACCTTCGCTCGGCCGCGGGAATGCTACTTTGCCTGGTGATAACCTACCTTTTCGGTGTCATGCAGCTCAGTTTGGTCATGAAGCTCTCCTTCAAAGAGGCTCTCCTGGTCGGAGCTGTACCATTTATCCCGGTCGATGTAGTAAAGGCCCTTCTCGCTGCCCGAGTGGCTGTGCCGGTAAGAAAGGCGCTCCGCTCAGCAGGTATGCTGTAAGCATGCCGTAAACTTTCAAACCAACCCGGGGTCCAATTACGGTGTCTGTCTCGCGATGCTGGAAGTGTCATCAGCAAGCAGAGCGTAAGCCTCTCAGCACAGGCCCGTCGAGTGCTATACACGCGTACTCAAGGATGGTGCTGCCTGCGACCGGGCTTAATTCGTCTGGGCCGGGGAACCCCGGGAAAGGCTACGGCGTTGGTACGGGGCTGATGCAGCGGCTAGGCGGGCTTCTTGGTGCCAAGACAGTTCGGTGCCAGGATAGTTTGCATCGATACAGGTTGCGGATTCTTCAGTGCCCACTGGACTTGCACTGGAGCGATTGCCGGGGCATCCGGTGCCAATGCGGTTTGCGCCGAGGCGGGGCTTGGAGTCTGAGGTGCGCACGAGGTTTGCACTGGGTTGATCGGCGAGGTGTCGGATTCAAGCACGGTTTGCATCGGGGCAAAGTTTGTGAGTGTTGAGTGCCCACAACGTTTGCACCAGGTCTGTTGGCAGGATGCCGAGTGCAAAGATGGTTTGCACTAAGCTTCGCGGCAGGGTGCGGAGTGCCAAGGTCGTTTGCACCAGGCAGGGTTTAGAAGCCTTGAGTGCCAACTAGGTTTGCACTGAAACGGTCTGCAGGGTGCCCGGTGCCAAGAGAGTTTGCACTGGGACGGGGTTCGGAGCCTTGGGTACCCACGAGGTTTGCACTCGGCGTGAAGGCTGGGCGCTGGGTGCCAAGATGGTTTGCACCGAGCCTCACGGCAGGGGGACGAGTGCCAAGGTAGTTTGCACCGAGCCGAGTTCTGGAGTCTGGAGTGCCAACCAGGCTTGCACTAAAGTGGTCTCCAGGGTGCCGAGTGCCAAGGTAGTTTACACCGGGCGGGGCTTGGAGACCTTCAGTGCCAACCAGGTTTGCAGCAGAGCGATTTCCGGGGTAACCGGTGCCAATGAAGTTAGCACTCGGAGGCGGCTTGGAGTCTTGGGTTGCCATGAGGTTTGCACTCAAGTAATTTGCGACGTGCTGGGTGCCAACGTGGTTTGCACTAGCACAGGTTTTGGAGTCTTCGGTGCCAACTAGGTTCGCAGCGAGTACCTGTTCGTCTACTTGTTAGTCCGGCCTCACCAGGCCCTAATTCGCAGCAGCGCGGAAGAGCAATCATGCCTGAGAGCTGATATAATAAAATCCCGTTGCCATACCAAAACCTAGGGTGAGTGCTAGTGACATCGGATGTACCCAAAAATCAGCAAGACACCTCCAAGACCGATTCCGTCCCCGGTTCTGAAAGGAAGCCCATATTGGGGAACGCACGTTTGAAAGGTGCTGTTCTAGTCCAGAGAGTTCTGGAAAACCTCCAGCAGTCAAAGCCGGTAGTGCTCCTTTATTTTGACCTGGTGAAATTCCGCGAGGTGGAACAGGTAAGCGGATCTGAGGCCGCCGCGAAGGTCCTCGCCATGTTCAAGAGCGCTCCGGAAAACGAGATGCCCGAAATTTTCCCCGGGATTGAAATCGTTGCCGTGGAAAACCCCTGGGGTGACGGTTCTGGCCTGGGAGGCCCTGACCAGAGGGCCTCGGGAGAGCTACTTCCGCAGTCCGGATATAATCTTTTCCTTTGCCGGGGAGGCCGGGCTACTCTATCCTGTGGAACGGATCTCTCGGCGGTTAGCCCTTCAAAACCTCGGGGACCTGGGACCGGACCAGAAGTTCTTTCTGAATATTCACCCTCGCACCATCAGCGATCCCAATTTCGTCAAGGGAGAAACCCAGCGGCTGGTCAGGGAGCTGGGCCTCAAACTTAGCGATCTTGGGTCCATTGAGTAAGGAGGTCCGTTGCCAAGAGATGAGTACCGAATGGCACCTGAGAGAGCAACTCTGTGAGATCATGAAGCGCCTTTACATACGAGGTTTGATCTCCAGCGTAGGGGGCAATAGCAGTGTCATCTGCCGCGAAGAGGGCTACGTTCTCATAACGCCCACGGGTCTAGACAAGCTGAACATCGCGCCGGGAGATATCGTGAAGATTGACCTGGAAGGCCGGGTCCTGGGTGAGGGGAAGCCTTCCACCGAGAGCATAAACCACCTGAGCCTTTATAAGACCAGGACAGACATTGGGGCCGTCATTCACGCCCACCCTCCCACGGCCGTAGGTATGGTTTCGGCTGGGTTTTTGCCGCAAGGCGTGACACCTGAGTACGTGGTCATGGTTGGCAACCTTGCGGTAGTGGAGTTTGCAACACCTGGTGGTGACGCTGTCAAAAAATTGAATGAGGGCTTGAGCCGGAGCAACATCGTGCTCTTGAAAAACCACGGGGTTTTCAGTGTAGGAAATACATTGCCGGAGGCCTTTGCACGCGTGGAGGTGCTGGAGGAAGCGGCGAAGATGGTGATGGCCGGGAGGCTTTTCGGAGGCATGCCCGAGCTTACGGAGGCCCAGAGACGCGATGTGCTGGAGAAGTACGGCAGGAAACGGTGAGGGGCGACATGTACTAGCGAAGAAATGCCTCATATACGTGGCTCGCGGTTCAGCCGCAGCGCCGGCTAATTTGGGACGACTTCTCAGGTTCGACCTGATACACAAGTGGCGTTGAGAAGGCGTATTACGCCGCAGCGTCGGCTAATTTGGGACGACTCCTCAGGTGCCGGATGTAGATCAGGTCCAGGAGTGTTTCTTCGGGAAAGTTGAAATCGACGCTGCCCACCCGGACAACGGGCTTGCAAGAACTTTCCGTGACCAGAAGGCAGCGTATCAATGGGCGTCGAATGAATGCTTCGAGCGGCGTCTGAAGAGTCGGCCGTGGCGCACGGATGCGCAACCGCGGTAGGGAGTAACGTAATCTAGCGCGAGCGCTCGTGCGCGTTTGGAGAAGCAGTGCGGAAGGAGCGTAGTCGCACGATATGGACCGTGAGTCGACTCTCACCGGCAGACAACTTGCCGTGCTACACCTAAAGAACAGTTCGGGAGCTGACGCGGAGATACGCGAGATCCATCTGACCGGGTTATCTCTGCCTGCCCGGTGGCTGGTTCGGGGTGAGGAGTTCTTCCTTGAGCTTTTGTCGGAGGTTCCCGCGCAGGATAGTCTCCTAGGTGCCCAAAGTGCTGGTGCCAGTGTGGCCGTGTTCCTCGACAATGGAATCTACACGTTTGAGGCCAGGCTAAAGAGCCAAGCTGGCCCGCGTCTTTTCAAAGTGTCTATGGTCAAAGACGTCGGGGTGACGCAAAAGAGGAAGTGGGTGCGGGTGCCAGTACAGCTGGCGGTGGTTTACAAAAAGCAGGGGGAACAAGCGGCTGAGACGGAAGGGTTTGCGAGAGACGTAAGCTGCGGTGGGATGAGGCTGGTCACAGACGGCCAGCTCCCAGCGGGCTCCGGTCTCAGTCTGAAGTTCAAAGATGAGCCGTGGGCCTCGCTCGGAGAACTGGAAGGTAGGGTTCTCTGGACTGGTAATTACAATGATAGACCTTGTTATGGGATCGCTTTCGAAAGGATTCCGCGACCCAAGATGCATCAATTGATCGATCTTCTAACCCGCGAGGTCAGGAGGCAAAGGGATTTGCGACGGACAGGTGGTGCTGGCTCGGTGAATTCATCTGAAGCCTAATAGTCATCAAAGTAAGCCTGCTGACGGAATAAGTTCTTGACGACGGAGCAGTGCCAGAACAATTTTCTCGCCCGCCAGGCAGACAATCTAGATATCGATGTGGCAGAACCCCGCAGGTTCCCAACAGGCGGCTACCTTCGGACGGGCTGGAGGGAAGCCCCCGCAAACCGGCGACTGCGGATTTGACGTGCGCCTTGGAGCGCTGGCTGAGTATCTGGCTGTCACCTACGGTTTTCCCGTTCCCGAATGGGCGGGGAGGCCGGAAAGGTTTCCGGACACGTTTTGGTTTCCGACCTCAGTTAAGAGCCTACACGCGATAGCTCTGGTGGAAAGTCCCGCAGCCTTTAGGCGTCGGGGAATTTTCATTGACAGGACTGCCTTTATCCGCTGTTAAGTGGTATGGCAGCGTGACCGAGGGAAGTTCGCAACCGGTAGAATCTCTTTTTACCTCTTGGCCATTCACGGGGAAGGGCTGCGCTACATCGTGCCTCTCACATCACCTTGGGTTGCCGCTTAGTGCTGATGATATTTGGATCAGCTGTGCAAGTCGTTATCACGCTGCTGAAGTTGCCTGCATAACATGGGGTAAACCAGAACGGAGGGATGAGCATGAGACGTTTCCAGCGGGACGGCGACAGGCCGCTCCGTGAACCTTACTACCTCCAGGAACGCGAAACCCGACCTGACGAAAGCAGGCAGACTGAAGAGACAAAGAAGTCCGCTGCCGAGTCCCGGCCGGGGTATGCCTGCAGGATCCCTCGGGAATTTGAGAGCGATGAGGCTTTGAGACCGCCGCGAGATTCTGATCCCCGTCCGGGTCAGGAACCCGAATTTGCGGATGACCTTGAGGCCGAGGCTCAGTCGATGAAATCTCACGGCTCCGGCCCTTGCTCAGGTCGTGGACCGGCAAGGGCAATGAGCTTCGGGGAGCTGGCCCGCGCGTATGTGCCGGTACAGGTCTACGCCCGCATTTTTCCCCCAGAAGAGGCGCTTCGACGCGGAAGCGTCTTCCCCGAGCTGGTCAGAACTCCTCCTCTGTACCAGAGGCTGGATTAGATTGGGGTGAGAGAAATGGATCCTGAACAGAGGGCTATGCTGATGGACATAATGCAGATGGAGTTCACCGCGGTGGACCTCCAGCTCTTTCTCGACACCCATCCGGACGACCAGAGAGCGCTGTCTGACTTTCGCGCAACCTCCCAGGCACTTGTGCAAGCCAAGATGTCATACGAATCAAGATACGGGCCTCTTTTGAGTTACGGATTCGGCATGTCCCCCAATGCGTGGCGCTGGGTCGATGAGCCCTGGCCCTGGGAAATCAACTGGAAAAGGAGTTGAGTGACAATGTGGGTTTATCAAAAGAGCCTGGAATACCCGGTCCGGGTCTCAAGACCCAACCCGCGGATGGCAAAGGAAATCATTACCCAGTATGGCGGGCCGGACGGGGAGCTCGCGGCCTCCCTGCGATATCTGACTCAACGCTACACCATGCCCACGGGTCAAACCAAGGCGCTGCTCACGGACATCGGCACAGAGGAACTCGCCCACATGGAGATCGTAGCGGCTGTGGTCTACCAGCTCATAAGGGATGCGTCCATCGACGAGATCATCAGGGCAGGTCTTGACGGATACTACGCAGACCACGATAAGGCTCTCTACTTCGTCAACGCAAGCGGGACTCCCTGGGTAGCTTCGTACATCCAGTCAAAGGGCGATCCCATCACCGACATCACCGAAGACATGGCGGCTGAACAGAAAGCTCGCTCCACTTATGAGTACCTCATACGGCTCTCCGACGACCCGGACGTGACCGACGTCCTGAGATTCCTCTGGCAAAGGGAAATCGTTCACTTCCAGCGGTTCGGGGAAGCTTTGAACCACCTGCACGAGTACTACGAGAGGCAGCGGGTATTCGACATGGGTCCGAGGCCGAGGCCGGGCTAAGTAATCGATTGAGTAAGGGCAGCCGGGTAGGCGGGAACGCGTAGCACACTACGCCGGGCGTTCGAAGCGTACCCCGTGCCCCCGGCTTCGTTTAATACCGGTTAATAACCGAGCCAGGCGCGCGGCGTGCCAGCTGTCACTGCAAGCACGTACCGTGACCTGCGGCGTCCGCCTGCTTCCGGTTAACCGCTGAGCCCGGCCTGGGCCAGATGCGTTTTCAAAACCGAAAGAACCGCCTCGGTTCTCGCGCCCAGCGCAACGAGAGTATCCCGGCAAGACCGTGCGAATTCCTCGTCCTTGATTGAGCTGAGGTTGATTTCCGCGTTCATCCGCGCTCCTCGGAACGCAGTTTCGAGGAAGGTCGCCCCGACGGCGACGTCGGTGATGGCGTTGGGGTTGCCATATTTAAGGAGGTCAGGCACCAGTTCCAGGGCCTCCACCGCGCGGGTTGCCACATCCAGCGGAACCTTCGTAGCCTCCTTGAACGCCTGCTGCATGGCTTCTTTACGGGCAGCCTTTTCCTCGGGGGTGTTCTTTGGCAACTTCATGGCCTTTTCTACCTGCAGATAAGCGTCGGTGTCGGCGGCGGTGAGGTCGCGGAATGCGGCTTCGAACTGGGCAGCCGTGCTCCGGATCTCGGCGAGCCTGTCCCGGCCCTCGGTGAAACGGGGCAGGCTTAAAGTGAGGCCCGAAACCATCTCAAGCAATGCGCACCCCAGCGCTCCGGCGACCGCCGAGGCGGCCCCGCCACCGGGAGCGCCGGTAGGGGCCCGAAGGTCCTGAATGAACTGGGATAAGTCTGTCATGCCGGTTCTCCTTTCATCAAGACTTCTCGTTTTGCTCGTGACCACATCCTCCCCAGTACGGACGCGCCCCCGTTCAGCAGTACCTGGCTCAAGGGGTATTGTCGTGGCAGCAGCCGACTCTTGCGCCGACAGGTCGCCGGCTTTGGCCGCCTCGAGAATGGCGAGGTCGAGAACGCGCTTGCGGCTGAAGTCTGTGAGTTTGATGGCGTGCATCGCCACGTCCAGCAACGCATCCAGGGGACAGAGGCCTATGAGTTCGGAGTTTCTAATCCCCACGCCGTACTGGCGGGCTTCTTCGACGATTTTATCGAACACCACGTGGATGGGAGTCACCGTGTAGTCCAGGAGATTCATGGTAACCTGGGCCACGCCCAGTTCTGCGATGAACACGCCCTTCGCCTGCACGCGCGGCAGGCCGCCGCTGGACTCCCGGATTTTCCGGGCTATCGCCCGGGCGATTTGTACGTCGGGAGTGTCGAGATTGACATTGAAGGCGATTAACGGGGGTCTCGCACCTACCGCCGTCGCCCCAGCTTTCGGGTGAAGTCGCGGAGGTCCGAAGTCGGGATACCTCGACGGGTCCTCGACGATGGCGGTCTTCAGTCCCTCGTATTCACCCCTCCGCACGTCGGGAAGTCTCACGCGGTCGGGTCTCGTGGCAGCGTTGGCGTACAGATACACGGGGATCTGGAGCTCGTCACCGATGCGTTTTCCCACTCTGCGGGCCATCTGGACGCAGTAGTCCATGGTGACGCCCTGAACAGGCACGAATGGAACGACGTCGGTTGCGCCGATTCGAGGGTGTTCCCCGGTGTGTTTTTCCATGTCGATGAGTTCCGAAGCGCGTTTGACGGCCCGGAAAGCCGCTTCCTCCACCGCATCGGGTTCCCCGGCGAAAGTGACTACCGAGCGGTTGTGACTGGGATCCGATGAGAAATCCAGGACCGTAACGCCCGGGACCGACTTTATGCTTGAAACGATCTCCGCGACCACCGCGGGGTTTCTGCCTTCGCTGAAGTTAGGCACGCATTCAACCAGGGGTTTCACCGTAAACGTGCGGGCTGTACACCCCGGGGTCTGAAGCGCCGCTCTATCCCGCTTGAGGAGGGCGCGATGGGGACGAGCTGGCAGACCCGGGGAAGCTCCGCCTTGTCCTCCTTTCCACGCGGATGCAAGACGTCCCGATCCGCAAGTTTGAACAAGGATCTCAATTTGAGACCTGCTTGGAGACCGAATCCGAACAGGGCATGTCTCCCGTTACCAACTCTACCTCAATTGAAAAAGAGGAAAAAGAGCTTCGGCAACTAATATCTATTATGACGGCAGTTATTCCGGAGCCTATCCGGTTTACGCCTCAAGGGGTGGTATAAACTTAAATGGAAGATCCTGCTAGTGCAGGCCAATGGCTGCTTATGTTTGCGTTGCTGAGTTTGTCCGCTTTCTTCTCGTTATCAGAGACCGCGCTCATGTCCGTAGGAAGGATTCGCATGCGCCACCTGGCGGAAAGCGGCGACCGCCGGGCGCAACTGGTTCAGAAGCTTAGACAGGACCCCAACAGGATGCTCGGGCCCATCCTGGTCGGGAACAACCTCGTCAACATAGCTTTGACTTCCCTGGCGACGGCCCTGTGTCTCCAGGTTTTCGGTAGCAGGGGTCTGGGCATTGCCATGGCATCTGCTACCGGGGTGATCTTGCTCTTCGGGGAGATCCTTCCGAAGGGATTCGCTGCTTGCGATGCAGAGACAACGGCACTGAAGGTGGCCCGGCCCATGTACCTCGTTATAAAGGTCCTCACTCCCGTGGCCTGGGTGTTCACGGCAATAACCGGGCTCATTCTCCGCCTATTCGGTATGAAGCCCGGCAAGGCACAGGTGATAACCGCCGAGGAATTTAAGACTTTCGTCGACGCCGTCGAGCAGCAGGGGGTCCTTGACAGCGAGGAAAAGGAGATGATCGAGGGGATCGTCCAGTTTTCCGACACTTCGGTGGACGAGATCATGGTTCCCAAACCGGACATCCTGGCGGTATCCTCGGAAATGTCGGTGTCGGAGGCCTCTCAGATCGTACTCAGCGGGCATTTCTCAAGATTGCCCGTCTACCAGGGCACTCTCGACAACGTCATCGGCTTCGTCCATGTAAAGGACCTGGCCAAGGCCATGCTGGCCGATAAAGATCAACCCGTCAAGAACCTGGTAAGACCCGTCATCTTCGTCCCTCAGACGCGCAAAGTGGACGACCTCTTCAAGGACATGCGTCGCCAGGGAGTGCACATGGCGATAATTCTGGACGAATTCGGGTCGACGGTTGGTCTCGTTACCATGGAGGATCTGCTAGAGGAGATAGTGGGTGATATAAGGGACGAGTACGATTCGACGGAGGAGCCGATAACCGTCGTTTCCGAGGGCGTGTACCTGGTTCACGGCAGAGTTCCCCTGGAGGAGCTCGCCGAAGAGACAGACATCCGCCTTTCGGAGGAAGACGTGGACACCGTCGGCGGATATGTGTTCCACAAGCTGGGACACATTCCCAGGGTGGGAGACGCGGTGGAGGCAAACGGGGTCAAGCTGACGGTGGAAGAGATGAGGGGCAAGCGGATTTGCAAGGTCAGAATCGAGAAAACGCCAAAGGAGGGAGAGACCGGTTCCGCCGAGCCGAGGCGAGAAAGCGACAACGGCAGGCGGGTCCGGGGGTCAACGGCGGAAGCTTGATGCGAAACGCAACGGGTCGGTAGCCTCAAGACCGGGCGCCTGAGATGCCCACAGTCCGGTACTTTTGTCCTCGTCCGGGGTCGCGGGTGAACTCACGGCGAGGAACGCTGGACGGACTTGGGCGAGCGGCGCCGGTTTCATTTTGCCCGACACAAGCGCCGCGGAAAGGAGTCAGCGGATCATTGGAAGAATACCGTTGTGTGTAACCTCGGGTGTGTGGGGAACCGTTGCGCGGGCCAATGTTTTTGTCCCGAGGTCCAGGAAATTCTCAAAAAACAGGAAAGGGGTGGTTCCAACGATATGTATGTGGCAGGGATAGACGTCGGTTCAACTGCCACCAAGGTTGTTCTCTTAGCGGACGGTCGTTTGAAGGCTGCGGCTATCGAGAACACCGGAGCGGACATCGCCAAAACAACCTCACTGTGTCTGGAAAAAGCGTTACGAGATGCAAGGATAGAAGCAAGAAATCTGGCATCCGTTGTTGCCACAGGATACGGACGGGAAAAAGTTTCCGAAGCAAACAAAACCGTATGTGAAATAAGTTGTCTGGCCAGAGGCAGCCGGGAGCTGGCGCCGAGGGCTAGAACCATAATAGACATAGGAGGCAGGGATTTTCGCGTCATCCGGTTGGACGAGTCCGGTGCTGTGGTGAATTCCGTTGTCAACGACAGGTGCGCCGCTGGCACAGGAAGGTTTCTCGAGCTGATGGCCCAGAAAACCGGCATCGAACTTTCGGATTTCGGCAGGGTATGGTGCCAGGCGCGGGAACCCGTAAAGCTATCTAGTTCCTGTACAGTATTTATTGCCTCCGAGGTTGAGGAGCTGATGGCCCGCGGGGTTCCGAGGCCCGCAATCATCAGGGGGATATGCGATGCAGTCGCCGAGAAGATAGCGTGCGCGTCAAAGGACCTGGGCGTAGAACCTCCGGTCGTTTTGGTCGGAGGAGTGAGTCAGAACCACGGGATTCGCAAAGCGCTGGAGAAGTGTTTTTCTTCTCGCATCGTGGTTCCTCCGATGGCCCAGTTCGCCGGCGCATACGGAGCCGCTCTCGCGGCCATGGAGGCTCTGGGCATGTTGGAGGTGTCCTGTGCCCGAAACGGTTAAGGGGATTGGCGGTTGGCTGCCTGAATTGGGCGGCGTAAAGAGGGTCGGGCGTCTTTCCACCCGGCCCTTCTTTGTGTAGACTCGCTGCGGTGCGAGACTGTCGAGACGGGAGGGACGAGCAGTGCTCAAACTCGTCAATGTCAGTAAGAGTTATGAACCCGGACGAAAAGCCGTAAACGGAGTAACCCTGGAGGTGAAGCCCGGCGAGATTTTCGGTTTCCTCGGTCCCAACGGGGCGGGCAAGACCACTACCATAAAAATGGTGGTGGGAATACTCAGGCCCGACGAGGGAAGCATTGAAATCAACGGGATCGACCTCTTGAAGGATCCCATCCGCGCCAAAAAGGAAATGGGATACGTTCCCGACGAGTCGCACTTGTGGGAGAAGATCACCGGAGCGGAGTACCTGAACTTCGTCGCCGACGTGTACGGAGTGCCCGGTCCCGAAAGGGTTTCCCGGGCCCGGGAACTTCTCGAACTCTTCGAAATGACCGACGCCGTGTCCGACCCCATCGGTTCGTACTCCAGGGGCATGCGGCAGAAGATAGCTACCATAGCGTCCCTTCTTCACCGACCCAAACTATGGATTCTGGACGAGCCCATGATGGGGCTCGACCCCAGGTCGTCCTACCTCATGAAGGGAATGATGAGAGCCCACGCAGACCAGGGCGGCTCGGTGTTTTTCTCCACGCACGTCCTGGAAGTGGCGGAGCGGTTGTGCGACCGGGTTGGCATTATCCACCAGGGAAAGCTCAGGGTCGTTGGCACGGTGGACGAGATAAAAGCGCTGTTTGCCAGAAAAGAGGACGATACACTGGAAGAGATATTCCTGAAGGTAACGGAAGCGACTTTGCCCAAAGAGCAGCTGGAGTCGCTAGCGAGGTAGGTCCGTCTAGGCCCGCCTATGGTTATGGGACTTACGTGCCGCGATAGGATGTGTGATCCGGCGGAGGGGTAAGAACGATGAAAGGAAAAAACGGGAATGCGGACCGCACGACTAGACTGGAACCGGGGGTAAGCGGATTACGGCAAAGGGGAGTCGGTTCACCGCTTTTGAGCCTCGTCTGGCTCCAGTTCAAGGTGGCCGTGGGACTTCGCAGAATAAGCGCTTCGTTCGGTCTTGCCGACAAACACCGGAAGTATGCAGGCATTATCCTCCTGCTTCTGACCGTTTCGTTTATTCCGTGGATTGCTACGATGTACGACCTCGGGCGCGCCCTGGCCGCCGCGGCGGTTGATCTCAATCAGCCGGGTCTTCCCATTGTCCTGGAAGTAACGGCTGCCCAGTTTTTCGTATTCTTCATGACCATAACGCATCTCATGTCCACCCTCTTTTACGCCGAGGATGTCGAGACTCTTAAGGCGATGCCGCTGAGGGCTCACCACATCGTACTGGCCAAGATAGCCGTGGTCTACGTCATTCAGCTCGTTATTTCCCTGGTACCGGCGGCTCCGTTCGTCGTCGCTCTCGGACTTCGCCTGAGAGACGCTTCGTACTGGCCTTTTGCCATCCTTACTCATCTTTTCGTGCCGGGTTTGCCCGTGGCCGTTGCGTTGATCGGGGTTCTGGCACTGATGCGCTTGACCGGGTTTTCGGCCAGGCGTGACCTCATCAGGGTCATCCTCGGACTCGTGTTCTTCGCTCTGATAATGGGGTTTCAGGCAGTGTACATTCGGGCGGGAATCGGTCTTGAGACCGCTGGCCCCGAGGCGATTTTGAATCTGATTTCCCAGCGCCAGGGTCTGATAACGGCGATGACCAAGTGCTATCCGCCCGCGAGGTGGGCCGCTATGGCTGTCACAGGTGAAACGTTGGTCGAAAGGCTCGGTAACCTGTTGCTCCTGGCCGGGTTCTCGGTGGTAGCCCTCGTCCTAATAGCCAGAGTGACGGAATCGTGGTTTGTTGCGGGGGAAAAGCGCGAAGCGAGGGCCAGGGGGGCCCGGGCCGGATGGAGCCACACGGCGCAGCGGGTTATTGAAACGGAGCATTCGCCTATGACTGCCGTGATGCTGAGAGACGTCCGGATCCTGGTGAGAACTCCGAACTTTCTCCTGACGGCGCTCATGAACCTCCTGGTGTTTCCCCTGATACTCCTCATGTCCTTCGTCGTTTCCCGGTCGGGCGCGGGTACCGCGCTCCTTTCCCTCGAAACTTTGAGACATGCGCCGTTCGTGGACCTTGCGGGTCTGGCGGTTGTGGGGATTCACGGGTTAATCGCGGGCTTAAATCAGATACCTTCGGCGGCGATCTCCCGGGAGGGGCGGATGTTCTGGGTGAGTAAGGCCATCCCTGTAGAACCGGCGACGCAGCTCCGGGCGAAGATGGCCTACAGCATCGTTTACGGCTTGCTTCAATCCCTCATCGTGGTGGTCATCACCGTCCTTCTTCTGAAGCTCCCGGTGACAACCACAGTATGGGTGACGATTTTGTGCATAGCAGTTCTCTGGCCCCTCGGTGCCATCGGTTTACTGGTGGACCTGCTCAGGCCCAAGTTGGACTGGACCGAGCCGCAGCAGGCTATGAAAGGAAACTTCGGGACGCTCCTGGCGGGTCTCGTATCAGCAGGTTATGTGATAGGTCTGGGATTCGGGGTGAAGTACCTGTATGACCGGGGCGTGCCCGGCTCGTTGCTCTATCCCGCGGTTCTCGCAGTGCTCCTCCTAACCGGGGCAGGTCTGGAAAGCTGGCTTGAACGATGGGGGACGGTAAGGTACCGAGAAATAGAAGTTTAGAACAAAAGTTTAGACTGAACTGCGCTGGGAACTCGCTTGGGCCCGGCGGTTATATTCCGGCCCGAATTGCAGCGTGAGGTGGTGTGGACTCTTAAGGTGGCCGGCGCTTCGAGGCTATGCTCCTTATGAGGAGATAAGCCCGGTGAAGGCCGGCCAAAAGCCCGAGGAGAAAGCCTATTGCGGCAAAAAGGTGGCTCTGCCCGCGTCTGTCCAGGTATGATCCGAGGACCATACCGCCAAGGGCCGAGACGACGATGGAAAACCCGGCACCAAGGACGGCAAAAGATTTGCCCATGGACTCTTCCGCAGGTTGTTTGCGGTCACTTTCCCCGGGTGATCTGGTCATTTCGATTAACTCCTTGCCATGTCGCGATCGCGCTGCCGCCTGCGCGCATTCTCGTCAGGGCAACAGCCGGGCGAGATACCAGAGGATAATCTGCTCCCCCCACAGGGATGATATGGCAGCTCCGAGCGCGATAAAAGGTCCGTAAGGGATGTGCGACTTTGCCCGAGCTTTGCCTGATAAGAGAAGAAGCGCAGCGACCACCCCACCCGAAACGAAGGCAATGAAAACGGCGAGGATGGTGAGAGCCGGGCCCAGGTACAGGCCGCACATGCCCGCGAGCTTCACGTCCCCGCCTCCCATACCCCTGGTCACAAGGGAGATCGCCAGGAAAACGAGAAATCCCAGTGCGCCTCCCAGAAGTCCCCGAGCGAGATCTCCGATAAGGTCTTCCGAACAGGTGGGTGGACCCAGTAAGCCGGCGCCAACCCGGTCGGTCGTCGCATGAAATGTTGCTTCTGCGGCCGCTTTCGTAAACACGGGAAACTCGCACAGTAGCTTGAGTGGTCCTTGTACCCAGGCGGAAAGTACCTTCGATAGCGCGAGGAAAGACACCCAGAAGACCGCTCCGGAAAGCACGAGTTCATCGGGGATGAGCATTTCCCTGATATCGATAACCGTTACGGCCAAGAGCAAACCGAGGAGAACCGCTTGCCTGAAAAACAGGAGGGTAAGCCCGTAGCGGTAGCCGAGATACAAGAATAAAATACCCATGAAGCTTTCGACCAACGGGTACATGGGACTTATCCTGCACCCGCAGTGACGGCACTTTCCCCGAAGGGCCACGTAGCTCAAGACCGGTATCATATCGAAGAAAGAGAGAGTCTTCCCGCATACCGGGCAATGCGAGGGGGGATTTGCCAAGCTCTCTCCACGCGGAAGGCGAAGGATGACCACATTGACGAAGCTTCCCACCGAGGCTCCCACGATGAAGATCACGCAAAGCCAAAAAGGATCAGGGTTGACCATCGGACGACCCCTTCGCAAAAACAGATCCCTGGATGGTCAAGGCGTAGGAAGCGGGTATCCCTTTTTCGTTATCACCCGGGTTGAAGGATATCTCGAATTGGTCGGTGGAAAGGCCGAGCATTTCGGTCCCGGTTGCCTCGAGAAACCTCAAGATGCCCTGGAGGGACCCGGAAACCGATACTTTAAAAGGTGCTTTCTGGTAGGCCGGACCGAGCGCCTGCGGCTCGTCTATCCGCAGAGAAACGAGGGTCAGGCCTGTTTTGTAACAGAGCGTCTCCCATTCCGCCGCAAGGCGGCTTCCGTCGAGATCAGGGCGGAGACGAGATTCTTTGGCCTGGACGATTTCCAGGGCTTCCCGTCTGAGTTCCTCCGTCTTCTGTTTGGTTTGCAGAGAAGAAGAAAGCGTACGAAGCTCTCCCTGCCGCGTCAGGATAGAAGCTCTCAGCTTCTGTAAATCACGCCAGCAAGGATACCAGAGAGCAACGAACATTGTCACGATCAGCAAGAGAAGCCCAAGGGGCACTTTGTAAGGGGCAACTGTCCTCACCAATGCGGGAAGATTGCGCTTTGACGGTTTCGGGTTGAAACTGCTCACTTTTCGCTCACCCCTCTCGTGCCCCTGCAAAACAGTTCTCTCCGTCTACCGCTTAACCGGATCCCGATTGTCGGTCGGGGTTCCGGCGCGTGCTCCCCGAGAACCACGGCGGTCACTTCCAGCCCTCCAGGGTCAGCTCGAGGGTGAAGCGATACAGTGCAAGAGCGTTCTCTTGTACCTCACGATCCAAGGAAACCATATCAACCCTGGGAACTCCCAACGCCCGCTTCAAAACATCCGCGTATTGCTCCGCAGCTCGGGCTGACGATGCCTGCCCCGTGACGCTGATCTTGCCCGTGCCCGCATTCACGTCCCTCCTTGCCCGGACCGCAAGGGGTTGAACGCCGGCAGCGGCTTTCAGGAAAATCTCCTCGGCGACTTTGCCGGGGAGGGAGGGGTCCGAAGGGAAAACCTCTAGAGACTGGACCCGTTCCTGGAGTTCGGCGTAAGTGGGCTGCTTTTCGGTGAAAGATGAGAGAGCTTCGCTGGACTCCTGCACGGTTCGCCCAAGCGTGGCCAATTCGGTTTGGAGCATCCGTCGCTCGGCATTTAGCGCAAGATAGCTCAGGACCAGGTATACCGTGACAGCCAAAAGACACAGGGACAGGATCACCATCTGACGGGCCTGTACTTTTTCTCGCGGCTCCAATTTGGGCGAGAGCAAGTTCAAGTCGTTCATCTACGATACTTCACTTCCCTAAATCGGGCGTGAGCACGGTCGCATCACTTCCAAGGAAAAACGCGACGGAAAGCCGCCGGCGGCGTGCCGGTAGGCCCGGTCACGATGTTTCCGTTCATATTTCCGTTCATGGGAGGGGTCAGGGACAGGGCCAAGCCGAGAGCCTTGACGTACCGCCCGTCGATGCCAGGGCTCTCGCAATCCGGCGTAACGTTGAACCGCAGATTCAGCACGGGTAGTCCCAAACCGTCGGCAAGCGTCCGCGAAGCTTGGTCGGACAGGTCCTGAACCCCTGTCAAGCACAAGGCGTCTGGATCCTTTCCCGAGACCCTCCTGGTATACCTCAGAGCTCTCTCTAATTCTGCCATCAACGAAACTTGCGACTCTTCGGACAATCGTACTTCGTTTTCGGAAGTTTCGAAGATCACCGTCCTGGCGGCAAGGGGGACACCCTTCATGCTCACTACAACGGAGCCTCCGTCTTCGTCAAGATAGACGACGATGGCCGTCCTGTCGAGCAACGTATCGCCGGACTGTCTCGCGAGATAGTCTGTTCCCCGCAGCAAAGCCATGGCGTCCGCGCAGGCCTTTTTGGGCTTTAGTCCGAGGGATCTAACGAGTTGCGCCGAAGCTTTGACGGCGCTCCAGGGTGCGCCGTATACGAGGTATGCGTTGCCTCCGGGAGGTGCGGGGAGACCGGGGTTTCTGCCTTCGAGCTTGACGAAGTCCACCGCATAGTCGCTCACAGGCCCGGGCAGCAGGCGTTGCACTTCCCACCGGATGGCAGACACCTCCTGAGAAGCGGACAGAAGAGGCAGCGACACGATGGTCAAAAACTCGCCCGGCATCACGTCGTGATAAGCTGCGGGCCATCCGCGATAGCGCCGGAGCAACTGCCGGGGATTCTGGTCTTTTTCGCTCGTCTGGTTGCCTGTGTTCTCCAGAGCTCGCCGGCCCGTCGAGATCCTTCCCCGGGGGAGAGAAAAAGCGCGAACAGAAAACCTGCCACCAGCGGGAGAAGGCTCTGCACCGGCCGGACTGCCTTTTTCTGCCTCCAGTGCCACTACTCTCAACTCGCTAGGCGTCATATCCAGACCTAATGCCGCTACCCGACGCGCCAATCTTAGCGCTCCTCCCAGCGGAGAATTTGAAAACTCCGGGCTGATACAGTCGCTTCGACGAAGCGCTCGACCTTACCCACGGGGGTGTTGGCCGACGCCCGGCAGGTTACCACGATGACGTTGCCAGACTCTTCGACGGAGGAAACCTGGTATTGAATGCCGTCCACCGTCCCCGAGAAAATCTCGGGAGGTGCGATCTCCAGCTCATCTCGGGCGAGCACCAGTACATACCTTTCGGTGGCGCCTCTTGCCAGCTGTACAACTTTTTCCTGCCAACTTCTGCGGATGAGGAGAGATCGTCGCCGGACCGTTGCGTCGCTCATCACCGAGATCAAGACAGCAGCTACGGCCAGAAATAGAGCAACGAGAGCGAGAGCTTGCCCTCGCCCGGCCCCGCTATCCCTTATTCGTGTTCGGTTGCGGTTACCCGAACGCCCCATCAATGCGCCTCACTTCCGCCAGTTTGAAGGATGGGAAACATACCCCTGGACACCCACGTCCTGGCTGGGTCCTGCCTGTGATAACCGTGGATTTCAAAACTGACGGTCCGCACCCGGGACAGGTCTAGGGGCGGCTCAAGCACACGACCCTGGGCGTCCTTGTAAGTTGCCGAGAAGTGCGTTACAACCACATCCTGAGGAACGGGGTGGACGACGATTTCGATGTCGCCGTCTTTGCGGACCAGGGTGACCGTGCCGTTTTCGTAGCGAACCTCGACGTACCTGGGCCTGCGATCACCGCCGTCAGAGCTCTGAGCCTCTATCCGGAACCAGTTGAGCTCTGCGGCCACAAGGGAGCCGTCGAAATGGAAAACGAAACGGAACAGGTCGCTGGGCCACCCGCGGATCCTGCCCACAACCTCCAGCGAGCCGTTCACATCGCAGACCAGCTGTATAGACCAGTGTATGAAACCGATGTTTCCTTCGACCACGACCTCGATGAACCGTACTGCGCCTAAGTTGACCGGGGGGTCCAGCTCCTCGCCTTGAGAGTCTTTGTAGACCATATCGAACCTCGTAACGACTATGGGAAATCTGCCGAGGAGGTCGAGGAGGAGGTCGATTGGATCTGGGAGCGTTTCAAAATTGCCCGTTTTCTGAACGGTCAGACGCCCGTCTTCAAAACGCAGTTCCATGCGACCTACGAGGGTTTCGTAGGGATCTCCTCCGCCTCCCCCTTCACCCGGCGGCACCTCTATCCGAAAGGCGCTATCCGTGGCCGCGGTGAGCTCGGCACCGGCGAAAGCTTCTTCCTTGACCTGGGTTTCGATAAAAGATGCGGCTGCGGTGAGGAGCCTGCGGTTCACCGGTGCTGCACTCAACGCCATTTCGGTCCGGTAAAAGAAAGATAGAAACGAAAGGAGGGAGACGGTTAGGATGCCCATGATACCGAGACCGAGCACTACTTCCATCAGTGTCCGGCCGTCGCGCCTTCTGAGAATTCCCACGAGTATCACCCCTGTCCGGATTCTCGTGCCCGTCGCTTCATCATCCGCGCCGGCGCCTTTTAGGGCGCAGGGAAACTCGAGTCCCTTCCCACAGCGGTTTAGACCACTACCTGGTTATCCCACTTACCACCCACGTGACCAGGGAGTAAACCTCACTGCCATCTGGCTTACGTAAGGAAACGCGGATCATCTTTTCGCCGGGTCCCGTCTCCCTCACATCGTATATCCCCGAAAGCTCCGATAGTGCTGGGTCCTCCGGTGCCCACGGAAAACCGGTTCCCACCAGCAGAGCGTCAAAAGGCCTGCTGCGGAGCTCTTCTATCATCCGCCTGCATTCCAGCACGATACTCTCTCTGAGAAGATCCCGCCTGTACACTGCCCACGAGAAAACCAACCAAGAGGCCAGGATCTCCAGGATGAGAGCTCCCAGCGCTAGAGCCAACGCTGCTTCGATCAGAGAGCTCCCCCGCTGACCACGGGGTCGTTTCGAACCGGTCCTGAACACCGCTCAGCCTCGGCTACTCTCGACGTTGGCGTTTACTGAGGTTACTGATATGTAACCACCACTGTCCATTCTCCGTTGTTGTTCAGCGTGCCAGTCACGATAATGTTCGCCGCCGGTGTCGTGTCGATCCCGTCCGCGGTGATGGTGACGCTCTTCCCGTCTGATGCGACCGAAATCGAATATGTGAAGTACTTCGACTTATACGGCTCGGTATATCCCAGCTTTGTCAGTGTCAGGTCTTGTGGCCACGTGCCATTCTCGAGGTAGTACTCCCACGCCGCGACCCTGATCTCCTGGATGAACGTCCTGGCTTCGGCCTCGTAAGCTCTCCTTCTCAAGGCGTTGTAGGTAGGCACCGAGAATGCTGCCAGCACCGCGATGATGCCCAAGACCGCCGCCAGCTCCATGATGGTGAAACCAGCTTCTCTGATCCTCCGCTTTTCCGTGTTTCTCACGGAAGAACACCTCCCATAAGTTTTTCAGTATGACCCAATTCCAACCCAACTGTCCGCTGACAACACACTATACTGTTAGTGGCCCCTTCCGGTAGATGCCAGGCTCGAATTAGCGGGGCCGCTACCCCTTTCAGCGCAACACCTCCTTTACAACGGCACCGACGTGACCGCTTGAATGATGGACAGGAGCGCGAGCGCGACGAGACCTATGATCGCAGCCAGGAACAGCGTTATGAGCGGCTCGATTTTCTGCGAAAGAGACTTCAAACCTTCTTCGTAACGGGAATCGTAGTACCGGGCGGCCTCCGCAAGCATCGCCGGAAGTTTTCCGGACTTTTCGCCCGAAAAGACCATGTGATACAGAAGAGGCGGAAAAACCCCCGAGTCTTGCATGGCTGCGGAAATCGAACTCCCCGATTCCACCGACCGTTCGAGGAAAGACGCGGCCAATTTGAAAGAGGCAAGCCCGGTGGTGTTGCCTGCTACCATGAAGGACTGGTTAATGGGGATGCCGGCCTCGAGAAGAAGACTGAGGGTGCGGCAGAACTTGGCGAGGGCACCCGACCAGACCGGGTCTCCGACCACCGGCATCCGCCTGAGGATGAGCTCGAGTTTCTTTCTTCCCTCGTCGTTCGAGCTCACGCGTCGAAAAATGCCCGCCAAAGTCAGCAACAGAAGAACCGGCAACCACCAGAATGCCTTCAACGTCGTCGGCAAGGTGATGAGAACCCGGGCGGCCAAAGGAAGAGAAGACTCCTCCAGGCTCACCAGGCCGGAAAAGGCGGGCACCACCACGCCCAGGATGACCCCGACCACGACCCCCGTCACGACGAGGACCATGAGCGGATACGCCATGGCCGATTTAAGCTGAGCCTGGGCTTGTGCTTCCCTCTTAAGGTAGGCGGATATTTCCTCAAAAGATTGCTCCATGGCTCCCGTTTGTTCGCCCGAGCTGGCTATGTACGCCTCCACAGGACTGAAAGCTCTGGGCAAGGTCATCATACTCTGGGACATGCTGATCCCGGCTTCGAGGTTATACGCGATGTAAGTTAAAACGACGCTCATTGGCGAACTGGTTTCAGCGGCGATGGACGTGAGGCAGTCCTTGAGGGGCACGCCCGAGGAAAGCATCGTGGATATTTCGTGAAAGACCTGACTTTTCTCGATGGGGGACAAACTAACCTTCTTGGGGTCCTTGCTCCGCGGTCGGGATTTTACCTCCCTGACATCAAGGACTGCGTAACCCGCTGACCTCATGGCCGTCAAAAACGACTTGAGGTCCGGTGCTTGCTTCAAGCCGCTTGTTTTGGTTCCGTCGGGTGCAACAGCCCGGTACTTGAATAATGCCATGAACGCTTTCGCTCCGCTCCTGCCCACCGCAAGAGTTACTTTGCCTGCGATGGAGTCTTGGCTCTATCGGCTATCATTCCGGATAGAACACTCTAATGAGATCCTCGACCGACGTCTCGCCGGCCAAGAGGACATCGCACGCTTCGCTGACCAGCGGCCGGAACCCGTCTTTCGCGGCGATCCGTCTCAGTTCGGCAAGGGGTGCTCCCTTTACAAACTCGGTGCGAAGTTCATCCCCGGGGACGAGGATTTCCGCCACGACCTTTCTCCCGAGGTAGCCCCGCCCGGAGCACCTGTCGCATCCCACCGCCTTCCAAAGCGACTTACCACAAATTGACAGCGCTGGGTCGCCACTTCCGGCTGACTCTCCGCAAGATTCACTCAATGCCGACTTGCCTTGTTTTTTAGGTTCTACGTCCTGGGTGGAAGATCCTCCATGTCCTTCGCAAGTTCCTCCAACATCTTCGGCGCCGATGGCGGCCAGAAGGTGCCCTATCTCTTGGCTCGTCCGGTCATCCAGCTCATAACGTTCTTTGCAATGGGGACAGAGGCGCCTTAGCAACCGCTGGGAAACTACGGCGGCAAGCGTGGCCGTAATCAAGTAGGGGTCACAACCCATTTCCTTCAGTCGCACCAGGGCTTCGATGGAATCGTTGGCGTGAAGGGTGGCCAGGACGAGGTGGCCGGTGAGAGCCGCCCTTATGGCTATGTTCACCGTTTCGGAGTCCCTTATTTCTCCTATCATTATGCAATCGGGGTCCTGGCGCAGGATGTGGCGCAATACCACCGGGAAGGTGAGACCGGCCTTGGCGTTTACCTGAACCTGGTTCACTCCGGGTATGATGTGCTCGACCGGGTCTTCGACGGTAACGATGTTTTTGTGGCCGTCGTTGAGAAAGTTCAAGCACGCTGCCAGCGTAGTGGATTTACCCGATCCCGATGGGCCGGCCACGAGGATTAGGCCGGATGGGCGTCGCAGCACCCTCACCAGCTTTTCCGTAAAGTCCGGGCTGAATCCGAGGTCGTATAGACCGTTGCCGGCGCCGACTTTTCCGAGGATGCGCAGAACCACTTTTTCACCATACTCAACCGGCATTGTAGACAGCCTCACATTGTATCTCGCGCCCTCCGACTGGAAGGTGAAGCGCCCGTCCTGGGGGAGCCTGCTTTCAGCCACATCAACCCCGGCCATGACCTTCAGCCTCGTTACGAGAGCCGTGTGGGCCTCCGCGGGAACGGACATGATCTCCCAGAGGACCCCGTCTATTCGGTATCTGAGGCGCGTCCGGTCTTCGAGAGGTTCGATGTGAATATCGGAAGCGTCGAGTCGTATTGCTTCGTTGAGGAGGTGATTCACCATATTGGCCGCGGGAGAAACAGCCTCTTTTACCGTGGGGGATGGAGCTGCCGGTTGGACGGGGCTAACCCTGGCACGGACCTCCGACTCTATTTTGCCGAGGGTGTAATAGCGGTCCAGGGCTTGTTCAATGGCTTCTGCGCTGGATAACAATGGTATGGGCAGAAGACCAGTCCGCACTCGGATTTCCTCGAGGACCGCGAGATTGGTCGGGTCCTCCATGGCTACGAAAAGGTTCTGTCCTTTAACGAAAACGGGGAGTACCTTCCTGCTTCTTGCAAAAGCTTCCGGTAGCAACCGAAGGGCGTCCGAGGTGGGCGGCTGGAGACCCGGGTTCCATATGTCCACCGAAAGTTGTTCGGATAACGCAGCCAGGACCTGGGAGCGGCTGACAGCTCCCATGTCGACCAAGACATCGCCCAGGCGTTTGCCGCTGGAGCGGTGTTCTTCCAGAGCTCTATTCAGAGTCTCCTCTGTTATGAGTCCCTTGGAAAGGAGAATCTGACCTGTAGTATCTCTTCTCGGCCAAGCCATCCACCGTCCTCCCCCATATGCCTTGCTTATACAACAATTCACAGTGAGCTACAAGAAGGGAAGAATACCGTAAACATGAGGCAGTACCGCCCTCGTCCGTCTTGTCATCCCGGCACCGGCGTATTCCGGGGTTGCCAAGTTCACCTGAAAGAGGCTCACCTGAAAGCTTCGTCTCCGGCGGACTCGTACTCTTCTGGGGATATGATGCCTCTGTCCACGAGCTCCCTTACCGATGCGTCCATCGTACGCATACCCGACCTTCCGGCAAGCTGCATGACCGAGACCAGCTGATGGGTTTTACCTTCTCTGATCAGGTTTCGCACGGGCACCGTCGCCAGAAGTACTTCCACGGCCGGAACAAGTCCCCTTCGATCCTGGCGCTTGTACAGCTTCTGTGCGATAACCGCCTCCAGGACGGAAGCCAGCTGGTAACGGGCTTCGCCCTGCTGGTGCGGGGGGAAAACGCCCAACATCCTATCTATTGCACCCGGCGCGGAAGGGGAATGTAGCGTGCCCATCACCAGGTGGCCCGTTTCCGCGGCTACAAGCGCCGTTGAAATGCTTTCGAAGTCGCGCAGCTCCCCCACCACGATCACATCGGGGTCCTCTCTCAGCGCCGCTTTCAAGGCTGCCGCAAAGGAATCGGTGTCCCGACCCACTTCCCTTTGCTGGATGATGCTTTTTCTGTTCACATAGACGTACTCTATCGGGTCTTCGATGGTGATGATGTGTTTGGCGGCGGAGTTGTTGATGTGTTCGACCATCGCCGCCAGCGTGGTTGACTTCCCGGACCCCGACGGTCCTGTAATGAGGATGAGGCCTTTGTCCCTTTGACACAGTCTTGAAACCACCGGAGGCAAACCTAGCTCGGACAGGGAAGGGATGGTGAGGGGAATGAGCCGAAGAGCAAGAGCTATCGTATCCCGCTGCTTGTACACGTTCACCCTTAGCCTGGTCAACGATCCCGCGTCGTAAGAGAAGTCGACGTGCCCGTGAGATTCGAATTTTCGTTTTAGGTCTGTATCCATCATCGAAAAAGCCAACGCTTCGGTATCAGGTGCTTCGAGGATCCCCCCAGATGACTGAACCAGTTCGTCGGCTATCCGAAAGATTGGAGGCGATCCCACCGTGAGGTGAACGTCGGAAGCTCCTTGCGCGACGGCGTCGGAAAGGAGTTTCCGCAGGTCAATTCCAGGCATTTTCCTCGTCCTTTCTCGGAGGGGTTGCTCCAAGGTTTTCCCAATGTGGCAAACCAGCTATTTTAACAAGCAGAACATTACGTTGCAAGCAGCTCCTTCTCGTTCGTCGGTTTACCGCTTTGGCCGGAGGATACAAAGCCATGACCCCCGGAACAAGCGCGGCAACCCGAGCTATTCCGCCCCTATTGATATCCATCGGAAATCTGGCGGCCAGGCTTTATAGCTCTCCCGTTTTTCCCGATCGCGGACCCCGTCGGTTTTAGGCTGCTCCCGGCTGCGATATCTTCATTCGATTCTGGTCAGCGCTGCGGCGTCCTCTCGTTTTCCGGAAGCGGCGGTACCCGAGTTCGGCTAAAGCGCAACCCTCGATGGCAAAGGTGCTTTCGAACCCGGGCGGGATCTGGAAATCTTCTGAACAGTGGGGGGAGGAATCGAGGATAGCGCCCGAGAGAAAACGTCCTCAACGTTGCTCCGATTGACAACCACCGCAAGAAGACCGCTCCGACGAACGCCAGCACCAGCGCGGCGATGGTTGCCACGACCTGCAAACCGGTCAATGGAGAAGCCTCCCGAAGAAAACCTGCCTAAATCCTATGCGGCAACCGCCCCGACTCATGATTCGAATGGGGACCGCTCAGGCACGGAGGATTGGGTCCCTCACGGTTGCATCATCAGAATTTTTCCCAGTGAAGCACTTCTTCCAGAGGTCTTCTTCCAAATGGGTCGCGGAAGTCTTCCTCGGTCTGGGGATATCCCACTGCTACAACGGCCATCGTGCGGTAGTCCGGCGGAACCTGAAACAGGTCGTGCACTTGCTTATCGTCGAAATCCCCGATCCAGCACGTGGCGAGACCCAGGGCACGAGCTGCCAGAAGCAGGTTTTCGGTGGCAGCGGCCGCGTTTTGAGTGAAGAGGAATTGCGCCCTGGGGCTTCTGTGCTCCGGAGCCAGCACTATGATGGCGGCGGGGCAGGCTTTGAGGAACCTGGAGAACCGTCGTTCTGAGAGGGCGGCGAGTTTCTCCTTGTCCCGGGTGACTATGAACTCCCAGGTCTGCTTGTTGTGGGACGAAGGTGCCCACGTAGCTGCTTCGACGATCTGCTTCAAAACGTCGTCGGGAACTTCCCGGTCGGAGAAGCGTCTGATGCTCCTTCGGGTGCGTATCATCGTCCAAAAGTCCAAACCGTCACACATGTCCCTGACCTCCTCAAGTACGCATCAAACCGTCGATACACGTCAAACTGTACTTGCATTATAAACCAGCACCTTTGCGGCAGAAAGGCACTTCGAAATACCTGTGTAATCCGGGTTTCTGGAACCGGAGCGTATGGTATAATTTTTTCGCGTCGTACTGGACCTGGAGATGGGAACGGATGGGCGTCGAAAAGATCGTGGCCCGCCTCAGGAGCGCAACGAGAGTCCTGCGAGCGGACCTGCGCGGTGCATCGACCTACGAAATAACGGAAACCAACATAAGGCTGGCCATTTACCACGGCATCGTCGGCATCATGTCCGTGAACGTCGCCGCGCCTTTCATAGGCATCCTCGCCGTGAAATTAGGTGCATCTGACTTTCAGGTGGGTCTTCTCTCGTCCGGACCGGCTGTGGTAGCTCTCCTCAGCATGATTCCCGGCGCGAAACTCCTCGACAGGATGCCCCGGAAAAAGTGGGCCATCCGCAACCTGATCCTGGCCAACAGGTTCTTTTACCTGTTCATAGCCACCATTCCCTTTTTTTCGCGGGATCTGAGGGCGTGGCTGTTGGTGGGCGCCGTGTCCCTTATGAATCTCCCGGGGTCGATATCGAACATCGGCTGGCAGGCTTTCATAGCTGAAGTGGTCCCCCCGGAGAAGCGGGCGCATGCTTTCGCCATGCGAAACAGGGCGATGAACCTTGTCGGAACTATCGTTGTCCTGGTCACCGGCAGGTTTATCGACATGACCGGGTTTCCTCTTGGGTATCAGATCGCTTTTACCCTCGCATTTCTTTTAGCGCTGGCCGAAGCCTGGGTATTCGGACGCATGATCGAACCAGGTGAACCGGGGTTCGACGAAAGCCCGGTTTCGCCAGGGGAAGCGGGACCGGGCGGAACGGAAGTCGAACGGGGGCTCTTCGGTTCGATAGTTTCGGATATCCGCATGATCGTGACGAAGCGCCGTTTTGTCGGATACTTGCTGGCTTCCATCCTGTTTTATCTGGCGTGGCAGATCCCGTGGCCGCTTTTTACGCTGTACCAGGTTAAAGTCCTCGGCGCCAATAACCTGTGGGTCAGCATCCTTAACCTGGTCAATACCAGCGGGTCTCTGATGGGTTACGGCTTCTGGGTGAAGATGATCCGGAAGAAAGGCAACCTGATGACGCTTTTTCTCTCGAGCATATGGATATTCACCGTGCCTCTGGTTTACGCGTTTTCCAGAAGTCTCGTGACGGTCGCGGCCTTCAACCTTTTGAGCGGCATCATATTCTCCGGAGTGAACCTTTGCCTGTTCAATGTCCTTCTGGAAGTCACTCCCGAGGAGCACAGGACCGTGTACATCGCGTATTACACTACCGCCATAAACGCTTCCGCCATGGTGGCCCCTATGATAGGCGTGCTCTTCCTCGACCTCTGGGGCTACTTCTGGGCGTTTGTAGTCTGCGCCGGCATACGCATAATCGGGAGCCTCACGTTCTTCATCCTCAATTACCTCGATTCACGCCGCATTCCCGGGTTCTCTTCCGTCGGTTGACGGCATCCCGGCGATTTTCGCGCCGTCCGAGCGAGCGCCGGGGCTCCGGGACTTCGGGGGACCTTCGGGCGGTGTTTGCCTCCAGTTGCGTCTGCGGTGAACGGTGTTTGCTTCGAATAGCGTCAGCCCCGAATAGCATCTGCCTCGGATAGAATCTGCCTCGAACAGCGTCTGCTTCCCACGGGAGGCGAAGAGGAATCCCCCAATTGTGTGTAGAAGTGTGTAACTGTGTTCGAAAATCTGGCCCTGGTGCCCCTCGACAATGATGGCTGAGACCGACCGGAAGGGCGGGGTTGTGCCAGGGCGTGACCACAGGAGGCAGTACCTCGTGCGGGCAAAGCCGCTTTTGGACCTGATAGCGGAGATGGCCAGAGCCACCGGAGGAGTAACCGCCGCGGAGGTGGCGGAACGGACGGGGCGGGACAGGGCCAACGTGAGCCGGGAGCTGAACAAGCTGGCGCGGGAAGGTCTTCTGGAGAAGCTACCGGGGCGACCGGTGTTGTTCGTGCCGAGGACCCCTGCGAAAATCTCTGCTGGTAGAAGCGACGCTGCGCTCTTAACGAACGTAAAGAGCTTCAAAGACTCAGAGGACTCGAAGGCCTTGAAGGGCTCCAAGGGCTCCAACGACACCAACGGCTCCAATGATTCCAAGGACTCAAAAGGCTCAAAGGGCTCAAAGGGCTCAAAGGGCTCAAAGGACTCAAAGGACTCAAAGGGGAGAAGGGGCGGCACGGACCTAGAGGACTCAAAGAGATCAGAAAGCTTGACGAGTTTTGAGAACTCCACTGCACGACAACGGAAGAGTTCTTTAGGAGCGCCTCACGGCGGCTTCGACCGGTCCAGAATCCGACTTCCCGTAGACTTTAGCGGCACGGCGTTCGGCGAACTCGTCGCCGCTACCGGGACTCTTAGAGAAGCGTGCGAGCGAGGCATGGCTGCCGTGCTTTATCCGCCCTCGGGTCTTCATACTCTCATCATCGGCCCGACCGGTTCCGGGAAATCGACCTTCGCCCGGGCGATGCACGCCTTCGCGGTTGAATCCGGGGCCTGGCCGCCGAACGCGCCATTTGTGAGCCTTAATTGCTCTGAGTATTCGCAGAACCCCAACCTCTTGATGTCTCAACTCTTCGGTCATGTGAAAGGCGCTTTCACCGGCGCGTACGCCGACAAGGTCGGTATGGTGGAACGGGCTTGTTCCGGAATGCTGTTCCTGGACGAAGTTCACAGACTCCCTCCGCAGGGCCAGGAAATGCTGTTTCAGATAATCGACCGGGGAACGTTTCGGAGACTCGGAGAAACCGGTAATGAGCGCCGGGCGAATTTGATGCTGGTAGCTGCGACCACCGAAGAGCCGTCATCCTATCTCCTCCAGACATTCCTGCGAAGGATACCTGTGGTCATATCGATGCCCTCTCTGGACGAGTGGAAATGCTCGGAACGATATGCCCTGATACAAAAGCTCCTGGCGGAAGAGGCGGACAAGCTTTCCAGGCCCGTTCGCCTTTCCCGGGGAGCTCTTTCTTACCTGATGACGGCCTCGTTTCCGGGAAACGTGGGAGAGCTCAAATCCAGAATCCAGGTGGCGTGCTTCAGAGCTTTTTTGTCTTCGGTAGACCGGGGCTTTGAGGGGGAACTCGTGGTCGGATTGGATGCCCTTCGCGAGGCGGGCACCGGCATGCTTAACCGGTACCACCGGGAACGCCCGGTTCTCGAGCGGGATTCGGAAGCGTCCGCAGCTTCCGGGACGCGGCCGCACTCCGGCGGGTCTCGCCGGCTTCCCTCGATGCCGGTGAGCGTTTCCGCGGGGGACCTCATGAGGACGGGGATCTCCGAGAGAGCCATCATGGACGCTCTGGAGGCCGAAGTGCGCACCTACGTCGATAGCCTCTTGTTCCGCTCAGGGGAATCGGAGGGCGCAGGAAGTCTTTCCCGGGAGGAAATCTCGGGGTTCTGTGACCCGAAAGTGAGAAGCGTCCTGAAGGAGGCGCTTCCGGAAATCGCCCTACGCTACGGTATGACTTTGAGCCCTCGCGCGCTGTATGCCCTTTCAGTTCACATCACTCACAGACTCAGAAGTCGTTCGTCTGGGGCAGGCGTGTTCCCGAGCGCAGTTGCCCGGTCCAACCCCGGGGCCATGATGGCCATGGACGTATCGGGCGTGGACGAAAAATATATCGCCGCCTCGAGAGACCTCGCGGAAGTGCTGGAGAAACGGCTGAACATGAGACCTCTTCCCGGCGAAATCGGCCTCATAGCCCGAATTTTTCAGGCGGAGGTGGCCGGCGGATGCGGTGGTGGAGTGGCGGTTGTTCTCGCCCTTCACGGCAACGGAGTCGCGAGGGAAACCGCCAACGTGGTCCGGGAAATCCTGGGGCAGGATATCGTGACTCCCGTTGACCTGGGGCTCTCGTGGTCTCCGACGGAAAAGGTGCGGGCTATAGCCGCCGCATTGGAGGGAAAGGGAAGTTCGAGGGGTGCGTGCGTCCTCACGGACATGGCCCTTCCGCCTGTTTTCGCCGGCGAGATCGCTTCCAGAGCGGGTGTAGATGTAAAAATCGTGGACGGCGCGTCGCTGCCGTTGATACTGGATGTGGCTTCCAGATCGCTCATCCCCGGCATATCCCTGGCCGATCTCATTGGAGAGGTCCAGAGCGGGCGGGTGCCGGGCTCCGCGGACCTGAGGTCCGCCGGAGACACCTGGCCGGAGGACGGGAAGTCGGTGCTGGTTACGGCCCAATCCCGGGTGAGCGCCGAACGGATACGGGAGCTTTTGATGACCGTATTCAGCGAAGCTGTCCAAGAGGGCTTATCCGTTTTGACGCTATGCTCCTCTCGGGAGGCGGTCGGTACCGACGGAACCGGTTCCGGAGCCCGTTTTCTAGCCGTGGCAGGGATGACTCCCGCTGAACGGGAAAGCAGCCGCTTCATCACCCTTCAGGACATGGTTTCCGGAGAAGGGCTGCAGGCCCTGGCGAAGATCCTGGAAAGAGCGGGTTTCAGCGTGCCGGAAGCACCGGGGATCCGCCGCAGGCTCTTACAGAAACTCTCCACCGACCTCCTGCGTGAGCAGCTCACCTTCCTCAAAACCGAAAGACTCGCCGGGTCGTGCCTGAAGGTTCTCGAAAGGATCGAGGAAACCATGGGCGTCCAGTACCCGACCGGTGCGTGCGTGAGGTTCATGGTCCATCTGGCTTGCCTTGTCGAACGACTCATCCTCGGCCAGCCGGTCCTGGAACATCCCCAGGCCGCCGCGCTGTTTGCAACGTACCCCGTCCTGGAGTCGGTGATGTCAGCCATCCTGAAGGACATCGAGCAAGAGTTTGGATGCTCGATTCCCTCCGGGGAGAAGGCGTTCCTCCTGGAAGCCCTGACGGAAACGGGCCCCGTGCAGTGACCGTGCCGGTGAGCGCGTCGGTGAGCGTGCGTGGCCAGCTAGAGCCCGGTAACCGGTGTCTTGGCGATGCAGCGCCTCATACAGCGCTGGCTACAAGGCGCCCTCGAGCTATCGATCCGCGGACGGAGCGGTTATCGATTATCGGTAAAGATGGAGGTGGCCTTGCCGCGGCCAAGACCCGGCTAACACCGCAGGGCAAACCTCGTGCTCGCAACCGGCTCCTGGGGTGCCCCGTTGAAGCGGCTGAAGTGTGTAGTGGCCCGGATTTTGCTAGAATACTGTGTAGAGCGCTGACCTCTTTTTTACACTAAACGTTGTGTGTAAGTTGGGCATGTGCAGGTCAAGCGTGCTCCCGAGTTTCGGTTTTGAATTTGCTTCGCGATCGGAACTCGCGAGCGGATTGTGCGGGGAGAGGGGACAGCGACGGTGCCGGGAGAACCCAGGCTCGTTCGGATCGATGAAAGACTCGTTCACGGCCAGGTGGTAGTCGCGTGGCTGAAGCACCTTTCGTGCTCGTCCGTTTGTATAGTCGACGACGAAGTCTCCGGCGACCAGTACATTCAGGAAGTCTATAAGATGGCCCTGGGCACCGGTAACAGGTTAGTGGTGTGTACCGCACATGAAGCACCTTCATACTGGACTGGATGGGAAGACAGCTTGGTACTCGTCAGAAACGTCCTTCTCGCATGTGAGATTTTCGAAAGCGGCGCCGTGTTTTCCCGGTTGAACCTCGGGGGAATGGGTAAGCGAATTGGCCGGATAAAACTCCTGGACAACATCTATGTCTCGCCGGAAGAAATGGAGTCCCTTCGTTTCCTGAGGGATAGCGGCGTTCATTTGTTTTATCAATCCGTTCCCGCCGAAGCGCCGGTGGATGTGGCCCCTTATCTCGATGACAAGATACACGACGATGAGGCCGGAGCCGAGGCCGGCGATGAAGTTCTCAACGGTGAAGCTACGGGTCAAGCTACACCCTCGAAGGAGGTGCGAAATGCCCTGCGCCGCAGATGAGTCTCGAATGAAAGCTGCGTTTCTCGAGGCCCCCGGGAAGATGGTGGTAAGGGAGGTGCCCCGCCTCGAGTTGCGCGGCGAAGGTCTTTTGTGCCAGGTGCTTGCTTGCGGCATCTGCGGCAGTGATCTCAGGGCATATGTTCGTGGACCTGGAACGCGGAGGCGGGAGCCCGGCCACGAAGTTGTGCTCAGGGTCATAGATGCATCGCTCGAGAGGGTGGTCGTGGCCGGTGAACGGGAGAGCTACTTCAAGCCTGGGACCAGACTGGTCGTCTCGTCGGTCTCTTGCGGGGTTTGTAGAGAGTGTCTTCGCGGCGATGAGCACATGTGCGGGAAGAGGACTCACGTGGGTTTCGAGGCACCTTCGGGTTTCAGCGAACTCGCTTTTGTACCCGTAACGAGCGTGCTCTACGGCGCAGTTTTCGAGCTGCCTCCGTTGATTTCCAGCGCCGTGGGGAGCTTGGTCGAGCCGCTAGCTTGCGTCATATGCGGGCACGAGAAGATAAACGTTTTCCCCGGGGACACCGTGGTAATCCTGGGCGCCGGTCCCGTGGGGTGCATGCACGGGATCGTGGCCAAGATGAGAGGCGCGTCCCAGGTGATTCTGGTGGATGTAAAGGATAGCCGCCTGAAACTGGCGCCCGCTTCCTCGTGGGATGTGAAGGTGAACCCCGTGGAGACGAGCATCGAGGACGCTGTTCTCGACCTCACGGGCGGCGAGGGCGCCGATGCGGTTATCGTGGCATGTGCTTCTCCGGAAGCTCAGTCCCAGGCGGTGTCTTTGACCAGGAAAGGAGGTCAGGTGCTGCTATTTTCGGGTCTTCCGCCGGAGGACCGCGTGGTTCCCTTGGATGTGGAGGCGATACATCGCAGGGAAATCAAACTGGTGGGATCGAGGAATTCCGGCAGGCGTCATTTTAAAAAAGCCATCGATATGCTGGTGCAAGACCAGGGTGGGTTTGGAGAGATCGTCACTCACGTTCTACCGCTGGAGGAGGTGGATAGGGGGTTTCAGCTGGCTCTGAGGGGCGAGAGTATGAAGGTGGTCATCGCCCCCGCTGGTGAGTTCTGATGTGTGTGATTGAATCCAGAAGTCTCATGAGAAATTCGTGGGAGGGGCCGGAAAGTGGTAAGAGCTACCGTAAAAGTTAAGAACAAGGTAGGTCTGCACGCAAGACCCGCGGCGCTTTTCGTCCAGGAAGCTATGAAGTACCCCTGCAAGATCATCGTGGAGTCCGACGGCAAGCGGGCGGATGCCAAGAGCATTCTGCAGGTGCTGGCTTTGGGCGTGAAGTGCGGTCAGGAGATATCTATTATCACCGAAGGGGAAAACGAACATACAGCCCTGCAAAAGCTCGTGAGCCTCGTGGAAAACGGCTTGGAGGGCGCATAGATATGGCGTTGATGATAAAGGGCATACCCGCTGCGCCCGGAATAGCTCTGGGAAATGCCGTCTTGTACGTTCCTAACAATACGGCGGAGATTTGTCCCGAGACGCAAAAGAAAATCGGTCCGGAGCAAGTGGAGGAGGAACTCCGGCGGGTCAGGGAAGCTGTAGCGAAAGCTTCCGATGAACTCAAAGACATTGGGAGCCAGGTTTCGAAAAAAGCCGGTAAAGAAGCGGCGGAGATATTCTTCGCCCAGGAAATGATGGTAAACGACCCGTCGCTCTTGGAAAGCATAACCAAGAATATTACGGAACGCTTTCTGCCCGCCGAACAGTCATGCTACCTCGCCTGCCTGGAAATGGCCGAGACTATGGAGCAGATCCCCGACGAGTACTTCAAGCAACGGGCCAACGACCTCAGGGACATCGGAAAACGGCTCGTCAGGTGCTTGAAGGGAATTCCCGAGACCTCTTTGGACTCCCTCGAGGATGGGTCCGTGCTGGTCGCGCCGGACCTGGCGCCTTCTGATACTGCGTCGCTGGACCCGTCGAAGGTGAAGGGAATCGTTCTCGACCACGGCGGGAAAACGGGTCACACCGCGATTTTGGCGAGGTCTTTGGGGATTCCCGCCGTAGTCGGTACCATCCAGGCTACGTCCAGCATCTGCGCGGGTGACCTCGTTGCTGTTGACGGGGAAAGCGGTGAAGTTCTCGTAAGGCCGGACGAATCCTTGGTATCCGAGGTACGCAAGAGAGCGGAAGCTTACGAGAAAGAGAGGCAGCGGCTGGAGAAACTCCGGGATTTGCCGTCCGTTACCGTGGATGGGCGGCGCGTCGAGACTTCCGCGAACATCGGGTCGCCCAAAGACGTTCCCCTGGTCCTGAGAGCTGGTGCCGAGGGTGTCGGACTGTTCCGCACCGAATTTCTGTTCATCGACAGAGACGCAATGCCCGGCGAAGAGGAGCAGTTTGCCGCGTACCGCGAGGTCCTGGAGCGATTGAGCCCCCGTCCCGTTGTCATCAGAACCCTCGACATCGGAGGAGACAAGGAAATCCCCTACCTCAACCTGCCCGCGGAAGACAACCCCTTCCTCGGGGTGCGCGCGATACGTCTGTGCCTCAAGGAAAAGGAACTGTTCAAGACTCAACTGAGAGCTCTGCTCCGAGCTTCCCGGTACGGAAATCTGAAGATAATGTTCCCGATGATCGCGACGGTGGACGAGCTTCGCGAGGCCAAGCGCATCCTGGGTGAGGTCAGACGAGACCTTGAGCGGGAAGGACATGAGATCACCGGTTTCGAGGTTGGCATAATGGTGGAGATACCCGCTGCGGCGTTGTGCGCCGACGTCCTCGCTAGGGAGTGCGACTTCTTCAGCATCGGCACGAATGACCTGGTGCAGTACACCATGGCCGCCGACAGAGGAAACCCCGAACTCGGCTCCCTCAGCGACCCATTTCATCCAGCGGTCTTGAGACTCATCGAAAGGACGATAAAGAGCGGGCACGAAGCGGGAATATGGGTGGGGATGTGCGGAGAGATGGCAGGCATACCCGAGGCCGTTCCGCTTCTCGTCGGGATGGGTATCGATGAGCTCAGCATGGCTCCGGGCTCGGTTCCCAGGTGCAAGGAGATCGTCAGAAAACTCGACTTGAAACGAGCTCGAGAGGTCAAAGAAGCTGTCATGAAGATGACGGACGCGAAAGAGATCCGGGCCTATCTTCTGAACTTCGTGTCCAAGCTTTGACGTCGGGCGTAGTGGGCCAGCCCGGAGCTAGAGCGGTCCCAGGCCGGGTTTCCGATCGGCGGTTCGAGTTTAAATCTCCGGCACGACCACCGGCTCCCAACGGGGTTCATAGTTTTCGCCTCATGAGGATGTGCGGGATGCGGGAGGTATCGGGCGTCTTCTCTGAGAACTCTCCCCACATGCTTCGCCCGAGGAGCTGACCGCCGGTCCGGAGAATTCAGGTAACTACCGCGCAGGACCGGAGGGGACTGCTCGGAACAACCCGCATAGGGATTGGCAGGAGGGGATGCCGGTGAGCCAAACGCCTGCGTCATCGAAGGTTTGGCATTACGTGAAAGCTTTTGTCGGCGCGGTTCTTTTTGTAGCTTTGGTCCCGGTTGTATCCGGTGTGGCGCTGTGGCTTGTGGCCACATACTATCCGGAAAAAACCGCGGAATTCATGGCGCCTGTGCTGAAACCGCTTGTATCATCCTATCAGGCAAAGGATGCTTCCGAGCAGGAAGCTTTGAAGTCTCGCCTAGCTCAAATCGAACAGGATATGGAAACTCTCAAAAAGAGAGTGGAGGAGTCCCTCGCTCGTCCCGCCACGGCGGAGGGTACCCCCGGGCAGGCAACGGGGCCGGTTGAGGTGAGGGTGGATCCGAGAACGGCGAAACTCCTCTCTGCGCTGGACTCCCTCACCGTGGCAAGGGTCGAATACACGATGGGGAACCGGGGGGTAGCTTTGCGCGAGGTGAGGCTAGCTCAAGAGCTTTTGGGGGCGATTACGGACCTGCCAGAGGATGTAAAGAATCTTCTGGACAGGGTCGCCTCGGAGCTCGCCGGAGACTCTCCCGCGGCGGGGGACTGGCTGTCGGTTCTATGGCACGCCGTCTTGAGGGAAGCTACCCAGGGCGGACACTGAAGGGGGAGGCGGTCCCGAGTGCCCGGTGGGTCGTCGCGATAACGAGCTTTAAGTAGTCTCGTAGGTTGTAATTGCATGATTTCTCCGGTGGAAGGACTGAAGTCATGGAAGCTATGGAGGTTATGGTCGAAGCTGATCTTCATACGCATACCGTAGGCAGCGGTCATGCTTTTGGGACGGTAATGGAAAACGTGCGGGCGGCCCACGAAAAGGGCCTTCATGCCCTAGCTATCACCGATCACGGACCCGGAATGGCGGACGGTCCGCGTCCTTACTACTTTAGGAACCTGCACATTCTGCCCCAGAGCTACATGGGCGTGATGATCCTCAAAGGCGTTGAGGCGAACATCGCGGGCTCGGACGGCTCGATAGACCTGCCGGCCGAAATAGCGCGGGACCTGGATATAGTCATCGCCGGTCTGCACCCCGCCTGTGGCATCGAAGGCCGAGGGCTCGATTGGAACACCCAGGCGATGACCGCGGCGATTCGAAATCCCCTCGTAGACATAATCGCTCACCCCGGGAACCCGGAGTACCCGGTGGACTTTGAGGCATGCGTTCTGGAAGCTACCAGGTACAACAAAGCTATCGAGATCAACGAAAACAGCTTCTTCGCAAGACCGGGCAGCGTGGAACGTTGCGTGGTAGTTGCCAAACTGTGCGCTCAGCACGGGACGCTCGTGAGCGTGGCGAGCGACGCACATTCCCCGTGGAACGTAGGGGAGGTATCCCGCGCTTTGAAACTAGCTCTGGATGCCGGGGTACGCAGGGAACAAATCGTCAATGCCAGCATGGATAATCTCACCCGTTTTCTCACGATGAGGCGAAAGAGGCTTGAGATGTGGCGACGGTAGCTCGTGCCGGATGCGGCGTGAGTCCGGTCCCGGCCTGAGTTTCATACCGGTCGTCCCGTGTGTCTGTGCCTACTTAATGTGCCTACTTAAAAAGTCCAAAGAGACGGTAAACGAAGGGCGCGAAGAAAATCGCAGGCAGCATGTTGGCAACCTTAACCCGCTTTATTTCGAGAAGCCCCAGCCCTATGGCGAAAATGAGGATTCCCCCAGCTGCGGTGAGTTCCGATACCATGGCTGGAGTGAGAATTCCCTGGACAAGCCCGGCCGCCATGGTTATAGAGCCCTGGTAGACCAGGATAGTAAACACGGAAAAGAGCACCCCCACACCCAGGGAAGAAGCTAAAACGATGGCGGCGAATCCGTCCATTACGGCCTTTATCGCCAGGGTGCTGTAGTCGCCGGTGAGGCCGTCTTGAATCGCGCCCATTATGGACATGGGTCCCACGCAAAACAAAAGGGATGCCCCGACGAAACCGGCTACGAAGCGCGAGCTCATTTGCGCCGGCGGCGCGTCAAGACCTGGTCCTGGGTTCGGGACGGGTTGTTCCTCGGGGGCCGTTTCTTCGGCCGGGACTGGTTCTTGGTTCGGGACGACTCGTAGGCTCAGGCTCGATCCCCTCTCGGGGGTCGACTTTTCCTCAGGAGACGGTTTGAAGTTAACCGCGCCGAACCTGCGCTGAAGAAATACGCCCAACTGCTCAAGTCTTCTATCGAGGTCGATCCATTCTCCCAACGCCGTGCCCGCAAGAAGGCTTGCCAGCAAGACCAGGGGGTTGGACGTTTTCAAGGCCATTCCAACGCCCAAAACGGCAGTGAAAAGGCCAAGGACGTTCATGACAGCTGTCTGAAATTTCGCGGAGAGTCTTCTGCCGGCCAGAAGGCCGAGAGTCCCGCCGATGCCTACCGTGAGCATGTTTAAGAGCGTTCCGGTCATTTAACAAAACCCCTTCAGTCTGCCTTTGGACGCCTCACTGTAACGATGCGGTTTCCCTATGGCGCGCACCGAATTGCCTCCGTCGCTCATTCCGTGCGCGTCTTCTCCAAGCGCGTGCCGATCTTCGATGTGAGATCATAATACGCCCTGCATACAACGGGCTCAAGGCTTTTCGTTCCTTGATTCCGACCGCTGGCATGGATATAATGGCAGCATAGCCCAGGTATAACTCGGTTTACTCCTTAGAAATGACCTGTCAAGGACCGGGCTTCGCTGGCTGTGCGTTTCATCTACGAGCTTCTGCGAGAGGGTGAAGATATGAGGTTTTCGAGGATGTTCGGAAAGACTCTCAGGTCAAAACCGGCCGAGGCCGAGATGCCGTCCCACGAGCTTTTGCTCCGGGCCGGCATGATAGCGAGACTGGCTGCCGGGATTTACAATTACATGCCTCTAGCTTGGCGGGTTGTCCGCAAGATCGAAAACATCATGAGGGAAGAGATGGACGCCATCGGGGGCCAGGAGATAAACATGCCCGTGGTTCATCCAGCTGACCTTTGGAAGGAGTCGGGACGATACTTCGATATCGGCCCCGAGATGGTGAGGTTTCGCGACCGGACCGGCAGAGACATGGTCCTCGCCATGACTCATGAAGAAACCGTTACGGACCTCGCCAGACGCTTCGCCGGTTCCTACAGGGATCTTCCCTTCATGGTTTACCAGATACAGACCAAGTTCAGAGATGAGCCGCGTCCCCGGGGAGGGCTGGTGAGGGTCAGGGAGTTCGTGATGAAAGACGCATACAGCTTCCACAGGGATGCATCGGACCTCGATAGATACTACGAAGAGGTTTGTGCTGCTTACCGGAATATCTGCCGGCGCTGCGGCGTGCCGGTGGTTCAGGTTCTGTCGGACGTGGGCATGATGGGAGGAAGCCAGGCCCACGAGTTCATGTACGTGACCCCACTGGGCGAAGATACCCTCGTCCTGTGCCCGGAATGTGGTTACGCAGCTAACAGGGAAGTGGCGACGGTGGCCAGGGATGGATTAGAGGGGTTGCAGCTTCGGGCTGAAAACGCGGACCACCCGGGCGGGCGTGAGGCGATCTCCGGCGCGACCGGCGTCAGGGAGGGGAAACTTGAAAAAGTCGCTACCCCAGGGAAAAACACCATCGACCTCGTTTGCGGTTACCTCGGGGTTTCGCCCAAACGGAGCATAAAGACTATGGTTTACGCCGTCCACGCGAGGACGGAGGGGCATGCGGGGGCGGCAAAGGAAAAGGCCGGCTCCAAGAAACGCGAACTCGTGCTGGTCGTCCTAAGGGGTGATCTCGAGGTCAACGAAAGGAAGCTGGCAAACCTCCTGCGAGTCGGAGAAGTTGAGCCCGCAACGCCGGAAGAAATGAAGGAAGCTGGTCTCGTTCCGGGATATATGTCCCCGGTGGGGCTCAAAGGTTTCAAAGTAGTGGCCGACCTGAGTCTCAGGGAAGACGAGGAGTACGTCGCTGGTGCCAACGAAGAAGGATACCATTTGACCGGCGTACGCCCGGGTAGAGATTTTCCCGTCGATTACCGCGGGGACGTGATCGTCGCGAGAGAAGGTGACCCGTGCCCTCGCTGCGGAAAGCCTCTTAAATGGGAAAGGGGTATCGAGGTCGGCAATACGTTCAAACTCGGTGTCAAGTACTCGTCTTCGATGGGAGCTACCTTCCGGGACGAAGACGGAAGGGACAAGCCGATGGTCATGGGTTGCTACGGAATGGGCGTGGGAAGGCTTCTCGCTTGCATCGTCGAAGCAAACAGGGATTCTTCGGGAATAATGTGGCCCATTACTGTGGCGCCTTATCAAATACACTTGGTGACTCTCGGGGCAAGTCCCCGGGTTCGTGAGACAGCGGAGGCCGTTTACGCGAGATGGATTCGCGAAGGAAAGGAAGTTTTGTACGACGACAGGGATGAATCGGCGGGGGTTAAGTTGAAAGACGCCGACCTCCTCGGCATGCCCATCAGGGTCCTCATATCCGATCGAACCCTCGCGGACGAGCAAGTTGAGGTGAAGCTCCGCAGGGATGAGGCCCCGAAAAGGGTCGGTCTTGGCGAACTCGACAAAGTCGTAAGCGAGCTCGTCGCCAGCGAGTTTGAGAGGTTCTCCGTTGGGGCTTCTCGCCCGGCGGCGGAATATTGAAAAAACCGGAAGATTCACACCCTGTATCTGAAAGAGGAAAGAGGGTAGTTCACCGATGAAGTCGTTCGATACTAGAGGATCCGTTCCCACCAGCTCTTCGGAAATACGTGCGTCGTTCCTGCGGTTTTTCGAGGAGCGGGGCCACACCGTCGTCCCCAGTTCTTCGCTGGTTCCGGCGGGGGACCCGACTCTTCTCTTCACCAACGCAGGTATGGTCCAGTTTAAAGACGTATTCCTGGGACTCGAAAAGCGCTCGTATACGAGAGCTGTCACAGCGCAGAAGTGCGTTCGCGCGGGGGGCAAGCATAACGACCTCGATAACGTGGGATTTACCAGGAGGCACCATACCTTCTTCGAAATGCTGGGGAATTTCTCCTTCGGTGACTACTTCAAGGAAGAAGCGATGAGGTACGCGTGGGAATTCCTCACGGGGGTCTTGAAGCTTCCCCCGGAGCGGCTGTGGGTCACGATATTTCGCGAGGATGACGAGGCAGAGAGACTGTGGCGCAAGGTTGCAGGGCTTCCTTCGTCCCGCATCGTCAAAATGGGAGAGAAGGACAACTTCTGGGCGATGGGGGATACCGGTCCCTGCGGTCCGTGTTCCGAACTCATTTTGGACAGGGGCGAGGAGCTCGCGTGTGGTCCTTCGTGCGGAATCGGTTCGTGTGACTGCGACAGGTGGCTCGAGCTATGGAATCTCGTTTTCATGCAGTATTCCAGGGACGCCCAGGGCAACCTGACTCCCCTTCCAAAGCCCAGCATCGACACGGGTATGGGGCTGGAAAGGATCGCCTCGGTGATGCAGGGCGTCGACTCCAATTTCGACACCGATCTGTTCGTTCCCATCATCCGTAAAGTCGAAGAGATTTCGGGGAAGAAAGCTGGGGAAGACGCGCCGGTTTTTCCATACCGGGTCATAGCTGACCACATCAGAGCTTGCAGTTTCCTGGCTTCTGACGGGGTTGTTCCGTCCAACGAGGGAAGAGGCTACGTGATGAGGAGAATTCTGCGGAGGGCGGTGAGGTTCGGTCGCGCGCTGGGGATAAGCCGGCCCTTCACCGCGGAACTGGTCTCAGTGGTGGGCGGGATGATGCAAGACGCCTACCCGGAAATCCTCGCCCGTGGCAATGAAATCGGCGAGATCCTGGAAACCGAAGAGATTCGCTTCATGGAAACCCTCGAAGCTGGAAGCGCTCGGGCCAGGGAATTCATCGAGGAAGCTAAAGCCAGGGGCGAGAAGGTCCTGAGCGGTGAAAAAGCTTTCGTCCTGTACGACACGTTCGGATTTCCCATCGACCTCACCCGGGATATGGCCAGGGAAGCTGGGATGACCGTGGACGAAAAGGGTTTTGAAGATGCCCTCGAGAGGCAAAGGGAGAGGGCGAGAGCTTCGAGGAAAGCTGAAATCGAGGAAATGGAGCGACTTGCGGAGCTCTTGAAGGACGTCCCCCCGACGCGGTTTTGCGGTTATTCCCAGCTCGAAGCGGACGTCAAGATTCTGGCCGTGCTCAAGGATGGCGAAAGGGTTCGAAAGCTTGAGGCGGATCAAGAAGGTGTGCTCGTTTTCGATGTATCTCCCTTTTACGCAACTGCCGGCGGCCAGGTAGCTGACCAGGGGGTGCTGAGCCTTCCGGCCTCACCGGGAGAGGAGCCGAGGCTTGCCGGAGTGGTGACCGACGTGAGGAAATCCCCTCTCGGCGTATACCTTCACACCGTAAAAGCTTCCGGTGAGACGTTGGTGGAAGGTCAGACGTTGAAAGCTCGCGTTGACGAAGAGAGGCGCAAGGGACTTGAGACCCATCACACCGCTACGCACCTTTTGCACGCCGCTTTGAGGAAGGTCCTCGGGCCGGGCGCCCTTCAAAGCGGCTCCTTGGTCCTGCCGTCCAAGCTCAGGTTCGACTTCGCTCACGGCCGTGCCCTTACCCCGGAGGAACGCCGGGAAATCGAAAAGACCGTCAACAGCTGGGTGAGATCCGACCTACCTGTGGGAACTGCGGAAATGAAACTCGAGGAGGCCAGGGCAAAAGGGGCGATCGCGCTGTTCGGTGAGAAGTACGGCGAAGTGGTGAGAGTGGTGGAAGTACCTGGGGTTTCTTGTGAGCTGTGCGGGGGAACCCACCTAAAGCGGACCGGCGAGATCGGGTTTTTCAAAATCCTGTCGGAGGGCGCGGTGGGAGCTGGTCTTAGGCGAATCGAGGCGGTCGCGGGGAAAGCGTATGAGGATTACGCCCTGGAAATCGAAGACATCCTCAAAGGATTGGCTGAACGGCTCGGGGTTCCCAGGACCGAAATCCTTTCGAAAATCGATTCACTGATGGCCGAGATGGCACGTCTGCGCGAGGAAGCTAAGAAACCCAGGACCCGTGGTTCGGAGATCGTCGCCGAAATCCTTCGGAATTTAGAGGAAGTGCCCGGCGCCGGGAACAGGAAGATAGCAGCGTATCGTCTTGATAATATGGCACCTGACGAAATGAGGGCCATCGGGGATGACCTCAGGGAGAGAGGCGTTTCCGTGGTCATCCTCGGGAGCAGGAGTTCGGACAAGGCGCATCTGGTAGTCATGGTGAGAAAGGATGATTCCCTGGCAGGATTGGATGCGAGGAGCATCGTAAGAGCAGGAGCAGCGGTGCTCGGCGGAAGTGGGGGAGGGCGTGCCGACCTAGCGCAGGCCGGAGGAAAATCCGTGGACCGCTTGGATGAAGCTATCGCCCAGTGTGTGAAAAAGGCCAGGGAGCTGGCCCAAACTGCCTCAGGGAACGGCAAAGACGGGTGAGGGTCATGGAAGGTATGTCTCCCTGCGCCGGCGAATCAGTAAAGGATCTTCGGGGGGAATGAAGAAGATGGGTGAGTACGAGGAGACCAGGTTTTTTAAGGTCAAGACGGAGAAGCAAAACACGGCGAGGGAGATCATCCTGGAAGTTTACCGGGCGCTGAAGGAAAAAGGGCATAATCCCGTGAGTCAGATCGCTGGCTACCTCATCTCGGGAGACCCCACTTACATTACGAGCCATCGTAACGCTCGGAGCTTGGTACGACAAATCGAACGCGATGAGATCCTCGAAGAACTGGTCAGAGCTTATGTGGAACAGTACGGGGACAAGTGAGAACAAAGTTATGGGCCGGTTCGTAACTTTGAGACCGGCCCCCTGAGTTAAACGTTAAGGACCTTTGATTTTTACAGCTTCTGCGCTTTCTCTACGCTTTCTCTATCCTTTTACTTCCACAAGGTTGACTACCTTGTTTACTCCGTCCGCCCTTATTGCCACATCGGTGATGGCATCCTTGAGTTCGGGCGAGTCCACCTGCCCTTGAATGTACACGCACCTCTTATAGGTGCCGACCTTGAGTGACCGACATATATCGCGGGTCTTCTCGTTCTCCCGAAGTGCCACCCTGACCTTCATAGTGACGCTCTGATCGATGAGGTCCTTATCCAGATTCTCGGGAATGGTAACGCTCATTGGGTATCTCCTTTCTGTTTATGAGACGATGTCCGGTCTGTGGGGCTCGCTCCTATGTAAGAGCGGGCACTCAGAATCAATCTATCAGATATCTTTCTAGATACACAAGTCTCGGTAGGCGAAATATATGCAGCTGTGTATGAAAAGACCGCGAAAGTGACCACACTCCCGGTTGGCTATCGTTCGCACTCGCCAGCTCTCGCGACTACTCGAACGCTCTCCGAGTCGCAGCAAGTATCCAAATATCAAGACGAAGGATTTCGCAACAGGGGGAGGAAATGAGTATGAACGGAGGGGGAGACATATTGCTGTACCTGGTCGCTTTTCTTTCCGGAGCTTCTCTCATGAGTCTCGAGATGGTCGGCTCGCGCATTTTGGCACCGTACTTCGGAAGTTCGATCCTGGTTTGGGGCAGCCTCATCGGTACGGTCCTCGCCGCTTTGACGGCCGGTTATTATCTCGGAGGATACCTTTCGGATAGATGGCCCAGTCTCGAAGCATTGGGATGGGTGTTGCTAGGGGCGTCGTTTTTCACGTCGGTGATACCGCCGTTGTCCCGGGGGCTATTGCCGGCACTCGCAAACTACGGGGCGTCCGCAAGGTGGCCTTCTCTCGCGGCCTGCGGCACGCTGTTTTTCGCCCCCGCTTTTCTAATGGGTATGGTCTCCCCGTGGGCGGTGAGACTTTGTGTGTCGTCGGTGGAACGGGCTGGCAGAGCGGCCGGGCTCATGTACGCCGTTTCGAATGCGGGAAGCATAGCTGGCACGTTCTTCACTTCGTTTTTCTGGATTTCCTGGCAGGGTACAAACTGCATAATAGTTGGTCTCTCGCTGATCCTCCTCACTTTGGCCTGCATCACCATTGTCCCTCCGCTGGTTCGGGCCCCGTCCAGGCGCAGCTTCCTCGCCATCGCTGTGCTGACGGCGGTACTCCAGGTGTCCCTGTTAGGGAACCTCGTCCCGAGCTCGGGAGGTGACGTGGTTTACGAGGCGAGGTCTTTATACCATCACATCTACGTGGTCGACACCCGTGACTCGAGACTGCTCAAATTCGACAAGTCCATACAGGGCGGGATGAAAAAAGACGATCCCTTCGAATCGGCATTTCCTTATGCCGACTACTTTCATTTAGCGCTGATCTTTAACTCCCATCCCCGGAATATGCTTGCCGTCGGCTTAGGTGCGGGGCTTGCGCCTAAGAGGTTTTGGCGGGATTATCCTGGTCTCAGGGTACAGGTGGCTGAGCTCGACCCCGAAGTGGTCAAGGTGTGCTACCGGTACTTCGACCTTCCAAAAGACGAGCGTCTTCAGGTCGAGGTGAAGGATGGGAGGATGTTCCTCCGGGATACCCCCTCCAAATACGACGTCATCCTGCTGGACGCCTATTTCGCCGACGCGGTCCCTTTCCATCTCACGACTCGGGAGTTTTATGAGATCGTCAGGGACAAACTCAATCCCGGTGGCGTGGTAGCGTACAACATGATCGGTGCTCTCGAGGGTCCTCGTTCCAAGTTGTTCCGGTCCATGCTGAAGACGTTTAAGACGGTTTTCCCCGAACTCTACGTCTTCCCCGTGAACTGGCGGGAGGGAGAGGAGGACACTCTCAGGAACATCATCGTAATAGGCGTTGCGCCGGGCGGTTCTCCCGCTAGCTCGGAGGGGTCCGCCCGAATTGGTGGGGCGAAGCTCAGAAAAGAGGACATCCTGGCACAAGCTCGCGCTCTGACCGGGAACGTCGTGAAATTCCGCAATTTCGTGGAGATGGCCTCAAGCTTGTATGAGAAGGATATCTTCCTCGACGACGTGCCCATCCTCACCGACGACTACGCTCCTGTGGATTCTCTCTTGCACCTGTACTGAACCGGTGTTGGACAGAACATATATTGCGGCGTCGTGGTCGGGACGTTTCCGCAGGGAAGGAGCGGGTGCCTTTTGTGGGATGGCATTGGGCCGCCGATTGAGGCTTATCGTTCAGGTTCGGCGGCCCGAAGATCCCGTTCCGCCCATGCGGTCAGGTCGAACGGCGTATCCGGAAATACCCCAGTTTCTCCATGAGTTTTAGGTATTCCACGACGAGCTCGGTCTCGCGCAAGCCTGTTTCCGCCTCGATGAGCGCGGATACCTGAAGAGCATTCCTCTTGCCGTCGCTCCAGTAGCCGATGTACGGAAGGAGCCTTCTTCGCTTCTCCCATTTCCTGTTGAAGGATTCCCAAGCTTCAAGATGCTCCCGGGGAATACCCGATGAACCCCGGATGGACACGGGCCCCCGGAATACGCGCTCGGGAATGATGGATCGAGCTTCGGACACAAGCTCGGGAAGTTCTCCGGAAACGGGGGTGTCCAGGAGGTCTTCCAGGTTGGGCAAAGCCTTTTCCCCGGCTCCGGTTTGGTCGACCAGGTTTTGCGGGCTTTCCTCTTCGAGAAGCGCGAGGGTGGATAGGCCTCTTTTCCATACGGATTCGGTGGTACGACGGATTTCTTCTTCCGCTTCGCGAATATGGCGTTCGAGAACATGCGATGTGCCGAGCTCCCGAAGGCTTTCGACATCGAGGATCTTGCGCTCCTGGATGAAAGCGAGTCTCAAGGCGAGGAGGCGGGAAGCTCTTTCCGGAGATACCCTCTTATCTTCCCCCACCGAAGAGGTATTGGCGGTGACGGCGCGGACGATCTCCTCGACGAGTTCGTTGGCCTCGTGGTGGTAGTGGGCGGCCATTTCCCGGGCTATAAACGAGCACTGGACCGGTCCCGCGGAGGCCAGGAAGTAAAGGTAAGCAGCGGCTGCTACCCCGACCACGTGGAGCATGTGCGGGTCGACTTTATCGGGCGTATCCTCACTTGTGTGGTAAAACTTGTCCGGCCACTGGATGAGCATGGGGCATCCCACGCCTACCGAAGGGTCCGACCAGATGTAATGATCGCTTCCGCCCGAAAAAGGCGACACGGCCCACCGGAAAAGGGGATACGAAGCGGTGCCGGCGAGGTTTTGAGCTTCGAAAGTCAACCGCTTCAGGACGGACCAGGCGACGTCTCCGGCGAAGGTGGCTGTGGCCCTGGGGGGTCTTTCGACGGTCAAAACCGAGCCGCACAGTTCTTGGTTTTCTCCCACCATGTCGAGGTTGATGGCAGCTTTTGCCCGGGGGATTTTGTCCTCGTTTGCGGCAAGGTAGGCGTAAGTCCCCGTCATCTCAGGGACCCACAAAAAGCGTATTCCCCGGAGGGGTCTCGGAAGCTTTCCCGTCGAGATGAGGCGCTGTAAAACGGCAGCTACTTCGATAAGAGCTCCCGCGCCCGAGGCGTTGTCATTGGCGCCGGGAGAAGGATGGCAAAGATGGGCCATGGCAACGATCTCGTCCTCGGTGTTTCCCGGGATGAAAGCCTCCACGACTTCGATGGTGCCCTCGTAAAACCTGGTTCGGACTCTGGCGAAAACTTCCACGGGAGCTTTTGCGGACTTCAAGAGCTTCCTCAAATCCTCTCCCTTCTTGGGGCATATCACGAAGCCAAATCCGAAGCTTGAGGGGTCCGTCACCTCTTCGGGCCAGAATGAGACGTATTGAACGGCATCGGGGATGTCCATTCTGTGCCTCACCGGAGGAAACTCGTTCATGTTGTCCAGGACGATGCCCAGCGCGCCCCGTTCCTCCACGGCCAGTTGCCGGATTTTGTTGGCGTCGCCCGAGGAAAACACCACTTTGCCCTTGACGTCGATGCCCTCGTAGGAGGACGGGTCGTCTCCTTTCTCCACGTAAACCAGCTGGCATCTCACACCCTCAGGGGACGTAGCGCCGGACCTCTGAATGAGAGAAACCGGGTTTTCCCTGAACGAACACAGTATCTCCGGCTTCCCTTCGTGGGGATAGAGCACGAGGAGAGCTTCTTCCACGTCCCACTCCATGAAACTCCGCTCGGACCAGAAACTCTGGCCCTTTTTCGCGGGGTACTGCAAGACCCGGGCTTCGAGGCCAGCGCCGGCCAGGAAGCTTCTCACGTAATCGGCAGCTTTCCTGAACCCGGGGCTAGCTTGAATCCTGTGGAAGCTCGATATCTGCTCCACATGCCGCTTGGCGACGGTACCGGAAAGCTCTACCTTAATTTCGTCGATGATTTTCTCGAGCATGCGTGATCATCCTTTTCTTCGGTTTGGCCAACGATCTTCTTAAGATGAGGGCGAAAGTCCTTCCGGCAATACCAGGAGGCGTCTCCTGACGCGGAGTAAAATCCGTAATCAAAAGCTCGGAAAGGGGAATCGGGCTGTGATCCCGATAAGAGACACACAAAGGTCCAGGTCCAGACCGTTCGTCAATTGGATCCTCATCATCCTCAACCTCATGGTTTTCGCATACGAATTGTCCTTGACCGAAGTGGAACTCAATCGGTTCATAACGAAGTGGGGAGTCATACCCAGGGTGATAACCAACCCGAGTGCATTTCCCCCGGCAGTTCTCGCTCACACTTCTGGCCCCGTGTCGTTGATCACATCTATGTTCATACATGTGGGTTGGGTACACATCCTCGGCAATATGCTGTACTTGTTCATTTTCGGAGACAACGTCGAGGACCTTTTGGGACATGGCAGGTACCTGCTGTTTTACCTCACGGCCGGAGTTGCGGCCGGGGTTGTCCATGTGATTTCCGCGCCGCTTTCCAGGGTCCCGACCGTAGGGGCGAGCGGGGCGGTGGCAGGGGTGCTCGGCGCGTATTTTCTCAATTTCCCCCGTTCGCGGGTGCTGGCCGCTATACCTCTTGGGGTTTTCATCCCGGTGGTTGAGGTGCCTGCCATCATCTTTCTGTTCCTGTGGTTCGTAACGAATCTTTTGTCGGGGGCGGCGTCCCTCGGTGTAACTGCTCAGGGCGGGGTTGCCTGGTGGGCTCATGTCGGAGGATTTGTCACGGGCATGGTCTTTTCCCTCGTGTTGAGACGTAGGAGATTGCGTGCGGGCTAAAACGTGTT
>JADBKE010000014.1 GCA_014896535.1 Candidatus Fermentithermobacillaceae bacterium
GCGCATTCTTCTCAACACGATATGAAGCGGAAACAGTCTCGCGTGGGCGGTGGACGAGTTCACGAGATACCCGGCCGGAGTCATCTACGGCAAGGGTGTCAGGCCGACATCACGCCATGGGTCATACTGCTGGCGCTCGCCAGCTTTTACCCCGCTCAACTCGTCTTCCGAAACGACGCTTTGATGCGGATGGCGCTGGCCACGCCGGTTATGTTGCGACCTTCGCCTGCGCCTACTGGTTTTTTGGACGAAGGCTATGAACTGCTACCAGCGGTGGAAGTAAAATCCGGCTTCCTCGTGGGCCGGGGTAAGTGTCCGCGTGTCGAGGATGGGCCGATCAGATGCCGGAGCGAGCCACCACTTGGCGACGGAAAAGTAGACTACGACCCCGGGAGGATCCGCAATGGAGGTTACCAGGGGCGAGCTTGGCCGCACTGCGAAGGGTCCCAGCCTGTTTGGCTGAGGTGATTAACGTGGATCGCTAGACACGCACGAGGCCAGCAACCAGCACGCCGACCTGCACAGCCTGGCGCTTACCCGGAAAGCGGCGACAGCCCAGATCGCACCCATGGTACGCCCTGGGAGAGCGACTTCGCAGCACAACGCGGGCCCAATCTTTGGCTTTCACGTCGCCGGTGGCAAGAGCTCTCACCATCAGAGTTGCCGACTGGGACCCTGCGTTTCCTGCGCTGTCGATGAGGAGAGGAAGGACGAACACGAGAGGGACCATCTTTGCTATGGTGCCTTCGAACAGGGATATTATGTTGCCGGAAAACAAGTAAACCAGGACCAACCCCAGAAGCCAGGTGACTCGGTTCTTGTAGAGAAGCCGGACCGTGGCCTCTTTCAGCGAGACCTTCAACGGGGATACGCCCGCTCCCTTGTGGAAGTCCTCGGTGGTTTCTTCCCGTGCCACTTCCAGAACGTCGTCGGCGGTAACTATTCCCACCAGAACGCCCTGGGAGTCAACGACCGGCAGCGCCAGGAGGTCGTATCGCTCCATAAGTTTCGCCGCCTTCTCCCGGTCCTCGAAGGCGCTGATGCTTATGGCGGGCGACCGCATTATCCCGCGGACTTTCTCCCCGGGCGGGCTCAGCACGATTTGCCTCAAGGACACTACCCCAACCAGGCGGGAGGCGGCGTCGGTGACGTACAGCACATTGATGGTTTCGCGACTTTGCGCCGTGCGCCTGATTTCTTCCATGGCCTGGCTTACCGTCCAGTCAGGGCGCAGTGAGACGTAGTCCGGCGTCATGAGGCGCCCGACGCTTTCCTCCGGGTAGCCCAAGAGTTCTCTGGCCTCTTTCAGCTCCTCGGGATCCAGGAGGGTCAAAAGTTTCTGGGTGACTTCAGCCGGGAGCTCCGAAAGAAGGGCAGTCCGGTCGTCGGGCGCGAGATTTTTCATGAGGCTGCGGGTCTCCTCATCGGTAAGCTCTTTGAGGAGTGAGTCCTGATCCGCGGTTTCAAGATAGGCGAATACCTCTGCGCCCAAGGTCCGGGGAAGGCATCTGAAGAGGAGCACCCGCTCGGGCTTCTCCAAATCGGAGAGGAGGTCGGCGATGTCGGCCACAGGTCGCTTGGTTAATAGCTCCTTTAGACTCGACCAATCCCTTTTAGCGATCAACTCTCTGATTTCGGTCAGCGGGTCTTGTTGAATCTTCCTTTTGACCACCTGTCTCACCGACCTTCACCCCCCGTTTTTGCCCGGGTTTCATCCTGTGGTCTTTCCGATTTTTTCCCCCGGCATGTTCCAGTCCCGACTATGTCCGCGGCGCCGCAAGCGCCACCTATTTGCGCGCACCTACATATTTGCACGGACCCTGCGGCGGTCTTCAAATACCCAGGTACCAGCTGGCCAACTTGAAATATATGTAAACGCCCAGGATGTCAGCTATCGATGTGATGAGAGGTGAGCTGGACGCCGCAGGGTCGAAACCCAGCTTACCCAGGAGCACAGGCACGGTGATTCCTATGAGGCTCGAAATCGTCACGATGACCACTCCGCTCAGGGCGACCACTATACCCACGGAATTGCCACCCTGGAGGATGCTGGGTCCCAACACCGCAAGTCCCACGGTCAAACCGAGCAAAAAGGATATGCCCAGCTCCTTCAAAACCAGGACAAACCAATCCCTGTACTCCGCGTCTCCGGTAGCCAGGTCCCGAATGACCAGTGTAGCGGATTGGGCGCCCGCATTGCCACCGCAGCCGATCAAAAGCGGAAGGAAGGAGACCAGCGCCAAAACTTTCGAAATCGCGTGCTCAAACCTGGATATGATTCCAGCTGCCACGAGGTCGACGAATATGAGGCTTACGAGCCATCCTATCCGGTTTTTAAAGAGAATCGAAAGCCCGGCGTTGCTGAAGCTCACCCTCAAAGGATTCACGCCGGCTCCTTTGTGAAAGTCCTCGGTCGCTTCTTCGCTGGCCAACTCGAGGATGTCGTCGCCGGTCACGATTCCCACGAGGACGCCGTCCGAGTCTACGACGGGGAGCACGAACAGGCCATGTCGTTCCATCGTTTTCGAGGCCTCTTCCCGGTCGGCGAAAGCGGACAAACTCACCACGGGGGTAGTCATGATTTCAGCTACAACTTGGCTCGGTTCTGCCAGGACGAGCTCGCGCAACGATACAACACCTAAGAGATGCCAGTCCCGGTCGGTGACATATGCCACGTTAATGGTCTCGCGGTCCTGGCCCATCTTCCGTATGTGCTCCATGGCTGTCTGGACAGTCCAATCTGGGCGAATGGCCACGTAATCCGGGGTCATCAACCGTCCGACGCTTTCCTCGGGATACCCCAGAAGCTCCCGAGCTTCCTCAAGATCCTCGGGACTGAGCAGGTTGAGGAGCTTTTGCGTGACGCGACCCGGCAGTTCCTCTAGAAGCGCTGTCCTGTCGTCGGGACGGAGGCTGGCCATTAGATGGCGGGTCTCCTCGTCGGTGAGTTCCGTGAGGAGGTTCCTCTGAACCGTCGAATCGAACTCGGAAAACACGTCCGCCGCAATATCCCTGGGCAGCAGACGGAAGAGCAGTACCCTGGACTGCTTGTCGAGCTCCGTGAGAAGGTCGGCTATGTCCGGCACTCGCCATCGAGCTATTTTGTCTCGAAGGCGGGACCAGTCCCTGTTTTTGATGAGCTCCTGAATTTCGGGTATGTCGAATTCGGCCACGACCCAGCCCTCCTCAGCAACAGGATACCCGCTCGTTGAGCCTGATGGCTCGTTTGCCAGGGTTACGTTTTGAAGTTCTAAGGTGGTCCGCGCGCTGGGCCCTCGCCCTCAGCGGCATCCAGGACGCTCACCCATGGAAGAGGCCTTGGGGACCAGCGTTGAGGATCAAAACGAGGATAGCAGAAAGGGCACGCCGGGAGAAGACTGAATAAGGATAAAAAAGGCCACATCATTCCGACATACGCGACCCGAAGAGGATTCCCCGAAGGGTACCCAGACCGACGACACTTCGATGACCCCCTGCACGGTGCGGTGAGGAAGGTGTACGGGGGAAGGCGGTAGGTGCGGTAAGTGTCGGGAAGAATGTGTCGACGGAAAGGAGCGTAGGCCTCGTGCTGGTCCGTGAGCTACCGGAGGCCGCTTCGGAGAAGTTTCTCTACAATTGGCTTATCCGCCGGGGCGAAGCAGTATCGAGGTAGATCGGGGATTTTCACCCAGCGGGATGGCGGGTTTTCCGCCTGGCTTGTTCTCACTACCCCCGGGCTGGGATCATGCACGGTTTGAGCTTGGCCGTGCGGTGTTCCTAGCACGCCTTTTGTGCTCCTCGGAGGTTCTCCGGCATCCCCCGGTTTCGTGTCCACAGGCCGGCAGCGATAGGCGAGGAGAAGTACCGGCCCGTGGGGGTAGACGTGATAGACTACTCGGAAGATGTCCTCGACCTCCACGTTTAGCCCGAGTTCCTCCCGGAGTTCCCTGGCCAAACACTCCTCGGGGCTTTCCCCGCGCTCGAGCTTTCCTCCGGGAAACTCCCATAGTCCCTCGAGGGCACCTGCCGTCCTCCTGGCGATCAAGACGGCATCATCTTCATAAACGACGCCTGCTGTAACGATGAGCGGGTAACCATCCTGCCTAAACCCGGTCAAACGCCCCTCATCCTTCCTGGATTTCAAGAGTCGAGATTTCCCAAGTCGAGCAGTCTCGAATTTACCCGGGGTTCACCCAATCTACGCAGGCCAGGTTTCGCTCGGGAAAAGCTCTTCCTTCGATTTACGGCCTCGCATCACACCTTCGGTAGCGGGGATCCCGATGGGGAGCAGGCACACCACGCTGACGGAATCGGGGATGCCTAGAATCTCTTTGACTTTTGCTTCCGAGAAAGCGCCGATCCAGCAGGTCCCGAGTCCTTCCGCCGTAGCTGCCAAGGTCATATGGTCCATGGCGATAGCTACGTCTACGAAAGCGTAGCGGCGCTGGGGATTTGTGGCACAGCCCACGATGATGACGCCGGCATCACCCACGAAGGACTGGTTATTGCAGGCCTGAGCCAGCTCGCGCCTGCGCTTTTCGTCTTTGACCACGATGAACTTATACTCCTGGCGGTTTCCCGCCGATGGGGCGAGTCTTGCTGCCTCGAGAATCCTGGCCAGTGATTCTTCGGGTACAGGTTCGTTTTTATATGCCCTTATGGACCTCCTCGTTCGGATAGCTTCGAAGACGTCCATGGAACTCACTCTCCTTCTCCTGAATTTTACTCTTAAATCACGGGCGAGCGGTCAAAGAGCGGAGCCACGGCGACCGCCCGGAGCTGGTCACCGTACGCGGTGCTGGGCTTCGAGATCACCTCCGGAGGGAGTTCTGGATCGCGCCGGCCAGTTCCTCCTCGCTTTCCGGAAAGAGCTCGTGCACGACAAGAAGCAGCACTGCCGGAGTATGCTAAGACATGAGCGCCGGTGTGGTGGTTTGAGAGGTTTGAGTCTTAGGCCGTTGAATACGGGCAACAATGACGGTGCGAAAGTTTTTGCAGTACTAGGACGTGGCCCGACCGTTGGCGAAACTTAGCGAAGCTCGAAAGCGGCAGGGGAGGGATCGGGACTGCACCGCCCGACTTCACCGGGGGTACGAAGGCGTGGGATGAAACTGACCGGACAGGCGAGGTGACCTAGATTGCCTGGCAAACACTACCGGCGAGACGACGAGTTTACCGTGAGGAGCATGCCCCCGTCCTATAGTGGCCTTTCCAGGGATGTTCTTATGGAGAGGGTTGAGAAAGCTTGGAAACTGGCGTCTCCTTGTGTGCTTTGTGGGCGGAAGTGTCTCGTCGAACGGGCCGAAGACCCCGGAGAAGACAGCGGAAGAGGTCGGGAAGGGGTGTTTCGAGGCGAGTCTCCGGCTGAACTAGGGGGCGAAGTCCCTGATAGAACCGAAAGAAGACGCCGGGTCGGCGTATGCAGGACGGGAAGGAGGGCCGTGGTATCAAGTTACGGTCCTCACTTTGGAGAAGAGCCTCCCATAACGGGCCGGCGGGGATCGGGAACGATTTTCTTTTCTTACTGCAATCTCAAGTGCATCTTCTGCCAGAACTATGAGATAGCGCACCTGGGCGAGGGAAGGGAAGTTCGGGACGAGGAACTCGCCGCCATCATGCTGGAGCTCCAAGAAATGGGTTGTCACAACATCAACCTCGTCTCGCCGACTCATGTGGTCCCGCAAATCCTTTCCGCCCTGGTCATTGCAGTTGGGCAGGGATTGAGAATTCCCCTTGTATACAACACCGGAGGCTACGATACCGTTGAAGCCCTTAAATTGCTCGACGGGATAGTGGACATCTACATGCCCGATATGAAGTACGGCACCCGCCAAGCTGCGGAAAAATACTCCCTGGCACCCAACTACCCCGAGGTGAACTTCGCCGCGGTCAAAGAGATGCACCGGCAGGTGGGAGACCTGGTCACGGATGAACTGGGTATCGCGGTGCGAGGCCTGCTGGTAAGGCACTTGGTTCTTCCGGGTAATCTCGCGGGTACCGAGATCGTAATGAAGTTTATCGCGGAAGAAATCAGTAAAGATACCTACGTGAACATCATGGACCAGTACAGGCCGTACTACAAAGCTGTGGGCGATCCCGTGCTGGGGCGCCGCATAACGAGGGAAGAATACCGGGAGGCGCTCAGGATCGCTCGGGAAGCGGGATTGACGCGAGTAATGCAGTTCTGCGATTGACGCGTTCGCCGGCCGGCCGGACCCGCGGGCCGTGGGAGCCCGGCCCGGTGACCGGCCCCGCGTTGGCGGTCGTATCCCCCTGCAACCCCTTTATACTGCTGATATGCCGCTATTGGGCTGCCACATCTTTTGATCGGCCTCCCTGCGCACGGCCACATAAATCCGGTCATTGGGTGAAAAGCGGTCGTCGAGCACCACTTCAATGGCAGCTGAAAAGCGTACTCCCTTATCCATAATTGGGGCAAGCCGTTCGGCGATGGTCGCGCGGATGTATCCGATGCCAGCTCCCATGAAGTCCCTCACCGAGATGGCGTTGGGGTCGTAAGGGTTGGCGGGTTCCCTCACGAGGAATGCAGGTTGTCCCGCCTTCAGGCGTTTCAGCCCCAGGGGATCACCGTGGTGCGGACCCACCACTCTGGTTATGAACTGGGGGGCCTCTTCGTAAAACTTGTACACCTTAGAGAAGTCGGCACCGAGCGCTGCTCCAAAGAGGAGACCCAAGCGGTGCTCGGGCTTGAAGGCGGCGAACATGGCCTCGGCCAGGGCGTTGAGGAGCCTTTCCCTGGGAACGAACTCGCAGCAGATCTGGACGAACGAATTGTGCCATTCCTTCACCTCCGCTAGCACCTGAACGCCTGCCAGAAGCGCCCCGCACCTGATCAAAGATACTCCCTGAAGCACACGGCAAAGGTCTACCGCGATGCCTGGGTCGAACTCGCCCCTGGAATCAACCGGGATTCCTTTCAAAAAACCCTTTTCTATGATTGCGCTGAGCATGTTAAGCACGTCGGTTCATCCTCTCGTCTCTGGCTGACTGAACTTGTGAGAATAAGTGGGCAACAAGTCTCCCTTCGATAATCCATTCCGGCCCACGGACGGTTTTTGCACGAAAGCAGGTGACACCACGCGCACCAAGGTCCCTCATAATTCCGCTAGCTCGAGACACGTTGTTAGCACCCGGTAAGGACTACGGGAACGGTGGGTAGTTCGCCGCTAGCTTTAACGGATTTCCTGTCACTCGTACATTAGTCATCAGGTAACACTGAGTTGATGCCAGGTTAATGTTTTTCACGTATAAGTTTCTTTGCAAACACCCTGGAAGGTGTTGTGGCAACTGGTTGCAGTTGAAGTGTCGCGAAGGTTTCTTCCCGGTCGCGAGGCGGGGACCGTGAGGGAGATGGCCACGGCAAGTTGCATCGGAAGTGCCACGGAAGCTCCTTCCGAGCTTCATCGTACTGCCGTGCTGAGGAATCCTCGTGTATGATGAAACCGGTTTGCAGGAGCAAGTCACATTCGGGGGGAACGACCATGCTTTTATCAGTACGGGGCGTAACGAAGGACTACGGCAAGCGCAGGGCTGTGGACAACGTAAGCTTCGAGGTCGAGAAAGGCGAGATCTTCGGACTTTTGGGGCCGAACGGGGCGGGAAAGACCACCCTCGTATCGATGATATCGGGCCTTATTAGGCCGCTCACCGGCGATATACTCCTAGACGGAAAGAGCGTCCTGCGCGAACCCATGGAGGTAAAGCGCAGGCTGGGTGTGGTTCCGCAGGACATAGCACTCTATCCGAGCCTGACCGCTGTGGAAAACCTCCAGTTCTGGGCCAGAATGCAGGATGTCCCAGCCCGGGAAGAGTCAGCCCGCATCGAACGCGTGCTGGGAATCACCGGGCTATCGGAGCGGCGAAAGGACAGGGTGGCGACGTTCTCGGGGGGCATGAAACGCAGGCTCAACATCGCCGTCGCGCTCTTACATAATCCTCTTCTGTTAATCCTCGACGAACCTACCGTGGGCGTGGACCCGCAATCGAGAACGCATATCCTTGATACTGTCGCGGACCTTGCAAAACAGGGGCTCACCGTCCTCTTCACCAGTCACTACATGGAAGAAGTCGAGCATCTGTGCGGGCGCGTGGCGGTGATGGACGAAGGGAAAATCATCGCCCAGGGCACCGTGACGGAGCTCAAAAGGATCGTGGGCGAGATGGACGAGGTGTCGGTGAACGTGACGAAATTGGGCGCAAACCTGGTGGGAGGTGCTGGAGACGACTTCTACGCCCAGGCAAAACAAGAGGTGCCCGGCCTCGTAGATTTGAGGATGAATGACGAAGAGATAGTTGCCTACACGCAGTCAAGCTCCCAGCTTCTCCCCGCCCTCCTCGCGTTTCTCGTTTCGAGGGGCTTCAAGATTCAGTCCGTGAGCGTGAAGGAGCCCAGTCTGGAGGCGGTGTTTCTGAAACTCACGGGCAAGAGACTCCGGGACTGATTGCCACCGATTTCAGGGGCAGGCGCGGCAGCCCGATGTGCGTCACTTTGGAGCAAAAGACTCTGGGACTGAGCGTGACTGATTGCAGGTGAGAAAGCGAAGGAGGTGCGGTGTGTGAGAAAGATCCTCGCCATCATTGGTAAGGACCTCCTCATACTTGTGCGAGACAGGACGGCCTTTTTGCTGCTTCTGGTAATGCCTCTTGCACTTATATTGGTCTTGGGCTCGGTGTTCGGTTCGATGTGGTCGACCGGACCGAGTAAGGTCCCTGTTGTGATGGTGGATCTCGACGGCGGAGAGCTGGCTCGAGTTTTCAGGGAAGAGGTGTTGGGAAGCTCTGAACTTGCGGCGTCGTTTGAAGTTTCGTATTCGGGTGACCGAATAGCCGCAGAAGAGCTGGTCAAAAAGGGAAAAGCGGCCGGTTGCATCGTCATCCCCGAGGATTTTTCCGAGAAGGTGTTCCGGGGAGAGGAAGCGCAGTTCGAGGTTATACTGGACCCCGGCAAGCCGGTGGGCTCAGCAATGGTTAGCGGAATCGCCCAGGCTTTCACTCAGGAAGTGTCGGAGGTGCAGGTGACTTCGGAAGTAGCCCTCCGGGTGCTTGCGGAGAGGGGGGTGCTGACGGCAGGCATGGATTCCGTCATCGTTGGCCGTATATCTTCGGCTTTGCAAGCAACCCTCGAAAAACCGCTGGTCGGCATGGTCACGAGCGCGGCGGGGAGCCGTCGCGCAAACGAGATGGTTGTAGGCGCCATGGATTATTACGCCATAGGTATGCTTCTCATGTACACGGTCTTCACCGCCATGACCGGAGCGTCGTCCATTCTGGACGAAAAGTCTCAGCGGACATGGAGCCGCATGGCCGGGACTCCCACCCCGGCTTCGAGTCTTCTTGTGGGGAAACTGGGATACATGATCACCGCCAGTCTCATTCAAGTTTCTCTGGTGGCGGGCGCGTCGAAATTGCTGTTTGGGGTGAACTGGGGTCAATCGGCTCTTCTCTTTTATCTTGTGGCGTTCGCGGTGGTGGTTGCGGTCGACGGCATCGTCCTGACGATTGCGGTTTTGGTGTCTTCTTCGGAGTCTTTGGCTTCGGTGGTGGTTCCGCTCAACTTCATCCTGGCGTTTCTGGGCGGCTCGATGTGGCCTGTGTACTTGATGCCTGACTGGCTGAATGCGGTTTCCCGGGTCACCCCCCTGAGATGGGGACTTACCGCGTTCATTGCGCTCAATCGTGGCGCTACGTTGGCGGATCTAGCTCTGCCCTTGGAAATCCTCTTTACCACGGGCGTCGTATTCACGGTCACCGGAACGCTTGGGATGCGAAAGAAGGGGTGGGTGTGATGAGGAAAGTCCTGGCCATCGCCGGTCTTGACATAATCCGGGCGCTGCGATGGAAAAGTCTCCTGGTCCAGGGAATCGCGGTGCCCATCATTATGACGCTGATGGTTTCTTTGGCTTTCGGCCGGGTAAGCTTGGAAGGACCGTTGGAGAGAATTGCCGTCGCGGACCTGTCGTCTTCCCGGTTCTCCCGGGACATCATATCCGCGCTGGAGGAGATCCAGTCTTTTGAGCTGGTCAAGGCGACCGAAAGCGAAATCGAGTCCCTCGTAACGGAAGAGGCCGTTTCGTTTGGGGTAATCTTTCCCGCCGGGTTTGAGGCCGATATCAGGGCAGGTCGTCCCGGGCTGGTCCGGGTGGTATCGCTGGAAAAGGGAGGTCTCAGTCCGGGGCAGCTCCACCTTCGGACCGCGCTCAGCAGATTGGAAGCGAGCGTGGTTGCGGCAAACGAGGCAGCGCGGGCACTGCGTGAGATGTGGGGGAACCTTTCCGGGCTGGATGTAGAAGGGGAGGCGGCGCGGGTTTGGACCCAGACATACGAGCAGTCGTTCCGGAAGATGGCTTCGCCGCCTGTGACGACACACGTGACCTCGGTTCAAGAGGTGACCTCGAAGATCGGCTCCCTCGATGCCATCTCAGTAAAAAACCATTCTTCCATCGGTTTTCTCATCATGTTCGTGGGGATGACGATGATTTCGATGTTGAGCTCCTCCTTCGTTACGGACCGGGAAGAGAATACTATGCAGCGGCTTTTGTCATGTCCGGTTGGAGTGTGGACGATATCTTCGGGCAAAATCCTCGCGAGCCTTTTCGTGGGCGCACTTTCGACGTCGATTTTGGTGGGTTTCGGGGCGATTTTAGGGGTTCCATGGTCATCGAACCTGGCTGGTGCCGTCGCGGTGATAGTTCCTTTCCTGGTCTCGATGAGCGCCCTGGGAATGCTGGTGGGCGTCCTTTCGAAAACACGGGCTCAGGCGACCGCCGTGGGGACGCTGGTAAGCGTAATCGGCGCCATGCTGGGAGGTTGCTGGTGGCCCCTGGAAATAGTCCCGCCTTTCATGCGGAACTTCGCCTACATCACTCCTTTCGGGTGGGGGATGACGGGTTTATCCGGAGCTGTGGGCAGGGGACAGGCCCCCGCGGAAGTGCTGGTGTACGGTTGGGTGTTGCTGGGGATGGCCGCAGTGTTCTTCGCCCTCGGCGCTTACAGTTTGGGACGACAGCGGGCCTGATCTCGACACAAACCAGACGTATCGCCAGAGGAAGCCACGTACTCACAATGCCGAGGTGCAGCAGGTTTCTTCAGAAAGCGTGTCGCCGGGTCGGAGCTCCCGGCGACATGCTTCACGACGGCCTATTTCGAGATGGCTTCCAATTGAGACAAACCCGCCCAGACCCAGCTCGAGTAAGCTTCACTTAACCAAGTGCCCAAAGGAACGCCACCTAAGGCGCTTGCTCGAGCTCACGGAAGGTCCCGTGGGAAGCGAGCGTCCTCGCAGCGAAGCTTCTGTCGGCGGACTTATGCGTATCAAAGCCGCCACTTTTCCCTGATACGCTGGCGTACCTCTTCCAGTTTTTCACTGAGCTCGTCCCCGATCTCCTCGAACTTATCGCTCAGGGATTCCACCTGATTCTCGAGCTCCTCGATCTCGTTTTCCAGCTCTTCGATCTCGTTCTCAAGATCCTCCAGCTTGTTCTCCCAGTCCTCCTGCACCTGGTCGAGAGTTTCGTCTATCTCTTCCTCAAGCTCGTCGGCGGACTCATCGAGAGAACCTTCCTGCAAACGGCGGCGGATTCTTTCGTTCAGCTCTTCCTCGATCTTGGCTAGGGACTCACTAAGTTGGGCCTTGAGATCCTCTTTCTTTTGTTGGAAGCTCTTGATTTTGTCCAGAATCCTCCGAACCTGCGCGTAATTTGACCCCAGGTCCACGGTTATCCCTCCCGAACCACGAGTGCCTGTGGTGATCACGACGGACCTCGGACCCCGCTCTTGTGATTGCCGTAGCAGTCCAAGGAATACTCCCACTGCGAAGCCGACCTGCGCCAGCGTTGGTTCATCCGGGAGGGACGGCAGCAGCTCCTCGATGTTTTGGTAACCCGGTTCCGTCTTAAGCAGCGCCAGACACTTTCTGTACATCTCCGCTGCTTGTTTTTCGATGCCCTGATACATGCCGGTAAGCAAGCTGTTTTCTACCATGCTCTTAAGGGATAGAAGAACGGATCTGACCTGCGATACTTTATCCATACCCGATGACCTCCTCATGGCCTACCTTCCTCTTCTCCGAGGATTTTTGACGCCATCCTCCTTCCGACGCTCGAACGCCACTTTACAAGCCCGGGATCGACCTTCAGGAGTTCGGACACCTCCTCTACGCTGTATTCCAGGGCATACCGGAGGAACAGCACCTGGAGGTACTTCTTCGGCAGTTTCCTAATGAGAGCTGAAACCAGGGCAGCTGCCTCCGCGCGATCGGCCGGGGAGGGATCCGGGTGCCTTTCGGGGAGCGTCAGCAGCTTCGACGATCTTTCCTCGACGGCGTGGCGGGCGACGGTCTTCGCTTCATTCGCCGCTATAGCTCTCAGCCAGTACTTGAACTTTGCCTTATCCGAAAGCTGCTCCAAGCACGCATACGCCCGTAAGAACGTCGTTTGGACCACGTCTTCCACCTCAGGAGAGTCTCCGAGTATGGCCCTGGCGACCTGCTCCACGGCGCGGAAGTGCCGGATCACCAGCTCTTCGAAGGCAAGCTTGCCGGTTTCGATGGCGCCGTCGAGCTGGGTTGACCGGGGATCCCCGGCGGACCGGGGGAGTTCCTTGGAAGAAAGCGCCGCCCTCCTCGACTCCTTGCTCGCGAGGACCAGTTCAACCAGCTCTTCATCGGAGAGGAGTTTTTTGATTACCCGTCACCTTCCTCGATTATATAGACTCTGCGGGGCCTTTGCCGGTTAGGTGCCGTCGCTATCCAAAAACAAGATGGCAAGAGCTCTCATCCGGCGAGATGTTCGATACCTTGCAGGAGAAACGGGTCTTGCGCAAGAACACACGCTTTGAGATTTCCGAAGTCACATCCGCGGGGAACCGATAAGCTGGTGACGTCAGTTGGGAGGTGTACATAGTGTCTGAAATCCTCGGGGTTGTGGGTCTAGGAACCATGGGCCAGGGTATCGCCGAAGTGGCGGCCAGGGCCGGATACACGGTGATCGTGCTGGACAGGGACGAAGACCTCGTACAGCGGGGGCTATCTGCCATTAAGAAGAGCCTCGCCCGTTCGGTAGAGAAGGGCAGGATTAGCCAGGAAGAGATGGACCAAGCGCTGGGTCGTCTGGTTCCGGGTAAAGGGTGGGCGGATCTCGCCCAGGCGGACGTAGTCATCGAGGCCGTCTTCGAAGACATGGCGGTAAAGAAAGAGGTCCTTCGCGAACTGAGCAAGCACGTTTCGGCCGACGCGCTCCTCGGGTCAAATACTTCGGCGTTGAGCATCACGGAGATGGCTTCGGTCGTTCCTAACCCCGGACGCTTTATTGGGATTCATTTCTTTAACCCCGTTCCCGTCATGAAACTGGTGGAGATCGTGAAGGGGAAGGCGACGGGCGACCGAACGGTGGAAAGGGCCCTTGAGTTCGCCGGCAAACTCGGAAAAGAGGCGGTTCTGGTGGCCGAGTCGCCCGGGTTCATCGTCAACCGCATACTGTGCCCCATGATGAACGAAGCTGCTTACCTGGTTTACGAGGGTGTAGCTTCGGCTGAAGACGTGGACAAAGCCATGAAGCTCGGCGCAAACCACCCCATCGGGCCTCTCGCTTTGGCCGACTTGGTGGGGATAGACGTCCTTTACTCCATCATGCAGACCTTGGAGAAAAATCTCGGGCCGAAGTACAAACCGTGTCCGCTTCTCGAGCAAATGGTCAAAGAGGGAAGGCTCGGGCGGAAGACCGGTCGGGGGTTTTACCAGTACTGAGCGGCTCAGTACCAGGCGCTCGCCAGATGTGAGCGGAGTAGTTGTCTTTGGTGCAAACCCGGTATCCCGGTTTCCGCTGTTAGGGGTGTTGAATCCGGGCGAGGTGCTGAGTATACGCGAGGCATGGCAGACAGGTAGCCCGATCACGGTCGGAAACGGCCTGTTTGGGTCGGGCCAAGTTCACTCATACTTGATATCTTGTGGCACTCTCGCCGTAAGAATCGGTAGCCTCCGAATAGCTGGCAGGCTGAAGTAAACGGGTTGTTACCCGTTAAATGGCTGGACGGACCACGGAACCTGGTCACGGACGTATTTCGAGACCACCTGAAGTTCCTGTTCGGCCTCCTCAAGAGAGAGAGGCTCGCCGTCCAGCAAATAACGTTGCACTTTCTCGAGGGTTTGGCAGGCACCGTGATCATACCCGCAGCTCCTTCCATTTGCCCTGTTTGAACCTGATGGCGTAGAGCGTTGACCTCACCACCCAGTCCATCAACATAGCGATCCAAGCTGCCTCCAGCCCCATGTGGAAGACGTCCATCATGAGGTAAGTCAATCCCAGGCGGACGATCCACATGCCGGCCACGGTGACGTACACGGCTATCCTCGTATCGCCCGCCCCTCGGAGCGCGCCGGGGATCACAAACCCCAGGGCTTCCGGAATCTGTGTGAAAGCTACTATCCGCAGAAGCGGCACGGCCAGCGCGATGGTCTCAGCATCATCCGTGAAGATTTTGAGGAAAGCTTGGGGAAAGGTGAAGAAGAGGGCTCCCATCGAACCCATGGTCAGGACGCCAAACTTCATGGCTTCCTTGGCGGAGGCTTCGGCTCTGTCCGGTCGGCCAGCGCCCAAATTCTGCCCGACCAGGGCCGTCGCTGCGGTAGCGAACCCCATGCCAGGCATATATGAGAAGGACTCCACGTTCAAGCTCAGGGAATGAGCTGCATAGGGAACGGTTCCGAGCCCTGCCACCTGCCGGGAGTACATCATTTGACCTGATGAGGTCAGGACCCGCTCGAGTGCCGCGGGGAGCCCCACGTTGATAAGCCTGCCGAAGAGCGCCCAGTCGAAGGGCAAAAGGTTCCTCCAGTTCACATGTAGTTTCCCCTGGGACGACGAGAGAACTCCCAGGACCAAGACTGCGGCCAAAATCCGGGATATCGAGGTGGATATACCCGCGCCCGTGACCTCGAGCCTGGGAAACCCTAGATATCCGAAGATCAGGACGAAGTTGGTTCCTACATGGACGGCGTTGGTTATGAGGTTAATTACCATTGGGCTCAGTGTATCGCCGGCACCCCTGAGGGCCCCCGTGGCGATGGTAAATACGTAAAACGCAACCATACCGGGCATCATGGCCTTCACATACAGGATGGCCATGGGTGCCACGTCGGGACCAGCCCTCATGAATGCGACGATCTGGGGAGCCAGGACGTAGCCGGCGGAAGCGACCGCGATCCCCAGAACGACCGCAATCAGTATGGACTGACCGGTAACCCGTCCTGCCTCCTCGCGGTTACCCGCACCTGCAGCTCTGGCCGCCAGCGCCGTTGTGGCGACCGAAAGGCCCATTACAAGGGCGTTTGCCAAGAAAAACGGGTGCATGGTCAACCCGACAGCTGTCACCGCCCGAGGGCCTAGCCTTCCGACCATGCTCATGTCGACTACCTGGGTGAGCATAGCAAGTCCCTGCTCCGCCACGACGGGCCACGCCAAAGCCCACAGCGCTCGCTTGATCGCGGATGGCTGCTCCTGCTCTGTTGCGAGTGCAGCTGAATCGGCGCTTTGCTCCGGATTCATCCCTGACATTTCCCTCCAACCAGTTTGATGACGCACGGCTTCTGGAATACGTGGGGGTGACCTGCCTATCGGAATACCTGGTGACGATGCTTGCCCCGACGAGCCTAATTATCCACCAGAACCGCAGGTATTTCTAGATCCGAACGTTTGGTGAAGTCCCGCGGACGAGGTACGAGGAACTCTGAGGTGTGCCGCTGTTACCCCGACTGAGGTGAGGGTTGGACGCGAAAAGTATGGAACTGTATGTACAGGTAGATAATTACGATATTTGAATTGCTATATCGCGAAAGCTGAAAAGCTTCTCCGACTTTTCTAGTGCCCTCGGCACCCGTTCCGGACTTCTTGAGAGGGCCTTTCCATATGCTCATGTATTTATCTCTAGCTCCTGTTGGCGTGCTCGTGACGCGTTCTCCGTTTTTAGCGTTGAGCGTTTCTTATCCTTTGTTGGCCGGCAAAGAGTTTACCGGCTCGTTGTGTCCGTAAGCACCGGCTTGGCGCTCGTTTTCTTGAGTTGGACCAGAACGTTGGCAACTATGCCGATTGCACCTACCCAGTACAACCCCCTCCAGAAGGGGACCGGGAGCCCGACTATTGCCACAATCGTTTCCACCAAGCTAACGGGCACTATGGCATACAGCGATATGTTCCAGAGCTTCACGTAGTCACATCTGGACCTGATGACGCTGTTCAACAGCAGAGCTGCTATAGACAAGATCAGTATGTGTAAGAGTTTGACCAGAGGCCACAGCACTAGGCAAACGGGTACAGCCCAGAAACGCCGGGCCCTAATTGTCTCGAGCATACTCAGGAAATCCTTCTTCGTCACCGTACACGGACCGAGGTGTTTCCAGAAGAGCACGCACTTGATACCCCAGAACTTCACCGCCACGCGGTCAGCGCCGATGAATATGCCGTCCTGGGGATGCCTTTTCATGTACTCTTCAAGAGTGGTCTGGCCGGTGGTATCGATCACGATGAGCATTCGGCCCCAGATATATCCCATCGGGACGTTAGGCGCTGTGGTCAGCCTGCCGTCGGTCAGAGTAAACTCTGGGGTAATCTGTGCGATGGAGTCGACAACCCTGCTATAGTTACTTGCAAGCCTTAAGGCGTATATCGGTGCGACCGAGAACATGAACACCAAGAAAAATGCGAAGCTCTTTCCAACACCGAGCGCGGCTAACCTACCGTACCCCTTGTGGTTCACTAAGGCTATTGTGAACTGCTCGACGAGATTCACACCTGGCCCTCCTTCGCGGCAAAACTCGACAATTATGCGACTTTCATTCGGCGGCGCCCCTGCGAGCCAGCGACATCTACGCCCTACCTTGGTATCGTCGAATGCTTGATGATCTTGAGGCATTCCCGCAGCACCGCATCGTATTCGGGATCTAGACTCTTCAGTTTCTCCCCGTTATTCAGGGCATTCACGTATTTTACAAACGTTTCCCGGTCGGCCACATAAACGTCAGGCATACGGCTCGATTCCTCGTACGAACGCCCGTCTGGTTCCAGCGCGAGCGCAAACGGAAAAAGGACCAGCATGCGGCTGTTCGGCAACACCAGCGGCATCAAAGTGGCGTACGGTCCGTTTCCGCCGCCGTCCGTAAAAGTACCGATTACCGTAGCCCATTTTGTTTGCTTTGAGAAGTAGGCAAGACTGTCCGCCGCCGAGTAGGTATCGTAGTCTGTCAGAACAAATATCTTGCCCGCATATTTGAGAGAATTAGGGTCCGGGAGGAGCTTTGTTGACTCCGTAAAGGGACTGTGAAAGTCCGCTGTAAGCACCTCCGGGGGAAGCACGCGGGCAAGTTCAGGATCCTCTTGTGCGAAGTCTGGCTTTTCAACCTCGAAGTATCTGGGGAAAAGCTTCCTAACATAACTTCCTGACCGCGGAGCAAAGTGACACTGGTACCGCACTGGCTCGGAGGCCAGTAACATTACGAGCTTCTGCCAGGCACTCACATAGCCGCCGGGATTGCCTCGTACATCGATAATGAGAGCCGGCAGGTCTTTGACCGAGGCGAGGAACTCCTTGACAGAGGTTAAGTCTTCCTCATCAAAGCTGGACATCCTGCAAAAGTGCATATATCCTGCCACTCCAGGGATAACGGAGAGAAAAAGGCTGTCGTCAATCCAGGTGCCATCTTCATTCGAATAGTACGGCGGGCGATAACGTCTGGCAGGCCACGTCTCGTAGGACGAAACAACTTCCCCTTCGACGTAGGTTCCCGATGCATTTCTGAAAGTAAGTTTTACTTTGCCAGATATCGGCAAGCCCAATATCGGACTATAGGGTTTACGACGGACCGGGTCGTACCTAAGGTGTTTCCCTTGCTGCACGACGAAGTTATCCACCTCTATATCGTTCACTCTTGTCACTACCCAGCCCGGCTTCGCCCTACAATCTTCCAAAGTCACATCGACAACGACAACGTACTCGCCCTCAAAATACAGTGCAGGGAAGACCCTGTAGTCACGCGGACGTCCCGAAGCTAACTCATACCAGTATGTTACAGCTTCTGCAGGCACCTTTCGAGTGAGATGGTAAAAAAGGGGGTTGGTACAATATACCGTCCATTCGGCCGGCGACACGAGCCACGTGTGTCCATCGTTCAAGGAGTCTAGTATTTTGTCGATGACATAAGCGAACTCCCTGTCATCTTTAGTCTTGCGAACCTCTTCTTCGAACTCTTTCTCGTGGGCAACCCAATCGTAACCGTACATCCGCTTAATCATAGCGAGCTTTCCGTGGTTATCCTTGAACGCTTGAAAGAGGTATCTGAAATCCTCGAGTTTCTGCTCTGTAGTCAGGTTCTTCCAGTTCACAATTGAATTCGTAGGCGAATTGCACCCTGAAAAGGTCAGGGTGACTAGGGGCAAGATAATGAGACAAATAACAGAGCGGGAGACCTTCATCACCGACGTGCGACGGTTACTGCGAGCATAATGCTTATGATCTGTTCTGCCCATACCCATGGAGCGGATTTCACCTCCCCGTATCGGCCGCTATTGTTCACGCCAATTCTACGGACGAAAGCAGCACTCCTCTCGTAACCCGCCGGCCAAGTATTCATCCGTGTTAGCTCTCAAGGCGCTATGTGATTCCATCGATACTCATATTTGCAGGGATCAATAACACTTCGATAGAAAGGAGGTGATGACAATGAGGGTAGCGGCGACGTATCAAAGGCTACCAGCAGGCCACGAGGCAGCCGTGTACCGGTCAGGTGAGAGCCAAATGGGAAGAGCAGCATCGGCCCGTGTCAAGACGATCAGGGCCGCAAACATTGGCGAGCAGAAACAAATGAGGGACTTACCGCTGCGACCTGCTTCGGCCAAGCCAGCCGACTGTGAGACTACCAGACTGTACCAAGCACCAAAATCAAAATCTCCGGTGAACTCGCTGGAGAACGAAGCCGAGAGGATGGCGAATATAGCGAGATCCCGGTCTATGGACCTAGCCCCGCCTGGCGGATGTCCCGGCAGTCTCAACCAGAGCAGCCGACTTCAGTCGAATGATGATTTCGAGCGTCCCGCAGCTGGAAGACCGCCCGGTGAGTTTGAACTTGGCAAGAAGAGCCGTGAGTTTCCGATAGAGACTCGCTGGTTCTCGGCCAAGCTCGCGTACGAGGTAAACGTAACCGTGCGCGACGACAACCTGACGCTTCGTAAGACCGGTGTCGACGTTACTCCCCCATCCGGTGCCTGGGGTCCAAGAGCGAAGTTTGATTGGTCTAAGGACAAGGGTGGGTCATTTGCCGTCGGTATTGAGTACAAAGCCGACATCAAGGGCACCAAGACTGTTTCTTGCGCGGCAGGTGTTGTTTTCGGTGAGGGTGGCAACGTATGGAGTGCGTACGGGAAAGGAACCGCCAAGAACACAGTCCTAGATAAGGGCGTCCCTGTAAAGGTGGAGCAGAGCTTGGAGATAACGCTTTCTCAGAACCCGGAGCAGGTGCGTAACTCCGTCGTCGATGTCGGTACCATACTGCTAATCCTCGGCACGGTACTGGGCGTGGGTCAGACACCGTCTACGCCAACGCAACCAGCGGTCCCAGCACCAACCATCCCATAGGTGCCACTCTCTACTGTCTACTCCAACTCGCTGTTGCCTCCATCGCTGCTTGGGCGATGGGGGCGTTCCTGTCCAGAGGGTGACCTTTGCTGTTATCTACTCGCTCCACCCAAAAGTTCTAGCAGCCCAAGGCGCTCCGGAACTAACCAGTTCCGTGTTGACCCTCGAGGCGTGAAAGATCAAGAGGAAGAACTCAGCCACGAGCCGGGGCAGATTGAGGGCTACATGGAGTGAGCAGGTTCTCACCTTTGGTTCGATGGGTATGGTGCTAAAAAAGTTGTCTATGAGATAAGGTAGCCGAGCTGACCTTGGAACTGTGCGCCGAGTTCTCAACGGTTTCAAAACTGTGCGAGAGGCTAGATCCCCGTCTCAGGACGTGGGGCGAAAGGTTGCTCAGGCGGCGGGTGCGCACTCATGCTTTCCGGCCACGCCCTCGCTTACGACGACCCCAAGGTTTCGGAGATGCGAGATAAGGTTGTGAAGCGTAGTCTTTGAGACCAAGGACGTATTTGGGCGGCGGCCCATGAGTGAAGGGACACCGTCGACATGGTATCGCCTCGAAGGTGAACCAGTGCCGCTTATCTAGAGCAAAAGCAATGCGGATCCCGCTGGATTTGTTCCAGGCGGGACCCGCTGCTGAAGCTTAATACCTAACTGCCTGGGCGGCTTAAACTGTTAAAAACAGCCCTCGGCCGTAAAACGCATCGTGGATTGCTATTCTCAGCCTCGATAAAACATTCCATTTAGATCCAGACTTCGAGTTGCTCTGCGATACCGCTGCAATTGCCCTGACAACAGATACCTTGATTACACGTTCTTGCATCAGTTCGCTGTAGAACACCTGGCTCGTATCCATCGTTTTAGTAACATCTGCTTCTGCTGCGCGATCTCGGATTCGCCGTCTCGATGGTGTCTTGCTGAGCATCGCGGTTCGTCCCGGCTTGTACCGGGAAATCCTTCACTCCCGCGCCTTCGACTGCTCCTGCTTCCCGGTCACTACCCTGCTGGCTCCGCGAGCTCACGCGTAGCGCCTACATCACCTCACATTCACTTCTTGAGGAGCTCATCTATCCTCGGCTTGTCAAACCCAACTACTACGTTTCCGTCGATGACGAGGACCGGCACTCCCATTTGACCGGATATCCTGACCATCTCCCGGGCCGCTTCGACGTCCCTGGAGACGTCCTTGTCTTCGTAGGGAACCCCGAGTTGCGTGAGATACGCCTTTGCTCTAGAGCACCAGGGACAAGTGGGGGTTGAGTAAACGATTACCTCATGCTCTCCTGCCATTTCCACGGGCACCTCCTGATAGGCTTTTGTTTTTGGAACAATCCCGCCAAGCGTGCGCGCCGGTCGGCACGGCGGATGTCAGAGTTGCGTACCGCGTCGCGGCCAACCCAGACAATCCGCGAGGATGTGCTGTTACCGCAGCGGCCTGGGCCCCACGCCGGAACTATGCCCGGTTGAAACCTCCGCGGTCCGGACCTCTCGATCTGAACCCGGGACGGCTCGAACCGGCGCTCCGCGTCTGGCGAGATGCTCTCAGGCGTATTGTACCATCTTCATCAAGATTTGAACCTACCGCAGGAATGGCCAGGTTCTATCCGGGTAATTCCGGCGGTGAGAGCTACTGCCCCGTATGTTAGACCTGAAAGGATATTCGCCTACCCCGGAAGTTTCAGGTTTTTCAACGCCGACACCAACGCCCGGACGTCTTCCTCCGTGTTGTAAAGATGGAAGGAAGCTCTCAGCGCCGGCGGGTTGCTCACCGCCCTGATGACCACCCTGTCGTGCTTATAGAGGTGCTCTACGGCTTTGAGGTAGTCATCGAGTTGGAACCCGTTGATGGTGAAGCTGACGAGTCCGAGAGAGCGGCCGGGGTCAGCGGGTGTCACAACACCGAATCCGGCGATTGAGGAAATCGCTTCCTTGAACATCCGGGCCAGGCTACGGCATCTCTCGGCGACTGCGTCCATCCCTATATCCAGGAGGAAAGCTGCGGTCCACCCCAGTGCCGCGTAGTTCAACACCGGGGGAGTGGACGTCTGGTATGCCTCGGCCTCGCGTTTGAGCTCGGGCGCTGCTCCTTCTTTCCAGTTGACCGAGTGGGGGAAGGCTCTTGACGGCTCAATCCGCTCTCTCAACGAAGGCGCGAGGTACAGGCCTCCTGTTCCCTCAGGTCCGAGGAGCCATTTATATCCCGGAAATGCATATGCATCTACGCCCGACTCCCGTAGGTGCGGAGCATCTGCCCCGGCAAACTGTGCGCCGTCCACCAGGAACACTGCACCATGCTTGTGACATACGCGAGCCAGGGAAGAAAGGTCGATCAGCATTCCGGTGGTGTAGGATACATGGCTCATCACCACCGCCTTGACCTCACCGGGCGCTTCCCGGAAGGCATTTTCGAGGGACGCTTCGTCCGGAGGTGCAGCTTTCGCGGGAACGGCGACGATTTTCACGCCTTTCTTTATTTCCAGGTGCGAAAGGGGGGCTTTGACGGCGGGATGTTCCGTGTCGGACGTGATGACGACGTCCCCAGGGTTCCATGGAATGCTCATCAGGACCGCGTTTATACCTTCGGTGGTGTTGACCATGAAGGCCAGATCCTGCTCCTCACATCCCAGGAGATTTGCCAGAAGCTTTTTCGCCTCGTTCAACGCGTCATACGTTTCCGAAGATACGTCCACCCTCGCGGGACCTCTCAGATAATACGAGTATGCCAGGGAGGCTGTCTTGGAGAGCACAGAACGGGGCATTATTCCTATTGTTCCGGTGTTCAAGTACCGCACTTCCCGGCAGGCCGGGAACTCCCGGGCTACGTCCTTCCAGAACAGGTCGTCGGCGCTGGGCACTGTGTTTCCTCCTCTCTTATTAGGCCTTCTTGTTGCGTGCGCTGCGTTGTCCGGCCGTCTTGCTACCCTTTCTTGCTACCCTCTCTTGCTACGCTGTCTCGCCGCGGTCTCTTTCGCGTCGGGTTGCTCAGGTTACTCAGGTTGCTCAGGTTGCTCACGTTACTCAGTTTACTCAGTTTACCCACGGTGCTCAGGCTCGTCACGCTACCCGGGTTACCCAGATTACTCGGGTTACTCTTCAGGCTACACCGGTCTAGTTTTTATTCGGAGGACATTCGTTTTCCTGCACGCCTAACGGGGATCCAGGGTTCGCCTGGAAGCCTTTTGCTTGGGTGTGCGCACTTGCCCCAAAACATGCGATCCACGTCATGTAGGTCTTGCTTCAACTTTTTCTTGTTCGCGGCGTGTGCGCATTCGCCCCGAGACAAGCAATCTGCGTCTTGTGGACCTTGCTCCAAGTGTTTCTCCGCGTATGCGCACTCGCGCCAAAGGACCCGCCCTACATCTTGTAGACCTTCCTCCAGCTTTTTCCTCGGGTGCGCGCACTGTCCTGGGTGGTATGCGCGCCACGTGATGCACAATAGATCCGCAGATCCGCGAGATGTACGATGATTTCGAAGCGAGGCAACCGGGGCGCGGCGGGTTTTCACAGGTTACGGTCAGAGGTCGCGGTCGGCTTCTGAAGAGACATGTGAGGAGCGGTGCCTGGCGATGTACAAGAGTTCGCTTTCCTTGAGGGGCCAAATTACCGTTCCCAAACCCTTACGGGATAAGTTCCGGCTGAAACCCGGTGACGAGGTTCTCATCAACGAGGTGGGAGGGAGGATCGTCCTCACTCCCAAACTCTCTGATCCTGTTTCCCAGGGACGGGGATTTCTCGCAAAACGCCTTCCGGGTTTGGCAAGCCGGTACAATGACGAGCTGAATGATGAAATGGAGGAGGCCGAGGGCGGCGCGCCTCTTGACAAGGACAACCCTGGTCCGGCAAGCCGGCGGGATGAGGAGGTGACGGGCTGAAGGAGCCTCCCGCCAGCACGGGCGGTCTGGAGGCATCGGTCGGAGCGGCAAACGGGACCAACTGTGGCTAGAAGTCGGCCGGACGGTACATAGACGGCCGGTGCAAGAGCGGGGCAAAACGGGGAGCAGGCAGTTAGAGTTTGGCTGGAGGAAGGGGGAACGAGCAAGTGTTGAGGGACGATCCGCCGAAGGACGTTCCGCCGGGGGAGGCATATCTCCTGGACAGTGGAGCGCTTCTGGCCTATCTTCTTGACGCGCCCGGGGCTTCCAAGGTCGAGCGTCTGTTGAGGCAATGTGAGCAGGGCCAGGCCAGGGTCATGATCTCGGCGGTGGACCTCCACGAACTTTACAATCGGGTTCTGCGCCTGGGAGGTCAGGAGGCTTTCGGCGAAGCTTCATACGTTATCCGCCAGCTTCCCCTTGAGGTGTTACCTTTCGGTCGCGACGAAGCGGAAGAGATCGGAGAACTCGCGTGCGCCTGGGGTGCTCTTAACCAGAAATCGCGCGGCAGCGTTGTGGCTCATTATTACTGTCACAAACACGGGTGGACTCTGGTGACGACCGGGGGCGGGAGCGAAGCGGGCATTTCGGTGGTGACGGTTTGACGCGCCGTACGCGGCATGGCTGTAGACCGTGTCGTTGTTGCCATGCATCCTGGTGTACTGCTATAGATTGGCTAGGTGTAGCCGGGCTCGGGCCGTGGTTTTGGGAGACGTGGTCCTCGTACCCGTAGCCCCCGGAACCACAGCTTCGGGAAGGGCAGCTTCCGGACACACATCTGAGGCCCGCGCACATCAGGACAGACACATGCAAGACCAGGAGGGATGGATAATGTGCGAAGATGTCCGACCTGATAAAGAAAACTACGGTATCGAAGTAGTCCCGCTGGATAAGCCCGAGGACGTCAACGTCATCCTCGGTCAAACTCATTTCATCAAGTCGGTGGAAGACCTTTATGAGGCAATGGCCAACGCCGGGGGGAACATCAAGTTCGGCATCGCATTTCTCGAAGCTTCCGGGCCTTGCCTGGTCAGGCTGGCTGGTAACGACCAGGAACTCATCGATCTCGCCAAATCCAACGCTCTCAAACTCGGCACGGGCCACGTTTTCATCATCATGATGAGACAGGGATATCCCATCAACGTCCTCAACAACATCAAGATGGTTCCCGAAGTGTGTCGCATCTTCGCGGCCACCGCCAACCCCCTGGATGTGGTGGTGCTCCGGACCGGGCGAGGGGCGGGTGTCCTCGGTGTAGTAGACGGATATGCACCGAAGGGAGTGGAGACCCCGCAGGACGTTGAAAAGCGGAAGGTTCTTTTGAGGAAGATAGGATACAAATTGTAGACGATGTTCCGGTTGTACGAGCCGGGCTGTACGGTCCGGGTTCTGAGGCTGAAAAGGTTGCGGTGGGGACCACCGGTTTTGGCCTAATGGACATCTGGAGTTGCCGTCCGAGAGCCCGGTTATGAGGACCTATCGCTTTTCTTCTTTGGGTTGCGCACGTTGCTCAGCTCCATCGCGAGCTGATGAGCGTGGTGAACACGCACCTCCTTTGTTTTTATTCATTCGCGCTCTCCGGACGTGAGGAGAGGCTGCATCGCCAGCTTTGCGGTCGCGTCTACGAGGCCCCGGGCGTTCCTTCCGTCACGAGCCCGAAGTATCTCGCCATCAAGAGCGCGAAGCTCGCGGCGGCTGCTGCGGTGGTGGCGGAAGCGGCAGTGTGGGTGGTACCGGCTGTAGCGGTAGCGGGGGCGGCGACTGCGGAGGCACCGGCACGAGTGGCGGCGGGCGCCGTAGTGGCGGTGACGGCGAGGGTGGTTGTCGCGGGAGCGGGGATGGCCTTCAGCAAAGGGCGAGGTATCAGGCGCCGCAGGGCGGGTACCTTGGCCAGGATTTCCAGGCCATAGGCGGCCGACAAGGCGGAAAGCACGATAAGTCCTGCGTAAATTCCCACTCGTTGCTCGGGCACGAGTGTGAGCGTGAATATGAAGCCCACGAGCAAACCGGCGCTCACCAGGGACAGCCACGGATAAAGAGGTGCCTTGAAAGCTGATCGGTCCGACACGACGTATCTCCATCGAACGTGGGACAGGCATATCACCAGCCATACGAAGAGAAAGCCGAAGCTAGCTATAGAAGTCACGTAGAGAAACGCCCCTGCGGGTGCGAGCCAGTAGAGGGCGATTGCCGCATACACGCTGATGCTCGAGGCGATTACGGCGAGATGCGGCACCTGACTCCTGGGGGACACTCTAGAAAGCGCGCCGAGCGTGGGGCTTTCCTGGGCCAGCGAATACAGCATCCGCGAACTCGTGTACAAGCCGCAGTTCAGGCTTGACAAGGCGGCCGTAAGGACCACGAGGTTCATGATATCAGGTGCCCAACGAATACCCAGCATGTCGTAGACCAGGACGAAAGGACTTTCTCTGAGGCTCGTCTCGTACCAGGGGACTACCGCGACCAGCACCGTCATGGCTCCCACGTAAAGTATGAGAGTCCTTAGGGCGACTCCCCGAACCGCTTTTGGAACGCTGGATGCCGGATCCTTAGTTTCGCCGGCGGCGACTCCGATGACCTCGGTTCCGCCATAGGCGACCATCACCATCGCCATGGTCCGGACTACGCCGGATAGGCCGGTGGGGAAAAAGCCGCCTGCGCCCGTTAGGTATTTAGTGCCCAACCCCGGGCGACCGGGGTAGCCAAGGATGACCGCCGCGCCGAAGAGGATGAACGCTCCTATGGCCACGACCTTCACCATGGCGAACCAGAACTCAAAGGTTCCGAAGGACTCGACTTTCGTGAGGTTTACGGCCATGAGGATGATGACTAGGAGCAAGCCGAAGAAAGGTGCCAGACGCGGTGGAATCCAACGGGTGAGATATGTGGTCGCTGCTACTATCTCCGCGGACATAGTCCCGAGCCACGAAAAGTAGTACATCCAGCCGGTGACGAACCCAAAATACGGACCAAGCGCTTCGCGGGCGTGAACCCGAAATGCCCCCGGAGCGGGTCGTTCCACAGTCATCTCGCCAAGGGCGAGCATGACTGCGAACATCACGGCTCCGCCGAGGGCGTAGGCGAGCACCACAGCCGGGCCCGCAGTTGACACGGTGGTTCCCGCCCCGAGGAACATCCCGACTCCGATCACTCCGCCGATGGATATCATCGAAAGCTGGTAAGAGGGAAGCCCGCGTCTGAGAGATTGTCTCAGTGAATGTCACCTCCGCGGGGTAGTGTGCCTCGACCCGCGGCGTTACACGCAGAAAGAGTTCGTGCTGCTCCTACAAAGCGGATAGTGTCGGGGCTCCATTCAAAGAGTTTTCTGGCCCCTTCCGGAGGGTTACTACCACCTAACCGTCGGCCCCGGTTATTCCTGTTCCGATACGATGCTACGGCGAGCTTTCGTCACCACAAGCAGCAAGATCCCGTCTTGCAACTCGACGCGAGGACGCGGGCCCGAAACCTCGTTCGATACAGAGAGTGTGCTCCCGCGATGGAGGGTAGCGTTACTCAGCGGGAACTTGAGGTCGTGCAAGGTGACGCCCATTACCAGCTCCGTGATGGGGAAGAGGGACACCCAGTCGCCCTTGTTGCCGGGAACATCGATCCGGCACCATCGCTCATCGTGACCGGAGAGAACAGCCATAAAGACGTCTCGATCGACTATAGTTACTCTGAGTCCTTGCTTGATGTATTTCTCCAGGAGGAAGATATTGGAGAGCTCGTGGTCGAGCCTGGGACCTCCCAGGGCTCCCAGCAGCGTGGCTTCATTAAAGCCATGCTCAAGTAGGAAATCCAGAGCGAGCTCGGTGTCGGTTTTGTCTTTTTCTACGGGATACTTGAGGACGAGAACTCCTGCCCTTTCCGCTTCGCGTACCGCAGATTGGTCCAGTGAGTCGAAATCTCCGAGGACAACGTGGGGAACCACTCCTGTTTTGGTGAGGACGTTCAGCCCCGAATCGGCGGCCACGATGATGCCAGCCCGGGAGGCCTCGCGGGAGACGAGGTCCTCCCGGGTGCGTCCACCGGCTACGACCAGGCCGGGTCTAGAGGTGTCAGTCGGGCTTCTGTTTTTCAGCTTGCCTAGGTCTCCTCAACGTGCCGAATTAACGTGCCGAATTAACGTGCCGAATGCCGGCTTTCGTGAACTTCCGGCCCAACTTCGAGTGGGCAAAGACACCCCGCGTGGCGCCAAGCGTCATCCTCATCATCTACTGTTCCCTGTGCGGCTGTCCTTCCGTATGACGATGCTGGTCCGCGACCGTCCCGAAAGGCCCAGGCATCCCCGGCCCTACTGCACGGGTAGCTTGCGTGATAGGCATGCCCAGCTTACGAGTTTGGGCCAGGTTCCCGCCGAGCAAGGTCAGTCCACGTCACGAGTCGCGGTATCCTTCACGGTATTCTTTACCGTATTCTTCACGGTATTCTTCACGGTGTTCTTAACGGTATTCTCCACGATATCCTTCATGGTATCCTCCACGATATCCTTCATGGTATCCTTCATGGTATCCTTCACACTATCCTTCACGCTATCCTTCACACTATCCTTGGAGTTATTCCTCACGTCGTGCCTCTTTACGCTGCGCTTCCGGCACTCCCTGGGGCTTGGCGAACGATCTCAGGCCAAAGCTTATCACAAGGCTCGATATTATCAATTCCGGTAACAGGTAACTACCATTGTAGACTGCTGAGTACACGTAAGGGCTCATGTTCTCCGGGGCGTACTGGGCGAAGAAAATGACCCCTGACAGATAGTGACTGATGAACCTTCCCGCGATTCCCAGGGCTATGCCAGCGGTTGGTCTCGTTTGAAGTAAACCCGCCAGTCCTAGAAGACCGAATGCCAGGGGGTAGTCCAGAATGACCTGTGCAGGGTGGACGAAGTAGGGCTCGACTATGAGCTGCAGAAGTCCGTGAGCTACCCCGGCCAAGAGACCCGCTGGCGCCCCATACCGCAGCGAGAATATGAGCACCGGGATCATGCTTCCGAGCGTGATCGACCCGCCATTCGGCAGGGTGTAGACCTTTACGAAGCTGAGGACAAGGCCGAGCGCCACCATGAGGGCGCCTTCTACGAGCATCCTGATCTTGCCGCGAGACATAGAAAAACCTCCCTTTGGGGAGGGCGAAGCCGCACCAGACCGGGCGGGAAACACGCTATTTCCCTACGCGGGCATTACCCCACAGGTTCAAAGGGTCAGGTGCTAACAGCCCTTTCTCAGCCGCTAAAAGCAGCTCCCCGTTGTTTTTGCAACTCCATTATACAGCTGGCACGTACCGCATTGAATGGACGTCCGAATGACTTCTTAATTGAATGGACGTCGGAATGATTTCTTATGGCGGAGTCTCTATGCCGAGAAATTTCCCACGATAAAGCCCTGATTCAGGTGGATGGGCACGGAGACGATTGTAACATTGTTTAGCCGCCTCACCGACAGAACCACTGCCCGCTGATTCAGGTGGATGGACACGGAGACGATTGTAACAGGGTTACGTACGCCCAAGCGCGGACCAACTCGGCTGGTGTCGGTAGGACGACGCACGCCGCTCTCCAGTGACTATTGTGCCGCTCACTTCTTGCCCTGCTGGCTCGCGTTTGTGAGACAACTCACGCCGGCCTTCAGCGACTTTCAGAAGATGAGACTTTGGTCAGCTGAGTCGGGTCAGGCGGAAGGGAGGGCAAAGTCTTACGGAAACTCATCCCGGTGCAAACGAGGTTTGTGCTGAGGGGTGTCTGTGGGTGCCGGGTGCCAACGTAGTTTGCACCGCCTCTACTGCTAGCCTGCACGTATCTGATGGAACGCCTCTGTGGGTACAAGGTGCCAACGTAGTTTGCACCGCCGTGGGCTTCGAAATCCTTGGTGCCCAGCAGCTTTGCACCGGTTGCGAGCTGTGGGTGGCAAATGCCAACCTGGTTGGCACTACGTCATGGTTCAACACCACGTGTGCCAACCAGGTTTGCACTAATCGCGACCAACGCGTTACTGATGCCAAAATGATTGGCACTCCGGCCTGGTTTGAGACGTTATGTGCCAACCACATTTGCACTCTACGGCGTCGCGGTATAAGCGGTGCCCACGTAATTTGCACAGCGGCAGCTTTCCGACTGATTGGTGCCAACCAGATTTGCACCGGTGCTGTCGGAGCACTGGCTGGTGCCAGCGTAGTTTGCACTCTGGTGAGTAGACGAGCCCCTGGTGCCAATGAAGTTTGCACCGCCGTGAGTTTCGGGTCGGCCAGTGCCGATGCCATTGGCACTGCGGCATGTCTCGGAGTCCTCGGTGCCAACCATCTTTGCACTCATGCGGCTGAGGCGGTCGCGAGTGCCAACATGGTTTGCACCATTTCATATTTCGGGATCTTCAATGCCAGCTAGGTTTGCACTAATCGCGTCTCACGGGCGACCGATGCCAAAATGGTTGGCACTCCGCCATGGTTTCGGACACTATGTTCCAACGAAGTTGGCACTTGTGCAGTTCATCCGTTGGTGCGTGTGACCCGGTGTATGCGACTCGGCCCGGCGTTCGACACACGACAGGATGTAATCCCGTTCATCCGTTGGTGCGTGTGACCCGGTGTATGCGACGCCAGACCGTAAGCGTCAAACTGCCCCCACCTGGCCTTGTGGTGCGTAGCGAAGGATGATGTCCGATGACAAGAAACATTTGGATTTGCGCGGTTTAACCGCTGGCGGGCGCAAATCCCGTCGTTTGCGCCGGGACGAATCTCGCGCATACGCCGGAGGTTTTCGAACGGCTACGTTGAAGAACCTGTGTTGCCCGCTGACACCGGGTTTTTCGATTTCCGCCCCGGGGTTTCGAATGACTGGGTTGGTGAACCCGGCTCCCAACCGGCCCCGCTCAGGGCGGCGCAAGTCTCCTGTACATATCCAGCGCTTTTCGGATGATATCCGCATTGTTGGGGTAAGAGGGGAGGTTGAAGAGACGGTCTTCTGAAATCCACGCGGCATCCACCGTTTCACCCAATTGAGGGGTTGGCCCCGCTTCCGAAACCGGCGTCATGAGGAAGTACGTGACGCTTTTCTTCGTAGGCACACCGAAGGGGTCAAGATAGGCATACGTCGTGTCGCCGATTTCCGCTATGATTTTGCCGAGGACGCCGGTTTCCTCCAAAACCTCGCGAACAGCGCCTTCTGCGGGTTCTTCCCCGGGCTCCAGGTGTCCTTTCGGGGGAGCGTATACCCCGAATCTGTCTTTTATCAGCAGTACTTCCAGCCCGGAGTTCGAACCTTTTCGGACCATGATGCCACCGTAAGACCTCTCTTGCGGCCCACCGGACTGCCCGGTATCGAAAGCGGCCATCCGCGAAAACGCTCCCATCCGGAGCACGGCACCCAGATGCTTCCCCGTGAGGAACAGCCATATCTCAGTGTTCTGGATGGCTTCGTTGAGAGACACGGGGCCGGGACAAATGGAGAATGCCCCCGAGAACCCATCGGGGAGGCTCTCCAGGAAATCGATGGTTAGGCTCCCGGCGACCGCTATAACGGCCTTACCCTTCGCTCGAGCTTCCGAAGCCAGAGCCTGCGGCGCTTTTCCCTTCCTCGTCTGCGAGTCCATACTGCCCTCGCCGGTGATTACCACATCCGCGGTCTGGAGAGCTTCGATGACTCCTGCTTGCTCCATGATGAAACGTGCCCCGTCCAGAAGCTCTCCGCCCAGAAAAGCTTTGAGTCCGGCGGCCAAACCACCCCCGGCCCCGGCCCGGGGAATTCCCAAGACCTTCGCGCCGAGGTCTCTTTCCAGGATGGTTCCGTAGTGCTCCATGGCCGCATCGATATCGACGATCTCTTCGGGACGAATCCCTTTTTGAGGCCCATAGGTTGCGGTGGCGCCTTCGGGCCCCGTCAGGGGATTGGAAACATCGCATGCGACAAGCACTCTTATTCCGCGACACAGGCCCGGGAGTTCGCCCGGAAGGACCCTCGACACTTCGAGAAGACCTCGCGTTCCGGGGGATACCGCCTTATCCTCACCGTCCAGTACTAGAGCGCCCAGTGCCTGAGCCATCCCGATTCCCCCGTCGTTGGTGGCCGTGCCTCCGACTCCGACCAGTACCGTTTTCGAGCCCCTTTTGATGGCGTGGCGGATTAGCTCCCCGACTCCATAACTGGAAGCTCTTGACGGGTCCTTGACGCCCGGGGGGAGGAGGGCGATGCCGCAGGCTAACGCGCTCTCTACCACGGCCATCTTTTCGTCGGGGACGAGGAGCACTGGCGCCTTTAGTCTCTCTCCAAGAGGCCCCGAGACTTCCGTATACTCGGTGACGGCTCGCTTGCCCAAAGCGGAGGCCATGACCTCAAGGGTCCCGTCTCCGCCGTCGGCGAGGGGGCGCTCAATGATCTCGGCTTCGGGAAAGCCCGCCCGCAACCCTGAGGCAAGGGCGTGTGTCGCCTTGGTCGATGACAAGGCGCCTTTAAAAGCGTTCATCGCTACCAACACTTTCATTCCAAAGTCACCTGCGATTCACTGTCGCTTGAGTCTTTGGTCACATAGTCCTCCGGCGATGTGCACTTTCAAACTCACCTGCGATTCACCGCGACCGCCCTTGCTGCTCTGCCGAGGGCTGTGGCTGCCAGAATTTTCTTTCAGAGTCGCTCAGTCTCATTCTCTTGCAGGTGCAGACCGAGACAAGGGCTATAACGACGTCAACCCATTACGGCCCTGAAGACTCTCAGGTAGTTGAGCCCGAGCACTTTCTTGATTACCTCATCCTTGATACCCCTGTTGAGGAGCTCTTCAACCAAGACCGGAAGATGTGCCACCGAAGGGATGGGTCCCGGACCGCTGAAGCTGTCGAAGTCGGAACCAAGTCCCACACCGTCTTCTCCCATGACTTCCAGGGCGTGCTCTATATGATCCGCCACCGTTGAAACGGTTATCTCGCCGCTTCCAGCAAGATAAGAAGGATTGAAAGAGATCCCTATCAGGCCGCCGATATCCCTCAAAGCTTCCATCTCTTCGTCTTTGAGGTTTCGCGGATGGGCGTAAATCTTATGACAGTTGGAGTGACTAGCGACGACCGGGAGCGACGCGTTTTCTACCACGTCCCAGAAGCCAGCTTCCGAAAGGTGGGATACGTCCACCAGCATCCCCATGGACTGTGCCTCTTTGAGCACCTGAAATCCGAAGCGGGTGAGCCCTCCCCTGGTCATCGCTTCCGCCACCCCGTCCGCGAGCTCGTTCCGTTCGTCCCATGTGAGCCCGATCACCCTGGCGCCGAGCTTGTAGAACATGTGAAGAACCGCGATTTCGCCTTCGAGGAACTCTCCGCCCTCCAGAGCGAACATAATCCCCAGTTCTTTCGTCTCTTTGATGGCTTCCAGGTCTGCGTAGGACAAGACCATTCGAACTCCCGGCTCTTCTGCCAGGGAATGGAAGGCATCGGAGTAGATGAGCCCCCTCCGGCAAGCTCGTATCGGCCTTATCCTCTGGTCGGGGAAGGCCGCGAGCACCTGACACGATATCCCTGCTTCTTTCAGCCGGGGAATATCGAGGTGCCCGGTTTCTTCTTTCTTCCTGAGATCTCTCAAGCCATTCACGGCGTCAAACAAGCTCGATGCATGGCCGTCGACGATGAACGCTTCTTTCAAAAGCTCTGCGGCCTTTGATTTGAGTTCTTCCCGGTCGGTCTTTTTCACGTGTGGTTCCCGGCGCCGCTGGGAGCGATGAGGCGACCTGAAAACCGGCCTGCCCCAGGATGAAGGTCCTCTTCGGACCGGCGCCGGCGGCCCTCCTTTCTCTTGGTGTAGTTTTCTTCTCGAAAACCCCAATCCCTGCGAAACTGCGGTAAATTGCCGGTCTGGTCGCAAAAAGCCGTCCCGGAAAGGATGGCAGTTTCCAAATGTCATCATATTATGTCGTGAGCTCTCAGCGTTCGGGGGGATGACCATGGCTGAGACCATCAGCAAAGAAGCGCTGGACTTAGTTTCAGCTCTGAGGCCGTTCGCGAGCCGCATGGGCCAGAGGGTCATAGATACTGTGATGGGGATAGCGGAGGAGGTTGCGGGGCCCGAGATCGGCGATCTCGAACTCGAATCTCTCGGTGAGAAAGCACAGGGTCTGTTTCAAGACACGATCGAAACCGCGATAGCGCTTTTCTTAATCATCGTGGCGCTTTGGTTTTCCAAAATGGTTCAGGCGGGGGAACAACAGCCAGGTGGGGGTGGGAGGACCGGACAGCGCCCGGGCCCGGGTGGTCCCGCTGGGTCCGGCGGGGCTTCCCCCACGGGAAGCTGACTTCGCGAGAGTCACCTGTGAACACGCGTCCAGTTGATGGAGGGGGTCGGTTGACGTGAAGTTCTTCGGTCAAGAAGTCGACCCGTGGGATCTCTTTCTCGTTTTCATCCTACTCCTTGGAGCTGCTGGCTTTTTCACGCCGCCTGACTCCGATGAAAATCGGGGAAAACAAACTCGAAGTGGGTCGGGCTGGCGCCAAACTCGCACGAAGCCGCTCTTTGGCCGAACCCGATTGGGTCGGATTGGCACGCTGCCGGCAGGTTAATCTCTTCAGGCCAATGATGACCGGGTTGAAAGAGCGTTCGCACTGGCCATGCTGCGGCGCATATGATGTCTGAGTAAAGACCGATCGGGGGGAGTTTCGTGAACAATCTCACTGGTATGCTCATGCAAATGGAGCAAATCGAAGCCGAAGTGACGTCGAAATTGGCGGGACTGAAGGATCGCAGGATTGAGGGGATGTCCGACGACGGCCTTGTTACTGCCACGGTGGACATATGGTTTAATGTTCGTTCCATTAGCATAAACCGGGAGATGGTTTCCCAGAAAACCTACGACCTGGGGACCCTTGAATCCATGATCCGACAGGCGGTTAACAACGCGATTTCCGCGGCCAGGGGCGTCTTAAAAGAGGAGCTGGGGGCGGTGCTTGGGGGCCGGATACCCGCTCAATTTTCCGGATTCTTTGGACGGGGCGCTTTCAATGAGCAGGGCTAATCCTCTTGACGTGGCGTGCCAACTGGTGAGGACTGCTCGGGAGGAAAAGCCCCAGGATCTGAGAGAAGTTGCGGGCGTCCTCGCTCTGCTGAACCTCCTCGGCATCGTCGACGCCTTTTACGGCGAGACGGCGGAATCGGCCGCGGGCAAACCTCAAAGAGGAGCGGGTGCCGCGGACGAGACCAGTCCCACCGGTACGCTGGCTTCCGCCACCGGTTCTCTTCCGCGTGTGGTGACAGGTGAACTTCCGGCCTTGGAAGTCCGACGGGACCAAGAAGTGAGCGAGCCCGTGTCCGGAGAGGTTACCGGAACGCCTGCCGGAGCTGCGACGGCGTCCCCCGGCACGGTCTTCCGAGCGACTGCGCCTTCCTCGCCGGGGGGCGCAGGAGAGACCGGGCCAGTTGCCGCCAGGTTAGTTTCCGCGGAACCTTCCGCTCAATCGGCGGCGGGTGCAGCCCGCAGCCCGGCGGACGCCGCGACAAGCCTTCTTTCCAGCCTCATCGGTCTTGCAGGCAAGGACAGAGGGCTAGACCTCAAACTCGTAACAAGCTTGATCGGACTCCTAGCTCGGGCTTCCGGCCCGAAGGCGGCTTCCGGGGAAGAGACTTCCAAGGGTGCGGGGTCGGAACCGGATAAGGACAAGGCTTCTTTGGCGGCGCTGTTCGACCCGAAGTTCATTACCCTGGTTCTGAACCTCCTTGCGGCGCTGAATAAGCCCGGAGGCGAGGTCGCGGGGGAGGGGCGAAGGGACGGCCAGTCCCGGTCGAGCACCCCGGCGGGCGGCGGAACTGCGGCCGGCGTGGCTCGGGGTGGCTCCCAACCTTCGGGCGAAGCGGGCGAATCGGGCTCGCATGTCGACCGGTCCTCGGGCGAGGACCTCGAGGTGAGGGTGGATTCCAACGGACTGGCCAGATTTGAAAAGCCGGCCATCTCCCGCTCGACGCCGGAAGCTCCCCGGCCCGCGTCCCGGCTTTTCCCAAGTCCTCGACAGAGCCGGGGCCACAAGCCGGGGCACGGGATTCTCAAGTCTCCATTCATAACGCCGAGGCGTCCTTCTTATCTTGATGAAAAGGGGTAAGTGCGGCCGAAGCCCGGCCGGGCCCCGCGAAAAAAGGGGGCCGTCTCGGTGATATTCATACCTAACCGCGCATCCCGCGTAGCCATCGCGTCTTTCCTGGTGGCCGCGGGGGTTTTCTTTGGCATCCGAACCTACCAGGCGCCCATCGTAGAGATGTACGAGCCGGTCTACGCCAGAGGTCGCGAAATGCCCATTTTTTACGTGCGGACCGAACGCAAGGCCTGCGCGCTCACCTTCGACATATCCTGGGGCGAGAAGATGCCCGAGAAGGTCCTGGATATCCTCAAGGAACAGGGCGTCAAAGCGACCTTTTTCCTTTCAGGACCCTGGGCGAGCCGGCATCGAAACCTGGTGAAACGCATTATCAATGATGGTCACGAACTGGCCAGTCACGGCCACGACCATGTGAACCTGAGCGAGTATTCCAAAGAGGAAATCGCGGATAACATCCGGCAGGCCGGCAACATACTGACGAATTTGTCCGGAGCGACGCTCAGGTATTTCCGCCCTCCCAATGGAGACTACGATGACATCGTGGTGCTGACCGCCAGGGAACTCGGGTACGAGACCGTGATCTGGTCTGTGGACAGCATAGACTGGAAAAACCCGGGTGTCTCTTACATCGTCCAGCGGGTATCTGGCCTGGTGTTCCCCGGCGCCATTGTTTTGTTTCACGCGTCGGATTCTGCTCCTCAGACGCCGGAGGCTCTCCCCTTGGTGATCGAGAACCTCAGATCGGCGGGATACGAGCTGGTCACCCTGGGCCAGCTCATGGAAATGGGAACGCCGGCCCGGGACGACCCCCGGGGCAGGCCCAGGTCGGAGCTCCCGGGGAGCTGACCTGGGGCTCCCACTGCCCGTTTGCTTCGGACATTAGCGAGACACTGAGCGGGAGCTACGAGCGAGCTGGCTCTGAGGCTCCCGATGAGCCCGGGTGCCGGTTTGCCCCGTGTGCCGGTTTGCCTTGACAACCACTCCAGTCTACCAGATAATGGAATCACCCGGTGACACTGTCGGGCGGACGGGGTGTGAAAAAGGCGACCTGGTGGCGGTCGCACGGTTTGGCGCGGACGACGCGGACCGTGTGGGTGCCACCAGGCCAATTCGTTTTGGAGGTGTAAAGCGATGGGAAATGGCGACGGAAACCTCCCGCTCGGGAGAATCGCCCGGGCAGACGCCGCACGGGGAGATGGGGCGAACGGTCCATGTCGGCCTCCTCGTCCGTCGGGGTGGTTTTATGCGGATGAGCCGCCGGTAATGCGGCGAGATTCCCGGAGAAAGCGGACCGTCCTCGCGGTCTTTCTCGGGGTACCATTGCTCGTCACTGCGTTGCTTGTGGGAAATCTGGCCCGGTACAAGGGATGTTACGTAATGATACGGGTTGAAGAGTCCTCCACCCTTGCCCTCAGAGCCTGGCCCGTCTTGTCGGAAGATCCGGCGCAAGCGTGGGCTGATCCGGAAACCAAAACCCTCGAGCTGACCCGGACCAAAATGCCCTGGACCGCCATTATGGCCGTCCATTACTCCGCGAATTCCCTGGGGGTGAGGTTTTACGACGGCCTGTCTTTCTCCTCGACGGGCAGGATGAAGCTGCCCCTCACCCAGCCGATTTCCTGGCTCGTGCCCGGGGAAAACGGTGAGATGGTAGAGGGCGTGGACAACTCTGCCAGGGTGCTTTTGGGAGACCTGCGCTTTGAGGGATGTACGCCGCAAGGCAGGGTCGCCTTCAAATACGGGCCAGCTCGCATTGTGCTCGAACCGGGGGAGAGCTGGGGGATCCTGCTCGTATCGGACGGCAACGGGATCAGGGAAATAAGCGGCGACTCCTGGAGGCAGGAACTGGAAGAAGCGATGGTCCGGGGATATCCTGCCACAAGGCTTATGGTGACGAATCTGGGTTTGTGGCCGAAGGCCGGAGTCACCACGGTGGGGGAGGGCGGCCATGGCTGGTAACGTTCCACTTGCTTCCTTCTCGGCCATGACAGCTCCCCGCTTTCGGGCTGCACGAACACGTGCCCGCCCGCGCGTCGGCGTGGACAGGCTTTTTACCGGCGCCGGCATGGCGGGCGCTGCACGGGCACCTGCCCGCCGCCGACCCGTCCACGTCATCGGGACTTTCGCGTTTCTGTCCATCCTGTTCGCAAGCGTCATGACCCCGGTAGTTTGGGCGCGCGGTTCCGAAATGCCCCGAGTCGTGCCTCTCGTCCTCGCGTCGGAGGGACCGGGTGGCCGAGAGTACTGGAGGAAAACCGGCGTCCTGGACATGCTGTCGAAAAACGGCTGGTGCGAAGGGCAGGACCTGTGGATTTTTCAGCCCGGAGGAGCGTTCGGAGATCTTCCCGACGTATCGTCGGAGTTTGCCGCGTTCGTCCGGGAAACGGTCCGGGCCGAAGGAATAGGCGAGATCCAGGTGGTCGCATCGGGCGTCGCCGGCCTCTATGTAAGGTACTGCGTGGAAGAAGGGCTCCTCGACCCCGTCAGAGTAAAAACCCTGGTGACCGTAGCTTCACCGCACAGGGGCGCCTTCTTTGCCGGCGTGATCAAATCCGTCCTTGCGATGATCCGCTACGAGCAGGAAGTATCCAAAGATACGCGGCTGCTGGACGTGATCGCCGGGAAGGCGCCGCCCGTCGAGGAATTCGGCCTCGACGTGATCCTGGCCGACACTCCGTGGGAATCGGAAAGCCAGTTTGTTCTCGAGCGGGCCCGGTACTACGAGCGTCTTTATCACGAGTACCTCATGGAGCGCCATTTTGCCGTGCCCGGTCTTCCTCTGGAGTCATCTCAGGAAACTTTTCCGGGCTGGGTGAGCCGTCGTTATCCGCAGATCTGGGAGGCGAAGATAGCGGGCGGGACGCTTTGTGAGCGGGGAGCTCCTCGAGACCCGGCTCCTCCAACGGCACCTACCGGACTTACCCTGGCTTATTACGAACTTTTGGCCATGGAAGCGGCCAAGAACGGCTACGCGATGAAGATCGTCCCCAGAAAAAGCTTGCTCGAGAGCATTACCGGTGACTCGCATATCCCAACGTCCTGGCGGGACGCGCTCGTTCATTACGGACTCAAGATCCTGGCTTTTGCCGCAAAGAACCTGGTCATCCTGGGAAAAGGTGCGGCGGAGGAGCGCGTGCTAGCGTGGGGTGTCCAGCGGCTCGGCTTTCTGGACGGACCGGACGATCCATTCCTGGGACGTCTCGTCACCGAAACCGTAGTGGTCAACATGGGTCGTTCGGGCCGGAACCGATTCTTCGTCCTTCCGGCCAACGCATACCTGGCGGCGTGGAACCGGTCGAGCGTTTCCTCCAGGAAGGGAACGAGGTACATCTCGATGGTTGAAAGGCGCCCGGATATCACCCGGTTGGTATGGCCGCAGATGGGTCCCAGCGACTGGTTTGTGGAGGTCGATGCGGCGGTGGCCCCCGCGGGGCCGGACGATGTCGTGATGGTGTTCAACACGCTCGGTTCCCTTCCCGGCCGCGGGCTTTTAGGGAACAAACTGGCCAGGGAGGCGCTCTTGAAAACCCTGAAGGATCCTTCTTCCGTTTGTTCCCTGGTCCGCCCTCGCCTCGGAGGCACGGCCCGGGTGGAGGTGTCGTCGTGGCGTCCGTCTGTCGTCTCTATCCCCGAGGTCACCGGCGGCGGTGGGGGCGAGTATGAGATCAGGGTTTCTTTCGGTTCCGTGCCCGCGGGCTGGCGGCTTGTCGCGGTCCCGGCTGCGAACTCGCCAGATGTACTCCTCGCGACAGACCCGGAAGATCCCGCCGAAGGCCGCATTTGGGGTGCGGTTTCGGCTCCGCGCTCCCAGACCGATGCGCGGATGGGCGGGTTGGTTTCCCCGAGTTCGGCGGTACCGGCACATGAGGGCGGGAATGGTTCGACGAGCCGGACGACACCGGGTGCGGGCGTCATCGGCTTTCGAATGCGAGCTCGGTCTGACAATTCTGAAAAGAGCCCGGTGGAGGCCGGTGTGGTCCTGAAGCTCGTTCCCGAAGACCGAAGTCTCGCCGGACCCATGTCCTTGGTGCCGGAGCGTTATACCAGGGAAGTGTCGATGAACGTTCTCGTAGAAGTGAAGCCGCAGGAGGAGCTGGCCGGGACCGAATGGCCCGAGAGCGCTGCCGGGCCGGACAGCGGTTCGATCCGGGGGGAAGGAGAACCAACGCAGGGCAAGTGGGAACCAACTCGTGGCAAGGGGGAACCGGCCGTAGTCGGTGGCTCGGAACTCCCCGACCGCACGGCGACTCATGAATCACGAACGGAGGAATCAAAGGAAAAGGCGGTGCTCCCCGGAGGGACCGGTTCCAGCGAGGGCTCGCGGGGAACTCCGCACGACGCCGTCGGGGTTGGCCTGCCGGATGACGAGTTAGCGGACAACCAGTCGCGGGGTGAGGACCGGATGGCAGGTTCCCCCGGAGAAGAAGAGGTAGAACTGCCTGCGGAATCTCGGGAGCAAGAGGTAGCTGAGGGCAACCCCGCCGAACTGGCCGGATGGGGGCCTCTCATCGTGGTTACTTACCGGTCGAAAAAGACCGCCCACTGGGCGCCCGAGGAAAACTACCGGGTCCCCTTTTCTCTGGAGCTCCTGGGGCCGAAGAAGTGGGTCACGGGTAAACCGGCGAAATTCGAAGCGTCCTTTCGGGTTGACACCCCGCCTGGCGTGACGCTGGAGAGCGTTTCCTTCGACCCGGCGCCGAAGTTCGCCGTAATCTGGAAGAGGGCCGGGGATTTCAAGGTGGGGGTCGCCGTAAAAGCCAAGTTTCGGGTCACACTGGGGGCCGAAGAGGTCAGGGTCACCAACGTTTACTACACCGAGGTACCGGTGAGCGTTCTCACCCTCGGAATAACGGAGTAGAAACGGAGTAGACGTCCGGGATGAATATGGGCTGTGTCGTGAAGATGTGCGTTGGCTTGAAGCCTTCAAGAAGACGGTGGACTTCTGGCAGATGAATATGGGCTGTGTCGGAGAGATGTGCGTTGGCAACTTCGTGCGGCAGGCGCCGGACGCGGGGGGGGCGGAGCCACCGGTGCGAGGAAAGCGTATCGCGGGGTTGCCGCGCTGCATCCCTCGGGCTTTCTTCGAGTCGCCGCGTAGGTTCTCGGTGAGGCTCCGGCACGGGCGAGTACACGTACACACGCTTTCGGTTTTCTTCGAGTCGCCGCGTAGGTTCTCGGTAAGGCTGCGCCTGAGAGTGGCGACGCGAAGAGAGCAGGTGTGGTGTGTTTTCGGACGACTTGACCGGCTCTAACCGCCCTCGGAGGCGGCAAACAACAGCAAACCAGGAGACAAGGCCGGAAGTAGCGAAAAGGGTGAGCGCGGAGGGAACCCGGAGCTCTCTTGTGCGTCGTTAAGATGACGGGAAGGGTGTGACGACATGATCTCTGTGCGCGGACTCGAAAAGGAATACACTATGGGCAAGCTAAAGCTCAAGGTATTGAAGGGAATAGACCTGGATGTCCCTGAAGGCCAGTTCGTGGCCATCATGGGTCCGTCGGGTTCGGGCAAGACCACCCTGATGAACATCCTGGGATGCCTGGATAAGCCCACTTCCGGCCACTATTTCCTTGCGGGAGAAGACGTGAGCAAGAAGAGGGACGATGAGCTCGCCGACATCCGCAACAGGAAAGTGGGCTTCGTTTTCCAGACGTCCAACCTCCTGGCGCGAACGACGGCCCTGGCCAACGTGGAGCTTCCCCTCGTTTACCGGGGGATGTCTCGCCGCGAGAGGCGCGAACGGGCGGAAAGAGCGCTTGTCATGGTAGGTCTCGGGGAACGCCTTAACCACCGGCCAAGCGAACTTTCCGGCGGAGAACAGCAAAGGGTGGCCATCGCCCGGGCGATCGTGGGAGACCCCAGTATAGTGCTGGCGGATGAACCCACGGGAAACCTGGACACCAGGTCAGGTGAGGAAGTGATGGCGATCTTCCAGCAGCTCCATGCGAAGGGAATTACCCTGGTGTTGGTGACGCACGATCCGGACATCGCCCGGCACGCCCAGCGGATAGTCAGGATAAGGGACGGGAGGATAGTGTCAGACGAATACGTCAAAGAGCCGCTGATAGCCGAGGAATTGCTCAAGACGCTTCCTGCCGAAGCGTCGGCTTGACCGGGTTCGCGGACCGGTTTGGCGCCTCTCCTGGTCGGTCTCACCATCCGGGTTGTTTCCTTATCCCGGAGCGCCCTGGAGGATCCGGGTCAGGAGCTCCTTTCCCTCGGGACTCTTGAAAAAGGTGAGGAGGACTTCTGATAGCGCTCTCCTGAATGAGGGAGACTTGATAGCTTCCTGAAGGACTTTGGCGAAGGTCTCCGGCGGCGTGTTCTCCACGATCTCCCTGACCAGGGCTTCAGCTTCCGGCGACGAGAAGATCTCTTGAACAGCGTCGCGAATAGCGGGCATGTTGAGGGGAGGCTGTCCTTTGGCGTTGGGGGATGTGAGGGCCAAGATCGAGTTCAACACCGCCCCCGTCACTTCCGGAGGAAGAACGACGTACCCGCGAGCCAGACCGTAAAGCAGGCCCGCGGTGAAACACACACCCAGCACTACGCCAAGAGCAACCAGCAGAAGGGACTTTGCCCACGACATGATATCACCAGCCTTGCGGTTCTCGCTTTTCCTCAGGTGTCTATGATTTGCCTGTGGTAGATGCTTATACAACAGTGGTATCATGGCATGCGGGGTGATGAGGGTGCATCCGGTTATTTTTCGCATAGGAAATGTCGAGTTCTACTCTTACGGCCTGATGCTTGGACTCGGATACGTTGCCGGAGTGCTGGTGGCTTCCTGGATGGCGAGAAAGCGAGGGATCGATCCGGATTCCCTCTTCTGGTTCTTCGTTCTGCTGCTCGTTGCCGGTGTCGCGGGCGGGAGGATCGCCTATGTGGCCCTTTATCCCTGGTACTACCGGGACGGGCTTTTGTCGGCGCTGAACATAAGGGACGGAGGTCTCAGCATGCACGGAGTCCTGGCCGGCGGTATCGCCGCCGTCGCCGCGTATGCGAAGACGAAGAAAATACCCATGCCGAGACTCCTGGACATAATAGCCCCTGGCATAATCATCGGTCAGAGCATCGGACGCATCGGCTGCTACCTCAACGGGTGCTGTTATGGGATTCCCACCGAGGGAACGTGGGGTTGCATGACCCGGTACGCGCCTCTTTTGAGGCATCCTTACCAGCTTTACGAGAGTGGGGCGGACTTCCTCATTTTCCTGGGTCTCCTGTGGTTGAGCTCGCGGGTCAAGAGGGAAGGCGACCTGTTTCTCGCATATCTCGGGAGCTACTCGTTTGCCCGGTTTTTCCTGGAATTCTTCAGAGACAACGAGTCTTACGTGTTCGGTCTGAGTTATGGCCAGGTCGCTTCGGCTGCTCTGGTAGTGCTTTCTCTGGTCCTGGCGTTTATTGGAAAACGGCAGGCGAGGGTCGCTGAGAATCCCGAAATGATGGCCCAAGAGGTGCCGGGACGCGACCGCGACGGGCAGCTAGGCTAGCTCGAAGAGGTAGCTAGAGGTAGCTAGAGGTAGCTTGAAGCTAGCTAGGAGGTAGCTAAATGTAGCTGCCGCGGTCCTCCGGGTGCTTGGGTGACCGCGTCGCTCTTGGTTCGCTGTGGTTGGAAAGGCGCGTTTGTACCGCGAACGTGCGGAGATCCGGCTTTAGAGCCGCATTGTGCGCCCTTTCGGAAGGATTTGTCTCCTGACATCAGAATTGATCCGTATCATTTGAGTGATTCGTTGCCAGCTGGATTTCAACGTCGTTGTCTGATAAGCGGGAGCGAACTCAGTGGAGGGTGCGGGTGTGAGCCGGCCGAGCGAAGGAAAATACCTCAGGGCTGTCTTGGATGCTGCGACGAGACTCCTCTCCCAGCTGGACCGCGACGACCTTTTGACCCTGGTCGTCAGGGAAGTGGTGGGGATATTCGGGTGCAGAGAAGCCGGCTTTTATCTTACCGAGCGATCTTCGTCCAGCCTCGTGCTGGCGACGAGGGATTCCGCCGGCCGCCAGGGCGAACCTCTGGGGCGAAGATGTCGGATGGGCGAAGGCGCGGTGGGCATCGCGGCGGAAACCGGCCAGCCGTACGTATACGGTGAGTCCGGCCAGGACAACCGCGGGTGGGAAGTGGCGGTTCCCATCAAAATCGGAGAGGAAGTCATCGGAGTCCTCGACGTCGTATCCTGGCCGGGGCAGTTACTCGATGAGAACATCCTATTACCGCTGGAGCTCCTTGCCAATCTGTCCGCCTTGGCTCTACACGCAAGACGCCTTATCCGGCTAAATCGCGAGGGGCAAGACCGCTTGAACGCGATCCTCAACGCTGCCGACAGCGCGATATTGCTGATTGACCCCGAAGGGATAGTGAGGGTAGCCAACGGGAAGGCCGGAGAGCTCTTTGCGATGGACCCGGCCGTCATCAATGGCATGTCCTTGACAGAGCTTTTGAGGGAGAACGCGGGCTGGCGGATTAAGGATCTCGACGCCTTCCAGGACTGGCTCTCCCTGGCTGACGCTATCTCCGGTCTTTCCGTGGAGGAGAGGGGCATGCCCGGCAAGTGTGAGCTGGAGATGTCCCGCCACGGGAAGACGGCTTATTTTTCAGCCTACCTGTCGCCGGTCACCGATGCCTTCGGAAAATGCCTGGGTAAAATTCTGGTGATTTCCGACGTGACCGACCTTCGCAAAGCTCAGCGGGTGCTGATGGCGGTAAGCCAGACGGCCGCCGAAATCAACAGGAACCTCGACATCGAGGCGATTTTAGACCAGCTCATGAAGGCGGTAAAAGCCTACGTGCCGGTAGACGCCATGGTCATCCTGGGGGCCGACCGCGGGGGCAGGCTCACGGTGCTGGGAGCGCGTCCCGAGAAACTTGAGCAGGATGTCGGTGTGTGCGGGTGCAAATATGAAGAGAAAATCGAGGAGGATTTCCTCGTCGATCTGATTTCAGATCTGGAGACCAGCTTGTTGGAAACTCGGGAGGGAGAAGGGCTGCCCTCGCGGGTGCTTCCCCGGGAGTTCCTCACGGCCCTTTACTCTCACGAAATGCGTTCTGTGATAGCGGTGCCGCTCTACCTCTCGGGCAGGATGATCGGGGTGTGGGTGCTGGGCGCCGTGCGCCCCCGAGCCTACTCCTACGACGACCTCGCCTTCTTAGAGCCGATGGCCGGGCATCTGGCCGCCGCGATCAACAACGCGATGCTCCTGGCGAGGACCCGCGAGATGTACAGGTCTTCGGTGAGGGCGCTCGCCGCCGCCGTGGACGCCCGAGACAGCTACACGATGCATCACTCGGAACACGTGGCGCGGCTTGCTCGAGCCATGGCCGAGGAGATGGGTCTTGGTCCGGAAGAGGTGGAGATGATCGAGATGGCCGGGTTGGTGCATGACGTGGGAAAGGTCGGTATACCCGACGCCATCTTGAACAAACCAGGTCCCCTGAGTCCGGCAGAGCGATCGATCATGATGGGACATGCGCATATCGGCGCCAGCATCCTGGCGAGGGCCGGCATGATGGAAGAACTCGTGCCTCTCGTTCGACATCACCACGAGTGGTATGACGGTTCGGGGTACCCTGACGGTCTCAAGGGTTCGGAGGTTCCCATAGGCGCCTGGATTTTGGCCGTGGCCGATGCTTTCGATACGATGATATCCGACCGGTCTTACAGACCGAGGCACGGTTTGGAAGAAGCGCGGAAAGAGCTGCGGCGCATGGCAGGGACTCAGTTCCATCCGGCGGTGGTCGAAGCCCTGGAGAGGGTGATTGAGAAGGCTCGCGGCGAGGATGCCGCGTGGTTCAAGGACATAGTACAGGAAGGTGCGGAATCGGTCGGGTCTTTACAGACGCGTCGGGCGACTCTGGCGGAGGAAGCTGTTGAGCCCATCAATGCGCGGGAGATCAGGGTTCTGCTCAGGATCGTGGACGAAATGAGGAAGCTCCTGGACATACGGGAGCTCATGAACCACGTGGTCGATATCATCCACGAGGAAATGGGCTACAGAAACTGCGCGGTCCTCTTGCCCGACGATACCTGGTCCCACCTGGTCATCGTGGCATCCAGGGGGATGTCCGGCGGGATCGTCGGTTTAAGGCTGCCAAAAGGGACGGGGATATCGTGGTGGGTCATGGAGCACGGACTACCCCAGAACATCGGCGACGTGACCAAGGATCAT
>JADBKE010000015.1 GCA_014896535.1 Candidatus Fermentithermobacillaceae bacterium
CGCGTGGCCCGGGAGAGTAGGTCGCCGCCGGGAACTAATTTCAAGAGCCCTGCAAATGCGCAGGGCTCTTTTCGTGTCATTCGTCCCCTCGGAGAATCGGCACCATCAATGTGTGTGATCGTACTCGGCTCATTGCCGGGCGGATGCCTTGCCAGTGTCACGATTCAATCTCACGCTGCCTCGCCCTCCCCCCGCAGGGAACCCGGTTTGTAGGGATTTTTGCCGTGCCCCCGTCTGTGACAACACAACGAAGTTCCAACCCAAGTGGTTGGGCGGCGGAGGGGGCCGGATATATATCAAGCAGGCAGGTTGTTCCCGCGTCAGGAGCCGACGGCGCTGTCAATTGGATGGCCGGCGTCTACAGCCAGCAACTCACTGCCGGCAGCAGGAGGAATTGTTGAGAAACCCGTCGAACATGCCGCGTCGGGACCGGTAAAGATGCCTCATACTCCTTCTCTGAGCGACGAAGGGGACGCACATGGCTTTGGAAGAGATCTTTGACGACGAAACGCTGGATCTGGTCATAAGGGTATGTGAGATGTACTACAGGGACGGCATGACGCAGGAGGCTATCGCCAGAGCTGTGGGTGTGTCTCGCCCGATGGTGTCGAGGTTGCTGTCGGCTGCCCGGGCTAAGGGTATAGTAAGTTTTTCCATAAACGATCCCAGAAATTCTATGAGACGGATAGCCGATGAGCTCCGTGACAGATTTCAACTGAGAGCCGTCTACGTGGTCTCAGGTGCGGGAACCGATGACGAGATAAAGAAAAGGATAGGTGTGAGAGCTGCCCAGGTCCTAGAACAGAGTCTGCAGCCTAATCAGGTGCTGGGTATCGGGCGGGGTGCTACTGTATTCTACACTGTATCGGCGCTGAGTGGCTCGAGACGCGTGCCAGGGTTAAGAGTGACTCCGCTGGTGGGCGGCGCCGGGTTGCATGATGCTAAGTTCCAGGTAAACGAAATGGCACGGATGGCATCGGAGAAGCTTGGCGGCTCATGCGTGTTCTTTCAGGTTCCCTATTACGTGACCAGCCCTAAGATAAAAAAAGCGCTGCTGGAAGACGCGGCAATCGCCCAATGCGTATCCATGTGGAGTAATCTGGATTGTGCACTGGTAGGCATCGGTAGAATCGCGTCTACCCGTGACTCGCTGTTTTTAGCGAGGATTCGTGCAGCCGAAGAATACTCGAAACGGCGCATCGTGGCAGACATTTGCGGCAGATTTCTGGACGAAAACGGAGAGGTCGTGACCGAGGAAACCGATGTGGTAATGGGGATCGATTTGCCTGCATTGCGCCGTTCCGGTACGGTTCTGGCTGTGGCCGGCGGTATTGATAAAGTTTCGGCTATCAAGGCCGCTCTCAAGGGTCATTGGGTTGACGTTCTGGTAACAGACGTTTCCGCAGCTGCAGGCATCCTCGAAACGTCATGAGAGCTTGGACCTTTGGTTACCCCATTCGGTAATCTTTTCTGCGTACTCTCACTCAAAGCACTTTCCCCGTCGTGCGCCCCGACTGCGTTTCCCTTACCATTCACGACAATTACGGTTCGAAAGAAGAGTCGGAAATTAGGAGGATTATTACCGTCACGTGTCGAACTAGCACAAATGTCAGCACAATCGTTCACGGCGCCGGGTTGGGCTGACAACACAGTGTGTGGGGAGGGACCGAATTGCTGCAGGCTATTCTCGTATCGCTATGGGCGTTTTGGATAGGTAGTTCGTTGACTTTAAACACGAGGTTTTTTGCGTTCATGAGGCCACTGGTATCCGGGTTCGTAGTAGGCCTGATTTTAGGTGACCCGGTCAAGGGCACGATCATCGGGGCTACAATCAACGCCGTATACATTGGTTACATGTCGGTTGGCGGGTCCGCTCCGGCAGACATCCTCATTGCCGGGGTGCTGGGTCCTGCTATGGGCATCTTGGCCGACATGACTCCTGAGATGGCTCTTGCTTTCGCGGTGCCCGTCGCAATGGTCGGAAACTCCATCAACGTCTTGAAGATGTCGCTGTTCTCGTTTTTTGCCCACTGGGCGGATCGTTATGCTGAAGAAGGGAACATGCGCGGCATAGTCTGGCTGAATATCATACCTGGCACCCTTTTCGCTCTGGTGTACCCGGGTCTCGTCACGTTTCTGGCTGTGCAGTATGGAGCTGGTCCCATACAATCCCTTCTCTCTCTCTTACCGGCACCCGTGATCTCTGGAATCACGGTGGCGGGTAAACTGCTACCGGCCGTTGGTTACGCGCTGCTGCTCAGATACATGACCACCGACCTTGTGGTATTGCCCGCATTTTTTGTCGGGTTCGTTCTGGCGGCTTACCTCAAACTCGACATCATGGCGGTGGTGATTCTGGGCGTCTGCTTCGTTATGCTCACCCAGAAGCAAGTTGCGGGAAAGGAGGCGAGCTAAGGTGGCTGCTGGCGAGAAGAAACTGACCAAGCTGGACCTAATTAAGGTATGGGCGATTTGGACGGGCTTTCTTCACGGTCTGTACAACTACGAGCGAATGCAGGGAGTCGGATTCGCCCACGCAATGATCCCCGTGATAAAACGGCTCTACCATACCAAGGAAGAAATATCTGCGGCGCTGAAACGCCATCTTGTGTTCTTCAATACCAATACGACTACCGGAACGATCGCCGCAGGCATCGTCGCCGCGATGGAAGAACAGAGGGCCAACGGCGCCGACCTGTCCGACGAGATGATCAATAGCGTGAAGACTTCACTTATGGGACCGCTCGCTGGCATTGGTGACTCCGTTTTTCAGGGCATGATTTTCCCCATCTTGCTTGCGGTGGGGATTTCCCTCGGTCTCCAGGGCAGCGTATTAGGACCGATTCTTTACACTGTGCTGGTGCTAGGTATCTCGTACCCGCTCCACTACTGGTGGTTTATGGCTGCTTACCAGCAGGGCGGGCCTCTCATCGAACGGTTGACCGAGAGCGGTCTTCTTAAGCAGGCAACAAAGGCAGCCAACCTCGTCGGACTCATGGCGGCGGGTGCGTTGACCGCGCGCTACGTCAACTTCAAGATCATCGGAAAAGTCAGCATATCTGGGCTTCCACCTATCGATATCCAGACCGAGGTGCTCGACAAGATACTTCCCAATCTCTTACCATTGGGGCTCGTGCTGGGGATATGGGCGCTTTTGAGACGCGGTGTTAGGGTAAACAGGATCATCGGGCTTGTTTTCCTGGTGGGATTCATTCTCGGTTATCTCAAATTGCTGGGTTGATCCGTGAAGTGGTTTAGGCGGGGCTCCATACCCAAGAACCGGAGCCCCGCCCGGCTGGAGGTGGATCGGTTGGAGTCAATGCGTGGTTGGGGGCCGGTTTCCAGCAGCCCGGGCGGTGTGCGCCCGGGTTATACAGGGCGACTCCTTCATGTCGATCTTACGAACGGGACCTGCGAAGCAAAGGAAATAGAACCACGCCTTCTGGGATTAATAGGTGGAAGCGGTTTTGCGGCTGACATCCTGTACAGGGAAACCGGTCCCGAGACAGCGCCACTCGGGCCCGAGAATGTCCTGTGTTTTATGACCGGACCCCTTACCGGCACCGCGGTGATGTGTTCCGGCAGACACGAAGTGGCTGCGAAATCTCCGCTGACGGGAATCTATGGGGAGGCCAGTGCTGGCGGCCACTGGGGCGCGATGCTCAAAAAAGCTGGATTCGATGGGATAGTTGTGCGGGGGCGGTCGGAATCACCCGTGTATCTGTGGATTGCCGAGGGTAGGGCTGAGCTGCGACCGGCAAATCACCTCTGGGGCCTTGACACGTTTGAGACCGACACGCGAGTGAAAGCGGAGACCACAGAAAAAGCTGTCGTGACGTGCATAGGTATTGCCGGAGAGCGAATGGTTCCCCTAGCTGCTATTATGAGCGAAGGGAAAGAAGCACGAGCTGCGGCCCGATGCGGGCTGGGGGCTGTGATGGGCTCAAAGAATCTGAAAGCCATTGCTGTATTTGGAACAGGTGATGTTACTGTTCACAATTTGCACGCGGTGCTTGAGATGAATCGCCGCATAGGCCCGGAGACAGTGAGGGCTAACGAAGGCATGAAAAGATACGGTACGGGGGCAAGTCTCGAGTACGTTGAGAAGATCGGTGATTTGCCGATAAAGAATTGGTCCCAAGGGACCTGGAAGGAACCAGCCTCACGGATAGGCGGCATGCAAATCGTGAAACAGATGCGTACCAGGACGACAGCGTGCTACCGATGCCCCATTGGGTGCGGCAAGATGATCACCGAGCCGCACGGCCCTTATGGTCCCGTGGACGGGAGGGGTCCCGAGTACGAGTCGCTGGCGGCTCTGGGTTCCTACGTACTTATGGACGACCTCTATGCCATCGTTTACGCCAACGAATTGTGCAATCGGTTCGGGCTCGATACCATATCGACCGGAGCGACCATTGCGTTTGCAATGGAGCTATACGAGAAGGGCATAATTGATGCTCACGACACCGGGGGTCTTCACCTCAGATGGGGAGATCCGCAGACCGTATTCACCCTTATCGGTCAAATCGCCCACAAAGAAGGGTTCGGAGCCATTCTCGGACTCGGTACCCGGCAGGCCTCTAGGGTGATCGGAAGAGGTGCGCAAGAGTACGCAATGCAAGTTAAGGGCCTAGAGCTTCCCGCCCACGATCCAAGAACTCGGGCGAGTTTGGCACTGGCGTACGCTACGTCCAACAGAGGAGCCTGCCACCTTCAGGGACAATCATCTATCTTCGAGTCCAGGGCAACGGATCCGTCTATCGGCATTGACAAGCCTCTGAGCCCTCACACATGGGAAGGAAAAGCCGATCTGGTTGTGAAAGCCCAAGCCATTGGAAGCATGTACGACTCGCTGTGCATGTGTCGCTACTTCAGACCCGGTGTGGACCAGGTTTCGAAATACTTCAGCTATGTCACCGGGGTAGACATGACCCCGGCCGAATTCCTGAGAACCGGGACCAGGATATTCACCCTGAAGCGACTATACAATTTGCGATGCGGTATCACCAGAAAGGACGACACCATTCCTCCCCGAATTGCGACGCTTGCATTCCCAGAGGGGGGCTCTGCCGGGCACGTTCCGCATCTTGGCAAGATGCTCGGTGAGTACTACCGGATCCAAGGGTGGAGCGAAGACGGGATCCCTACTCTGGAGACCATCAGAAAGCTCGGCTTGGAGGAATACGCCGGTTCAATCCCAGGTTATCTCATCAGACATAAGAACGCAGAAACTGGAGGCATCTAAGGAATGCTGGTCAGCACAAAAGAAATCCTGATTGACGCCAGGCGTAGGGGCTACGCGGTGCCTGCTTTCAACATTACGGACCTACAGAGCATCATGGTAATCATGGAAACATGCGAAGAAGAAAGCGCCCCTTGTTTGATCGAAGCGGCAGAGCCCACCATTAAGGCTTACGGCGCGGATGCGTTGTTTGCCATGACTGAGGTGTTGGCAAAAAGGCACCGAATTCCTGTGGCGCTTCACCTCGATCATGGCTATTCCTTCGACGTGATCATGCAAGGGGTCAGAGCAGGTTTTAGCTCGGTCATGTTCGACGGCTCGAGACTTCCGTTCGATGAAAATGTCGCTGCCACGAAAAAGATTGTGGAGATATGCCACGCCTGCGGGGTATCAGTTGAGGCAGAAATCGGTCACGTGGGCGTAGCGGATCATGCTCCCTCGGAGGAGGAACGGGCGCAATACCTTACGAGGCCGGAAGACGCACGCCGGTTTGCAGAACTCACCGGGGTCGACTTTCTTGCAGTAGCTATCGGTACAGCCCACGGGACGTATAAGTTCACGCCTACGCTTGATCTCGAACGGCTTTCGAAGATCGCGGAGCAGGTGGATTTACCGCTAGTAATTCACGGTGGGTCGAGTACCCCGGGGATCGAAAAGACCCCTGCGCTAGGGGTATCCAAGGTCAACGTCTTCACCGATCTCCAAGTAGCCATCAGGGAGAAGGCCAAAGAGATCCTGGAAACAGAGCCTCTTGAAAAGTTGACAGCCGTCAAAATATGGTTAACCGCTAACAAAGCGGCTGCGCCCGTCGCCCGCGACTGGCTACGAAAGCTTGGGGCATCCGGCAAAGCATGAAGTCCGGGTGGGAATGGCAGCGTGGTATCGGCTGGTGGTTCAGATGGCGGGATGCTATGCGCCGGTATAACGCAGTCGGACGCCGGGCGTCTTACAGGATGAAGCGTTCTTGGCGTGGCGCAGGTGACAGGAGAGGCGCGCCGACGGTTATCTGAAAAGCGCGCCGATGCTGCAGTCTCTTGGATAGTACTGACGGGAGGCACACAGATGAACACGTACAAAGTAGCTAGAATTTCTGGACCAGGGAAAGTCGAAATCGAGGAATGGGAGATACCGGTTCTCCGCGATGACGAAGTCCTCGTAAAGGTGCTAGCGTGCGCCATATGTACGTCGGACCAGGGCGTGTTCCGCGGCGAGCGCGAGTCCTCATACCCAGTGTACGCCGGTCACGAAATCTCCGCAGTGGTTCAGGAGGTCGGGCCGGCAGTTGTTTCAGGGGTAAAACCAGGCGATCACGTAGCGGTGTCCCGGATCAACAGGTGCGAGCAGTGCACCAACTGTCGCAAATACACCGACAATCGCTGCTTGAACTCAAGGAAACTTCATCGTCCAGGCAGACCGGCAGGACCAGGGGGCTTTGCCGAATTGATGGCCGTTCCCGGGTACCAGGTCTTTAAATTCCCTCAGGAGATCGACCGTATTACCGCCTCACTCACGGAGCCGGTTGCGTGTTGCATCAGCAGTGTCGATAAAGCTAACGTGCAGCCCGGGGATGACGTTTTAGTGGTCGGTGCTGGTGTGATGGGGTTGATTCATGTCAACCTGTTGAGTCTCAAAGGTGCTCGTGTGCTCGTTTCCGAGGTTGCATCTGAAAGGCGCCGGCTAGCCAAAGACTTTGGGGCCGACGTCGTGCTGGACCCTGCAGGCGGTCCCCTGGCAGAGCAAGTCGGCCAGGTAACGGGCGGCAAGGGCGTAGAAGCCATATTTGTAACCGGAGGTCCTCCTGACCTGGTTTCGGATTTAATGGGTACATGTGCTACCGGGGCAACGATGGTTATTTACACATCTTATCACGGTGAAAAGGGATCAAAGGCCGAAGTGGACCTCAATCGTATCCACTATAATGAGATAAAACTGGTCGGGACCATTAGCCCGCGGAAGTATGATTTCCAGCGGGCAGTCGCTCTGGTTGCCAACGGGAAGATACGGGTATCCCAGCTCGTAGAGAGAGTGTTCCCGTTCAGCCGGATTCAAGAAGCTTTTGAGTACGCGATCCGCCCGGGTTCGTATAGAGTGGTCGTACACATGGAGTAAGATTTCCGACAAGGCTCCGGGTAGGTTGGCCCGCAGTTCGTGGTTCCGAAGCGAGGAAACCGTCAAGACCACGCTGGCGAGATCGGGGATCACCGGTAGGTGCTGAGGACGCTCAAAGGAGGGAGTTTCATTGGTAATAGGTATCCTGGGCCATGGAGACTTGCCCGATGGATTGCTTAGCGCTATGACCCTCATTTGCGGGGAGCAGGAAAAGGTCTTTGCCGTCGGGTTGAGACCGGAGGAATCGCCCGAGGCTTACGTGGAACGTGTCACCCAGGCACTGCGGTCCTGTGGTGAGGAGGAAGAGGTTCTTTTCCTCGTGGACGTGAAGGGCGGTACCCCATGTAATGTCGTCGCGAGACTAATCAGTCCCAAGCGCCGCTGTATAGCTGGGGTGAACCTGCCAGTGCTCCTTCAAGCCGTCATGAGTCGCGGTGAGGCTCGATCAGTTAAGGAGCTGGCAGCCAAGGTGGTCGATGACGGGCAAGGGTCCATCGTCGACTTTTCTGCGGAGCTTGAGGCCATGATGGGGAATTAAAGAACAGAGCCGGAACACGCGGTACCGATGGGCTTGACATTGCCCGGCACAAGACGTGCAACCAGGAGGCGACTGCCGAGATGCGACCTGTTTTAGTCCGGATAGACGACAGGTTAATTCACGGTCAGGTGATGACAGGTTGGCTTAAGGTTACAGGGGCCAAGAAGATCATCATCGCCGACGACTTCGTGGCCAAAGATAAATTCTCGCTTCAGGTGCTCAAAATGGCGGCGCCGAGCGGGATCACCGTGGAGGCCTTGACCGTAGATGATGCAGCAAAGGCCCTTACGGAGAACAGCAGCGGAGATGAAAAAGTAATAGTGTTGTGCAAAACCCCGAGGGAACCCAAGAGGCTTCTAGACCTGGGCGTTCAGTTCGACAAGCTGAACGTCGGAGGTGTGGGATCCAAGCCCGGACGCAAGCCGTTTTACAGGAATATCTCCCTATCGGAAGAGGAGATATCGATTTTGAAGGAAATAGCAACCAGGGGAGTAAAAGTAGAGTTCAGAATAGTTCCCGACGACAAGCCGTTTTTCCTCGAATAGACTTCTGGTAGCGGCGTGGCGAATGCAGCCAGAAAGCAACCGAGCAATATCAGCGGGGACGGGGAAAACCGCCCCCGCTCTGTTGTGCCCTGCGTGCTTCGATTTTTGTAGCTTGGCGCCGGTCTTGCGTGTTCATCACACTAACTGGTATCATGCCGGAGGAAACTCGACCGGGCCTTCTGAACCGCGAGATTCGGTTGGCGGGGCGCTATCCTGAGGAGGGAGCAGTTAGTGAAGGAATATGCCATAGAAAACCTGCGTAATGTTGCTCTGATAGCTCATAGCGGCGCCGGGAAGACGTCCCTCGGTGATGCCATGCTCTTCATATCCGGCGGCAACACGCGCCTTGGCAAGGTTGACGAGGGCACGTCAATGCTGGATTTCGATTCCGAAGAAATCCGTCGCAAGACCACCATATCCACTTCGGTGGCACCGGTTGAATGGAAAGGCACCAAGATAAATTTGCTCGATACCCCCGGGTATTTCGACTTCGTGGGTGACGTGCTGTCAGCTCTTCGCGTGGTGGAAGGAGCGATAGTGGTCGTCGATGCGACGGGAGGCGTGCAGGTAGGGACAGAGATCGTATGGGACTATGCACGGCAACGGAATCTCTCCTGCATCATAGCGATAAACAAGCTTGACAGAGAGAATACCGACTTCTGGAAGACGCTTGACGAGGTCAACCGCGCCTTTGGCGGCTCTGTCGTTCCGCTCTACATCCCTCTGGGCAAGGAAGCAAATTTCCACGGCGTTGTCGACGTCATCGGAGGCAAAGCTCTGCTTACGCAAGGGGAAGGCAAGATAACAGAACAGGATGTTCCCCAAGACCTGAAAGATGCTGTGGACTCCGCCAGGGAGAAACTGGTCGAGACTGCTTGCGATGGGGACGACGAGCTTATGGAGAAATACATCGAGGGGCAGGAGCTGACCAAGGAAGAGATAACCAGAGGCCTTAAACTCGCCGTCCTCAAGAGAAAGGCTTTTCCGGCCATTCCGGCTTCGGTGGCCAAAACCATCGGGGTGCATGCCATAATGGATTCCATCGTTGCATACATGCCTTCGCCTGCTGACGTGAAGGCCCCGGTGGGCAAGGCCCTGGGTTCGGAGGAGGAAAAGTCGTTTGAGGCGACGCCGGCGGCCCCGTTCTCGGCCCTGGTGTGGAAGACCACGGCTGACCCCTTCGTCGGGAGACTATCTTTGTTCCGGGTGTATTCGGGTAAGTTTGTTTCCAACACCACGTGCTTTAACGCCACGAAAGGCAGGACCGAACGGATAGGCCAGCTCTACTCTATCAAAGGCAAGAGCCAGGAACCGGTACCTGAAGTGTCCGCCGGCGATATAGGTGCCGTGGCCAAGCTCCAGGAGACGACCACAGGAGATACCCTATGTTCGGAGTCGGCACCCATCGTTTATGAACCCATAGCTTTCCCCAATCCCGTCTACTCGGTAGCTGTTCGGCCGAAGACCAAAGGAGACGAGGACAAGATATCTGCGGGTCTTCAGCGACTGGTTGAAGAAGACCCCACGATTCGAGTGGAGCGAAACACCGAAACCGGGGAGACCATACTGTCGGGCCTGGGAGAGGTGCATGTAGACGTCACCACCACCAAGCTAAGGGATAAGTTCCACGTCGATGTGGAGCTTTCCCTTCCCAAGGTGCCCTACCGGGAGACCATAAAGGGGACCGCGAAGGCCGAGGGTAAGCACAAGAAACAAACGGGCGGTAGAGGCCAGTACGGTCACGTTTTCATAGAGTTCGAACCCGCCCCTGATAAGGAGTTCGAGTTTGTGGACAAGATCTTCGGCGGCGCGGTTCCTCGGCAGTACATTCCTGCGGTTGAGAAGGGTTTGCGGGAAGCCCTCAACGAAGGCGTGCTCGCGGGATACCCTGTGACGAACATAAGGGCTATCCTCTATGACGGCTCGTACCACCCAGTGGACTCTTCGGAACTGGCGTTCAAGATCGCTGCGTCGCTTGCCTTTAAGAAGGGGTGCGCCGAAGCTAATCCCGTGCTCCTGGAGCCCATCATGCGGGTAGAGGTCATGGTGCCCGAGCAATTCATGGGCGATATCATGGGTGATTTCAACAAGAGACGAGGACGGATTCTGGGTGTGGAGGCCAAAGGTCCCTTCCAGATCATCAGAGCCATGGTCCCCATGGCGGAGATGTTGAAATACGCCATAGACCTCCGGTCGATGACTCAGGGAAGGGGAATCTTCAAGATGGAGTTTGACCGGTACGAGGAAGTCCCGCCTCAGGTAGCCGAGGGCATCATTGAGGCCGCCAGGAAAGAGAAAGAAAAGGAAAAAGAAAACAAGTAGCGACGGCGGTGGCAGAGGGGCGGGCACCAGGCAGCAGATAATGAGCGGCAGGAGCAATAGGTGCGGGTCCAGCCCAGATGCTTTTCAACTGGGCGAGACGTCCGAGGAGAAGTCCCCGCGAAGCTCGGGAGTCAAAGGTATATCCGAGCTCGCGGGAACTTGTTTGTGAGTGGGGCTTGCAGGATCCGGTTCCGCGACCGCTCGTTTCCTCATTGCCACATGGTTTCTATCTTGACTCCCCGGTAATAGTACCTGACGATGTCCTGGGCCTTTTTTCCCCTGAGAGCCATCACCCATGCACCCCACTGAGACATGCCCACTCCGTGGCCGTACCCGCGTCCCCTCATGTAGACGGTGTCGCCCTCAAGCCGCACATCGTCCAGGAGTGTGGATTTCATCCTTTCGCCTCCTAGAGCCAGCCTCAAGGCCGGGGCTGAAACGGTCTTTCCATTGATGACGATCGTCTCGGCCCTCCCCGACGGACCTTTCTTGCCGATCCGAATCGAAGAAACCGAGTCGCCCACCGGTACGCCGACTGTTCTCGCCGCCCTGGCGACCTCGGACGCGGAGAACCTCCGGCTCCAAGTCTGCGGCGAACTGGCCGGCATGTCTAGCACCACCGTCACGTAGGGGAGCGTGCCCATCTTTTGACCCAGTCCCTCTTCGGGGGTGGCCGTCTTGCCTCCGGAGCTCGCATGAAACCACGCCTGGATGGGTTTACCGGCGTACGTGATGACCTGACCTCTGGTTGACCGCACGGCTTCTCTTACCCTGTCGTTAACCTTGCTAGCGTCGTAGGCCTGGAACTCCTTGGGGTCGGTGCTGGCGTCCGTTCCCCTTGCCGGTACGCCCCCGCGCTGGATTTTCTCAAGGGTAAAAGTCCGAGCCACGATAGCCTGGGCTTTGAGAGCTTCTATGGGCCAGTTGGGGTCCATTTCCGCGGCTACGACCCCTTCGAGGTATGTTTCCAGGGGCATTCGCCGTACAGCGTTCTCCTCGTGAAAATAGACGGAGAGCACAGGCTCGGTTCCGGATTTTTCCGGGACGCGGCCCACCTGCATCCTGGATATGACGATGACGACAAGGGCTACGAGGATCCCGGAAACCACCCCCCAGACCAGCCTGGGTCTCCTCACCGTGTCCTGGTCGGCCCCCAAACGAGATCACCTCCTCCCGTAGGTTTCTCCAACTTGGTGCCCGTCAAAACTCGTTGGAGGCACTGACCGACGTTGAGTCCGGATGCGTTTGGATGTAGCATCGTTGTAAACGGGAGACCGAGAGGTGATTTCAGGTGGCGTACGATGTGGTCGTGGTCGGAGGAGGGCCAGCTGGCTTGACGGCCGCCCTGTACACAGCTCGTTCCGGGTGGAAAGTGATAGTCCTCGACCCCATGGGCGGAGGCGGTCAAGCTGCTACGACGGACATGATCCATAATTATCCAGGCTTTCCTCAGGGGATAAAGGGTCCGGATCTCATGGAACTCATGGCCCAACACGCCCGTGAGTTCGGTGCCGTCATCGAAATGGACGAGGTTAAAAAGATTACTCTTACGGACGACGCGGTTTTTTCGGTGTCGGGGTCAGCTTCTACTTATGAAAGCACCGCAGTGATCTATTGCGCCGGCACCACTCCGAGGCGCCTTAACGTCCCGGGTGAAGACCGGTTGATTGGAAAGGGTGTGAGCTTTTGCGCCACGTGCGACGGTCCCCTGTTTTCTGGCCAGAGGGTAGCCGTGGTAGGAGGGGGTGATTCTGCCCTCACCGAGGCGCAGTTTCTCGCCAGACTTGCGTCGCAGGTGATTTTGATACACCGAAGGGATGAGTTCAGAGCCGGGCTTTATAACCAGAGGATGGTCAGGGAAAACCCCAAGATCGTCTTGCGCATGAACTCCGTGGTCGACGAGATTCACGGTGATACGCACGTCGAAGCCATAACCGTGAGAAACGTGAAGACCGGAGAAGTTGAGGAAGAACCCGTTTCAGCGGTCTTCGTGTACGTGGGGTCCTCGCCTAACACGGCGCCCGTCGCGGACCTGGTTGACACGGACGACAGCGGCTATATCGTGACCGAGCCGGACATGTCGACGAAAACCCCCGGTCTTTACGCTGCCGGTGATGTTCGACGGAAATCCTTGCGGCAGGTGACGACGGCAGTTGGGGACGGGGCAACTGCGGCGTTTGCAGCCGAGACTTACCTGATGAGGCGGATAACATGAGGGCTAGAGTAGAGCTTAAGCCGGGTCAAAAGCACCGGGCGATAACGGGTCATCCATGGGTGTTTCAGACCGAGGTTTGTTCGGTCGAAGGTTCGTTTCAACCCGGAGATATAGTGGACGTGGTGGATTCTAAAGGCAGATTTATAGGCAGGGGATACATAAACCCGGCTTCCCAGATTCTGGTGCGCATCCTCACCCGGGAGGACGAGGATATCAACGAAGAGTTCATAATGCGACGGTTTGAGGCGGCGGTTCTTTTTCGAAAGCAGATCTACGAGGACAACTGGCCTCCCGAACGCAGCGGTATCGGCACAAGGCTCGTATTTTCCGAAGCCGACTTCTTACCCGGGCTCATAGTGGACGACTTCGGTGGCTACGTTGTATTTCAGACACTCACCCTCGGCATGGACAGGTGGAAGGATGTGGTGATCCGGGCCATCGCGGATCTTTTAGCGCCTAAGGGCATATATGAGAGAAACGACGCGCCCGTCCGCTCCCTTGAGGGTCTTCCGCAAGTCGCCGGCTTTGTCGGACGTCCTTTCGACCCCCTGGTGGAGATCGACGAAAACGGAGTCAGGCATCTGGTGGACGTGGCCAAGGGGCAAAAGACAGGCTACTTCCTGGACCAGAAGGAGAATAGACTGGCCGTCAGGTGGCTCGCCAAGGATAAGAAAGTCCTGGACGCATTTTCGTATTCAGGGGGATTCAGTCTGTCCCTTGCCAAAGGCGGAGCTGTCCACGTGACTGCGATCGACGTGTCCGAGGCGGCTTTGGACTTGTTTCAAGCATCGGCGAAGCTGAACCGGCTGGACACCGAGTTCCAGCTTCGCGCGGCCAATGCTTTCGATGAGCTGCGCGATTACGACCGGAGGGGCGAATTCTTCGATGTGGTTGTCCTGGACCCCCCGGCGTTTGCGAGAAGCCGCCGGGCGGTGCCAAGGGCGCTGGCCGGATATAAAGAGATCAACCTGAGGGCCATCAAGGTAGTGCGACCCGGAGGCTTTCTCATCACGTCATCCTGCTCCCAACACCTTTTCCCCACCGAGTTCGAAAGCGTGATCGAAGATGCCGCACATGACGCGGGCCGGGTCCTGCGCTTGCTGGAAAGGCGCGGGCAGGCCAGGGATCACCCGGTGCTGGTAGGAGTGCCCGAAACCGAATACCTCAAGTGTCGCATTTACCAGGTGCTCTAGTGCGGTGGGTCATCGCATGTTCCATCCGGCCGGGCAGAGTGTGCCCGTACTATGTGCCTTCCTTCGAAGGTCCCAAATCGCGGTCGACGAACGGAGTACCTAGACGCTATTGCGTTTTCCCACCGAAGGTGTATACTGATGCCGAAGGTCAAAGATAGTTAAAGTAAAAAGAGACGGATCGATTGGAATGAAATCAGGCGAAACCGGCCAGGGGGTGAGAGATTGTCCTGTCTTGCTGACGTAATCGAGGAGTATATACGGATGCTCGTAGAACAGGGAAAAGGCATTGCGCAGATTCAGAGGGTCTCCATCGCCGAAAGGTTCGGTTGCACGCCCTCTCAAGTGACGTACGTGATAACGTCAAGATTCCGACCGGAAAGAGGGTATGTTACCGAGTCCAGAAGAGGCGGGGGAGGCTTTATCCGTGTCAGACGAATATCGCTTGGACCGAACCTGCTCGAAGACGTATTTGAGATGGTGGGCGACAGCACGAATCAGGCCGAAGCCCACCACCTGATAAGCCGCCTGGAGGAGGAGGGGTACGTCGACGAAAAGTCGGCTCGAGTGATGAAAGCGGCTGTTTCCAGGGATACTCTGGTGGTAGATCCTCCCTTGAGGGATATTCTGAGAGCTAACATTCTCAAAGCTATGTTGTGTGCGTATTTTGTGGGCGGGCAGGTCGACCGTAGCGGCGACTTGTGATGAAGGGAGTGAGTCGAAATGTTGTGTGAGGAGTGCGGAAAGCGAACCGCCACGGTACATGTTGAGCAGACGATAAACGGGAAGAAGACCGTGATGAATTTGTGCGAGGAGTGCGCCCGGGAGAAGGGTGTACTGAACGTCTTCTTCCAGGAAGCGTTTTCCATTGATAATCTCCTGTCTGCGCTCTTGGGTTCGATTCAGTCCGAGGTTCCCGCTCTCGGACCCGGGGAGACCGAAACAAGATGCCCGGTGTGTGGAATGAGCTACAGAGATTTTGCCCGTTACGGGCGGCTGGGATGTTCCAGGTGTTACGAAACGTTCGACGACCGCCTTACGCCACTGCTGCGAAGGATACACGGGTCCGACCGTCACGTGGGCAAGGTAGCTTCGCGAGCGAAAGGTGCTTCCAAACTGGAACGGGAGATCGAGTCCCTGAAGCGCCAGCTGTCCCAGGCGGTGGCCAGGGAGGCTTATGAAGAAGCCGCCGTTCTGCGGGACAAGATCCGGGACCTCGAAAAGAAACTCGGGGGTGGTGCGCGTTGACGGACAGGGAAGTTCTCGACACCATTCTGACCAGGGCCGCGTCTCCCTGGATGGACGGGAGCGGACGCCTCAGCGATGTCGTTCTGTCATCCAGAGTCAGACTGGCGAGGAACCTCAAAGACGTGCCGTTTCCCCATCTCCTCCGGGGAGATGACGCTAAGGAAGTCATGTTCCGAATCAGGAAAGCCATCGACTCGGTGAACGGGAAGGGGGCCTGGGGCCTCCTTCACTTCGTGGATCTCGAGGACCTGACGCACCTGGACAGGATGGTCCTGGTCGAAAAGCATCTCATCAGTCCGCAACACGCCCAGCCCGGGGCCGGCAAGGGCCTTGCGTTCAGGGAAGACGAAGTCCTGGACATCATGATTAACGAAGAGGACCACATTCGTCTTCAATGCCTGTATTCCGGACTCGAGCTGGAAGAGGCATGGGTAGCTGCATCGGGTATGGACGATCTTCTCGAGGAGGTGCTCCCCTTCGCCTACTCGGACCGGCTGGGATACCTTACGGCTTGCCCGACCAATGCCGGCACAGGTCTCAGGGCTTCGGTCATGGTTCACCTTGCGGGTCTCAGCATGGCGGGGCAGGTTGGCAGGGTCCTTACGGCCGTTAACAAGGTAGGACTTGTAGTCCGGGGGCTATACGGAGAGGGGACGGAGGGTCAGGGTAACGTCTTCCAGATTTCAAATCAAATCACACTGGGCCAGACGGAAAAAGAGATAATCGACAACCTGTCTACCGTGGCTCAGCAAGTGGTTTCCGAAGAAAAGAGGATGCGGGAAACCCTCCTTCGCTCAAACCGTCAAGAGGTTGAGGACAGGGTTTGGCGGTCCATGGGGATACTGACCAACGCAAGAGCGCTGACTTCGAAAGAAGCGATGAAACTGTGGTCTGACGTGCGGATGGGTGTGGACATGGGCATCATTCCTAACTTAACCGTTAAGCAGATCAACGAAGTGATGGTGATGTCCCGACCTCACTTTGTCCAAAAGGTGTCAGGCCGCGAAATGCCTCCGTCCGAAAGGGATACTAAACGCGCCGAGCTCATCAGGCATCATCTCTCTACGAAGAGCCGGTGAGTCGCGGTAAGTCGGCGAACGGGGGCGGTGTTTGAACACGGGGGTGGTGTTCGAACACGGTGCATTGTCAAGCAAGCGTCTTGAGACTCAAGGCCAGGCTGAGGAAGCCCGGTCTGTCCGGGCGTTCAGAAAGATTGAAAGCGAGTCGAAGGGGGATCTGAAATGAACGGTAGAGAGAGATATACCGAAAGGGCCATGAGGGTCCTCAACTGGGCCCAGGAAGAAGCCAGACGTTACGGCTCCGAGGCCATGGATACGGAACACATTCTTTTGGGCCTCCTGCGGGAAACCGGAAGCGTAGGGGTACAAGTCCTGGAGGCGATGGGGATTTCGCCTCAAATGGTAAGAGAAGAGCTCATGAAGATCATGGAGCCCAGACCCCGCGTGGACTCGGTAGAGGCCCTAACGCCGCTGGCCAAGAGAGTGCTCCAAGTGATTCCCGAGGAGGCTTCTAACCTCGGTCACAACTACGTCGGCACCGAGCACATTCTTCTGGCCCTGCTCCGCGTGGAAGAGGGCAAAGCGGCGATGGTCCTGACCAAGCTCGGCGCCGACCTCGACAAAGCCAGGGAAGAAGTGGTGAGGCGCGTCGGAGGGGAAATCAAGACTCCGGGACCCGCGGTCGGACCTCGACGCGACAGCCGCAAACGAACCCCCACCCTTGACGCCTTTGGCAGGGACCTCACCGCGCTGGCACAGGAGGGCAAGCTCGACCCCGTCATCGGGAGGCAAAAGGAGATCGAGAGGGTCATCCAGATCCTTGCCAGACGCACGAAAAATAATCCCGTGCTGATAGGCGAGCCAGGTGTAGGCAAGACGGCAATTGTCGAAGGGCTGGCCCAAGCCATCGTGCAGGGCAACGTCCCGGAGATCCTCAAAGGCCGCCGGGTGGTGGCTTTGGACCTGCCCGCGCTCGTTGCGGGAACCAAGTATCGCGGCGAGTTCGAGGAAAGGTTGAAGAGGGTGCTCGATGAAATACGCCGCGCTGGGGACATCATCGTCTTCATCGACGAAATGCACAACATCATTGGTGCGGGTGCCGCCGAAGGGGCCATAGATGCTTCGAGTATATTGAAGCCCATGCTGGCTCGGGGAGAGCTTCAGTGCGTCGGGGCTACTACCATCGACGAGTACAGAAAGCACGTAGAAAAGGATGCTGCTCTCGAGCGGCGTTTCCAGCCCGTTATGGTGGAGGAGCCTACGGTAGAAGAGACCATCGAAATTCTGAAAGGGTTGCGCGACCGTTACGAGGCGCACCATAAGGTTCGTTATACCGACGAAGCGCTGGAAGCTGCCGCCAAGTTGTCGGACAGATACGTGAAAGATAGATTCCTTCCCGATAAGGCCATCGACCTCATCGACGAAGCCGGTTCCAGGGTGAGGTTGAGGGCGTTTGAAACCCCAGACGACCTCCGCGAGCTGGAGGAGAAAATCGCTGCTCTTGCCAAAGAAAAGGAAGCTGCTGTGAGCGCCCAGGAGTTTGAGAAGGCGGCCCAACTCAGGGACCAGGAACAGCAGCTGAGAAAGGAACTTGCTCAGCGGAAGGAGGCCTGGCAAAAGAAAGACGTTCCTGAGAAGTCGACCGTGACGGCGGATGACATAGCCAAGATCGTATCGTCGTGGACGGGAATTCCGGTGGAAAAACTCACCGTCACCGATGCCGAGAGACTGCTTCACCTCGAAGAAGAGCTCCATCGCAGGGTTGTCGGACAGGACGAAGCGGTGACCAAAGTAGCTAAAGCCATCCGCCGGGCTAGAGCCGGCCTCAAGGATCCGCGAAGACCCATCGGTTCGTTCATATTCCTGGGGCCGACGGGCGTGGGCAAAACCGAGTTAGCCAAAGCCCTCGCGGAAGTGCTTTTCGGCGATGAGGACGCCATGATAAGGCTGGATATGTCGGAGTACCAGGAGCGGCACACGGTGTCCCGGTTGGTCGGCGCGCCTCCCGGATACGTGGGATACGAAGAAGGAGGTCAGCTGACCGAAGCGGTCAGGCGGAAGCCGTACTCGGTCGTGCTTCTGGATGAAATAGAGAAAGCTCACCCTGATGTCTTCAATGTGCTGCTGCAAGTCCTTGAGGACGGACGGTTGACGGAAGCTCGGGGAAGGACCGTTGACTTCAGGAACACGGTGATAATAATGACGTCCAATGCCGGTGCCGAGGTCATACACGGCAAGGCAATCCTCGGGTTTGTCGCTGAAACCGAGCAGAAGAAAGCCCACGAGGAGATGCGGAACAGGGTGATGGACGCAGTCAAACGAATCTTCCGCCCCGAGTTTTTGAACCGTGTCGATGAGATCATTGTCTTCCACGCCCTAACTGAGGAGCACTTGAAGAAGATCGTGGACATCCAGCTCAAGGAAGTTGAAAAGAGGCTGGTCGACTCCCTCAAGGTGCATCTGGAGGTTACGGAAGCGGCCAAGCAAAAGCTAATCAAGGAAGGAACCGACCCGGATTACGGCGCAAGGCCTCTCCGGCGCACCATTCAGCGACTGGTCGAAGATCCGCTGTCCGACGCCGTGCTTCGGGGCGAATTCAAGGAAGGAGATAAAATCCTCGTGGACCTGGACGACCAGGGGAAAATCGTATTCAAGAACGTGGGGGCGGCTGCCGCGACGTAGGTCGACTGCGAGGACTCGACCCGTGTGAGCATAGCTCCCGGGGTCGAGCAGTGACGCCGCCCCTCGGCCCGCCCGACGGTTTGACCGCCGGGTAGGCGAGGGGCGGCGCCCTTTTGTAGCGTTCCGAGGAACGTCGCGGTTGGCGTAGCCTATCGACCCCGAAGGCGGAGGAGCCTAAGGCGGACGTCCGGGTCGAAAAGAGGAACATTGCAGCTCACAATCGAAGCGTTCTCTCAAGACTTCGGGCAAAAGGTGCCGAGCACATCGGTGCTAGGGTACCGGAAAACCGCATGCGAAACCGGGAGCCCTTGGTGGAGCCCTGAAGATGCCGCGGAGACCCAGCAGGAAAGTGGGTGAATTGCCGTGAAGCGGGCTGGTTCTGTCTTCGTCTGCTCATCCTGTGGTTTTCAGTCGCCAAGGTGGTACGGGAAGTGCCCGGAATGTGGCGAGTGGAACACGATGATCCAAGAAGACACGGGAAAGCGCGAAGAAAGTCGTCGACGCAAAGAGGTTGACCCTATCCCATTCATCGAGCTTCCCGAGTCAGTCCTGAGCCGTTTCAGCTCGGGATTCGAAGAGTTTGACAGGGTACTGGGAGGCGGATTCGTTCCCGGGTCTGTGGTGCTTCTCGGCGGGGAGCCGGGCGTCGGCAAGTCAACGCTTCTTTTGAAGTCGGCCGACTTGGTGTCCGCATCTGGCAAGAGAGTTCTGTACACGTCGGGGGAAGAGTCCCAGTCCCAAGTGGCGCTGAGGTCAAAGAGATTGGGGGTGAAAAACCCCAACCTGTTTTTCCTCGGCAGCCAAAATGTAAACGATATCATAGATGCCGCTCTGAAAATAAAACCTTGCCTCGTAATCGTCGATTCCATTCAAACCGCGGAAGATGAGTCTCTCCCCTCTCTGCCTGGCACCCCAGCGCAAATCAGGGCCTGCGCTACCAAGCTTCTCGAGTTCGCCAAGGAAAACGACGTAACCGTGGTACTCGTGGGTCATACCGTGAAGACGGGAGACATCGCTGGTCCCAGGCTACTGGAACACCTTGTGGACACGGTGCTGTATTTCGAGGGTGAAAAGACCAATCTTCACAGAATCATAAGAGCGCAAAAGAATCGCTTCGGCCCCACTTACGAAGTATGCGTCTTTCGCATGGAAGACGAGGGGCTGCAAGAGGTCAAGAACCCATCTCAGGAGTTTCTGTCGGAACGAAACCCCGAGAACCCCGGTTCGTGTGTATCCGTTTGCCTTAGCGGAACTCAGCCGATCTGTATTGAGGTGGAAGCCCTCGTCGCTCCGTCGGTGTACGGAGCTCCCAGGCGCATATGCACGGAGCTTGACCAGAACAGAGTGAGCCTGGTCCTGGCGGTCCTGGCGAGGAACGTCGCGGCAGGACTGGAAACCAAGGATGCGTTTTTGAAAATACCCGGGGGTTTCAAGGTCAGCGAACCCGCGGTGGACCTGGCGTGTGCCGTTGCCCTGGTTTCCAGTTACCGGCAAATTCCCGTCGCCGACGACCTCGTGGTTATCGGGGAACTCGGTCTTTCAGGGGAAGTGCGAATGGCTCCTCGACTGGAGGATAGAGTAAAGGAAGCTTTCAGGATGGGGTTCTCGCGAGCGCTTGTCCCCGAACGATTCGCGAGGGGAGAATCCCGGAAAAACCTCGTGGGCGTACGCACAGTCGAGGAAGCGGTGCGACACGCCCTGAGCAACCGGGATTAGGAGAAATTGAACATACCGAGGCAGGACAGCCTTTCCTGTTCTTTTAAGAGCACGTCGTACAGATTGAGGTCGAATGTGTTACATAAAGCCGCAAGGTAGAAGAGGGTTCGTCCGATTTCTTCCTCGAGAACTTCCCTGCAGTGATTGCACAGCTCTCCTTCCACGTGAGTGGACATATGGTCTCGAAGGCCTTCGAGGGTTTCAACTCCCGGAGGGATCCGCTGCCGTCCGGCGTGTACTTGGATGCAACCGCAATTAGTGACCGCTTTGGCGACTGCCCGGTTTACCCGACTCGATGACTCTTGAAGCTTTGACATGATATCGACGATGCTTTTGTGCCTGATCAGGTAGTGCCGCACGCAATCCTGGAATCCATCGCACAAAAGGTCCTTCACATTTGTCACCTCGCGGAAGATTCTGATTAGAATGGTGGACGTGGCGGGATTCGAACCCGCGACCTCCCGGATGCGAACCGGACGCTCTCCCACTGAGCCACACGCCCACCAGCGTCACCGTATGCGCACTCATTCTACTTTAAGCCGCAAAGGGGAGTCAAGATGGCCTGTTCCTAAGAAGATCCTTCTACGCGAGGATTTGCTGGAGAACTGTCTCTGCTTCTTCCCGTTTCCATCCTTTCACCAATGTGAGTTCGGAAATGAGTATCTCTTTGGCGGAGTCTAGCATTTTCCGCTCTCCGGTGGACAGACCCTTTTCCTTGTCCCTCATGGTGAGGTTTCGTACGACGTCAGCGACCTCGTAGATGCTGCCGCTCTTTATCTTTTCCAGGTTGGAACGGTACCTGCGGTTCCAGTTGGGGGACATGGCAGTGCACTCGGCCTTGAGAACTTCGAGGACGGCGTTCACCTCCGCGTCAGAAATGACCTTCCTCAGGCCGACTTCGTCCGCGCTGTCAACGGGGACCATGACCTTCATATCGCCGAAGGAAAGGCGCAAGACGTAATACTTATGGACCTGTCCCAAAACCTCCCGCTCCTCGATGGATTCGACCACGCCGGCGCCGTGCATCGGATATACAACGCGGTCGCCTACTTTAAACATCCTACTTCCTCCCGTAAAATACCTGCAAACATCATACCATATCCTGGGGACTGGGTCAAACAAATGTGGAAACGGCGGCTGGTGTGCCTCTTGCTTGGAGGTGTATGGTGCATGTCATATAATAGGGACGCACGTGCCAGCCAGCGCGTAGTTGCCGAAAAAGGGAGGTGCGCATGTGGGGTCATCGGCTAGAAAGTATTTCGCCTTTGCCGGACTCTTGACGGGGATTGGCCTCTCCCTCTACTTACTTGGGCCGCTAGCAAGCCTCGTAGAGAAGAAACCCAATCTTTACGAGTCTGCCGGTTTCGTCGCTCTGGGGTCCTTGGCGGTGACTATTATCTTTGCCTTCGGCGGGCCGCCCATCGCAAGGACGATAGTCCTGGGCCTCACGTGGGCAAAAGAACGGCTCGTCAGACTTCCCATCTCTGACATCCTGGTAGGGGTTGGCGGTCTCATTGTCGGCCTCATAATAGCTAATCTATTGGCGCCGGCCCTATCCCGGATTCCGGTGGCCGGGAGTTTTCTCCCCACAGTCGGAGTGGTGGTGCTGGGGTATATTGGCATTGCCGTGGCCGTAAGCAAGAAAGAGGATCTCGCGGTATTGATACCTCCTCGTCTCCGTCAACCCGTTGGGAAGCGGGCTCAGACGGCGTTCTCAGGTTCCGGTCCCAAGCCCAAAATCCTCGATACGAGTACGATCATAGATGGACGCTTCTGCGATGTTTGCAAGACCGGGTTCGTTGATGGCCCCATAATAGTTCCATCGTTTGTCCTGGATGAGCTCAGGCACATCGCCGATTCGGCCGATGCTGTCAAACGCAATAAGGGAAGACGCGGGTTGGAGGTGCTCAATATCCTTCAAAAGGAGCTTCCGCTGGAGGTCGCGATAAAGGATTGGCCGGACCACCAGGACCTCGATGTCGATTCGCGCCTCGTGAAAATGGCCAAGGAACTCGGGGCCAGCATAGTTACGACCGACTACAACCTGGCGAAAATAGCGGAGCTGCAGGAAGTGAGCGTGCTCAACATCAACGAGTTGGCCAATGCGTTGAAGCCCATAGTTACACCGGGGGAAGAGATCTATGTGAACATAATCAAAGAGGGTAAGGAACCGGGGCAAGGTGTGGGCTATCTCGAGGACGGTACCATGGTTGTGGTTGATGGGGGAAAGCGCCATATCGGCGACACGATTTTGGTGGTCGTAACCAACTGCCATACGACCCCGGCTGGCAGGATGATTTTCGCCAGACCGAAGCCCCAGGGGCAGGAGGGTTGAATTGAACGGTACGCTTTGGGCGATAATCGCCGCGGGTGGCGTCGGGGCGCGAATGGGGAGCTCCATCCCCAAACAGTTTATCCACGTGGGCGGTAAGCCCGTTCTGGGTCTGACTCTGGAAAGGCTCATGAGCTCACCGCTTGTTTCAGGGGCGGTTGTCGTTCTGCCGCTGGAGTGGTTCGACAGAGGCGAAGAAGCGATCCGCAGGTACTCCAGAGGGAAGCCCGTACGCGCGGTGCAGGGTGGTTCCACCAGACAGGAATCAGTGAGAGCTGGACTTGCTTGTGTACCCCAGGAAGCATCATGGGTTTTAGTCCATGACGCTTCGCGTCCCAACGTTTCTGTCGAGCTGGTGCGGGAGGTGGCCGAGAAGGCTTTCCAGACCGGTGCAGCCATTTCCTGCGTTCCCATCTACGATGCGCTGAAATCCCTGGGCAATGATAGGGTGGCCAAGGTGACCCCGCGGAGAGAAGAGCTTCTGGCGGTTCAAACTCCGCAGGTGTTTGCGCGAGATCTTCTGACCCGAGCTCACCTGGCGGCTCTGAGGGATAATTACACCGGGCAAGACGATTCCGAACTCGTAGAACGTTTGGGGCATCCGGTAGCCCTTGTGAGGGGATCAAGACTGAATTTCAAGATTACCACTCCCGAGGACCTGGTAATGCAAGAGGCGCTCGAGCGCTACAGGCGCGTTACGGCAGGTGAATACGGCCCGTTCCGGCCGGTCAGGCGTTACGGAAGGCCCGTTCGGCGAGAGGGCCTCGTTTCGCAACCGGCGAGAACAGGTATCGGTTTTGACGTTCACAGATTTGCCGGTGACAGGCCCTGTATTCTCGGGGGTGTGACGGTGCCCGGTCACCCGGGTCTCGAAGGCCATTCAGATGGAGATGTGCTGTGCCACGCGGTGATGGATGCCTTGCTTGGGGCAGCTGGCGAAAAGGACATAGGACACTGGTTTCCTCCCGGGGACCCCAGATATGAAGGAGCTTTCAGCCTCGGCCTTTTGAGTGAGCTGTGGAAGGTACTATCTCGCCGGTGGCAGGCTATCAACGTTGATGCGACGGTGATAGCCGAAGTGCCGAGGATATCACCGTACTGCGACCTGATGCGGGAGAACATCGCGCATGCGCTGGAACTCGACCGGAGCAGCGTTTCGGTGAAGGCTACGACTCCGGAAAAGATGGGCGCTCTCGGACAGAAGGAAGGAATCGCTTGCGTAGCCGTGGCATGCCTGACACGCCGGTGTTGACATGGCGGGCTGCGAAGGATCTTTGTCGTCATCGCGCCAGAGGAGTGTGAGGTGAGCCCGATGGGTGTACGAGTGTACAATACTCTCACGCGCCGAAAGGAGGATTTCGTGCCGCTAAATCCTCCCCGGGTGTTGATTTACGTGTGCGGCATCACTCCTTATGCCAAAAGCCACGTGGGGCATGCTCGGCCCAGCGTGTTCTGGGACGTTGTCCGAAGGTATCTTACTTACATCGGGTATTCGGTTACGTTGGTTCAAAACTTTACGGACATTGATGACAAGATCGTTAAGAAAAGCAAGGAAACCGGCCTTCCTCCAGAGCAGATAGCAGAGACCAACTCCAGGCAGTACCTGGAGTCTATGCGGCGCCTCAACGTGATCCCCGCAGATGCTTATCCGAGAGCGACGCAGTACATCGACGAGATTATCCGGATGACCGAGGCACTTTTGGCCAAAGGCCATGCCTACGTGAGCGGTGGGGATGTGTATTTCCGCGCCGCGAGTTTTCCGGAATATGGGAAGCTTTCCGGCAAGAATGTTGACCAGCTTCTTCCCGGAGCGAGGGTAGAGGTCTCGGAGGCGAAAGAATCGCCGCTGGATTGGGCCCTGTGGAAGGCGGTTCCCGACGGCGAACCGGGCTGGAACAGCCCCTGGGGCAGGGGGAGGCCTGGGTGGCACATTGAATGCTCGGCTATGGTTACGAGCATCCTGGGACCGTCCATCGATATGCACGGGGGCGGGACGGAACTGGTGTTTCCCCATCATGAAAACGAAATAGCTCAGTCGGAAGCGTTCACCGGAGTTAAGCCCTATGTCCGGTATTGGCTCCATAACGAAATGCTCAATCTCGAAGGGGAAAAGATGTCGAAATCCTTGGGCAACGTGGTAGCCCTCGACGAACTCCTCGCTCAGTATCCTCCGGAAGGGCTTCGCATCTACCTTCTGTCAGCTCATCGCAGGAAGATCCTGGAGTTTTCCATCGAGCTGCTGGAGTCCGCGGTGCGGGGCTGGGAGAGGCTGCGTTCCACGATGGAGCGGTGCTACGACTTTCTGCGAATTCCTGCGGATACCGGGGTTTCCAATCCGGATCGCCTGGAGAGCGCAAGGCAAAAGATACGCCAGACATTCTTCGCTGCGATGGATGACGATTTCAACACCGCTCTGGCCTTGTCAGCTGTGTTCGACCTCGTCTCGGCGCTGAATTCCGCGCTTACCGAAGACAAGGGGCGCGCGGCGGGGCCGGAGGCGAGGCGCATGTTCGCCGAGGCCTACCTGGACCTCCTGGAATTCTCCGGAATCCTGGGTGTCCTGCCAGACGTGTGGGGCGCTCAACGAGAAGCTTCGGCTCGAGTTCGCGGCGAGGGCTTCAAAGATCTCGTCGAGCTACTGGTGAGGATCAGGGAGGAGGCTAGAAGCAGAAAGGATTGGGGTTTGGCCGACGAGATACGGCGCAAGCTCCAGGAAAACGGGGTCGTAATTCAGGACGAGCCCAGTGGCACTCGTTGGAGCATTAGATAGGCGGCGATTGCGGCCTCTGGAGGCTTAGAACGACGGCGAAGGAAAGGTGATTATAGCATGGCCGGCCCATACCAGGGCAAGCAGGACCCATCCGACGAGAAGATTCACTCGTCACCTGACCACTCTTCCGAACGGTCTTCTGCCGATAAGACCTCAGGCGAGCATCCTAGAGAGGTCGAACTGCAGGTAAAGATCCTGTATTACCCTTTTATGGGTACAAACGTTGACACGGAGCGGCTACTGCTCTTGCCCAAAATCTGCTACGCTCCGCTGGATATCGGCGAACTCGAGCGTATGCTGTTCGGGGACAAGCCTTCCAAAGAAGAGGTCGGGCGATTCATCAGAAGTTTAATCAATTCGGGTCATCTGGGAGCTCTGGAACACTGGTACACCACCTTTGCCGTGCAAGGCTATTCCAGAATATCGAGCCAGCAAAACGACAGGCACCGTCTTATGAAGGTGTTTAAAGACGCCGGTGTTGTCTACTACAACGAACCGGTTCAGGCTTCGCCAGACGTATCCCAGCTTCAGCAGTCTCAGCGATACGTGAGGGAGGAAAACTTTGGCTACGTTGTTCCGCCGTCGTTCCGGGCTCACCCCGACTTCCTGGAACGATTTCGCAAGCTTCAGGAAGAAGTAAGGCAGATCCAGCGAGAGGGCCATGCCCGCGGTATTCCCGCCGAGGATGTGCGGTTCGCGCTGACCAACGCAACGGAGACGCGTTTCGTGATCACGGTAAACGCCAGACAGCTACGACATATGTTCAACCTTCGATGCTGCCAGAGGGCCCAATGGGAAATTCGGGAACTCTTTACGAAACTACTTTATGAATACAAGAAGATAGCTCCCAATATCTTTTACCGTGCAGGGGCGTCATGCGAGGATTTCGGTTACTGTCCCGAGGGGAAAATGTCCTGTGGCAGGGCGCCCACCATCGACGCCCTGCGTGAAGCCTACGAAGAAAAGCACCGTTTGTCCCGGCGGAATGAGCCGGGAGGCGGGGAGGATGTTCGTTGAACATCGGCCGCTCGAGGGAGACTTGTGTAATATCGGGAAGACAGGCGGTGGCGGAAGCTCTCAGGAGCAGGTGGCCTGTCCGTGAAGTTCTCATTTCTAGGAAATCCGCCAAGCGTTTCGACGAGATCTTGCGATACGCGGAGCAAGCCGGGGTTTCCGTTGTCGTGCTCGATGATGACCTATTCCGGGCGAAATGTTCCGGAGCATTCCAGGGTATCTCGGCCGTTATCGAAGAAGTGCCTGCTGTCGAAGTCCAGGACCTTCTGGAACGGGCGGGGCAGCGGGGAGAGGACGCATTTCTTCTGGCGGTGGACGGCGTCGAAGACCCGCAGAATTTAGGAGCCATGGCACGGACCGCCCTTTCCATGGGTGTCCACGGTCTTGTGGTTCCGAGGCGCCGGGTGGCGAAACTGGGACAGGGTGCCGCGAGAGCGTCCGCGGGTGCCGTGTTCCACCTCCCCGTTGCTGAAGTGCCTAACATGCATTGGTTCATCAGATGGGCAAAGGAAAACGGCCTGTGGGTTTATGGTCTGGACGCGGCTGGCTCGGTTGAACTGTGGAGCCAGGACTTCGCAGGCCCGGTGGCTATCGTGGTAGGGGGAGAAGGACGGGGTCTTTCCCGGCTCGTACGGGAGAGTTGCGATGTCCTTGTGAAAATTCCCATGTACGGGCCGATAAACAGTTTGAACGCCAGCGTGGCGGCAGCTTTGGCCCTGTATGAAGTGCGCAGACAACGCGTTCTGAAGCCTTTTTCTCGCTCTGAAGCCTCCTATTGATTGAAGCCGCAACAAGCGGTTATAATGGGGTTGTTCGCGGGGACAGGCCATACCGGAGGGCACGGGAGGGGATGCCTGTTGGCAATGGGCCCTGAAACTGACCCTTACCTCGGCTTCTCAAACAAGACCGATGAAGAAGTAGTTGATCTGGCACGAGCGGGTTCGGTTTTGGCACAGGAGTATTTAATCAACAAGTACAGGAGTTTTGTAAGGGCAAAGGCGCGATCCTATTTCCTCATAGGCGCCGACCGCGAAGACATCATCCAGGAAGGCATGATCGGGCTTTATAAGGCGATAAGAGATTTTCGCGGTGACAAGCTTGCTTCGTTCAAGGCTTTTGCCGAACTATGCATTCAGAGACAGATCATTACCGCGATCAAGACGGCTACAAGGCAGAAGCATATTCCTTTGAACTCGTACATTTCATTGAACAGGCCCATTTACGACGAGGACTCTGACCGTACGCTCATTGACGTGATGCCCGGCGCGGACGTCGCCGACCCCGAGGAAATCGTGATTAACGGCGAAGAAGCGAGTTACATCGAATCCAGAATGACCGAGCTCTTGAGCGACCTCGAACGACAGGTACTCGCATACTACCTCGACGGAAAGTCCTACATGGAAATCGCCGCAGACCTGAACCGGCACGTTAAATCCATCGATAACGCTCTCCAGCGCGTCAAGCGGAAACTCGAGAAATTCGTGTATCCGCGGAATTCAAGGCAATCGGACGTCATGGCCCGTTAGAACAGCAACCTACCGACCAAGTTTTGGGGGCCGAGCTTCCGTAACGAGTGGGGAAGCGTCGGGATCCCGTATCCCCTGGGAACGTGCCTCGGCGTGACGGTACTCAGGTTTGAAGGTGGTTACCTCGCCGAGTTGTCTTTTTTAGACGGTCGTCTTTCCGTAACGGCGGTTGAGGTTGCAGACCGGACGGACAATTACAGACAAGGGGCTCGCGGCCATTCGTCTGCGCAGAACTAAGGAGCGGCTTGCGGAGGTGGGGAAAAGTTGAAGTGGATCATAGATACGGATCCCGGAATTGACGATGCGGCTGCGATTATCACGTTCCTGGCTTATCGCGGAGAAGACGTCTTAGGTATTACGACCGTGCACGGAAACGTCGGAATCGAGCACACGACCAAAAACGCTTTGAGACTGGTAGAGCTCATGGGAATGGACATTCCCGTTTACAAGGGCCTCACCCAGCCCCTCTTGCAACCCCCAGCTACTGCGACCGCCTTCCACGGCAGCGATGGTTTCGGCGATGCACATTTGCCCGACCCGACCCGAACAGTAGCTTGTGGGCACGCAGTGGACTTTATCATCGATCAGGTACACAGGCATGCGGGGGATATTTGCCTACTCACCTTGGGGCCTCTTTCCAATATCGCTGTGGCCCTTGCAAAGGATCGGAGCATCACCCGGGAAATAAGGGAAATTTACATGATGGCCGGTACCTGCCGGGGGAGGGGAAACACCACCGCAGCTTCGGAATTTAACGTCTACACCGACCCCGAGGCGGCTGCCATCGTGTTTGCGTCGGGTGTTCCGATTACGGTCGTTCCGTGGGAGACGTGCGTCGACACAATGTTTGGCCCGGACGTAGTCGAGGAGATTCGAAAGATTGAAACGACAGTCGGAAGAACCTTCGCCAAAGCGATGGAATTCGCGGTCAAAAAGACCCTTGCCTCCACCGGACGCGAAGGCGTGGTTCTCTGCGACCTCCTGGCGGCTTGTGCCGCCATCGATCCCAGCGTGGTTCTCGAGTCCGAGAAGGTGCTAATGCGGGTTGAAACCGGTGGAGTGTATTCGAGAGGCTTCACGATGGTTGATGGACGCCCCAATCGGGGCGTACAACCCAATGCGGTGCTCTGTACAGGGTGCGATCGGTCCAAGATAGCCTCCATGTTCCTTGCCGCTTTGGGACACAAAACCAATTGAGGCCCTTTCAAGAGTTGCGGCGCGTTACGCGCCGAGCCGCTGGTCCTCAGAGGCAGCTTGGGCGGTCCGGGGACGGTGGTGCGCCCGTGAGGCGATAGTGGCAGGTGGTGCTAAGAAATTGTTAGGACGTACAGGTGGACCGGCGTGCCTTTGCCGTTGAATATCTTCACGTTGGGTACGGAATCCAGATGGACCTGCCCGAGACAGACGTAGAGACGCCTGCAGGAGAGACTCGAGTCGGTGCGCCTGCTCCGAATGCCAATCTACTGACAGACCGCTCACCCATGAGATGGGATCCAATATCGGTCTGCGTCTAGTTTCCGCTTCAAGTTGTTTGGGAAGTCTCATGAATTCATCGAGCAATTCGTGAAATGTTTCATCGGAAATCTGGATCAAGTCACGCATTCTAAAACAAAGGTATAGCCTGCACGCGGCAGGTCGTGAAAAAACATCGAGGCGGCAGCCGTCGTTCCGATGCAAGAAACAGCGTCCCGCACTACCAGGTAAGAGCTCAAAATACCCCCTACCGGGGCGGAAATTGGGCAGCGAAAACCATTCAAATAGCATATCGCGTTGCCCATGTTCGAGCATCCACAGGACATCGTCGGGTCTAAAGCGAGGCACATGGGTACAGCATGCTTGTGGTAACTCGGAGGCGGGCCTTTACGCTGGAGCCGGCGATGGGATTCGAACCCATAACCTACTGATTACAAATCAGTTGCTCTGCCGTTGAGCTACGCCGGCCCGCGCCGAGTGTATTATACCAGAACTCCGGCCGCCGCGAATGCCCACGGGTAACCGCGGCGCGTTCTTCCAGTGCTGTCCTTACCCATCGCTGCCCGGGAGTCCCCGGTTCCAAGTCCGCCCTTCGGTCTGGGAGCCCACCAAGGAAACGGGGACAAGCACCGCGAACCTGTATGCAACGGGCCCGATGGAGGTTGCTTACCCAGCCCTGAAACGAGAGGAGGAATCCGCAGTGGGCGGCCATCCGGCGAATCCCGAAATACGCGAAGTAAGCCCCGAGGGAATTGACTCGGTAAACATCATGTGCACGATGCCCGACTCCGACCCGCGAGCGGTAATGGAAGAGAGTGCCCGCGTGCACCGGCATGTTGCGTCTATTGGCGTGAGGACGCTGGCTGTCTTTGACGAGGGAAAGCCGGTGGGTCGGCTGGAGATTATGCCGATCGAAGCCGCCCCTCTTGCCCTTTCCGGCGATGGGCTCTGGGTGATCAGGTGCCTGTGGGTACTGGAGAAGTCCCAAGGCCGCGGTATGGGGAGGGCTCTAATGGAACGTGCCATAGAGATCGCTTCTGGTTCGAAAGGCATCGCGGTGGTCACGTACAATAACTGGATGCCCGTTCCGTTCTTTGAGAAGTTCGGGTTCGAACTGGTGGACAGAAAGGGCAGTGCCTCCCTGCTACTGCTCAAAATGAGCCCCCACGCCACGGCGTCGTTCGTACCGCCCCGCAACGCGGTTCCGATATCTCCGGACCGTTCGAAAGGGGATCTCGTTGCCGTCGAAGCGGTATTTACGGGCAGATGTCCCTGGCTCATGCAGAGCTGGAGGCGATGGCTGAGGGCGGCGCGAGATATGTCCGACCGAGTCGTAACTTCCGAACGGTTTATCTTCACGAGGGATGATGCGATGCACTACGGGGACGAGAACATCTACATCGACGGTATTCCTCTTGACGACTCGCCCCTCAATTTAGAGGCGTTCCGCAAAGCCGTCGCCGCCAGGCTTCTGGAAAAAGGCCTTGGCTAACCCGTGACAAGACCGAGGGGTACTTGACGCGCTGCCCTCGCCTCGTGCCGCAGCAGCCATTCCTTGCGAGCCAGGCCGCCCCCATACCCGCCCAACCCCGCCGACCCAACGACGCGGTGACACGGTACGATGATGGCAATCGGGTTAGCAGCGCAGGCGTTCCCGACGGCGCGATAGGCTCGCGGTGCGCCAACCAGAGAAGCTACTTGTCCATACGTCCTTGTCTCACCGAACGGGATGTCCATCAGAGCACGCCACACTCTCACGAAAAACGCGGGACCCGCAAGCTTCAAAGGGACAGAAAAACGTTTCAGCCTGCCCTCAAAGTAGAGGTCGATCTCACGGCGCACCTTTTCGAACGCGTCATCGAGGGTAACGATGTCAAGACCCGGACTCCGAACAGCCCCGGAGTCAGAACCCGCACGCAGGTCGTCGGAAAACGACTGAGCCTGGCTGGCAGCAAGCTTGCGGTCACTGAAAGAAAGCTCGATAAGGTAACTGCCGTCAAATATAAGGGATACAGTGCCGATGGGGGTATTCAGCAAGTACCGACGCCCAATTTCGTAGCTACCCAAGGATATTGAGCCTCCGAACCAATGTTGTGGCTTCCTTGCCTTGGCATGACACGACTTGCTGGGCCGTTAAGCTACGCCAGCCCCCGAAAATACTATGCCGGAAAGGAGCGTGAGTCCTGGCGGCCTACACGTTGAATCTGATCAGGAGTATGTCACCGTCTTTTACCACGTAATCCCTACCTTCGGACCGGTACAAGCCGCGTTCCTTTACAGCTTTCACCGAGCCGAGACGATATAAGTCGTCGAAAGCCATGACTTCAGCGCGGATAAATCCCTTCTCCATATCGCTGTGGATCTTCCCCGCTGCCTTGACGGCGGTCGTTCCTTGGGGTACCGTCCAAGCTTTAACCTCTCGTGGGCCCATGGTAAAGAACGATATAAGGTTGAGCTCGGCTCGGGCGACTCTCGCCAGCCGCCAAGCGCCGGGTTCGTCCAGGCCGTACTCTCTGAGGAACTCCTGACGGTCCTCAGCAGGAAGGCGGGAGATCTCTTCTTCCACCGGTCCCGAGAAAATCTCCACGGGAATCTTGGCCTTTCGCGCGATCTCTTCGATCTGTTGTCTGCCGGGAAATACCGGGCTCCTCAGCGAGTCTTCGGCAACGTTTACCGCGAAAATGAACGGTTTGAGCGTCAAGAAGTCGAAATTCTCCAGAAGTGCGTCGTATGCCGGGTCGAAATTCACATTGCGCAACGGAATTTCGCTTTCAAGAGCTTCTTTGCACTGCCGGAGGAATGCGGGTTCCATTTGGTTTATGGGCCTAGCCTTGTTCAGCCTGAGCCGCTCCAGCCTGTTCTCCACCGCTTCCAGATCCTTGACGAGAAACGAGAGGTGAACGTGCTCAAAGTGGGATGTGATGGCGTTCGCGGCCCCCTGCTCCTCAAAACCGGCGATCAAGAAGGCTGGAATCACCTCGATGAGCACGTCCGATGACCGAACGGCCTTGAAAAACGACTGTTCATCTCCTTCATCGAGGACGACCACATCCATGCGGGCGAAGCTCGTTTTTTCGGGTTTACAGAGGTCGCTGAGATACTGAACTCGCCAATCCGGGATCTCGGCGACTCCAACCTCGGTTCTGTCTCTCTGGCCCGCGGCACGTTCGGAACCAGTGAGGACCCGGAAAACGGTGCTCTTGCCGGACTGAGGTTGTCCGATGATAGCCGCCTTCATGCTATACCCTCCAACCGGGCCTAGAGCCCCAGAACCATTGTACACCCATCGGCGAATTGTTGCGAACGGCGTCAGCACCGAGGTGGATCAAGCGCCCTCGGAGCCTTGCCGATTCCGCTTTCTCAACCAACGGAGCGGGCGGGTAGAATCTGTGCGCGCTCGCAGGAGCAAAAACCCACGCAGGCCACTTGCGCAGTTACTCGATGCGTAGTAATATACTCTCTGCGTGGAGAGGTACCCAAGTGGCCAAAGGGGGCAGACTGTAAATCTGTTGGCCGACGCCTTCGCTGGTTCGAATCCAGCCCTCTCCACCATAGATTGTCGCGGGGTGGAGCAGCCAGGTAGCTCGTCGGGCTCATAACCCGGAGGTCGTAGGTTCGAATCCTACCCCCGCAACCAAATCCGAATATAACCTCATGGTTCAGTGGCGCTCACATAGCTCAGTCGGCAGAGCGCGTCCTTGGTAAGGACGAGGTCACCGGTTCGATTCCGGTTGTGAGCTCCACTTTTTTTGAATTCAAGGGCGCCTCGAGGCGCTCGCCCTCGTCGCTATTGCAGGAATTCTCGTCCAATGATACAAAGATAACTGACGCCTTAGGGCCATAATATCAGGAGACGGCAAAGGAGGATATTCATGGCCAAGAAGAAGTTTGAGCGTACGAAGCCTCACGTGAACGTGGGGACGATCGGGCACATCGATCACGGGAAGACGACGTTGACAGCGGCGATAACGCGGGTGTTGTCCACGGCGGGGCTTGCGGAGTTTACGCCATTTGACCAGATCGACAAGGCGCCTGAGGAGAAGGCGAGAGGGATTACGATATCGATATCGCACGTGGAGTACAGTTCGGAGAAGAGGCACTACGCGCACGTGGACTGTCCGGGGCACGCTGACTACATCAAGAACATGATCACAGGTGCGGCGCAGATGGACGGGGCGATTTTGGTGGTGTCGGCGGCGGACGGGGCGATGCCGCAGACGAGGGAGCACGTGCTGTTGGCGAGGCAGGTAGGAGTTCCGGCGATAGTGGTGTTTTTGAACAAGGTAGACCTTGTAGATGACGAGGAACTTTTGGAGATCAGCGAACTTGAGGTTCGGGATTTGCTGACGAAGTACGAGTTTCCTGGGGACGAGGCGCCGGTGATAAGGGGTTCGGCGTTGAAGGCGTTGGAGTGTGGGTGCGGGAAGCGGGAGTGCCAGTGGTGCGGTGCGATATGGAAGTTGATCGATGCGGTTGACGAGTACATTCCCACACCTCAGAGGGATATAGACAAGCCGTTTCTTCTTTCGGTGGAGGACGTGTTTACGATTACGGGAAGAGGTACTGTTGCGACCGGTCGAATTGAGCGTGGTCAGGTTAAGGTAGGGGACGAAGTTGAGATAGTTGGTTTTACGGACAGGCCGAAGAAGACGGTGGTCACCGGGGTGGAGATGTTCAGGAAGACGCTGGACGTAGGGATAGCGGGGGACAACGTAGGGTGTCTTTTGAGGGGCATAGGGAAGGACGAGGTAGAGCGCGGTCAGGTGCTGGCGAAGCCTGGGAGCATAAAGCCGCACACGAAGTTTGAAGCACAGATATACGTTTTGACCAAGGAAGAAGGCGGGCGGCACACGGCGTTTTTCAGCGGATACAGGCCGCAGTTTTACTTCAGGACCACGGACGTGACGGGTACTGTGATCTTGCCTGAGGGCGTGGAGATGGTGATGCCCGGGGACAACGTGAAGATCAAGGTAGAGCTCATAGCGCCCATTGCCATGGAAGAAGGCTTGAGGTTCGCGATGAGGGAAGGCGGCAAGACCGTCGCGTCGGGAGTGGTCACGAAGATCGAGGACTGAGCCTGTCCGGCGCGCCGGGAGGGGCGGTATCAGGGTAGTGCTCTGCAGGAGCGGCGCCAACACCGGCAGGACGAGTTCTGCGCTCCGGGCGCGCCGCGAATTTTATCGTTGACAGTACAAAAAGCGCTGTGCTAGACTGTTCTGGCAGTTGGCTGGGGTGGGGGTAGGTTTCATGGCGAAAGCTGACACGCAGATTATCACGCTCCAATGCGAGCAGTGCAAGAACCGGAATTACACGACGACGAAGAACCGCAAGGCCCATTCCGGTCGGCTGGAACTCAGAAAGTACTGCAAGTTCTGCCGAACTCATACCGTGCACCGAGAAGTTAGGTAGAACGGGTAGCATTGGTCGCAGGCCCGTAGCTCCAACAGGTAGAGCGGCGGACTCCAAATCCGATGGTTGGGGGTTCGAATCCCCCCGGGCCTGCCATGTTGTTTTAGTCAGTTTCTGCGTTCTAGCGGACACGCGAGCGGGCGGGGGAGACGGATGAAGTTCCTAGCAGCGATCAGAAACAGCGGCAAAAAGATAGGGCAGTTCGTTGCAGATATCAGGGCTGAATTGAAAAAAGTGATCTGGCCGTCCTGGAGGAACACGTGGATTTTAGCGGGGGTTGTGGTGGTAAGCATTGTAATGGTGGGTGTGGTCCTGTGGGGAACGGACGCCCTTCTGACTCTTGTGCTGCAGTTCGTGATGAAATGAATGGGGAAGCGGGGGAAACCGGGACCTCGGGTATGAACGGGAGGTCCTAATTGCATGGCCGAAAAGCAGTGGTACGTAATCCATACTTACTCTGGTTACGAAAACAAGGTCAAGGCTAACCTCGAAAAGCGCATTAAGACCATGGGAATGGAAGGTAAAATCTTCCGCGTGGTTGTGCCTGAGGAGGAAGAGGTCGAATACAAAGAAGGCAAGAAGAGGATAGTCCGTCGTCGCATATTCCCCGGCTACATTTTGGTTGAAATGATAATGGACGATGATTCTTATTCCGTCGTGAGGCACACACCGGGCGTCACGGGGTTTGTGGGGCCATCTTCCTCAAAGCCCACGGCTCAGACATCCCTCACCCAGTCCGAAGTGGAAGCGATTTTGCGGAGGATGTCGGGGGAGACCGGTCCTAAAGTGCGGGTGCGGTTTCAACCGGGTCAATCTCTCAGGGTGAAAACCGGTCCCTTCCAGGGCATGATGGGTGTGGTCCAGGACGTGATGCTCGATAAAGGAAAGCTAAGGATGCTCCTCTCGGTGTTCGGTCGCGAGACCCCCGTTGAGCTCGATTTTAACCAGGTCGAGGAGGCGTGAGAGAATGGCCAAGAAGGTGAAAGCTGTTGTTAAACTGCAACTGCCGGGTGGTCGCGCCACTCCTGCCCCTCCCGTAGGACCCGCGCTGGCGCCGCACCAAATCAACCTGCAGCAGTTCATAACGCAGTTTAATGAGAAAACCCGTGGTCAGATGGATACCATCGTTCCCGTGGTTGTGACGATTTACGAGGATAGAACCTTTACCTTTGAGATCAAGACTCCCCCCGCTGCCGTCCTCCTCAAGAAGGCGGCAGGTATAGAAACCGGCTCGGGAGAGCCCAACCGCAAGAAGGTCGGTAAGGTGAGCAGGGAGAAAGTCAGGGAGATCGCTGAATTGAAAATGCGGGATTTGAATGCGTCCAGCATCGAAGCGGCGATGCGAATGATCGAAGGCACGGCGCGGAGTATGGGGATAGAAATCGTGTAACCGTGGGCGCGCTCGGGAGAAATTGCGGATTTGAGTACGTGGGAGGACGACGAAAACGTCGTCCGACTGAACCACAGGAGGTAGGTTTGAATGCCGGTTCACGGAAAACGGTACATTGAAGCCAAAAAACAGGTGGAACCCGGGAAGCTTTACGAACCCCGGGAAGCCGTGGAGCTCCTGAAAAAGGTAAAGAGGACAAAGTTCGATGAAACCGTGGAGGTTGCCGTTAGGTTAGGAGTTGACCCGAAGCACGCCGATCAGATGGTGCGCGGCGCGGTGGTGCTTCCTCACGGAACTGGCAAAGTTACCCGGGTTCTCGTCTTCGCCCGGGGAGACAAAGCCAAAGAAGCTCAGGCTGCAGGGGCTGACTACGTAGGTGCTGAGGACCTCATCGAAAAGATTCAGGGTGGGTGGCTTGAGTTTGACACCGCCATCGCCACTCCCGACATGATGGGTCTCGTTGGACGGCTCGGGCGTATTCTCGGCCCGAGAGGGCTCATGCCGAACCCAAAGACGGGAACGGTGACCATGGATGTAGCGTCTGCAGTGCGGGAGGCCAAGCAAGGAAAGGTTGAGTTTCGAACGGAGAAAGCGGGGATCGTCCACGGAAAGATCGGGAAGCTCTCGTTTGAAACCGACAAAATCCTGGAGAATTTCTATACATTCATGGGGGCTCTGCTTCGGGCGAAGCCCGCTGCGGCAAAAGGACAGTATATAAAGAGCGTTACGATTACTTCCACGATGGGCCCGGGAATTCCGATAAACCCTGCCAGGATAGCTAAGGAGGAGATTGCCTAAACTTACGCAAGCGGCATGAGCCGCAAACCTGGCGGGTGGGATAACGCCGTAATCCGGACAAGGGGATGGTCAATAGCCGAGAAATTCTTCCAGCACCCGGATATTAAGCAGCAGAAAAAAAGACGACCGAAGACAGCTGGTGTCGCTCGACTTAAAACCCCAGTGGAGTTGCCAGCCGAGGTCGGGTTCGCGAAGTGAGACGGGATCGAATAGCGATTTGCCGTCAAACGGTCTGACATCATGAAGCCGTCATCACGGGCCCCTGCCTCGATGGCAGGGGCCCTTTAACTTAGAGCTCAGAGCCGAACACAAATCCGGTCTAGTTGTCCACCCGCGGCTCAAACGGAAAGGAGGTCGAAACGTGAGAGAAGAGCGGAAGGTCAGGCCCGAGAAACAGAGGCAGCTTGAGCAGATTAAGAATCTGTTCTCCGGTGCCAAGGGGATCGTCTTCGTGGACTTCAGGGGCCTCAAGGTCGCCGATGACACCAAACTGCGCAAGCTTTGCAGAGAGTCGCAAGTAAGCTACAAAGTCATCAAGAACACGCTGGCTCTGCGGGCTGTTCGTGAGATGGGGATGAATGGTCTTGAGAGCGTGTTCCAGGGGCCTACTGCCGTAGCAGTCAGCAAGGACGATCCCGTGGTGCCGGCCAAAACCATCCACGCCTTCGCCAGCGAACATCCTGCCATCAAGGTGAAGGGAGGCATAGTGGAGGGTCTGGTTGTATCCCCCGACAGGGTGCTGTACCTCGCGACCCTGCCCGGAAGGAAGGAACTTCTCGCGAAAGTGGCCGGTGCTCTCAGAAGTCCCATTTCGCGCCTGGTCACGGTGGTCAATGCGCCGCTTGCGGGAGTTGCTCGTGCTCTAGAGGGGTTAAGACAAAAGCGACTTGAACAGGGAGGTATGACTAATGTCCAAGGTTGAACAGGTACTTGAGCTGGTTAAGGGTATGACGGTTTTGGAACTGGCGGAGCTGGTCAAGAAGTTTGAGGAGGAATTTGGTGTGTCGGCGGCTGCGCCCGTGGTCCAAGCTGTTGCTGCAGCTCCGGCGCAAGCAGCTAAGCCCGCCGAAGAAGAGAAGACCGAGTTCGACGTCATCCTGACTTCGCCGGGCGCCAACCGGGTAGCTGTCATCAAGGTGGTTCGCGAACTCACCGGTCTGGGCTTGAAAGAGGCCAAAGAGCTGGTGGAGTCCGCGCCGAAACCCGTGAAGGAGAAAGTAAGCAAGGAAGAGGCGGAAAAAGCCAAGAAAGCCCTCACCGACGCGGGTGCGACTGTAGAAGTCAAGTAAGAGAACCCGCCGGTGAGAGGTGCGTGGGGGCCGGCCCGTGCGGGCCGGCCTTCGTGCGTCTTGCAGCAAGTCTTTACAAAGTCGGTGCTCACCTGCAAGCGGACGGGATAACTCCGATAAATGCCGGTAACCAAGGCCCAGCCCGTTATAGATGCCCCGTTATAGATGCCGAGAACCTCAGACTAGCTCTTCTTCAGCGACAGGTTTCCTACAGGGATGGTCCGGCTCCTCGGAAAACCTGGAACGCGTAGCCGGCGGACAGCTACATATATATTAGGCAGGGGGCACGAAGAACGACTGGCCGCAGAGGAGGAAAACCGCGGTTGACCTGGCGCACCGCTTCCGCTGGCAGGGCAGCTGCGCCTCGAGAAGGAAATTTCCCTCCGGCGTCACCTTCGTGGAAAAGCGCAGCTCCAGAGCGCGCTTCCTCAGTTGCCGCAGAGAGTTCTTCCTCGGTGATCCTCGTGAAGAAAGGAGACGACCCCGGGATGAAAGTGGCCGTCGTCGGAGCAGGCGGTCTTGTCGGAAGGCGTATCCTGTCCGCTCTGGAAGAATCGAAGTTGCCTGTGTCTGCTCTTGTCCTCACGGGACATTCCAGATCGGTGGGAAAGAAAATGTGGTTTAGAGGCGAGGAGCACCCCGTCATCAAGACGGATGTCGAGCTGCTGAGGCGGGTTGACGCGGTACTATTGGCGACACCCGCCGAGGTTTCCCGGCAACTCGTTCCTCCGCTCGGGGGAGGCCCCCTGGTCGTGGACACATCCAGCGCGTTCCGTCTGGACGAGGCGGTTCCTCTCGTGGTCCCGGAGGTCAACGGTCCCGCGGTCCGGCGCCATCGTGGGGTTATCGCAGGGCCCAATTGCTCTACCATCCAGATGGTGATGGTGCTTCATCCTCTGCACCATAAGTACGGTCTCAGGAGAGTGGTGGTAACGACGTATCAGTCGGTGTCGGGGGCAGGGTACGCTGCCATGAAACAGCTGGAAAGTGAGGTTCGCGTATGGCTTGCATCGGGAAAGCCCGTGCTTGTGCCTCGCGGGGACGCGTTCCCGTATCCCATAGCTTTCAACCTCATACCCCACATCGACGCCTTTACCGCGGACGGTTACACGAAAGAGGAAATGAAGCTGGTCCTGGAAACTAGGAAGATCCTCGGGTTGCCGGACCTCCCCATCACCGCTACGGCGGTCCGAGTTCCGGTATTCGTCGGGCATTCCGAATCCATCCTGGTGGAAACCGATCTCGCTCCTGATGTCGACGAAGCCAGGAAAGTATTGGCATCTTCTCCAGGGATAGTAGTCTGGGATGATCCCCCAAGCAAGACATATCCTTTACCCGTCATGGTGGAAGGGAAAAGCCAGGTGTTCGTGGGTCGCGTGCGGAGGGACTTGAGCTCGCCGCGAGGACTTCTGCTCTGGGTAGTTGCGGATAATCTGCTACGGGGTGCGGCGGTCAACGCCGTCGGAATCCTCGAAACCGCCTATAATATGGGACTCGTGCAGGGGTGAGCAGAGTGAAGATACTGGTCCAGAAATTCGGAGGAACGTGCCTGGATACGCCGGATAAACGGTCCCTCGCCGTCGAGCGAATAAGGGAAGCCGTGAACAACGACTACCGAGTGGTCGCCGTGGTTTCCGCAATGGGAAGGCGAGGAGAACCGTACGCGACCGATACCCTCATCGGGCTGGCCAGAGAAGTATCGCCGGAACTCGCTCCCAGAGAGCTCGACCTCCTTATGTCGTGCGGGGAGATAATCTCCGCGGTTCTCATGGTCTCCGAACTCAAGGCGAGGGGTCTCAAAGCTCTAGCCCTCTCAGGGGGGCAGTCGGGCATCATCACCGATACCACGTTCGGAGATGCGAGGATTTTGAGGGTGGAACCCGCACACGTGCTTAAACACCTTGAAGAAGGATACGTAGTTGTAGTGGCGGGCTTTCAGGGGAGGACGGAGTCGGGGGATATAACGACCCTGGGACGAGGCGGTAGCGATACCAGCGCGACAGCGCTCGCGGCTGCCCTTGAAGCAGAAGCGGTGGAGATATACACCGACGTGGACGGCATAATGACAGCGGACCCCCGGATTGTGCCCGAAGCGAGGACCATCCCCGTTGTGACTTACGAAGAAACGGTTCAGCTCGCCAGGGAAGGCGCTAGGGTGATCCATCCTCGGGCCGTCGAGATCGCCGCCAGGGCAGGGATTCCAGTTCGGGTGCGTACTATGGCAGCCGATGGAAGAAAAACTCTTGTGACCAGTGCCGATAAGGCTGCGGCCAGCCCCTGGTCGGACTGGCAAAACGGCAGACCGGTCACCGGCATAACATACCGGGAATCGCTGGTTCAAATAGTAGTTCCCGGCATGTTTCAAGGCACCCCCATCCGTCCCGAGAGGGTGTTTGAAGCCGTCCGGTGCGTCTCCGTGGACCTCATAAACGTTTTTCCCGAAATCATATCGTTTGTGGTCTCTGACCAGGACGCAACGGAAGCTCTCGTGTCCCTGGAAAACGCAGGAGTCCCAGCGGAGGCGTTCTCCCGCCGGGCCAAGGTTACCGTCGTTGGGTTCGGCATGCACGGGAGACCGGGGGTCATGTACACTCTAGCGAAAGCCCTGGCCGACGCAGACGTCAGGATCCACGCCACGGCGGACTCCCACATGACCATTTCGTGCCTGGTAGACGGCGAACTGCTGTCCAGGGCGGTCAATGCCCTTCACAGGGCGTTCCAGCTCTGAGGAAAAGAAAACGGGATTGCGAGGACGTATGTACTACCGACGAGATCGGATGCTTCGAAAACCAGATAAGGAGGCGCTAGGAAATGGCTCAAAAAGGATTTGGGGAGCTCATAGCCGCGATGGTCACGCCCTTTCGTGAAGACGGGACTGTGGATTTCGAGCTTGCCTGGAAGCTTGCTTTGAAACTCGTGGAGGAAGGCTGCGATGGAGTAGTCGTGGCCGGAACCACTGGAGAGTCTCCCACGCTCACGAGGGAGGAAAAGCTCCGTCTCATCGCGGAGGTCCGCGAAGCTCTGCCGGAAACCATCATGGTTTGGGCGGGGACCGGAAGTTACAACACCCAAGACAGCGTGGAAATGACTCGCCTTGCCGAAGCAACCGGTGCCGATGGGGTGCTCGCCGTGACCCCTTACTACAACAAACCCTCGCAGGAGGGTCTTTACCGGCACTTCAAAGCCGTGGCCGAGTCGACGGGCCTTCCCATCATGCTTTACAACGTTCCGGGTAGGACGGGCGTGAATCTTGCGCCCGAAACCGTAGCCCGGCTTTCCGAGATATCCAACATCGTCGCCCTGAAAGAAGCTTCCGGAAACCTGGATCAGGTGTCCCATCTCTTACGACTGAAACCTGAATTTCTGGTGTACTCCGGGGACGATAGCCTGACCCTTCCGATGCTTTCCATCGGAGCGCAGGGCGTGGTCTCCGTCGCGTGTCACCTTGTAGGTCGCGAGATGAAAGAGATGATACGGGCGTACAAAGAGGGGAACGTCGCCAAAGCCAGGGAAATCCACGCGCGCCTGTGGCCCCTTTTCAAGGTGCTGTTCATAACCTCAAATCCCGTACCGGTGAAGGCAGCCTTGCGTTGCGTGGGCTTTCCCGCCGGTCCTCTGAGGCCTCCTCTGTGCGACCCCTCTGAGAGAGAGCTGCAGGAGATAAAGAAGGTGCTTGGAGAGCTCGGCTTGCTGTGCAAAGAATGATCGTGCTCGCACCCGGCATCGCCGTAGTACACTGCGCCCCGGGCTCTCACGGCGAACGGAACCGGGGCGCAGGGGACTGTTGGGCCTGAATCAGCAGTGCTTAAGCCGGCTTGAGGTACTTAGGGCGGTGGTATCTCATAGCGGGCTGGAACCGGAGGCGGCTGGCCCGGGCGTTCGCCGGTTTGAGGAAAGCGGCAGGAAACAGCATGCAGGCGAAGAAATGAAACTGCCAAGATGGAACCCGCCTCAAACCGGCCGGTTCCGCAGGTGCGTATCCTTCAGGGAGGTGCAAACGGTGCTGAGAAGATGTCTCGTTCTCTGCCTGGTGGTTCTCTTTGTCTTGGTGCCGGGCAGTCAGGCCCTGGCCAAGGGTTCGAATGCGGAGCGGATCAGAGCTGAACTGGCAGGATTACATAAGCAGTTGATGGAGGTGAAAAGCGCCGCAGAAGCTCAGCTGCTCCAGGCTAGGATGGCCGTGCTCATTCAGGAGCTGGAACGAGATCCGGAAGTTCAGAGGAACCTCGCTGAGCTCAAGGCAAGACTCGACGCCAAGGTGAAGGCGAAGATAGCCCACGACCTCGCGAATAACGATAGGCTCCCCTGGTCAACCAAGACCGTCGGAAAACCGGGTCCGGCGACGGGTGGTGCTGGAAGTGCCGTGGGCACCGCGCTGTTGCCCGAGGGGGAGAGCGTGGTCGTGGCGAGCACCGTCAGGTGGGATCTCCTCCGCCGCGGCGATATCATGCACGTGAACAACAAGAAATTCTTCAACCTGTACGCCCTCTACTATTCCCATTCCGGCATTTACGACGGGGCTAACTTGGTCTACGACTCCAACGTCGACGGCGTGAGGCTCCGACCGCTCAGCGACTGGCAACAAGGGCAGCCGGTGGCGCTTGGTTATAACAACAGGCGGACGTACTCTGAACGCGTGGCCGCTTTGGACTGGGCCAAAGCTCGTTACGGGACGGACGGGAGTACGCCGTACAACTGGAACTTCCTCGACAAGCAGACGGACAGCGCTCTCTACTGCTCTCAACTGGTGTGGAAGACCAATCTCCATCTGGGTGACGACCTCGACAGCAACGACCCCGATTACGCCTGGTTCCTGTTCATTCGCTACGGACTTGTCGGCCTCGCCTTCGCGTACTACGCGGTGGCTCCCGATGAGATTTACCTCTCGCCTCTGGTTACCTATTATTCGGTAGGAACCGGTTAGTCGATGGTTGATGAAATGGAGGCTTCCATTCCTCATTGCCACGGGCAATGAGGAATGGAGCTGCCCGAGATAGGGGAAAACATGCTAGCCCGGCGTATCGTTGACTTTTTCAGAAGCGCGACCAAGAGCGTAACCAGGAGCACCAAAGGTGGTCACCGCCTGCTCGCTCTTACCGCGCTGACCTGCGTTATTGTGGCCGCCACGGGAGGCTGCTGTCCTCCGCCCGTTGGGCCGGTTGAGCGTCCCGTTTTCGTGGTTTCAGGCGAAAACGTGTTCGAGCGTTCTTCCCGTTCTGCTGTTCACATCGTGGATTTGTCCAGTCTCAAAACTTCCCGATCGGTCAAACTCCCGCGTTCGTGGGTTCGGAGCCCGGCTGTGGACCCGATGGGCAGGCTCTGGGTAGGGCTATCAGGGGACCAGGACAGGGCAGGGAAAGAGGTCTGGGTAATCGAGCAGTCCGGGCGGGTAAGAGCTAAGATTGAAGTGGGCGAGGCGCCTGAGGCCGGCATCAGTTTCAATGGTGGTCGCGCGTACGTATGTTGCCGCGGCACCGGGTTTTCCGGCCAGGTGTGGGTCGTAGACCTCGAATCGTTGAAAGTCGAGAAGGTAATCGACCTCGGCGCGGGACCATACGAGTACTCATTTCTCACTGCATCTGCGGCGGGGGAGAGATATTTAGTGGTCGCCGCCAACCACTCTCCTCCGCCGGGAAAAGAAGGCGAGGGAGCTTTTGACCTACCGTACGGCGAAGTCTTTGTGATCGATTGCCGTTCCAATGAGATAGTCAGCAGGGTGGACCTGGGTCCTGGCGTAGCTGTATGGGATATTATGCCGGCCGATGGTGAGGCATTTTACCTGATAAACAATGCGGCGTTTCAATGGAAAATGGCCTTCGGAGACCAAGGCGAGGGGCCTGGCGATATCATCCTGTTTGACCCGGCCAAAGGAGTCGTGAAAAGAAACTACGAGGTAGGTGGGTTTCCCTTTAAGGCGGAGTTTTTGCGTGAGGGCGTTCTCCTCATTTACTGTCGCATTTGGTCCTCGAAGTACGTGGATCAACGAAGAGCGCTTGTGGAGCTGGACATACCTTCGGGTCGATACCGCCGGGCCGATTTGCCAGCTGGTTTCTGCGGGACCGACATGTTGACGATAGACGGGAAAATTTACTTCGTAGGGTCCGTGCCAGAGGGTAATTCCATACTGCCGAAAGAAAGTGCAGATGGGCTTTATACCATAGAGGCTGGCGAAGCGGGTTCGATCGTTCCTGTGCGGGTTGTTGCCATACGCGATGCATCGGCCATCGCAGCCGCGCCAAGGATGAGGTAGCTCAGAACGCAGGGCCCGGGGTACATAAATTGCCAGCGGACTTCTCCATCGTTCACGAACCATTTGCTTTTTCGCCATCGTGACACTTTCTCTGGCCGCTTTTAGGGTGACAATATCACTGGCCGATAACACAATTCCGCGGGGGTTGCTTGACTCCCATAGAGGAGCGTGTTACGATAAATACTTGCTTTCGCGACATACCCGCATGGTGAGAAATCGGTTGACGGAATTCCGGTTATACTATCCTTATGCTATCGAGGTGGTCCCAACAGCTCCACCTTAAGTCTAACTCAACCGACTCTACCCCTGATAATAAGGAGTGAAATGAATGGCTTATCCCATCCAGGTCCAGGCGGGCAAGCGCATCCGGCAAAGTTACGGTCGCATTCAGGAAGTATTGGACATCCCGGGGCTCATAGAGGTCCAGAAAAACTCTTTCGAGTGGTTCGTCAAAGAGGGTCTTAAAGAAGTATTTCGAGACGTTTCCCCGATAAAGGATTTCACCGAGAACCTGATGCTGGAATTCGGCGACTATACTTTCGGTCCCCCGAAGTACACGGTCGAAGAGTGCAAAGAACGCGACGTGACATATTCAAGGCCTCTTAAGGTCAAAGTGAGCCTCATAAACAAGCAGACGGGGGAGATCAAAGAACAGGAAGTATTCATGGGCGACTTCCCGTGGATGACACCATCCGGCACGTTTATCATAAACGGAGCCGAGAGAGTTATAGTTAGCCAGCTCGTGAGGTCCCCGGGTGCATACTTTGCCAACGATTACGACCAGAACGGCAAAATGCTGCTTCTGGCGACCATCATTCCAAACCGCGGTGCGTGGCTGGAGATGGAAACCGATTCCGCGGACGTGGCGTGGGTGCGGATAGACAGAACGAGAAAATTGCCCTTGACGGTCCTGCTGCGGGCGATAGGGTACAAGACGGATGCGGAGATTTTGGAGCTCCTGGGCGATAACGAGATCGTGCGCAACACCCTGGAGCGTGACACGACCAAGTCGAGGGATGAAGCTCTGGTCGAAATTTACAAACGTATGCGACCGGGGGAGCCGCCCACTATCGAAACGGCGCGAAGTTCGTTTCAAGCTCTCTTTTTCGATCCGAAACGGTACGACTTGGCGACGGTTGGACGGTACCGGCTCAACAAGAAGCTTTCTCTCCGGAAACGGATCGTTGGAATGATTGCCGCGCATGACGTCTTGCATCCGGAAACCAAGGCTTTGCTGGTGAGGGCCGGCGCCCAAATCGACAGGGAGACGGCGCAAAAGCTCGAAGACGCGGGCGTGACCTCGATGGACGTGATAACCCACGAGGGTCACGTCGTTCACGTGGTGGCCACTCGGGGGATACCAGAGGATAAGAAAGTCCTCACCCCGGAAGACATAGCTGCGGCAGTCAACTATTTCATCGGACTTTCCAAGGGTGTCGGGAGTTTCGACGATATAGACCACCTGGGCAACAGGAGGGTCCGCTGCGTCGGTGAACTCCTTCAAAACCAGTTCAGAATCGGTCTGGCCAGGATGGAGCGAGTGGTCAGAGAGCGGATGACTATTCAGGACATCGAGAGCGTCACCCCCCAGAACCTGATAAACGTTCGCCCCGTTGCCGGCGCAATCAAGGAGTTCTTCGGGTCGAGCCAGCTTTCCCAGTTCATGGAGCAAACCAATCCGCTGACCGAGTTGACCGCGAAAAGACGTCTGACCGCGTTGGGACCGGGGGGCCTGTCCCGGGAGCGCGCGGGATTCGAAGTCCGGGACGTTCACCACTCCCACTACGGCAGGATGTGCCCGATTGAAACTCCCGAAGGGCCGAACATCGGCCTGACCGGGTCGCTTACCTGTTACGCGCGGGTGAATCAGCTCGGGTTCATCGAGACTCCGTACCGGAAGGTAGATAAGGAGAAAGGGCGGGTTACTGACGAAATCGTGTATCTCACCGCCGACGAAGAGGATGAATACCTGGTGGCCCAAGCCAATGCTGCGTTGGACGAAAACGGCTACTTCAAGGACGAGAGGGTGCTGTGCAGATATCGTCAAGAAGTGCTCGAGGCGAGCCCTCACGAAATAGATTATATGGACGTATCGCCCAAGCAGGTATTTTCTGTGGCTGCTTCGTTGATACCCTTCCTCGAGCACGACGACGCGAGCCGAGCCCTTATGGGTTCGAACATGCAGAGGCAGGCTGTGCCTCTCTTGGTTACCGAGCCTCCTCTTGTTGGGACGGGTCTGGAGCACAAGGCAGCTCGCGACTCCGGGGTACTGGTGCTCGCACGCAGAGCCGGGCGGGTCGTTCGAGTATCCGCCTCCGAAATCGTCGTTAAGACCCATGACGGGCAGGAAGATGTCTATAAACTCATCAAATTCGCCCGCTCTAACCAGGGGACCTGTATCAACCAGAAGCCTATTGTAAGGGTGGGTCAACTGGTTGAGGAGGGTGAGGTTCTGGCCGACGGCCCGGCGACCAGCGGTGGCGAGCTTGCCCTGGGGAGAAACGTTCTCGTGGCGTACATGCCCTGGGAAGGGTATAACTACGAAGACGCCATACTCATATCCCGCGAGCTTGTGGAAGACGATGTTTTCACCTCCATCCATATCGAAGAGTACGAGTGCGAGGCGAGAGACACCAAGCTCGGTCCTGAGGAGATCACCAGAGATATTCCCAACGTCGGCGAGGATCAGCTCAGAGACCTCGATGAGCGAGGCATAGTGAGGATCGGTGCCGAGGTGAGATCCGGCGACATCCTCGTAGGCAAGGTTACTCCCAAAGGCGAAACGGAGCTCACTGCCGAGGAGAGACTGCTGAGAGCGATATTCGGAGAGAAAGCCAGGGAGGTCAGGGATAATTCCCTCCGGATGCCTCACGGGGAGAGCGGGATTGTCGTGGACGTGAAGATGTTCTCCCGAGACGCCCAGGACGAACTGCCTCCCGGCGTGAACCAGCTGGTCAGGGTTTATGTAGCTCAAAAGCGGAAGATATCCGAAGGCGACAAAATGGCGGGTCGCCACGGGAACAAAGGTGTGGTTGCCAAGATACTCCCCAAAGAGGATATGCCCTTCTTGCCCGACGGAACACCTGTCCAGATAGTCTTGAGCCCGCTCGGGGTTCCCTCCAGGATGAATCTCGGGCAGATTCTCGAATGTCACCTGGGCTGGGCCGCGCGGGCACTGGGCATCTGGGTGGCGAGCCCCATTTTCGACGGTGTGACGGAGGAAGAGATCAGGGACCTGCTGCGTAAGGCCGGGCTTCCAGAGGACGGCAAGACCATTCTCTATGACGGCAGGACCGGAGAACCTTTCGACAACCCCGTTACGGTGGGCTGGGTGTACATGATGAAACTGTTGCACCTTGTCGACGACAAAGTCCACGCGAGGTCGACCGGGCCCTACTCCCTCGTCACCCAACAGCCTCTGGGTGGTAAGGCGCAGATGGGCGGCCAGCGGTTCGGGGAGATGGAGGTCTGGGCTCTCGAGGCATACGGTGCCGCCTACACTCTTCAGGAAATGCTGACGGTCAAATCCGACGACGTGACGGGCCGGGTGAGGACTTATGAGGCCATCGTTAAGGGAGAGAACATACCCGAACCCGGTGTGCCGGAATCCTTCAAGGTGCTGATGAAGGAGCTGCAAAGCTTGGCCCTGGACGTGAAAGTCCTCGACGAACAGGGTAACGAGATCGAAATCAAGGAACTTGAAGAAGACGTGACTGAAACAAGCCGCGAGCTTGACCTCGCCATCGAAGGCGAACCTACCCGCTTCACGGAACGAAGGAGAAAGCGGGAGATTGAAGCGCGTCCCGAAGAATACGAAGCGGAAGAGGAAGAGGAGGAAGAAGAGGAACAAGAGGAAGAAGAGGTTGCTATGGTTGACCTTGGCACAGAGGAGGAAGAGGAGGAAGAGATACCCGCTGAACCTGAGGTACCCTTAGAGGAGGAGATTCCCGCGGGCGAGGTCGAGGCTACTGAGAAAGAGATAGGCCAAGGATCGGAGGAGACGTTGGAGGAGATGGACACGTCGGAGCTCTTCAAGAAAATCGAAATCGAGCCGGGCGTCACCATCGCCGACGAAGAATTGGACGAGGACCTGGAAGAGGAAGAAGGTGGCAAGAAACGTAAGAAGAAAGCTCGGGCCAAGGCAGCAAAGGCGCCCAAGAAGAGAATGCGGCGAGAAATTGCCGACGATGACCTGGAGCTGTACGGGAAAGTTCGGTCTATCAAGGACCTGGATTTTGACGACACGTCCGAAGAGTAAAGCAGGCCATCTTCGGGATTCCAAGAAAGGGGATCTGACCGAATGGACGTTAACAGCTTTGCGGCTATAAAGATTTCTCTGGCTTCGCCGGAGAAAATCCGCGAGTGGTCCCACGGTGAGGTGAAGAAGCCCGAGACGTTAAATTATCGGACCCTTAAACCCGAACGAGACGGCTTGTTCTGCGAAAGGATCTTCGGCCCGACAAAGGACTGGGAGTGCTATTGCGGCAAATACAAAAGGATAAGGTACAAGGGCGTCATTTGCGACAAATGCGGTGTTGAAGTTACCAGGGCAAAGGTCCGCCGCGAGAGGATGGGTCATATCGAACTGGCTAGCCCTGTTTCCCATATCTGGTACTTCAAAGCTGTTCCGTCGCGGATGTCTCTTCTCCTGGACATGTCTCCAAGACTCCTGGAGAGAGTGCTGTACTATGCCGCTTATGTGGTGCTCGATCCCGGCGATTGCGAGGGGCTTTCCTATAAACAGGTTCTCACCGAGGCCGAATACAGGGAAGCACTGAACAAGTATGGAAACCGGTTCCGGGCCGGCATGGGAGCCGAAGCCGTAAAAGAGCTACTCGCCTCAATAGACCTGGATAAGCTCTCCGCGGAACTGCGCAAGGAAGCTACGGAAGCGACGGGCCAGCGAAAGGTCAGGGCGATGAGGCGTCTGGAGGTCGTCGAGGCATTTCGCCAGTCGGGAAACAGGCCCGAGTGGATGATCCTCGATGTAATTCCGGTGATCCCTCCCGAACTGCGACCGATGGTGCAATTGGACGGAGGTCGCTTCGCCACGTCCGACCTGAACGACCTTTACCGCCGCGTAATCAACAGAAACAACAGGTTGAAGAGGCTCCTCGACCTGGGAGCACCAGACATCATAGTCAGGAACGAAAAACGGATGCTGCAGGAAGCTGTAGATGCTCTGATAGACAACGGGCGGCGGGGTCGCCCTGTGACCGGGCCGGGCGGGAGACCTCTGAAGTCCCTCTCCGATATGCTTAAGGGCAAACAAGGTCGTTTTCGCCAGAACCTCCTGGGCAAGAGGGTGGACTACTCCGGACGCTCCGTCATTGTCGTGGGGCCTACGTTGAAATTCAACCAGTGCGGGCTGCCCAAGGAGATGGCTCTGGAACTCTTCAAGCCCTTCGTAATGAAGAAACTGGTAGAAAAAGGCCTGGCTCATAATATAAAGAACGCCAGAAAGATAGTGGAAAGAGCCAGGCCGGAAGTCTGGGACATCCTTGAAGAAGTTATCCAGGACCATCCGGTTCTCTTGAATCGCGCACCCACTCTTCACAGACTGAGCATTCAGGCTTTCCAGCCCGTGTTGGTGGAAGGCAGGGCCATCCAGATCCATCCATTGGTTTGCCCGCCTTACAACGCGGACTTCGACGGCGACCAGATGCCCGTCCACGTTCCGCTTTCCGCGGAGGCTCAGGCGGAAGCCAGGATTCTGATGATGTCTGTGCACAACCTGTTGTGGCCCAAAGACGGAACCCCGGTGGTCACTCCTTCCAAAGACATCGTTCTGGGTTGCTACTATCTCACCCTGATGGACGAGAAATCTTCTGAAGACGGGCGGGTAAAGTCGTTCGCCAGTCCCGACGAAGCAATCATGGCTTACGAGCACAAGGCGATTAAGCTTCACCAAAAGATCAGGGTGAGGCTGGAAAGCGGCGAAATAGTGGAAACTACAGTCGGCCGGGTGCTATTTAACGAGGCGCTTCCCAAAGGGTTCCCCTTCCAAAACGAAACCATCGATCGAAAACGCCTCGCTGAAATCACGGCGCAATGCGTAAAGAGGTACGGCATGGAGCAGACCGCCGACGTACTAGACCGGATAAAGGACCTGGGATTCCACTTTGCTACGATAGGCGGCTGCACCATCGCCATCACCGACGTGGTCGTGCCCAAGGAAAAGGCGGAGATTCTCAGGGAAGCCGACCGCAAAGTTCAGGCCATCCGGGAGCAGTATAGAAGCGGGTTTCTCACCGAAGAGGAAAGGTATGAACGCACGATTGCGGTGTGGCGTGAAGCCACCGACGCCGTGACGGAGGCCTTGAAGCGTTCGATGGACCCGTGGAACCCCGTGTTCATGATGGCCATTTCGGGAGCGAGGGGAAACATTCAGCAAATCGCCCAACTCGGCGGTATGAGAGGCATTATGGTGGACCCCACAGGTCGCCAGGTGGAGCAACCGGTGCGCTCGAACTTCCGGGAGGGGCTATCGGTTCTCGAGTACTTCACTTCCACTCACGGCCAGCGAAAAGGATTGGTTGACACCGCGTTGAGAACCGCGGACTCGGGATACCTCACCCGGAGGCTCGTGGATGTTGCCCAGGACGTCATCGTGCGCGAAGAAGACTGCGGAACAACTGCGGGGATCACCGTGAAAAAGATCGAGATCGAAGGAGAACTGGTCGAGAGTTTGTACGACCGAATCCTCGGCCGGGTTGCGCTGGTGACCATATATCATCCCCAGACGGGCGAGGTCATCGTGGAAGAAGGCCAGGAAATCGACGAAGATAGGGCTAAAGCCATCGTCGACGCCGGGATAGAGGAAGTGCAGGTCCGTTCGGTCCTTACCTGCGAAACCAGACATGGTGTTTGCGTCAAGTGCTACGGAAGGAACCTGGCCACGGGCAGCATGGTTGAGGTGGGTGAAGCCGTCGGTATCATGGCGGCTCAGTCCATCGGCGAGCCGGGGACGCAGCTGACTCTCAGGACGTTCCACCTGGGTGGCGTGGCCGGCGAAGACATCACGCAGGGTCTGCCCAGAGTCGAAGAGCTCTTCGAGGCGCGAAAGCCAAAGGGGCAGGCGGCCATCGCTGAGATCGCGGGAACGGTGGAGATCGTCGAGGGCGACAAGAAGCGGGAAATCAGGATATTGGGGGATAACGGGGAAACCACGGTTATCGCCGTGCCTTACGGGGCGTTTATCACGGTATCCAGCGGGCAGAGGGTGGAACCGGGTGACGTCCTGACGGAGGGACCGGTGAATCCTCATGACCTCCTGAGGATCAAGGGAGTTCGTGCGGTGGAGCAGTATCTGCTCCAGGAAATCCAGCGAGTTTATCGCCTGCACGGAATCGAAATCCACGACAAACATATAGAGATCATCATAAGGCAAATGCTGAGGAAGCTGCGGGTCGAGGACCCCGGGGACACGAAACTGCTTCCGGGCGGTCTCGTGGACATTCACGAATTTGCCGAGGCCAATGCGGAGATGTTTGAGCAGGGTAAGGAGCCGGCTACGGCGAAGCCCGTGTTGATGGGCATAACCAAAGCTTCGCTGGCGACGGACTCGTTCCTGTCCGCAGCTTCCTTCCAGGAGACGACGAGGGTTCTCACCGAGGCGGCTACTAAGAGCAAGGTGGACCGGCTCCTCGGTTTGAAGGAAAACGTTATCATTGGAAAGCTCATACCCGCCGGCACCGGTATGGCTCGTTACAGGCAGTGCAAGGTCGTGACAAGGGAGGAACTGGCCAGCGAAGAGGTGGCGGGGAGCGCGGGAACTCAGGATTGAGGGGGAGAGACCGTGCAAAGCCTGAAGTGGTTTGGACATTCAACGTTCTTGATAACCTCCGACCAGGGGCTCCGGATTTTGACGGATCCCTTTGGGAAGGACGTCCCCTATCCCGGGATCGACGTTACTGTCGATGTGGTCACCGTTTCCCACCAGCACTTCGACCATAATGCCGCCGACCTGGCAAAAGGAAACCCGGTTGTGCTGGAGGGCGTGGCGCGGAAAGGTTCTGATTTCGTAAAGGTAGACCGGACCATCAAAGACACGCACTTCCGGACGGTCAAAACCTTTCACGACCCCGAGCGAGGAACCAAGCGAGGTCTTAATGCGGTGTTCGTCATGGCCGATGCCAGCACCACCGTTTGCCACCTGGGAGACCTCGGTCACGTCGTGGATGAAGAGACCGCCAGGGAGATAGGGCCCGTCGACATACTCCTCATCCCCGTAGGCGGCTATTACACCATAGGGGCCTCGGAAGGATGGGAAGTGGTAGACCGCCTTAAACCCCGGGTGGTCATCCCAATGCATTACAAGACCCCAGCGGTAGCGACCTGGCCAATAGCCTCGGTTGAGGAGTTCTTGAAAGGCAAAGACAGGGTCAGAAGGGTGGGCAGTTCCGAGCTTTGCCTGGGTGAGGGGAATCTTCCGGAAAGCACGGAAGTGTTCGTCCTCGAGCCTCCGGCGAGAAGCTAAACCAGCAGGCGCACCTGGGTAACGGGGTGGTTCGGGGAGGCTCAGATCCTTTTCGCCGAACAGCGGGAATCCCGACGGCTACCGACAGAGAGTTACCCGTGGAGCCGGTACGTCCCGTCTGAGCTGGTACGTTACTTTTCATAGCTGAGGTTTTCAGGACGCGGGGGAATGGCGTTGATCGAAGTCCTGTCACTTTCCAAGAACTTCGGCGAAAAAACGGTTTTGCGAGACATCACCTTTTCCGTAGCCCCTTCCACGATGACCTTTCTCCTTGGCCCGAACGGAGCTGGCAAGACCACCTTGATCAGGTTGCTCTGCGGTCTGCTCGAACCCACTTCTGGGTCGTTTAAGATCGCCGGCATTGATTCGAGTCGCATTGCCGATATCAAGCGGGTCGTGGGGGTGGTCCTCCCGGGAGAGCGGAACCTGTACTGGAAGCTGACTGGGGAGGAAAACCTCGAGTTCTTCGGTTCCCTGTATGGGCTGTGGGGTCGCAAACTTGCAGTACGCATTGCCGAAATCGTCGAGCTTACCGGAATTGAAGAATTCTACAGGACGCCGGTCGAGCGGTACTCCACGGGCATGCGTCAGAGGCTGTCGCTGGCCAGGGCATTGCTACACGAGCCGAAAGTGCTGCTGATGGATGAGCCCACCTCTGGGATGGACCCGATAGCCAAAAACCAGATGGAGAAGCTGTTGAGTAAACTCGCCAGGAACGGGGTTACGTTGCTTGTTTCTACCCATGACATGCCCCAGGTGGAGCGTCTGGCGGACCAGGTTTTGATCATTGACGCCGGGCGGATTGTGGCCCAGGGCTCACCGGCGCAACTGATCGCGGAGATGGGCCAGAAAGCCCTCATCCGGTTCGTGCTCGACGGACCTCCCGATGAGGTCGTCGACGTGATTTCCCGGCAGCAACTGGGCCCCGTGGACGTTCTGGAAGGGGAGGTAAGGCTGTGGAGCTCCTCCCCCGACGAGACCATCGGGGATCTCTTCGCGATTCTTCGTCAGACCTCCACGCGGCTCCTACGGATAGAAGTGACCAAGCCCGGCCTCGATGGAGTGTTCTGGAGGGCGACGGGAAGATATTGGGAGTTTGATAGGGGTGGTCAGGAATAGTCCGATGTTGGTGTGACTCCCAAGAGATATCGCGGGGAGTCGAGGGAAGGGGAATTCGAAATCGTGTGGACCGCTGTTCTCGGTGTCTTTCTTAAAGAATGGCGACAGGTGAACAAGTATCAATCGTGGGTCATTTCCACGGTAGAGGATATTGTGAGTTTTACCCTCCCCCTGATTTTGGCCTCCTATGCGCTGCGTTCCACTGTAGGTACCGATGAGTTCCAGGCGTTGACCCGGACGGCGTCGCCGGAGGCTTACCTCGCTGCCGGTGCTTCCGTCTGGTTGTGGCTCATTTCGGCGCTGTGGAGCACGGGATCGGTGTTGCGAACGGAAATGAGGCAGGGAACATTGGAGGTGCTTCTGACCAGCCCCGTTTCCATACTTGTGTGGGCTTTTTCGGTCTCCGTCTTCCGGTTGGCTCTCTCGGCGCCGTCGGTCATGTTTCACGTATTGATCATCGCCGTAGCTTCGGGCATCAATCTGTTGAAAGTTAACTGGCTTCTCGTACTCGTCACCGCAGTGATAGGCTCCCTGGCCCTCGGAGGGCTCGGCCTGGCCTACGGGGGAGTGATCATCCGGTACAAAGATACCGGCGCCTTCGGCAACCTTCTCAGAGCTCTTTTCTGGGTGTTAAGCGGCTCTACCTATTCGCTGAGCGTATTCCCCCGCTACTTGCAGGTGGTAGCAGCTCTTCTGCCGACCACTTATGTCATCGATCTCACGCGGTGCGCTTTCTTGAATGCCGGGGCATTTGGCACCGCCAGGGGGATCGTGGTCCTGATCATCGAGGCGGGGGTACTTTCGTCTTTCGGGTTGTGGGTCTTGCGCAGGCTGCTGAGGGAAGCCAGAACCGAAGGTACCCTTTCTACTTTCTAGTCGGCGGTCTTCCCGTGACGCGGGATGCGGAGTCCGGTATCGAAGTGCGCGAGTTAAGTCGCCGGGGGTCATCTCATCTTTTGGGGGTGCTGAACCCGTGTTGCGCGTTCATCGCCTTTATCACTCGTTCCTGAAGGAGTGGCGGCAGGAACGGCGGAGGAAGTTAAGCCTGATTTCGGAGATCGTACTCCCGTTGCTCTTTGCCCTCCCTCTGGTCTTGATGGGCCTCACCTTCGTCGGAGGGACCAAGAGTGGGTTTATCCAGGTCGTTGGGACGCCTTACCTGCTTACCTATTATGCCATCGGGGCCATTCTGCTGGACGTTTCCGATACGTTGTATTTCGGGGCCGATGGCTTTGTCGAAGACGAGAGCATGCAGGGAACTCTTGAGATTCAGCTGGCGGCGCCCTCCTCGTTCGTGGAAATTCTCATGGGATATCTGTTATATAGCATGGTCAAAAGAATCCTGGCTGTTTTCATCTCTCTCGGCACCGTTTTCCTCATCGAGCGTCCCGCTCTCAGTCTTGATTTAGCGAAGCTCGCGGGCAGTCTAAGTTTGTATGTCATCTACCTGGCTGCCCTGGGTACTTTGATGGCAGGGTTTCGCCTCCTGTCCAAGGGCAAGACCTTTCCGATTACTATATATGGCCTCGTGCTGACGTTGTCGGGTTACACCTACCCGGTGTCGGTGTTGCCCCAACCCATAAGAGCGATTTCCCTGGTCATACCCCAGACCCACTTCGTCGACCTGATCCGCAGTTCGGTGCTGGGGATACCTACCGTATGGTCCCCGGTGCTTCAGTTTCTGTATGTTGGCGTCGCAACCGCCATCGTCATCCTCCTGAGCGCCGCAGGGTTCGTTCTCTTATATAGACAGGCGAAAAGAGAAGGCACTTTACCCTGGTACTGACAAGCTCCGGCCCTCCTCAGAAGAAACATTCTGCGAAGTATCGAATCGCATTGCCTGGCAGGCCGTCACGAAGCCCGTTTTGCCGTGGCCGGCCCTGCCGGGGTCCGGGTGGGCTTGGCGGTTCCAGACTCTTTCGGGCTCCTTTCGAAATGGTGACATTTTCTCTGGCCGCCTTTAGGGTGACGATATCATTGGTCGACACCAAACTCGCTGCGTTTTCGTTGACACGTTTATGAGCGGGTGCTAAACTCATAAACGTGCCTTTTTTCTTGCTTCCGGGAGGAGCCCTATGTTCGAGCGAGGCAAGATGGTTTGCGGCACAAGACAGTCGGAAAGAGCTCTCCTTTCCGGGGCCGCGCTCAGGCTATACGTCGCTAGGGACGCAGACCCGAAAGTGGTGGGACGAGTGCTGGACCTCGCGAAAGAAAAGGGAGTCGAGGTCGTTTTCGTGGATACCATGGCGGAACTGGGAAAAGCTTGCAAGTTGCGGGTTGGTTGCGCTGCGGCCTGTCTTTTGAAGGAGAGCAGCGGTCAGTAGACAGTTGGCCGGTCTCGCATGCGTCGGGGAGATCGGTTTAACCTGCGCGGGGTGAATTCGGACAGAAGGAGGGGAGATCGTGCCCACCATAAACCAGCTGGTGCGGAAAGAAAGGCAGAGGCCAAAAGCCAAGTCCAAGGCACCTGCCTTGAGAGGTAACCCCTTCAAGAGAGGTGTGTGCACCGTCGTAAGGACGACCAGCCCCAAGAAGCCGAACTCGGCGTTGAGAAAGATCGCCAGGGTAAGGCTGACCAATGGAATTGAGGTAACGGCCTACATCCCCGGGATCGGGCATAACCTGCAGGAACACTCGGTCGTCCTGGTAAGAGGCGGGAGAGTTCGGGATCTGCCCGGAGTGCGTTACCACATAGTTAGAGGGGCGCTGGACGCCGCCGGGGTTGCCGACAGGGCGCAGGGTCGTTCCAAGTACGGTGCCAAGCGACCTAAGAAGTGAGAGCTTGAGTTATCGTTGAGCCGGTACCGCTTGTGCTGGCCTTTTTCGGTGGTTAATCGGTGTGCAACTTGCCCGCACCTGCGTAATGGAGGAGGTGAAGTCGGTGCCGCGGAGGAAGAGAGCGACTGCCAGGACGTGGGAGCCGGATCCCGTTTACGGGTCGGTTCTCGTGACCAGGTTGATCAACAAAGTCATGTGGGATGGGAAAAAGCACCTGGCTAGAAAGATCGTAATGAATGCCCTGAAAATTGTGGAGGAAAAGACCGGTAAGAAGGGCAGCGAGGTGCTGGAGGAAGCCATCAAGAATGCCATGCCCGTCCTGGAAGTACGTCCCAGGAGAGTCGGTGGTGCTACTTATCAGGTGCCTATGGAAGTGAGGCCGGAACGCAGGTATTCCCTGGCTCTCCGGTGGCTTGTGGAGGTCGCCAGGGAAAGGCCGGAGAGAACGATGATCTCGCGCCTTGCCGCCGAGATCATGGACGCGGCCAACAACACCGGCAACACCATCAAGCGGAAGGAAGATATGCACCGGATGGCCGAGGCTAACCGCGCGTTTGCCCATTACCGGTGGTAACTTGGAGAGTAACGCCACAATTTACGGAAAGGGGGGATTTCGATGCCGAGGGATTTTCCTTTGGAGCGCGTCAGAAACATAGGCATCATGGCCCACATCGATGCGGGTAAGACTACCACCACCGAACGGATCCTTTTCTACACGGGACGGGTTCACAAGATGGGCGAGGTCGACGAAGGTTCGGCGACAATGGACTGGATGGTTCAAGAGCAGGAACGCGGAATAACTATTACGTCGGCGGCGACCACGTGCTACTGGAAGGATCACAGGATAAACATTATAGACACGCCAGGGCACGTTGACTTTACCGCCGAGGTAGAGCGGTGTCTGCGCGTACTCGATGGAGCGGTGGCCGTGTTTTGCGCCAAAGGCGGCGTCGAACCCCAATCCGAAACAGTGTGGCGTCAAGCTGACAAGTACGGTGTGCCGAGAATCGCCTACGTTAACAAGATGGACGCGGTAGGTGCGGACTTTTTCCGGGCAGTCAGAATGATGGTAGACAGGCTCGGGGCACGGCCGGTCATCCTCACTCTGCCGGTGGGAATCGAAGAGTCGTTCTCAGGCGTCGTCGATCTCATCAAGATGAGGGCGTTCTATTGGGTGGACGAATTGGGCACCCAAATCCGCGAAGACGTCATCCCCGAGGACTTGAGAGAAGCGGCGGCTACCTACAGAGATAAGCTAGTGGAAACTGCAGCTGACTTCTCCGAGGAGGTGCTGGAAGCTTACCTTACCGGCACCGATGTGTCTGAGAAGGCTCTTCTTACAGCTCTGAGGAAGGGCACCATAGCGATGAAAATCGTGCCGGTGCTGTGCGGCTCGTCCCTTCGAAACAAGGGCGTTCAGAAGCTTCTCGACGCCATAGTTGACTTCCTGCCATCTCCGCTGGACGTACCACCTGTGGCCGGTGAGGTTCCCGGTACGGGAGAGGTTGTCCTGCGAAAGCCATCGGACGACGAACCCTTCACGGCGCTGGTCTTCAAGGTGGCGGTCGACCCGTACGTCGGAAGGCTCTCTTACTTCCGAGTTTATTCGGGGTCTCTTACCAACAGGTCCTACGTTTACAACGCCACTCGGGGAAAGGGCGAAAGGATATCGCGGCTTTTGCGGATGCACGCAAATCACCGCGAGGACATCGACGAGGTGAGGACCGGAGACATCGCCGCGACAGTGGCGTTGAAATACACGTTTACCGGGGACACCCTTTGTCCCGAGGATCATCCCATCGTCCTCGAGCCCATCAGATTCCCGGAACCCGTCATATCGGTGGCCATAGAGCCCCAGTCCGTTCAGGATCAGGATAAGCTCGTCCTCGCGCTACAGAAACTCGCCGAGGAAGACCCCACCTTCTCGGTGCGTACCGATGAGGAGACTGGTCAGACCATCATCTCGGGAATGGGCGAGCTTCACTTGGAAATCATCGTCGACCGGCTTACGCGAGAATTTGGGGTCAAGGTGTTGGTGGGACGTCCCCAGGTGTCATACAGAGAGACCATAACTAAGACGGTGGAAGCGGAAGGCAAGTTCATTAAGCAAACCGGAGGCCGCGGGCAATACGGGCACGTGATCATCCGAATGGAACCGCTTCCGAGGTCCTCAGGGGTCGAATTCCGGTCGGAGATAAAGGGCGGTGTGATACCCCAAGAGTTCATTCCGGCTGTGGAAGCGGGAGTGCGGGAAGCTCTTGAGTCGGGGGTGCTGATGGGACATCCCGTAACCGATGTCCGGGTCACGCTGCTCGATGGCTCCTATCACGAGGTAGACTCCTCGGAGATCTCGTTTAAAGTTGCCGGTTCTCTGGCGGTTAAACAGGCACTGGAAAAGGCCGGTCCCATACTCCTTGAACCGATGATGTCGGTGGAAGTGGTGGTGCCTTCCGCGTTCCTGGGGGACGTGCTTGCCGACCTCAGTCAGAGGCGAGCCGAGATTACGGGCGTGGAAACGAGAAACGACCTGGAGACAATATCGGCGACGGTGCCTCTTTCCAGTATGTTCGGGTACGCGACGGACCTTCGCTCAAAGAGTCAGGGAAGGGGTACCTATACGATGCAGTTTTCACACTACGGCGAAGTACCGCCCGAAGAGGCACAAAAACTCATCGACAGATATCTCGGGCGGCTTCCATAAAAGCTGACAAACTCGAACAGCGACCGACTACGGTCAAAGAGAAAACTCGTTCCAGAGAGGGAGGATATTCATGGCCAAGAAGAAGTTTGAGCGTACGAAGCCTCACGTGAACGTGGGGACGATCGGGCACATCGATCACGGGAAGACCACGTTGACAGCGGCGATAACGCGGGTGTTGTCCACGGCGGGGCTTGCGGAGTTTACGCCATTTGACCAGATCGACAAGGCGCCTGAGGAGAAGGCGAGAGGGATTACGATATCGATATCGCACGTGGAGTACAGTTCGGAGAAGAGGCACTACGCGCACGTGGACTGTCCGGGGCACGCTGACTACATCAAGAACATGATCACAGGTGCGGCGCAGATGGACGGGGCGATTCTGGTGGTGTCGGCGGCGGACGGGGCGATGCCGCAGACGAGGGAGCACGTGCTGTTGGCGAGGCAGGTAGGGGTTCCGGCGATAGTGGTGTTTTTGAACAAGGTAGACCTTGTAGATGACGAGGAACTTTTGGAGATCAGCGAACTTGAGGTTCGGGATTTGCTAACGAAGTACGAATTTCCTGGGGACGAGGCGCCGGTGATAAGGGGTTCGGCGTTGAAGGCGTTGGAGTGCGGATGCGGGAAGCGGGAGTGCCAGTGGTGCGGTGCGATATGGAAGTTGATCGATGCGGTTGACGAGTACATTCCCACACCTCAGAGGGATATAGACAAGCCGTTTCTTCTTTCGGTGGAGGACGTGTTTACGATTACGGGAAGAGGTACTGTTGCGACCGGGCGAATTGAGCGTGGTCAGGTTAAGGTAGGGGACGAAGTTGAGATAGTTGGTTTTACGGACAGGCCGAAGAAGACGGTGGTCACCGGGGTGGAGATGTTCAGGAAGACGCTGGACGTGGGGATAGCGGGGGACAACGTAGGGTGTCTTTTGAGAGGCATAGGGAAGGACGAAGTAGAGCGTGGTCAGGTGCTGGCGAAGCCTGGGAGCATAAAGCCGCACACGAAGTTTGAAGCACAGATATACGTTTTGACCAAGGAAGAAGGCGGGCGGCACACGGCGTTTTTCAGCGGATACAGGCCGCAGTTTTACTTCAGGACCACGGACGTGACGGGTACTGTGATCTTGCCTGAGGGCGTGGAGATGGTGATGCCCGGGGACAACGTGAAGATCAAGGTAGAGCTCATAGCGCCCATTGCCATGGAAGAAGGCTTGAGGTTCGCCATGAGGGAAGGCGGCAAGACCGTCGCGTCGGGAGTGGTCACGAAGATCGAGGAGTGATGTGCCAGTGGCGAAGCAGAAGATACGCGTTCGCCTTAGAGCGTTTGACCATAGGGTGCTGGACGCCTCGGCGGCTAGGATCGTTGAGACTGCCAGGCGCACCGGCGCGCTTGTGGCGGGTCCGATTCCCCTTCCAACCGAGAGGAGCGTTTACACGATTCTCGTGGCGCCCAACGGGGAGAAGGATATCAGGGAACAGTTTGAGATGAGGGTGCACAAAAGGCTCATTGATATCATGGAGCCGACCACCAAGACTATGGACGCCCTCACCAGGCTCGATCTCCCTGCAGGAGTGGACGTGGAGATCAAGACGCTCTAGGCTTTCGAGCGGGTGAGGAGGTAGGTATCGGTGTCCAAGGCCATTTTGGGAAAGAAACTCGGGATGACCCAGGTTTTCGACGAGGCCGGGGTTCTCGTTCCCGTTACCGTGATACAGGCGGGGCCGTGCACCGTTGTGGATGTACGAACCCAGGAGAAACACGGGTACGACGCGATACAGGTGGGGTTCGAACCGGTCAGCGAGACGAAGGTGAGCTTGCCTGTGAGGGGTTACTACAAGAAAAAAGGAGTGGGTCCGTTCCGGTATCTCAGGGAATTTAGGTTAAACGGCGGGCCCAGACCCGAACCGGGCACGATTCTCACCGTAGACATGTTCCGGCCCGGGGAAAGGGTGGACGTGACGGGAACGAGCATAGGAAAGGGATTTGCCGGGGGCATCAAGAGGTGGAACTTCCGAAGAGGTCCGATGGCCCACGGCTCCAAGTATCATCGCGGCCCCGGTTCGCTTCAATCGAGGGATGCTGCTCGAGTGTTCCCTGGTAGAAAAATGCCGGGGCATCTCGGGAATGAAAGGGTTACCATCCGAAACTTGAGAGTGGTCAAGGTTGATCCCGAAAAGCACCTCTTGCTCGTGGAAGGTTCGGTGCCCGGAACGAGAGGTTCGCTTCTTGCCATTAAGGAGACGAAGGTGAGGAAAGGAGGGAACACCCGTGCCTGAAGCTACCGTGTTCGATGTACAAGGCAGGGAGCAGGGGAAAGTAGAGCTTCCCGCATCTATCTGGGGCCAGGAGGTGAATACCTCGCTTCTCCGGGCTTCTGTTCTGTCACATCTGGCTAAGCTGCGGCGCGGGACTGCCTCCACCAAGACCAGAGCGGAAGTATCAGGCGGCGGTAGGAAACCCTGGCGCCAGAAAGGCACGGGTCGTGCGAGACAAGGGTCGATTCGTTCCCCTCTGTGGCGTCACGGGGGCATCGTGTTCGGGCCTCATCCCAGGGACTACGGCTGGGACCTTCCCAAAGCTATGCGCAGGAGGGCTTTGATTTCCGCTCTGTCTTCTAAGGCCAAGGACGGCAGGGTGGTGGTAGTTGATAACATAACCCTGGAAAGGCCGCGGACGCGCGAACTCCGGATTCTCCTGGACAACCTGGGCGTCCGGCAGTCCGCCCTTCTGGTTACAGCTCAGCCCGACCGTAACATCGTGCTCTCGGCTCGAAATCTTCCAGGTGTTTCGGTGGTAACGGCTCAGGACATCGGGGTGTACGATGTTATGACCCACAGGCACCTCGTCGTAACGAAGGACGCTCTGTCCAAGCTCGAGGAGGTGCTGGCATGAACCTTACGGTCTACGACATCATCATAAGACCGCTCGTCACCGAGAAAACCAGCGCGGATATGGAAAAAGGGACGTACACCTTCGAGGTTCACCCGCTGGCCAACAAAGCGCAGATAAAGGAAGCTGTGGAGACGATATTCAAGGTCTCGGTCGACGAGGTCCGTACTTTAAACCTGCCTGGCAAGCCCAGGAGGATGGGGTACTTCGCGGGGCGGACGCCGCGTCGGAAGAAGGCCATCGTAAAGCTCGCGCCTGGTCAACGGATAAAAGGGTTCGAAGGCGTGTAGACCCGGTGAAGGGAGGGAGAACAGGTGCCTATAAGAAGCTTTAAACCCACCTCGCCTGGGCTGAGAGCGCTCGAGCTTCCTACCTACGAGGAAATAACTAAGGAAGAACCGGAGAAATCGCTGACGGTCTCAGTGAAAAGGCATGCAGGCCGCAACAACCAGGGTCGGATTACCACGCGCCACAGGGGTGGCGGCGCGAGAAAGATCGTCCGCATCATCGATTTCCGGAGGGACAAGGACGGCATCCCGGCGAAGGTGCAGGCTATTGAGTATGATCCAGGGCGTTCGGCGCGGATAGCTCTGCTGGCATATGCCGACGGAGAGAAGAGATATATCCTGGCACCGGTAGGGCTGTCGGTGGGCGACACGGTTATGTCCGGTCCCAATGCCGACATCAAGCCCGGAAACGCATTGCCCCTGGAGAACATTCCTACCGGAACCTTCGTTCACAACATCGAACTTCAACCCGGCAAAGGCGGTCAGATTGCTCGCAGCGCAGGTACCGCGGCTCAGGTGATGGCCAAGGAAGGTGGCTATGCCCTTCTGAGGCTTCCCTCAGGGGAGCAGAGGCTCGTATCTCTGCGGTGCAAAGCGACGATAGGACAAGTTGGAAACGTGGAGCACGAAAACGTATCCCTGGGCAAGGCCGGTCGTTCCCGGCACATGGGCTGGAGACCGGCCGTGAGGGGTTCGGTGATGAATCCCGTGGACCATCCGCACGGCGGAGGCGAGGGGAAGGCTCCCATCGGACATCCCGGGCCTCTGACGCCGTGGGGTAAGCCCACTCTCGGTTATAAGACGAGAAAGAAGCGAAAGCCCTCGGACAAGTTCATTGTACAACGTCGCAAGTGAGTTTTCGGGGGCTTGTCCAAAGGAGGGAGCGGGAGTGAGCCGTTCCAAGAAAAAAGGGCCGTATGTTGACCCAAAACTCTTGCAGAAAGTGAAAGAGATGAACGCAAAGGGAGAAAAGCGTGTCATCCGTACGTGGTCGAGGGACAGTACCATTGTCCCGGAGATGGTAGGCCACACCATCGCCGTTCACGACGGGCGGAAACACGTTCCCGTTTATATAGTGGAGGACATGATTGGCCACAAGCTCGGTGAGTTTGCTCCCACGAGATTGTTCAGGGGTCACGGAGCGCACACGGAACGTTCAACTGCCTTGAAGTAGGAGGTGCTGAGAAGTGGGAGCCGAACAGAAAACGGTTGAAGCCAGAGCGGTGGTCAGGTATGTGCGGATCTCCCCGACCAAGGTGCGGATCGTTGCCGACCTGGTGAAGGGGAAACCGGTGAGAGAAGCCCTGGCCATCCTCAGGTACACCCCGAAAAGGGCGAGCAGGGTTATAGAAAAGGCCATCGTTTCCGCCCGAGCGAACGCCGAAAACAATCTCGGGCTGTCCGGCGACGCACTTTACGTCTCCAAGATATTGGTCGACCAGGGCCCTACTCTCAAGCGGTACCATCCGAGACAGAGGGGCCAGGCGTTTCCCATACTGAAGAGGACATGCCATATTTCGGTAGCACTTCGGGAAAGAGAGGAGGGTTAGACGATTGGGGCAGAAGGTTCATCCGAAGGGTCTTAGATTGGGGATCGTGTACGACTGGGATTCCCGCTGGTTCGCCCGGAAGGATTTCGCCCAGCTGCTGCTCGAGGACAAGAAAATCCGCGACTACATCAAGGAAAAGCTGGGGCATGCAGGCATATCTCGAATCGAGATCGAGAGGAAAGCTCAGGAAGTGACCGTAACAATCCACGCAGCTCGTCCCGGTATGGTAATCGGCCGCGGGGGAACCGGTATCGAAGCTTTGCGAAAAGAGCTGTCAAATCTCACCGGCAAGAAAGTCGTGGTGCACACCCTGGAAATCGAATCGCCCGAGACGGACGCTCAGCTCATCGCTGAGGGAATTGCCGAGGCAATTGAACGGCGAGTGTCGTACAGGAGAGCGATGAAGCAGGCCGTCCAGCGGGCTCTCAAGGCCGGAGCCAAGGGGTGCAAAGTTCGCGTCTCTGGTAGGTTACAGGGAGCCGAAATCGCCCGGTCAGAGCGGATCGGAGAGGGTAAGGTGCCGTTGCACACTCTTCGAGCCGAGGTGGATTACGGCTTTGCCGAGGCGCACACCACATATGGAAGGATAGGCGTGAAGGTGTGGGTCTATAAAGGGGATGTTCTCCCATCCAGGCCCTCCCCTCGCGAAGGAGGGAGCTAACCGTGTTGATGCCAAAGCGGGTTAAATGGCGGAAACCGCACAGGCCAGACCCTTCCGGCGTTGCCACCAGAGGGAATGAGATATTCTATGGCGAGTACGGTCTTGTCGCTTTGACGCCCGGATGGATCACGGACAGGCAAATCGAGGCGGCCAGAGTAGCTCTGACCAGGTATGTCAAGCGAGGAGGCAAGGTTTGGATCAGGATCTTTCCGGATACCCCGATCACCAAAAAGCCGGCGGAGACTCGTATGGGTTCCGGAAAGGGCAACCCGGAGTACTGGGTCGCTGTCGTGAAGCCCGGTCGGGTCCTGTTCGAGATGGCGGGCGTGCCGGAGGATGTGGCCAGGGAGGCCATGCGGCTAGCTGGTCACAAGTTGTCGGTGAAAACCAAGTTTCTGGTGAGGGAAGATATCGGCCAAAGCTCGAACCGAGAGGTGGTGACCGCTGATGAAAGTGCAGGAGATACGGGCGATGAGTGACAAGGAAATCGACGAGAAGATAAAGGACCTGAAACAAGAGCTCTTTAACCTGCGCTTTCAGCTGGCCACCGGACAACTGGACAACGTGATGAGGATCCGAGAAGTGAAGAGGGCCATCGCTCGAGTCAAGACCATAAAGCGGGAAAGGGAGCTCGGCCGGGGCAAGGGAGAGGTGAACGAAGTTGCGAGGTAAGCGGAAAGAGCTCACTGGCACCGTGGTGTCAAGGAAGATGGATAAAACCGCCGTTGTCCTGGTGGAATACTGGGAGGTCCATCCGCTGTACGGGAAACGCATCAGGAGGACGCGAAAGGTAAAGGCTCACGACGAAAAAAACGAAACCCAGGTGGGAGACGTCGTGCTTTTGATGGAGACCAGGCCGCTTTCCAAAGAGAAGCGGTGGCGCGTCGTGCGGATTATCGAGAGGCGCTCTCCTGCCCTCGTGGAGTCTGCCGGGGGTGAAGAAAAATGATCCGAACGCAGACCAGGCTTACCGTAGCGGATAATACGGGCGCGAAAGAACTCATGTGCATACGCGTTCTGGGAGGGTCTAACCGCCGTTACGCCGGGCTCGGCGACGTTATCGTGGCTACGGTGAAAGAGGCTACACCAGGAGGCGTTGTCAAAAAAGGTGACGTGGTCAAGGCCGTGGTTGTGCGGGTGAGGAAAAACGTGAGGAGGCCTGACGGGAGCTACATCCGGTTCGATGACAACGCCGCTGTGATATTGCGGGACGAAAAAGAACCTCACGGTACGCGAATCTTCGGCCCGGTGGCAAGAGAACTCAGGGACAAGCACTTCACCAAGATCCTTTCGCTGGCCCCTGAGGTTCTGTAGCGTACGGGAGGTGGCCGATTTGGACATAAAAAAGGGCGATACCGTCGTCGTGCTCTCCGGCAAGTACAAGGGCAAAAAAGGTAAGGTCCTCAGGGTGATTCCTGAAGACGATTCCGTGATCGTGGAACGGGTAAACGTGGTCAAAAAGCACCAACGTCCGACCAAAGAAGCTCAGCAGGGAGGCATTATCGAGAAAGAAGCGCCTATCCGGCGCTGCAACGTCATGCTGGTTTGCCCGGTATGCTCGCGACCCACGAGGATACGAAAGGTAGAAAAGGACGGAACCAAGGTCCGGGCATGCGTCCGGTGCGGTCAGCCGATGGACAAGTGAGGGTGAGTGACGTGGCGCTCAAAAAGGTGTATGAAACGGAAGTCGTACCCGCTATGATGAAGATCTTCGGATACAAGAATCGCCTCCAGGTGCCCCGAGTTGAGAAGGTTGTGATAAACATGGGGGTTGGAGAGGCGACCCAAAACCCTGACGCGCTGGACAGTGCCGTAGCTGACCTCATGCAAATAACGGGTCAGAGGCCCGTGATCACCAAAGCCAAACGCTCCATTTCCGCTTTCAAGGTCAGAGCGGGCATGAAGATCGGTGCTAAGGTCACGCTGCGAGGAGAGCGCATGTACGACTTCCTTGAGAAGCTTTTCTACATTGCGCTTCCCCGCGTGAGGGACTTCAAGGGCGTTTCTCCAAAAGGTCTGGACGGACGGGGCAACTACTCTCTGGGTATCAAGGAACAGGTTATATTCCCGGAGATCGACTACGACAAGGTAAGTAAAATCCGGGGTATGGACGTGACTATCGTTACAACTGCAAAAACGGACGAGGAGGCGTACCAGCTTTTGAAACTCCTCGGTATGCCGTTCTCAGAGTGAGGGGGAGATCCCATTGGCGACTCTGGCGAAGATCATGAAAGCCAAAAAAGAGCCCAAGTTCAAAACGCAGAAAGTGAACAGGTGCCAAATTTGCGGACGGGCTCACGCTTATATGAGGAAATTCGGGCTTTGCCGGCACTGTTTCAGAAAGCTGGCTCACAGGGGCGAGATTCCAGGTGTCCGGAAGGCCAGCTGGTGAGGAGGGGTTTTTCATGATGGTCGATCCCATTGGCGACATGCTGACACGCCTCCGCAATGCCGGTATGGCAAGACACGACAGCGTGGAGTTCCCGAACTCGAAGCTTAAAGCTGCCATCGTGGACGTTTTGAAGAAGCAAGGGTTCATTCGCGACTACGAGATCCGGAGGGACGGGCCAAAGAGTTACATCCGCGTCTACCTCAAGTATGGACCGTCGAAGAGACCGGCTATCACGGGGATTCGACAGATTTCCAAACCGGGGTTGAGGATTTACGCGAAAAAGGAAGAACTCCCGAGGGTCCTGGGCGGACTCGGAATTGCGATAATTTCGACGTCCAAAGGGGTTATGACGGATAAGGACGCGAGAGCTCTCGGCCTTGGTGGCGAAGTCATCTGCTACGTTTGGTAGGTGGGGAGGTGAAGATCATGTCTCGCGTTGGGCGACAACCGGTAGCGATTCCCAATGGCGTGTCCGTCGAGCTCAAGGGCAACCGACTCACCGTCAGGGGACCCAAAGGGACTCTTGAAAGGGAATTGCACCCCGACATGAAGGTGCTGGTCGAGGATGGTTTAATACGCGTTGAGCGACCGAGCGACTCTCGCATTCATAAGTCGCTCCACGGATTGACGAGGGCGCTCATAGCCAACATGGTTCGCGGGGTGACGGAGGGGTACGAAAAGGCGCTGGAAATGTCGGGTGTCGGTTACAAGGCAACCAAGTCCGGCGATAAGGTTATCCTGCATCTCGGCTTCGCAAAGCCCGTCGAAATCGAGCCACCCAAGGGAATTGTTATCGATGTTCCAACTCCCACGTCCCTCGTGATCCGCGGCGCAGACAAGGAGGCCGTCGGGGAGATTGCCGCGCGCATTCGCAGGTTGAGGCCTCCCGAGCCTTATCAGGGCTCCGGTATCAAGTACGTTGGCGAAAAGATCCGCAGGAAAGCTGCGAAGACAGCCAAGTAAAAGCGGCGAACGGGGATCATCAGGGAGGAATTACCAGTGGATCCTAAGGAAAAGGCATGGAGAAGAAAGCGGCGGCACCTTAGAATCAGAAAGAAAGTCTTCGGGACCAGCGAACGGCCCAGGCTGTGCGTGTTTCGGTCCAACAAACACATTTACGCCCAGATCATCGACGACACTAGGGGCCACACTTTGGTGGCAGCGTCCAGCCTCGACCCCGCGCTGAAGGGCAAGCTGGAAAAAGGAAGCGACGTCAAAGCTGCCTACGAGGTCGGGAAGTTGTTGGGCGAGAAGGCCTTGGCCCGTGGTGTGAAGTTCGTGGTCTTCGACAGAGCGGGATACAAGTATCACGGACGGGTGAAGGCGTTGGCTGACGGCGCCAGAGAAGCTGGGCTGTCATTCTAGCGGGGAAGAAGGTGGGAACCAATGGCGGAAAGGGACAGATATCACGGCGCTAGAGAAGAACGCGGTGACGAAGTGTCTCCGAGGAGCCGCGGCAGGCGGACGTCCCTCGAAAGCGATGCCGAACGAAACGAGGAGTTTAAGGATTTTGTCGTGACTTTCGGACCGGTTTCCAAAACGGTAAAAGGGGGAAAGCGCCGGAGCTTTAGAGCCCTCGTGGTTGTGGGGAATGGCGACGGAAAGGTCGGTGCTGGCCTCGGAAAGGCTTTAGACCTCGCCGACGCAATAAGGAAAGGCATCGAGGATGCCAAGAAGAACCTGATAAGCGTGCCAAGACACGGGGGAACGATTCCCCACGAAGTCATAGGACACTTTGGGGCGGGTATGGTCCTGTTGCGGCCCGCTTCGCCGGGGACGGGGCTCATCGCCGGGAGGGGAGTCAGGCCTGTCCTGGAACTCGCCGGCATCAAAGACGTTCTGGCCAAGTCCCTGGGTTCGTCCAATCCCTACAACGTGGTATACGCGACGCTTGAGGCGTTGAAGGGCTTGAGAAGCAGGGAGGAAATACTCCGAGTTCGAGGCATTGCCGATGGCGGCCAAGCTTCCCCCAATAGCCGATCGGAGGTAGTTTCGGATGGAACTGTATGAAGTGCTCAAGCCGGTTCCCGGGTCGGTCCGAAAGCCGAAGAGGAAAGGACAGGGTATCGGGTCCGGGACCGGAAAGACGGCAGGTAGAGGACATAAAGGTCAGAAGGCTCGCTCCGGCGGGGGAAAGGGCCCCGGGTTCGAGGGCGGCCAGACAAAACTGGTTCGGAGATTGCCCAAGCGCGGCTTCAAGAACATCTTTCGGGTGGATTACGCCCCCGTGAATGTGGGTCAACTGGCCAGGTTTCCGGCGGGATCTGAAGTCGGGCCCGAAGAAATGGCCGAAGCCGGTTTGATAAAGGGAAACCGTCCCGTAAAGATTCTGGGTGACGGGGAGCTGGGAAAGCCGTTGACGGTGAGGGCCCACGCGTTCTCAGCTCGGGCCGTGGAAAAGATCCGAGCTTCGGGCGGAAAAGCCGAGGTGATCTGACGTGCTCGGAACTCTGAGAAACGCGTGGCGAGTCCCGGACCTGAGGAGACGCTTTCTGTTCACCGTGTTAATGTTGATGGTATTCAGGGTAGGGGTAGCTATCCCGGTCCCCGGGATAATCCCCGATGTTATCGCGCGGCTGTTTCAGGAAGGGACGCTCTTCGCCTTCCTCGACCTGTTCTCCGGAGGAGCTCTCAAGACCTACTCCATCCTGGCCATGGGCATTTATCCGTACATCAATAGCTCGATCATCGTACAGCTCTTGACCGTAGTGATCCCCAAGTGGGAGGAGATGGCTAAGGAAGAGGATGGGAGAAAGAAGCTTCAGGAATACACGAGATATGGAACGGTGCTTCTCGCGCTGCTTCAGGCCACCGGAATGACTTTTGCCATAAGAGCTCAGGGCGCGCTTCAATCGCAGTCCATATGGCTGCTGGTACAGATAGTAGTGAGCTTAACGGCCGGAACTGCCTTCCTGATGTGGCTAGGGGAGCTCATCACCGAAAAGGGCATCGGCAACGGCATTTCTCTGTTCATTTTCGCGGGTATCATCTCGGGGATGCCTGGGGAAATCCTTCACGTGGTCGGGCTTTACCAGCTCGGGGTGGCGAAGTGGTACAACTTAGTGCTGTGGCTCCTCGCCTCGCTCATAACCGTTCTGGGAGTTATATTCATTACCGAAGGAGAGCGGCGGATTCCGGTTCAGTACTCCAAAAGGGTTGTGGGCAGAAAGATGATGGGAGGGTACGCCACGTTCATCCCGATCAGGATTAACCAGGCGTCGGTTATCCCGGTCATCTTCGCCTCGTCGGTTCTGGCGTTTCCGGCCACCATCGCTTCCTTCATACGCACGCCCTGGGCGGCTAGTTTACAGAGGATATTCGACTATAACGCTCCGTGGTACACCGTGATGTATGCGCTGCTCATCATCTTGTTCACGTTCTTTTACACGGCCATGATATTCAATCCGTACGACGTGGCCGAGAACATGAGGAAATACGGGGGTTTCATTCCGGGTATCAGGCCGGGGAAGCCCACCGTGGAGGTCCTGTCCAGGTCTGTTATGAGGATCACAGCGGTAGGGGCGATTTTCCTGGCGTTGGTGGCCGTGTTGCCCCATTTCCTCGTCCAGCTTACGAAACTCCCGGTGTTGTCGCCTCTATCCGGCACAGCACTGCTTATCGTGGTGGGTGTCGCTATTGAGACAATGAAACAGGTGGAAGCTCAGCTCATCATGAGGAACTACCAGGGATTCTTGAAGTAGATCGTCTGGGAGGCAGGAGAATTTGCGCGTACTTTTCGTTGGACCGCCGGGAGCCGGGAAGGGGACTCAGTCGGTATTGCTGAGCGAGAAGATGAGCCTTCTTCACATAGCTCCTGGCGACATCTTCCGGCAAGAGGTCAGAGAGGGCACCGAGCTGGGTAAACTCGTAAAAAGCTACATGGACCAGGGAGCTCTGGTCCCCGACGACGTGACCATCGAAGTGGTGAAAAAAAGGCTTTTGAGTCCGGCGGCCGCTTCCGGGTTCGTCCTGGATGGCTTTCCGAGGAACTTATCGCAGGCGCGGGCCCTCGATGAGATCCTGGGGAACAATGGGCTCGACGTCGTGCTCAATCTGCAGGTCCCGGTTGAGGAGCTCGTGGCGCGTTCGGCTTCCAGGCGGGTGTGTCCGTCCTGCGGAAAACCCTACAACTTGAGAACCGATCCTCCCAAGGTGGCCGGGAAGTGCGATGTCTGCGGACAGGATCTCATCATGAGAAACGACGATAGGCCCGAGACCGTCAGGGAACGACTTCGGGTCTACGAAATAAGCACCATGCCGCTCATCGACTACTACAGAACCAAGGGTATCCTCGAAGATGTAGACGGGCTCGGGGAGCGCGATGAGGTCTTCGCGCGGGTGTTGGAAAAGATACGGAAACGACTGGGAGATGAGGGCAGGAGTTGATAATCCCCAAGACCGAAGAAGAAATCGAGATAATGCGGGAAGCCGGGAGGATTGCGGCTCAGTGCCTCCAGATGCTGGCTGGTGTTATCAAACCGGGGGTTACAACGGGCGAGCTTGACTCCCTGGCAGAGCGCTTTATAAGAGAAAGAGGGGCTCTGCCCACGTTTAAAGGTTACCTCGGGTTTCCCGGCAGCATATGTACGTCCGTTAATAATGTTGTGGTTCACGGAATTCCCGGGGACCGGAAGCTCCGCGAGGGGGATATCATCTCCATCGACGTCGGCGCAACTTACAAGGGGTACGTGGGAGACACCGCCGCCACGTTTCCTGTCGGACAGGTGAGCCCTGTCGCCGAGAAGCTCATACGGGTGACCAGAGAGAGTTTGATGAGGGCCGTTCAGTGCGTGAGACCCGGCGCGACCGTTGGAGACATCGGCTTTGCCGTGGAATCGTACGTGAGGACCTTTGGTTTCAGCGTCGTTAGGGATTACGTTGGTCACGGCGTAGGCAGGTCCATGCACGAAGACCCTCCGGTACCCAATTTCGGACGACCCGGAGAAGGTCCTGTCCTTAAGGAAGGTTACGTCATAGCAATTGAGCCGATGGTCAACGAGGGCACAGGGGACGTTATAACCTTCCCTGATCTCACGGTGGTTACGAAGGACGGAAAACTCTCGGCTCACTTCGAACACACCGTGGCGGTGACAAAGGAAGGCGCCAGAATTCTGACTTTGGTATAATATCCCAGTACCCGGTCAACACTTTTTTTGGTTAACTTAGGGGGAGTTCTATGCCAAAGCAGGAGGGTATAGAGGTCGAAGGAACTGTAGTCGAAGCCCTGCCTAACGCGATGTTCCGCGTGGAGATCCAGGGCGGGCATCGTGTGCTTGCCCATATTTCGGGCAAAATGCGGATCAATTACATCAAAATACTGCCGGGCGACAGAGTGCTCGTCGAGCTCAGCCCCTACGACCTCAGTCGTGGTAGAATAATACGCCGGTTCAAGAGCTAGCCGGTCGCGGGCTCGGATCAGGAGGGTTCTCTATGAAGGTCAGAGCTTCTATTAAGCGTATTTGCGAAAAGTGCCGGATTATAAAGAGGCACGGACGACTCATCGTTCTGTGCTCTAATCCCAAGCACAAGCAACGCCAAGGATAACCGGAGGGGGGGTGAACGCATGGCAAGGATCGCCGGAGTGGATCTACCAAGGGATTGGCGGATCGAAGCTGCCCTTCCCCGCATTTACGGGATCGGTCCTACTAGGGCCAAGGAGATCCTGAGCAAGACGGGGGTCAACCCCGATACGAGAGTGAGAGACCTCACCGAAGAGGAAGTGGCTCGCATCCGCGAGTTCATCGATAAGAATTACCGAGTCGAGGGAGACCTCAGAAGAGAAGTGGAGATGAACATAAAACGCCTCATCGACCTGGGTACTTATCGGGGACTGCGCCACAGGAGAGGACTCCCGGTGAGGGGCCAGAGGACACAAACCAATGCGAGGACGAGGAAAGGTCCTAGGAAGACTGTGGGTGTGAAGCGGAAGAAGTGAGATTGGGAGGAAAGGTTCAATGGGAAGAAGACCTCAAAGGGGCAAGAAGCGGGAAAGACGGGTTGTTGAAAGAGGCATAGCTCATATAAAGTCGACGTTCAACAACACCATTGTTACAATAACGGATCCTCAGGGTAACACCATCGCCTGGTCAAGCGCGGGGAGACAGGGATTCAAAGGCTCCAGGAAAGGCACACCCTTCGCAGCGCAACTCGCGGCGGAAGCTTGTGCAAAACAGGCGCTGGACCAGGGGATGCGCCAGGTGGACGTATACGTAAAAGGGCCCGGTCCTGGGAGAGAAGCCGCCATCAGGTCGCTCCAGGCGGTGGGGCTTGAGGTGACGACGATAAAAGACGTTACGCCTGTGCCGCATAACGGTTGTAGGCCGCCCAAGAGGCGGAGAGTGTAAGGGGGGAGCGTCATTGGCAAGGATTACTGGACCTGTCTGCCGTTTGTGCCGCCGCGAGGGCGAGAAGCTGTATCTGAAAGGCGAGAAATGTTACACCAAATGCACGCTGGAGAGAAGACCGAATCCCCCCGGAGTTCACGGACGTGTCAGAAGGATGAGCGAGTACGGGCTTCAGCTCAGGGAGAAGCAAAAGGCCAAGCGTTTTTACGGGGTGCTGGAACGTCAGTTCAAAAACTATTTCGAGCGGGCGGCCAAAGCCAGAGGCGCCACCGGCACCATGCTCATGACCTTTCTCGAGCGGCGCCTCGATAACGTGGTCTACAGGCTGGGTTTCGCCAGCTCCCGGAGGGAAGCCAGGCAGCTCGTCGTTCACGGGCATTTCCTTGTGAACTCGAAAAAAGTGGATAGGCCCTCTTACCTGGTGAATCCCGGTGACGTGATAGAGGTGCGCGAGAAGTCACGGAATCTCGCGAAATTTAAGGCCAGGGCTGAGGCACTTGCCGACTACAGACCTCCCGCCTGGCTTCAGCTGGACGAGTCTAAATTCAAAGGGACGGTTCTGAGGCTCCCGACACGCGAGGAGATCGACGCTCCCGTAAACGAGCGTCTCATCGTCGAGCTTTATTCCAAGTGACACCGGGAACCTGTCTCAAGCCGAGGAGAAAGGGGGGGTTTCCGTGCTGGATTTTCCCGAGGCGAGAATAGAATGCGAAGAGATGTCTCCGGACCGAAAGTACGGTCGTTTTGTGGTAGAACCCCTGGAGAGGGGCTACGGAGTGACCATCGGCAATTCGCTGAGACGGGTGCTCCTGTCCTCATTGCCGGGGGCTGCGGTCACCAGGGTCCGCATACAAGGAGCACTCCACGAGTTTACAGCTCTCCCCGGGGTTCTCGAGGACGTGTCGGAGATCATCTTGAATTTGAAGTCCCTGGTCCTCAAAATGCATTCTCCCGGATCGAAACTGGCCCGGATCGAAGCTCACGGGCCCGGTGAAGTCACGGCTAAGGACATAATCGTCGACCCCGACGTGGAAATCGTCGATCCCAACGTTCACATTGCCACGCTCGACGAGGATGCCTCGCTGTACATGGAGATGACCATAGAGGACGGCCGAGGGTACGTCACGGCGGAGGCCAATAAAATACCCGGGCAGGACATAGGGACGATCCCGCTGGACGCGCGATTCACCCCGGTGAGAAGGGTGAATTACAAGGTCCAGGACACCAGAGTGGGCCAGCGCACCGATTACGACAAGCTCACGCTGGAGATATGGACCGATGGGTCGATGTCGCCCGACGAAGCGCTGGAGATGGCCGCGGGAATCTTGATAGACCACTTGAAATTGTTCACCGGGCTCACGCAGCGGGTTACGGGGGCGGCGGAGGTCCGGGGACCCGAGGAAAAGTCCGAGCTCCAGCGAATTCTCGATGCTCCCATCGAGGAACTGGAGCTGTCCGCCAGGTCGTTTAATTGCTTGAGACGAGCGGGCATCCAGACGATAGGCGATCTCGTGGCCAAGACAGAAGAGGAGCTGTCCAAGGTTCGCAACATGGGCAAGAAATCCTTGGAAGAGGTTAAGACGAAACTCGCCGAGCTCGGGCTTGCACTGAGAATCGAAGAATGAGGGGGATCTGAGTTGTCTTACTCCAAGTTTGATAGACCGTCTGGCCAGCGCCGGGCGCTGTTGAGAGCGCTCGTCACGTCGCTGCTGGACAAGGAACGCATTGTGACGACCCATGCCAAAGCGAAGGAGGCCCAGGCGCTGGCGGAAAAAATGATAACTCTGGCCAAACAAGATAGCCTCGCAGCGCGCAGGAGAGCTCTGGCGTTTCTAACCAGCGAAACCGTTGCCAAGAAGCTCTTTGATACCTTAGGCCCTCGGTATGCCCACAGGACCGGCGGTTACAGCAGGGTGACACTTATCGGCCCGAGGCGGGGCGATGGCGCTCCCATGGCGATGATCGAACTCATCAGGTAAGCCCCAGCCCTGGGCCGGTGGAGACTATGAACGGAGACAACCGGGCAGTAGTTGCCGAAGCGCTGGTTCACACCTACGGTCCTGACGAGTCTTCGGGCGTGACCGCTCTTTCGGGGGTAGACCTGGAGATAAAACGAGGCGAGTTTGTGTGCATTATCGGCCCCAACGGTTCCGGTAAATCCACCCTGGCCAGGCACCTCAACGCGCTCCTGCTTCCGACGTCCGGAAGGGTGCTGGTGTTCGGCATGGACACCAGAGACGAGCGCAACCTTTGGGAAATTCGGAGGACCGCCGGAATGGTCTTTCAGAATCCCGACAATCAGATGGTCGCCACCGTCGTTGAAGAGGATGTGGCTTTCGGTCCGGAAAATCTGGGCATCAAGCCCGAAGAGATAAGGCAAAGGGTTTCGGATGCCCTCAAGGCTGTGGGGATGGAAGACTTCTCGAGAGCTTCGCCGCACTTCCTATCGGGCGGTCAAAAACAGAGGGTGGCGATAGCGGGTGTCCTGGCTATGATGCCCTCTGTGATAGTGCTGGACGAGCCCACCGCGATGCTCGATCCGAAGGGGCGAAAGGAAGTCATGGAGACCCTCGCGAGGTTAAATAAGGAGAAGGGCATCACTGTGGTGCACATCACTCATCACATGGACGAAGCGGTTCATGCCGACAGGGTCATCGTGATGTACGAAGGCAAAGTGGTATTGAGCGGCCCGCCCACGGAAGTCTTTTCGAAAACCGAAGATTTAGCAAAGTGGGGCTTAGATGTACCTTTCGTGGCAAGGCTTGGTGATATGCTCAGGAAAAGCGGTTTTGAGGTATCCAGGTCTGCGCTAACCGTTGAAGAAATGGTGGACGAACTATGCCGATTGAGCTCCAGCACGTGACATACGACTATATGCCGGGGACACCGTCGCAAGTCAGGGCGCTGGATGACGTTTGCATGACGATACAGGACGGAGAGTTTCTCGGCCTAATCGGCCCCACCGGATCCGGCAAGTCCACCCTGATACAGCACCTCAACGGTCTTCTCGTGCCCACGTCCGGACGGGTGCTGGTGGACGGGTTGGATACCAGGGCGAAGGGGGCTGACCTCAGAAGACTCAGGCAAAAGGTGGGCCTGGTGTTTCAATACCCGGAAGACCAGGTGTTCGAAGAAACGGTCTACGAGGACATAGCTTTTGGGCCGAAAAACCTGGGAGTACCCGCAGAAGAAATAGAGGAGAGGGTCAGGGAGGCCATGGCTTTGGTCGGGCTTCCGGACTCCCTCATGAAGCGCTCACCCTTTGAGCTTTCGGGAGGACAACTCAGGCGCGTCGCGCTGGCGGGTGTGCTGGCTATGAGGCCAGAGGTGCTGGTGCTGGACGAGCCGACCGCGGGGCTGGATCCCCTCGGCAAGCGCGAAATCCTGGGGCATATCCGCAGGCTCCACGAACGCGGCCTTACGGTGGTGATGGTCTCCCATAATATGGAAGAGGTGGCCAGGCTGGCGGACAGGCTCGTTGTGCTGGATCACGGGCGGATCGTTCTGTCCGGAACGCCGAGGGAGGTTTTCGCCCAGGGAGAGCTCCTGGAATCCATCGGTCTTGACATTCCCGACGTCACCAAGATGATGAGAGAACTGAGAAAGCGAGGATGGCCTGTGAGGACTGACGTCCTGACGCTGGAGGAAGCGTACGAGGAAATCTCGAGGTACCTCGCCGGGACGAAGGCGGGCGGAGTCCGATGATCAGAGGCGTGATAATCGGCCAATATTACCCTGTCAGGTCCACCGTTCATTCCATGGATCCCAGGGCCAAGATTCTGATTGCAACGATATTCATGGTGGTCTTGTTCGTCGGGAATAACTTTTACTGCTTCTTAGCGATGGGTCTGTTTGCTGTTTTAGCGGTGGTTTTATCCAAAGTCCCGTGGCACGTAGTAATACGCACGGTGCGTCCAATGCTGTTCATCCTGATCTTCACCTTGGTTTTACACTTGTTTCTCACGCCCGGACCCGTTCTGTTCCGCATGGGCCCGGTAACCGCTACGTGGTCCGGACTTGTTCAGGGGCTCTTTATTGGAACGAGACTCGTCATACTGATCATGTTTACCTCCCTCCTAACCCTCACCACTTCGCCGGTGGAGCTCACCGACGGTCTCGAGGACGTGTTAAGGCCTTTTTCCAGGCTGGGCGTGCCTCACCATGAGCTCGCAATGATGATGACGATCGCGCTCAGGTTCATACCGACTCTCCTCGAAGAGGCGGACCGGATCATGAAAGCTCAAATGGCGAGGGGCGCGGACTTCCAGAGCGGAAACATGTTAAACCGAGCTAGAAACCTGGCGCCGCTACTGGTACCCCTCTTCGTTTCGGCTTTCCGGAGGGCCGACGAACTCGCACTGGCCATGGAAGCCAGATGTTACAGAGGGGGCGAGGGACGCACCAGGATGAAAAAGCTGGAGATGCATCGAGCGGATTACGTGGGTATCCTGCTCGTCGTCCTGGCCTCCGTCCTGGTGGTGTACCTGCGAATCAAGTTCGGGCCGGTCATCCGGGGGACGGTGTAAAGGTGCGGCTATGGACGAAGGTGAGCGCGATTTCGGGACGAAGGTTCGAAGGATAGCTGCGGTTGTGCAGTACGACGGAACGCGGTACGCAGGCTTCCAACGTCAGGCGGGCGAAGTTACGGTGCAGGGCGAGATCGAGGCCGCGCTGAAGAAGCTTCTCGGGCACCCCGTGAAGGTGAGCGGTGCGGGAAGGACGGACGCCGGCGTACATGCCAGGGGCCAGGTGATAGCTTTTGATACCCACGTTCCCATCCCCCCCGAGAGGCTTCCCTGGGCCGCCACCGGTTTCCTTCCGCCCGATATCTCCTTCGTGAAGGCCTGGGAAGTTGAAAAGGGCTTTTGCCCGCGGAGGCGGGCAGCGTGGAAGACATACTGCTACAGGTTATGGAGGCTCGACTACCGCTCGCCTTTGTGGGGGAGGTATGCCTACTGGTACCCGGGCGAGCTTCAGTACGACCTGATGGTGGAAGAGACCAAGCTCATTCCCGGCAGGAAGGACTTTAAAGCGTTCAGGGCAACAGGCTCCTCCGTCCAGACGACGGTGCGAACTGTCAGGGAGGCTTACTGGAGAAAGAGAGAAGCTGACGGACGCGACGATGCCATATGGGAGTTCTGGATAACCGCCGACGGATTTCTTTATAAAATGGTGCGTCTTTTGGTCGGAACCATCCTCGAGGTCGGGAGGGGGAAACTCCCCCCTGGGACGGTCGGCCTTCTTCTGGCAGACCCCGAACGGGCCGAGCGTATCGGGGGCAGGAGCCGGGGATCGGCGCTGCCCGGTTATGGTCTGTGCCTGGAGGAAGTCATATTATCTTGACCCTGGAAAAGTGCGTAGTTAGAATGGATGATGTCGCCTTCACCTAGGGAAAGGCAAGGAGGTCTGAAGATGCGCGGGACTTACATGGCGAAGCCCGGAGAAGTGAAACGCAAATGGTGGATCATAGACGCGAAAGGCAAGCCCCTGGGGAGACTCGCGTCGACGGTGGCGCTTATCCTCAGAGGAAAACATAAGCCCGAGTTCACGCCTTCGGTGGATATGGGTGACAACGTGATAGTCTTGAACGCCGACTCGTTCGTACTCACGGGCAAGAAACCGGAGCAAAAGATCTTCTTCAGGCACTCGGGGTATCCTGGAGGTGCCCGATATATTCAGTACAAAAAGCTCATGAAATCCAACCCCGAGCTTTTGATCAGAACCGCCGTCAAGGGGATGCTGCCCCACAACCGTCTGGGGCGAAAGCTCTTGAAGCATTTGTTCGTGTACAGAGGCTCAAACCATCCTCATGAAGCTCAGCGACCCGCCGTCTGGCCGGGTTGATCCGGGTTGGTTGAGAGGAGGGAAGAGTGCATGGAGAGCGGTGTTCTCGCAACGGGCAGAAGAAAGAATGCCGTCGCCAGGGTGAGGCTTGTACCCGGGACAGGCAAGATAATCGTGAACGGGCGGGACATGTCCGATTACCTGGCTTCCAAATGGCTTGAGTACGAAGTAACCGCGCCGTTGCGCCTGGTAAACATGGAGGGCCGCTTTGACGTCATCTCCAACGTCCGAGGGGGAGGTCTGAGCGGTCAGGCGGGTGCTATCAGGCACGGCATCGCCAGGGCCCTCGTACAAATCGACGAAAGTCTGAGGTCGGTTCTGAAGAAGGCCGGGTACCTGACGAGAGATCCCAGGATGAAGGAGCGCCGGAAATACGGTCTCAAGAAGGCACGGAAAGCTCCGCAGTTCTCCAAGCGTTAACCTGCCGGGTACACCGCATGGGGCGGATGCGGCACAAGTTCCACAACCCTTCATCATATTAATTATCCGGGGGACGAACGATGGTTCATCGGAGGGCCAGGCGAAGACGCCGGCCCATTTTCGTGCTTTCGATAAGCCGGACCGCAGTTTATGGTTTGTTCCTCGCCTGTGCTGTACTGGTTTTCGCTGCTGGCAATATCCCCTTCGTCCCGGCGGGAACGGGAGGACCCCTCAGCGGTCAGGTGGTTTTCATTGACCCCGGCCATGGTGGCATCGACCCCGGAGCCGTGGGGAGGAGGGTTTTAGAAAAAGACGTGGACCTCGCCGTTGCCAAGCATCTCGGACGGCTCCTGGTGAGATTCGGTGCCAGGGTGGTCTATTCGAGGACGGGTGACTACGAGCTGGAGCTTGAAGAAGGCGCCGACGTGGAAGCTAGGTTGAAATTGATGAAGGAATCCCGCCCGACCATCGTGGTCAGCATCCACTGCAACGCTTTCGTCAGCCCGGCGGAGTATGGTGCCCAGACCTTTTACTCCGCCAACCACCCTCGGTCAAGGCTTCTGGCCGAATGTATACAAGAGCTTCTCAAGAAAGAAACGAATACCTATCGGGAGATCTCGTCCAGGCTCGACCATTTCATATTGAATCACGCAAACGTCCCCGCCGTCACCGTCGAACTCGGCTTTCTGTCCAACCCCGAAGAGGAGATGCTCCTCGAAGACCCGGCTTATCAGGAGAAACTTGCGGACATCATATGCCGGGGAATCCTCGCTTTCGTCCAGTCGCGTGGCTCAACTTAGCCGCTTGCGCTTCCCGTAACCTGTTGCCGCCGTCGCCTATCGCTTTGATGGCGATGTGCGCTTTGACGTAAACTCCTTGTGCATCCCACCGCTCTTTTGCTTTCCGGCGCCGAGAACTTCCTGTCGAGAGAAGGAATTTCCCGGTTATTCAAGAATGTATAAAGAGGTTCAAGGTCGCGTCGCGTGATTGCGCCGACCTGGAGGAGGAGGGCGATCATGTCCGAAATCAAGGTTCTGGTATGGGGTCTTGGCGCCATGGGGAGCGGAATGGTTTCCATGCTCGCCAGGAAACAGGGAGTCAAGGTCGTCGCTGGGATTGCGAGAACGGCCGCGAAAGCCGGCAAGGATCTCGGAGAAATCGCGGGATGCGAGCCCATGGGTGTTCGGGCTACCAACGATGTGGAGGAAGCGTTCCGCACGAAGCCGGATGTGGTGCTCCTCAACACCGCGTCTTTTATCCGTGAGGTGTTCCCCGAAATCGAAACTTGTCTTTCCAGAGGGGCGCACGTCATCACGATAGCTGAGGAAATGGCTTATCCATGGGCTGCTTCGCCCGAGCTTGCCGAGAAGATCGACTCTCTGGCGAAAAGGGCCGGGAAGACGGTTCTTGGTACTGGGATAAACCCCGGTTTCGTTCTGGATACCCTCATCATCACGCTCACCGGAGTGACCAGAGACGTCAGGCACATACACGCGCGGAGAGTGAATAACCTGGCGCCCTTCGGTCCGACCGTCATGCGCACCCAGGGTGTGGGAACGACCGTAGCTGAATTCGAGAAAGGGCTCAGGGAGAACACCATAGTGGGGCACATCGGATTCCCGCAATCGTGTCATTTAATCGGTCGTGCCCTCGGATGGAAGATCGACCGGGTGGTCGAAGAGCGAGAGCCCATAATCAGCAAGGTCGAGAGAAGAACAAAGTACGTGTGGGTGAGACCGGGAGATGTAGCCGGATGCCGTCATATCGCAAGAGCTTATTCCGGTGGCCGCGAAGTCATATTCCTCGAGCATCCGCAGCAGGTTTGTCCCGAACTCGAGGGAGTCGAGACGGGAGATTACATCAACATCGACGGTGATCCTCCCATCAGCATGGCCATCCGTCCTGAAATCCCGGGCGGAACGGGAACCATAGCTATCGCGGTGAACATGATCCCCGCGGTGATAAAAGCGCAGCCCGGGTTGTTAACCATGGCGGACCTTCCGATTCCCAGGGCAATACTGGGAAGCTTTGTTAGGAGCTGATAAGGAGGGATTGGGCGTAACACGCCCGGTTTCAAATGGAAAGAGCGAGACCAGGAGATTGGGTTGAGGTGCATAACATCATCCTCAAACCGGGAGAGAGGTCTCCAGACGTGCCGGCCGATACCGCCAAAACTCCTCTCCAGTGCTGGGTGAAAGGTTGGGCACTGGAAGAAGCAGGGGTCGGCGAGCGCATCAAAATAAGAACCCCTGCCGGCCGTACGGTGGAGGGGACGCTTACCGCGGTGAATCCCGGCTACACCCATTCGTTCGGCCCCTCCGTTCCGGAACTTCAGGGCATCGGCGCGGAGCTCCGGAAACTCTTGAGGGAGGGGAAATCCAGTGGCTAGAGACCTTTCCTATAAAGCCGTCATGTCCAGGCGCAAGGAGATCATGGAGAAGGCGCTGGGCATGGACTACTCGGAGTTCATCAGGAGCCCCTTGGCTTTCGACTACGAGGGCATGATGGAGAAGGTGGGTTACTCGCTCGAGCGAGTCAGGGCCATCCAGTCCGAGGTCGGAGTCGGTAACACGCCCCTGCTCGAGCTCAGAAACATCACCGAGCTCGTTCGAAGGACGTCCAGGCCCGGAATGGGCGCCAGGATACTCGTGAAGGACGAAGCGGCGAATCCCTCAGGGAGTTTCAAAGACAGACGAGCTTCGGTTTCGGTATACCACGCAAAGGTCCACGGATATCGAGGCGTCCTCGCGGCTACCAGCGGAAACTATGGCGCGGCTGTTGCGTCCCAGGCGGCCATCCGCGGTCTTGACTGCATCATCGTTCAGGAAACCTTCGATTCGCGACACGTGGGGCAGCCCGAAATCGTGGAAAAGTCCAGGAAGTGCGAAGCGTTCGGTGCCGAAGTGGTGCAGCTCACCGTCGGACCGGAGCTATTTTACGTGGCGCTCATGCTCCTGGAGGAGACCGGCTTTTTCAACGCCTCCCTGTACAGTCCGTTCGGCATTGCCGGGATAGAAACCCTTGGCTACGAAATAGCCCAGCAGTGCCGGGAGCGGTACGGCAAAGATCCTGCGTACGTTGTCGTGACGCACGCAGGCGGCGGCAACGTCACCGGCACCGCGAGGGGGCTTCGAAAGGCCGGAGCCCTGAAAACGAAAGTGATAGGCGCCAGCGTGGACCTGACCGGTCTCCACATGGCTTCCGATACCGATTTCAACAGGAAGTCCTTTACCACTGGCCACACGGGCTTCGGGGTTCCGTTCGCCACCTGGCCCGACCGGACGGACGTTCCGAGGAACGCGGCCCGGCCCTTGAGGTACATGGACCGCTACGTGCTGGTGACCCAGGGCGAAGTGTTTTACGTTACGCAGGCCCTGGCCGAGGTGGAAGGTCTCGAAAGAGGGCCTGCGGGAAACACGTCTCTAGCGGCGGCCATAGCGCTGGCGCGGGAACTCCCCCAGGACGAGCTCGTAGTTGTCCAGGAGACGGAGTACACCGGAGCGGGAAAGCATCCGCAGGCCCAGCTGAATTTCGCCAAACAAAACGGAGTGATCGTCCGTCGAGGAGATCCCCGGGAGAACGTGCCGGGCAAGGTCATCGTGATTCCAGAGGAGTTTTCCCAGCTCCACGTGACCGAGTTTCCGATGGAAAAGCTGAGGAAGTCGTACCTGAAAAACGCAGTGGAGCGTACCGGGGTGAAAGAAGTCACCCCGGAAGACGTGAAGTTCCTCGCCGAAGATTCGAGGCAAACCGAGGACGAAGTGGCTTCGTACCTCGAACAGCTGGGGGTGAAGGTTCTTGGAAAGGCCTGATGATTTCGAAAAGAGGAGAGAGCACCTCAAAGGGCTCTCCGACGAAGAGCTCAAGCAAAGGTTTTGGCAACTGGCGGAGGAGATCGTCCGCCCCCTTTATGAGCTGGCGTGGTCCCATACGTCACCCTCGATCGAGCGATCCGTGTTGCTGAGAATGGGCTTTTCCAGTCTGGAAGCCAAGGCCATCGTGTCGGGATTGGAGAAGAGGGGTCTTCTGGGCAAGGGTGCCGGACGGGCCGTACTCGAGTATGCCGCGATGACCGGCTCTCACTACCTCGAGGCCGGGAGAGCCCTCAGCGAGGGTAAGGGTTGGGAAGAGCTTTCCCGCCGGTTGGGAGGTGTGACGCGGTGAGCGAAAACGAACTTCGCCTTTCTCCCAACGAAAAGATGGACATCCAAAAGATCCTCGAGGATCTCGAGCACTACAGGCCTCGCAGAAAGGGATGGGTCTGGCGGGAAAAGCACCCGCTCCAGAAGATCGGTCCTTTCGAATACAGGAACACATCCACCGGGCTCAAGAGATTCGTGCCCCTTCCGGCCGCCAAGTATTTCGGGGGAATCGACCCCCAACCGGACTTTACCATAACCAGTGAAATCGCGTCGGGAAGGTTCGAAGATGACCTGAGAAGGATGCGAATGGCGGCCTGGCACGGCGCCGACCACATAATGGTCATAAGGACTACGGGCCAGAGCCACATCGATGGGCTCTTGGAGGGAACACCGGAGGGAGTCGGTGGCATTCCCATCACGAGGAAGCAGCTTAGAGCTACCAGGAAAGCTCTGGATCTCATCGAAGACGAGGTCGGTCGTCCGATCAACCTTCACTCGTATGTTTCGGGAGTGGCCGGTCCGGAAATCGCAGTGCTGTTCGCGGAAGAGGGCGTCAACGGCGCCCACCAGGACCCGCAATACAACATCCTTTACCGTAACGTAAACATGGTCAGGTCCTTCGTGGACGCTGCCTGTGCCAAGAAAGTGATGGCCTCTGTGGGGATGCTTCAAATAGACGGCGCCCATAACGCCAACGCCACCGCAAGAGAAGCGTGGAAGGTGATGCCGGAGCTTCTTGTACAGCACGCGATCAACTGCGCCTTTTCCACCATGGTGGGGATGCCCAAGGAAAACATCGCCCTGTCCACCGTGCCGCCGACGGCTCCGCCGGCCCCGTGCCTGGCTCTAGACCTGCCGTACGCCGTGGCTCTGAGGTGGCTTTTCTCGGGTTATAAGATTAGGGCTCAGCAAAATACGAGGTACATAGAGTCTGACATGAGAGAAGCCACCGTGACTCACGTTTTGAATCTTCTCGTGTCGCGGCTGACTTCCGCCGACATCCAGAGCACTATCACGCCGGACGAAGGAAGAAACGTTCCATGGCATTACAACAACATTGCTGCGGTTGACACGGCAAAACAGGTTCTGAGCGGCCTGGATTCTCTCAAGGAGCTCGTAGAAATAAAACGCGACGGGTTGGTTAAAGAACGCGTCAGGGAGCTCGTGGAAAGAGCTGTCCTCTTTCTGGAAGAGATCAAAGAGAAGGGCGGGTACTTCAACGCCGTCGCTTCCGGTTTCTTCGTCGATTCCGGCTACTACCCGGAGCGGAACGGAGACGGTATCAAGAGGGACATCGACGGCGGCGTGGGCGCTGGCACCGTCGTCCCGAGAGATCCGGATTACATGGCACCCGTATGCCATCACTTCGGATACAACAAGCTGCCCGAGGGACTTTCCAAACCGTGCGACCTAATCGGGGGCTGTACGTTGTGTAATCCAGATAAGATAGTATACATCGACGAACTCGACCCCGAGGACAACGTTTACAAACGTCTCGAGAAGGTCCGCAGAGAAAAAGAGGCCGGCCTTATCAGGCCCGAAGTTCAGTGGGCGGGTGACGGTTATATCACAATGACCATGTTCTTTGCGGAGCCGGCCGACGTGGCCGAAGCCGCAGCCATCGCAGTGGCCGAAAAACTCGGTCTGGAGGAGCCCCTGGTCATCCACAAAGGGATAATGCACCCCGCGGAGGGCACTCTCATCGAACTCAAAGCCAGGGTGCCGGTGGCTGTGAGACGAGACGAACTGAAAATACCGGAAAAGCCGGAGATTCTCTCACCCGACGAGATCAGAGAAGATGTCAGGCAGAACCCCATGACCGTCGTGGCGGCTACCGTCGGTGAAGATGAGCATTCCGTGGGTATGAGGGAAATCATCGACATAAAGCACGGTGGCATCGAAAGCTTCGGAATACGAGCCGTATACCTCGGCACATCGGTTCCCGTAGAGAAAGTGGTTAACGCCGCAATCGAGCACGACGCGGATGCGATACTGATTTCGACGATCATCACCCACGCCGACGTTCACAAGAAGAACATGGAGCGGCTTCACAAGCTGTGTGTGGAAAAAGGGGTACGAGACAGGTTCATTCTCGTCGGCGGCGGAACCCAGGTCACGGATGAAATGGCCAAGAGCTGCGGCCTGGACGCGGGATTCGGCAGAGGGACTAAAGGGATACACGTAGCTTCATTCCTGGTCAAGCGGAGGAGAGAGCTCCGCAAGCGGAGAGAGGGCGAAAAATGAAGGCCCAAGTCGTCGTCGCCGAAATCGGCAGCACCACCACGATGGTGAACGTCTTCCAGCTCAAACCCAAGCCGTGTCTGCTTGTGCAAGGGCTGTCTCCCACCACCGTCGAGGAAGGCGATGTGACGGCGGGCCTGCGCCGGGCGCTGGATGATGCAGCCAGACGGGCCGGTGTCTCGAAGCTCGAGTGGGATGAAATGATGGCATCTTCCAGCGCCGCCGGAGGGCTCAGGATGTCCGTCCACGGTCTCGTTTACGATATGACGGTTAAGGCTGCCCAGGAAGCCGCCCTTGGAGCCGGTGCGGTGGTGCGGATGGTGACCGCTGGCGAGATGACCCCCAGGGACGTAGAGCGATTGCGAAATCTCCGACCAAACATAATCCTCCTCGCCGGGGGCGTGGACTACGGCGACAAGGGAACGGTGATACATAACGCCCGGTGTATCCGGGACGCAGGCATCAAAGTGCCGGTGGTGTACGCCGGTAACGTGGACGCCCGGGACGAAGTTGGGGACATATTGAGAGAAGCGGGTATCCCTGTGAGGTTCGTGGAGAACGTTTACCCGAGGGTTGACGAGCTGGTGGTGGAACCGGCAAGGAAGGTTATCCAGGAAGTATTCCAGGAACACATAGTCACCGCGCCGGGAATGGACACCATCAGGAGTATGGTAACCGGTCCCATCCTGCCGACGCCGGGAGCGGTGATGGCTTCCGCGGAGCTTATCTGGCCGGTTCTGGGGGATCTGGTGGTCCTGGACGTAGGTGGAGCCACCACCGACGTGCACTCGGTGGCCAGCGGGAGCCCGGAAATCCAGGACATCTTGGACACCCCCGAGCCCTTCTCCAAACGGACGGTGGAAGGAGACCTCGGAATTCACAAGAATGCCTGGCACGTGTACGAAATGGTCAAGGACAGGATCGAGAGGGACTTGGGGTTTTCTCCCGAACCCGAACTTCGCAGCTTGCAGGTGATCCCGGAGGACGAGAGACACCGGAAGCTCGTAACGTATCTCGCTGCGGTGGCTGCCCACACGGCTTTCCAAAGGCACGTGGGCAAGATCAGGTACCTTTACGGGCCGGAAGGCCGAATTACCGTGGCCCACGGGAAGGATCTGACCAGCGTGAAGTGGATCATAGGTACCGGCGGGCCTCTGACCAGGTTGCCGGGGGGAAAGGAAACTCTTGAAAAGCTCATAGGGGACGGACCCGGACGGGAGCTTTACCCCAGGGCCGCCTCGGTCCTGTTGGATAACTTCTACGTGATGGCTTCTGCGGGGGTGCTGTCGAGAAAGTATCCGGATGAGGCCAGGGAGATTTGTCTTCAGAGCCTCGGGGTGGATGTGGCGCCGCAGGAACCGGTCCTGGCCATTTGAGGAACGGAGGTCGCAAAGGTGAGATACCCGGTCCTGGAAATAAACGTCGGAAAGATACGGGACAACGCGGCAAGGATTAAAGAGCTCCTGCGCCAGGCGGGTATTCCCCGTCTCGTAGGTGTGGCAAAGGGCACGTGCGGCCACCCTGCGGTGGTCCGGGCGATGCTCGACGGCGGCGTAGACGCCATCGGCGACTCAAGGGTGCAGAACCTGGAGAGACTGAGACAGGCGGGGATTTCCTGTGAAATGGTGCTTCTCCGGGCGCCCGGTCCCTCACAGGTAGCAAGGGCCGTCGAGGTCGCCGACGTGAGTCTCGGATCCGACCCGGGGTTGTTCGCGTTGCTCGGAAAGGAAGCGGAACGGAGAGGGAAGCTTCACCGGGTCATTCTCATGGTGGACATGGGCGATCTTCGGGAGGGAGTGTGGCCCGATGAGGCACCAGAGGTAGCCCGGAAGATCCGGAACATCCCCGGCCTTGTTCTGTGGGGTATCGGTACCAATATGGCCTGTTACGGCGGAGTGATACCTACGAGGGAGAAAATGCAAGCTCTTCTAGAAGTCAAGGAGGAGATTGAGGACGCCATCGGGAGTCCGATCGAGGTCGTGTCGGGGGGAAACTCCGCGAATATGGGCATGGTGCTGGCCAGAGACGTTCCGGAAGGCATAACCGAACTCAGGGTGGGGGAGAGCATCCTCCTGGGAACCGAAGCCGTGAGGCGAGACCGGATCCCGGGTTGTCACCGGGATGCGTTCAAGCTCAAGGCCGAGGTAATAGAAGTTCTCTCCAAGCCGTCCAAACCCGTCGGGGAAATCGGTCAGGACGCGTTCGGTAGGATTCCCGTGTATGAGGACCTGGGTATACGAAGGAGGGCGATTGCGGCTACGGGAAGGCAGGATGTGGACCCCGAGTCGCTTTATCCCGTGGACCCAGGCATACGAATCGTCGGGGCTTCATCGGACCACCTGATCCTCGACGTGACGGAAGCGGAAAATCCGGTACACCCCGGAGATGTACTGGAGTTTCTGGTTCAGTACGGTACCCTGCTTAGGGCGTCGACGTCAGCGTACGTCGAGAAAGTTGTGGTTTAGGGCAGTTCAGGAACACCGACGGCCAAGCTCCCGACGTTCTCTGGCAAGGACCCGTATGTGAAGCGGGTCTTTCGCGAGGGTAAGTCGAGGCTGTTGAGGGGGTAAACGCTATGACTTCGTCATCCCTACCTGGCAACAGGCAGTTGCCTGAAAGGGGATTGGTTGCGGCCGCGCTGAGTCCCCATCCGCCCATCATCGTTCCGGAGGTGGGACGGGGACAAGAGCGCGTCACCGAGAAGACAATAAAGGCCCTCACCGACGTGGGTAGAACGTTTGTCCAGAGGCACCCGGAAACGCTCCTCGTGATTACCCCTCACGGGCCGGCTTTCGCCGACGCAATTTCCATTCGCGCTCAAACGCGTCTTCGTGGGGATCTGGGGGGATTCGGCGCACCGGAAGTATCCTTCGATTACGAGACGAATATGGACCTCGTCTCAGCGCTGGAAAAATCCCTCGCCGGTGACCCCGTCATCTTCCTGGACGAGGCTAAGTTAGGGCGGTACCGGGTCGGGTCCGAGCTCGACCACGGCGTCATGGTGCCCCTGTATTTCCTGAAAAAAGCCGGTTACCGGGGGAAACTCGTCGTGTTAAACGTCGGGTTCCTTCCGTATCTCGATCTTTACGCGCTCGGGCGGAAAATCGGCTTTGTCATCGAAGAGTCGGGAAAGGCCGTGGCCGTAGTCGCTTCCGGGGATCTGTCTCACCGGTTGATACCTGGAGCGCCTGCCGGTTACAGTCCGCGGGGCAGAGAATTCGATGAAGCGCTGGTAAAGTATCTGGGCGCGTTCGACGTAACTTCAATTATGACGATGGACGGTTCCCTGATAGAGGCGGCGGGCGAGTGCGGGCTGAGGCCCATAGTCATCCTCCTGGGTATCCTCGACGGTCTGGAGGTGAGACCGGAGGTTCTTTCCTACGAAGGACCGTTCGGCGTAGGTTACTGCGTCGCGCTGTTCGAGCCCGCGGAGAAGAGATCCGGATCTAGGCTCGACGTGCTCCGGCGCGAGTTCCAGGCGAAGCTCGAAGAGAGGCGGAAGGGGGAGTCCTTTCCCGTGAAGATCGCCCGGGAGTCGCTGGAGCACTATGTCAGGACAGGCCGGCTCATGAAGCCCCCGGAGGATGTTCCCGAAGAGTTTCGGGGAAGAGCCGGAGTTTTTGTGTCCATCCACAGAGAGGGTGCTCTCCGAGGTTGCATCGGCACGACGGCACCGGTGCGCAAGAACGTGGTGGAAGAGATAATTTACAATGCGGTAGAGGCTGGGACAAGAGACCCCCGGTTTCCTCCGGTCACCGAGGATGAGCTCGAGTACCTCGACTACTCTGTGGACATCTTAAGCCCCCCTGAACCGACGGATGAAGGGGCTCTCGACCCCAAGAAGTACGGGGTGATAGTGGAGGCGGGGGGCAGAAGAGGACTGCTCCTTCCCGACCTCGACGGTATCGACACGGTGGAGGAGCAGATTGCCATCGCCCGGAGAAAAGCGGGAATACCCCCGGGCGAGAAGGTGAGACTCTACAGGTTCACCGTAAAAAGGTACCATTAGCGGCCCAGCTAGAGGCGGAAAAACGGCGAAAGGGCACGAAGAGGTGAAGCTCGGGCAGGAAGGGGGGAGTCCCTATGACGGGGGAGTTTCCGGCCAGGTACTGGGAAGCTCTTGAGAGCGGGGCCGTCCGGTGCAAGCTTTGCCCGAACGAGTGCCTCATTAGCCCCGGCAAAACGGGGGTTTGCCGCGTTCGTACCGTTCGAAACGGCAAGCTCGTCTCGCTGGCGTACGGAAAAGTCACATCGGTGGCCCTGGACCCGGTTGAGAAAAAGCCCCTGTATCATTTCGAGCCCGGGTCGCTTCTTCTGTCCGTTGGGACGTTCGGGTGCAATTTCTCTTGCGAGTTCTGTCAGAATTACCTGATATCCCAGGGGAACCCCGGGTGGGAGGAGATAAGTCCGGAAGAGCTCGTAGAAATTACCTTGCAGCAAAAGAAGCGCTACGCGAACGTCGTGGGGATCGCGTACACCTACAACGAACCGACCATCTGGTTCGAATACGTGCTCGAAGCTTCGCGCCTTGCCAAGCGGGCGGGCCTCGCGAATGTACTGGTAACCAACGGTTACATATCCCCCGAACCCCTCGAAGAACTCCTCCCCTTAGTTGATGCCATGAACATCGACGTCAAGGCATGGAGGAACGAATTCTACCGCAAACTCGTTCACGGGAAACTCGAGCCGGTCCTGGCTACCGTCGAAAGGGCCGTCCGGTCCTGCCACGTGGAACTCACCCACCTCGTGATTCCGGGGGAAAACGACGACGAAGCCGATATGAGGGAGCTTTCTTCGTGGGTCTCGAAGCTCGACCCCACAATACCCCTGCATCTTTCCAGGTATTTCCCTCATAACAGGATGACCCTGCCGCCGACTCCCGTTTCGGTTCTGGAGAAACTTTACCGCGTCGCCCGGGAGAACCTCTACTACGTTTACGTGGGTAACGTCTGGCGCAGCGAGTTTTCGAACACCCTGTGCCCGGACTGCGGAGCTGTCTTGCTCGAAAGGGGACCTCTGGAGCTGGAAGTCTCTCACCTGACGGAGGACAAGAAATGTCCCAAGTGTGGTAGACCTGCCGATGTGGTCGGCCGGATTCACCTGGGGAGATGGTGAGAGAGATCGTCTGCTGAGAGCGGTGCGCCTTTTGACCGGGGCAACCGCCGGATCCTGGGTTGATGATGGGTTAGGACCGATGCAAATAACCGGGAAAGCCTGCAAGCTTCCCGGAAGAAGGAGGAACCAGAAGTGAAGAGCATCAAAGGTAAACACCTGGTGTGGCTTCAAGACTGGTCGCCGGAGGAGATTGAGACGGTCCTCCAGACGGCGGCCAACATGAAGGCGGCTTTTCTGTGCGGTATCCGCCCGCAGCCCCTCGTTGGTAAGACGCTGGCAATGATCTTCGCGAAGCCGTCCACCAGGACGAGGGTGTCTTTCGAAGTGGCGATGACGCAGCTGGGCGGGCATGCCATCTATCTCAGCACCAATGATCTCCAGCTGGGCAGAGGGGAGACGATTGCCGACACAGCGCGCGTTCTGTCAAGGTTCTGCGATGCCATTATGATTCGTACCTTTGCCCAGAAAGATGTGGAAGAACTGGCCAAGTACTCGAGAGTTCCCGTCATAAACGGGCTCAGTGACCTGGTTCACCCCTGCCAGATTCTCTCGGACATGCTTACCATCATCGAAAAGAAGGGGAAGCTCTCCGGCATCCGCCTGGCCTACGTCGGCGATGGCAACAACGTGTGCCACTCGTGGATACTCGGCGGGACCAAGATGGGTATGGAGATCAGGATCGCTACGCCCGAAGGATACGAGCCCAATCGCGACATTGTGGAGATGGGCCGAGAATCGGCGGAGCGTTACGGTGGGAAGCTCGTCTTGACAACGGACCCGGCTTATGCGGTGAGGGATGCAGACGTCGTGTACACCGATGTCTGGACTAGTATGGGTCAGGAAAAGGAGAGGGAGCAGCGGGTGAAGGTTATGCAACCGTACCAGGTCAACGCCAAGCTCTTCTCCGGTGCAGATAAGAACGCCATTTTCATGCACTGCCTGCCTGCTCACCGCGGGGAAGAAGTAACGGACGAGATAGCCGATGGGCCCATGTCCGTTATCTTCGATCAGGCAGAAAACAGGCTTCACGTGCAGAAGGCTCTCTTAGCTCTGATCATGTGAGAAATGGTCCGGTACCGGACGGAAGGAAGGGAGATGCCGAACTGATGAAAAGAAGAGTCATCATAATGGGCGCTGCAGGACGAGATTTCCACAACTTCAACACCGTCTACCGAAACGATGAGACGAGCCAGGTGGTCTGCTTTACCGCAACGCAGATTCCCGACATCGAGGGAAGGACATACCCTCCCAAGCTGTCCGGGCCTTTGTATCCTGAAGGGATCCCCATCTACCCCGAATCCGAGCTTCCCGAACTCATCAAGAAGTTTGACGTGGATGAGGTCGTCTTCGCCTACAGCGACGTGTCTCACGAGTACGTGATGCACAAGGCAAGTCTGGTCCTGGCGTCGGGAGCCGATTTCAAACTCCTCGGCTCAAAAAGCACCATGCTGCGCTCGAAAAAACCGGTAGTTTCCGTGTGCGCGGTCAGAACGGGTGCGGGGAAGAGCCAGACCACGAGAAGAGTTGCGCAGATTCTCAAAGAGCATGGGAAAAAGGTGGCGGTCGTCCGGCACCCGATGCCTTACGGCAAACTCGACGAGCAGGTGGTCCAGAGATTTGCCTCCTACGATGACCTGGATAAACACAGGTGCACCATCGAGGAGCGGGAGGAGTATGAACCCCATATCGATCGCGGAAACGTCGTATTCGCCGGCGTAGATTACGGTGAGATATTAAAGCAAGCTGAAGCCGAAGCCGACGTAATCCTCTGGGACGGAGGGAACAACGACATACCGTTCTACAAATCCGATTGCCACATTGTCGTGGTAGACCCTCACCGTCCCGGTCACGAACTGTCCTACCATCCGGGTGAAACCAATCTGCGGATGGCCAGGATAGTGGTGATAAACAAAATCGATACCGCGAGCCCCGAGAATCTCGAACGCGTGAGGGACAACGTCAGGAAGATCAATCCCGATGCCATCGTGGTGGAGGCAGCGTCTCCCATTTTCGTTGAGCGTCCCGAGGAGATCCGCGGCAAGAGGGTGCTGGTTATCGAAGACGGCCCCACGCTCACGCACGGAGAAATGTCTTACGGCGCCGGCGTGGTGGCGGCCCGGCGCTGGGGTGCGAGCGAACTGGTCGATCCAAGGCCATGGGCGGTAGGCTCCATAAAAGCGGCATTTTCCAAATACGAGCACATCGGACCCCTACTGCCGGCCATGGGTTACTCGCCCAAGCAGATCGCGGAGCTTCAAGAAACGGTGGAGAAAACTCCGTGTGACATGGTCCTGATCGCCACCCCCATCGACCTCAGAAGGGTCATGAAGATTAACAAGCCATGCATGCGGATAAGGTATGAGCTCCAGGAAGTGGGTACGCCCGACCTGGTGTCCGCCATGAAGACGGTAGGGGTGATTTAACCCTAAAAACGGCCGCAAGGGCCTCGAGGAGGGGACGGTCGATCCCCTCCTCTCTTTCTTTCGCCTTTCCTGCGAATGCGCTCCTGCTCGGAACGAAAAACTACCCTTCGGTGAGGTCGGACAGATTCCGGGGTTCACTTGCGATCTTGTCATACGAGCGTTTAGCGAGGAGGCCCTGTTGTTTATGGATCTGCCCCAGATACTTTATCTTGTCACCTTTTCCGTTTACCTGATATTCTTTGTCCTCTTTGCCAGGTTTCTCTTCTGGAAGTACTATAGCGACAAGCTATACTGGGGCCGGCGACCGGCCTTGTCCCAAGAAAACCTCATCGAAACAGCCCGGCGCTTGGGGAAAGACGTTCCCAGGATAAGTTTGTTGATCCCGGCGCGGAACGAGTCCGACGTAATCGAGAACACCATCCTGCACATGCTGTCGCTGACCTATCCGCGGGACAAATACGAAGTGATAGTCGCTACCGACGAAAAAGAACTCATCGCCGCAAGGAGGTCGAGGCCGAGGATAGCCAGGAGAGTCATCGAGATGGCCGGAGGTTTTGAACACGGAAAGGGAAAGTCCCGAGTTTCCCCAGACGAAGAGGTCAAAGCTCGGGAACTCATGGTAGCCGTGCTGGCCTCCTACGCCCTCCAGGAGTACCTCTGCAAGGATTTCCACGAGGGCTCGCTCGTGGGAGTTCCCGAGCTCCAGAGTCTGCCCGCCGCCACGAGGGAGACCATGATCCGGGAGGTTTCGGTAACCCTTTACGCCTCCGGCGGGCGTGCCTCGGCGGACAGGATCATGCAGTGCGTGAAGCGGACATGTCCATGGCTGTCCGAACTCGACCTCGAAAGACTCTATCCCGTGTGCCTCGTTGTCGCCATGCCGGCCCTTGCAGCTTATATCCACATCGCCGGCGAGGACGATGCCGTTTTGCGAAAAGCTGCCAGCCGCGCGGCCCGAGCCAACCACGGGGTGACCCAGGACATCATAACGCGCATGACTAACCACATAGCTCGTTCGGTGGTGAACAAGCTCCAGGTTGACCTCAAAACGGGGAACCTCGCTCCGCGGGTCAGGCAAGTACAGAAGGATCTGTTTCCGACCACCCAGGAAGTTGTCGAGAAAGTCAGAAAAGGCCTCTCACCCGAGCTTGCGGCCTGCGTTAGACACGTTGTCGTTCCCGACGACTTCGATGGCGAATTCCCGGGGAGGCGCACAGGCGTCTCGTGTACGTCGACCAAGGGCCGCGCGTTGAACTGGGCACTGCGCTTCGTGAACGCCGAGACCGAGGTCTGCGGTTTTTATGACGCCGAATCCCGCCCGGAAAAATGCGTGCTGCTGTACGTGGCTTACCGCAGGCTCGTTGCTCCGGATCGCTCGAGAATACTCCAAGGCCCCGTGTTCCAGGTCAGGAACTTTTACCAGATGACAGCCTTCTGCCGCATTGCCTCGCTCTACCAGGCCATAGCCCATGACTGGTATTTATCGTGGCTGTTTCGCACCCTGCCGTTTGTGGGCGGTACCAACCTCTTCGTATCGTACGACCTGTTGAAAGCCATAGGCGGATGGGACCACCAGGTCCTTACGGAGGATCTGGAACTCGGCACCAGGGCTTACCTCCTGGAAGACGCATGGCCCGAGTACCTTCCGTACTTTTCCAGCGAGCAAACGCCGCCCACCTTTAAGAGCTTTTTCAGGCAGCGACTGCGCTGGGGGACCGGACACATACAGGTAGTCTCGAAAGTATCGAAGTTTTCCGACGACCCGGCCAAGCGTAAGGGGCTGCTCAGAGCGCTGATAATAAAGGGACAGCTGGAATGGGTCCTGTATCAGTGCGCCACGTTCGTGCCCCCGGTTGCCATGGGCCTTTACGCGAAAAACCTCCTGGACCCGTCCGTGATTCCCGTTGAAGGACAATGGGCTTTAAACGCATTTTCCCTTGTCTACCTCGGATTTACCCTGTATGCTTACAGGCGGTATCGCCGCTACTTTGACACGAGCTTCAAGCCCTCAAGCTTTCTGGCCAACGCCGGTGTGTTCTTAGGACTGTTTATTCTTCCTATGGCCGCTTTCATGTTCCCGATACCGTACACGAGCGCAATGATTCTCCGGGCTATCGGGCGGGAGCCCCGTTTCTGGGAAAAAACTCCGCGAACGAAGGAAGCGGTCGCATAACCTCTTAGCCTCCGCTTGCAGGCCCCTTCGGTCCTCGCCTAAGTTGTGCTAGACTTTAGGAGGCGCCTGTAAGGGAGTGTATCCACCATCGCCCGGAGATTCGCGTCGGCTCTCAAAGACGTCCGGAATTCGGGCGGACTGGTTGAGGGGAGGGGATGGGGCACCGGTTGTGTTTGGGCCGGACCCGAGAGGCTTGGACTGGCATACCATGATATCCACGTTTGTCATGGTGTTCCTGGCGGAACTTGGTGACAAGACGCAGCTGTCCACGATGATGCTGGCTGCGCAAAAGAGGTCGATGTGGAGCGTTTTCGCCGGAGCTTCTCTGGCCTTGTGCCTTACTTCCTTCCTTGGGGCGCTGGTCGGTGACTCCCTGTGCCGGCTCGTCCCTCCGGGAGTGCTTCGCGGGGTTGCAGGGGTGGGGTTCATCCTGGTCGGACTTCTGGTTTTGCTAGGAAAACTCTGAGATTTCGGCAACTTGTGACCGGGACGTCCTGGATGTATAATTTGTGCGGAGTGCGCCCGTAGCTCAATTGGATAGAGCGTTGGCCTCCGGAGCCAAAGGCTGCGCGTTCGATTCGCGCCGGGCGCACCATTAAATTAAAACGTCTGCTAACTGTAAATTCATCGGGGGAAAAATATCGCCATGAAACATGCTATAGGTTCGGGTCTGCCTCGCCTGGCAATTTTCATTGACGGATGGAATTTCAAGTATGCCACGCATGACGCTTTCGGGGTAAACATCGATTTCGTAAAGCTCCTCGAGTACCTGTCCAAAGATTCTTTCCTCATAAGGGCTTACTACTATACCGGCGAATGGACTACCGACACGATCGAGCAGTACATCAGGATTATGGCTCCTGCCGATCCCCAAGCTATGAGAGAAGAACTTGAAGCGCAGCGCAGGCGGTCCCAGTCGTTCATGCGCTTTCTCAACCGCAACGGATATATGGTCGTGAAGAAGCCTCTCAAGGTCTTTGCCGGTGGGGTGACCAAAGCCGACCTCGACCTCGAGCTCGCCATCGATATGCTGAGCCTCGCTGACCGGTGCGATAGGTACGTGTTGGCTTCCGGAGACGGAGATTTTGTGCCCCTGGTGCGAGCCGTCGCAGCCAGGGGCGTTAGAATCCAGGTACTGTCAACTCAGCACCCGGAAGCGTACATCCGCTGTAATTACAAAGCGGCAGATGAACTCGTTGACTCTGCCGACGAATTCATCGAGTTGTGCGACATCCTCCCCTACATCACGCGGACACCCTCTGTCCAGACTCAAAGACCGAGGGAAGAAGAGTAACAGCTTCGTCCATTGCAGTGGCGGCCAGCTCATCTCTTACGATTTCAGGGACGTGGACGGGGAAAACGGGGCTTTCGGCGCAGGCGATCATATCGAACAATTCCTCGCCTCTCTTCTCTGAAGCGGCGGGCAGAACCAGCTCGCACCCGCTTTCCGAGGGGTATTCCGATGTGGCTTCCGTAACCCTGGCTCGTAAGATGTATTTTCTGTCGTCGGGCCCACCGACGCCGTCTCGGACCGCGAGCTCGTAACGAAGCACGAACTCCCTCGAGTTTTCCCTGACTGACCGCGTCAATTCTTTTACCAGTACTTCTCTTTCCATGGTTCTCCTCCTTGGCAACGAGATTTTGGGGTGGGCCACTTCGCCGCCAACGGTGTGGATACCCTTGTGGACATCTAAGAAACATTCGACAATTTCCGACGAAACATGACAGACTTGGAGAGGCGAGGGAACTACCGAAATCATGTAAAATCCGAGAACTGCATCCATCCCGAAACATGGCGATGATCTTGACGCACGTCGAGTCTTGACGTTTTCTGACGATAAGTTCTAATTGCGCTACATTTATGACAGTAACACCGATATGGCAATGAGGCCGCAAGACTTGACTGGGGTTTGCCCCGGAGCTACATTGAGTAGCGAGATAAGACCGGGGTTAAACTGGTAAGCGACGGACGAGCTCGAGCAATCGACCACTCGAGTAATCGACCAACTCGTGCCGGTGGTTACGGGAGGAGGCTTCCGTCCTTGTTGAAACGTCTTGCGGGCACATTGAGTCTCTTGGTGATTTTTGCGGTGCTCCTTTCAGGATGTAAACCCAGAGTTTACAACGATGGTGTCTACAAGGGAATTTCTACTGCGGACATCCACGGCTACGCTATCGCCGAGGTTACCATCAAGAAGGATAAGATCGTAGCTGTCAAGCTCTCGGAGATCACGGAGAAGGGGGAAGTGAAAGACTACGCTACGTACCCCTATCCCGAAGCCAAGGCCGCCAACGAGACCATGTCCAGACGCTTCGTTGAGAAAAACTCGGCCGACGTGGATACAGTGGCTAAAGCCACAAACTCCTCTCGGAAATACATCGAAGCGGTGAAATTCGCGCTGGAAAAGGCCAAGAAACGGCCTACGGTCACGACGAAATACTGGAACGGCACATTCATGGGCGCCTCCCAGAAAGATGACCGCGGACGCGGAGTAGCGTGGGTTACCATCGAAAACGATAAGATCGTCAAGGTAGAACTGGAGGACGTTACTCCCGAGGGCAAGTTCAAGTTCAAGGATGTGGGCGAGGCGTATGCGTACCCGCCCGTATTGGAAGCCAGGGATGTTATGGAGCGACGGTTCGTAGAGGCCAACGGCCCTAACGTGGATACGTTCACCGGGGCGACCGAAAGCTCCAGAAAATGGGTGGAGGCCGTGTCCAACGCCCTGGCCAACGCGGCAACTCGTTAGGAACCGGCTGCTCCGTTGCGAGCAGACGCTTTAGGTGGGAGAGGAGAAACGGAGGCTTCATCATGCAATGCCAAGCAAAGCGAGGAGACCCCAGGCCCGTTGGAGTCATGGATTCGGGAGCGGGCGGCCTTACCGTGGTAAGGGAGGTGAGGAGACTCCTACCTTGTGAGAGTATCCTCTATTTTGCGGACGCAGGAAGACTCCCGTACGGTCCCAGACCCCCCGAAGAAGTCAGGGTTTTCGTATACCAGATCGTGAAATTCCTGGCGGGAAAAGGTGCCAAAGCGGTGGTCCTCGGGTGTAACACCGCTACAGCTCACGCCCTCGATTACGTAAGGGAGAAAGTAGAGGTCCCCGTCATCGGCGTGATCGGTCCAGGGGTAAGGGCGCTGGCCTCATCTCCCGTCCGCACAGCGGGGCTCATCGCCACGGAAGGAACGGTGCGGTCCGGCGCCTATCAGCGGGCCATAAAGGAGCGGCTTCCCGGAGTGGAAGTGATCGCGGAACCGTGTCCGGATTTTGTGCCCCTGGTCGAAGCCGGACTCGTTGACCGGCAGGAAATCCAGCGTGCTGTCGAAAATCACGTGCAAGTGTTCAGGAAAACGAAGATCGATGCCCTCATCCTGGGGTGTACGCACTTCCCCCTTCTAAGACCGTGGCTCGAAGCGGCGCTTCCCGGCGTAAGGATGGTGGACCCGGCTCAAGAGACGGCGGAGGAACTGAAAAAAGTTCTCGAGGATACCGGCCTCGCGAATTCCCCCAACGGTTGCGCCGAACCATCCGGTCCGGAACTTGAGTTCTATACGACGGGTTCGGCGGGCGATCTTCAGAGGCAAATCGAGGTGTTTCTGGGGCTAACTGGAGCAAGGGTGCATCACGTGGATTTAAGTATGCTATAATCCTCTCGTGAATCTTCACGCAATCTCGAAGGAAAGGTGGAATCGGAGAAATGCCAAAGGTAACGGTGGACAAGGATGCATGCATCGGTTGCGGTTTGTGCGCAGACACGTGCCCGGACGTTTTCTTCCTGGCCGGCGACGGCAAAGCTGAGGTGAAGAGCCAGGAAGCTGCTGCCGCGAACCTGAGCTGCGCAAAGGACGCGGCCAGTACCTGCCCCGTCGAAGCTATCAAAGTGGAGGAATGAGGAAAACCCTCCGGACTCCGAGGCGTGCAGGGAGCGAGGTGTGACCGTTGGTCGATCCCCAGAGGGTCCACGAGGAAGCCATCGTCATCGACGGTCATTGCGACACCATACTGCAGGTTGGGCAAGGACTTCACCGCTACCGCCCGGGACCGACCAGGAGTTTCTGGGAGGAAAGTTCTCGGGGACACATAGATTTTCCCCGGTTGGTTAAGGGCGGCGTGACCTGCCAGGTGATGGCGTTATACATAGAGCCCCAGTATAAACCGGCCATCTCCGCGAGAAGAACCCTTGAACTTCTGGACGCAATGTACCGCCTCTTTGAAGAGAACCCCGACTTCGTCCTCGCCACGAGGTCCAGGGACATCGTCGAAGCCAAGCGCAACCGGAAAGTGTCGGCCCTTCTCAGCATCGAAGGGGGCGAAGCCGTGGAAGGTAGTTTGTCGCTGCTTCGCTCCTTTTACCGGCTGGGGGTAAGGGCCATGGGGCTCACGTGGAACCAGCGGAATGACATCGCCGACGGAGTTGGTGAGAGGTCCGGGTCATCCCTCACGGAATTCGGTGTTGCCCTGGTAAAAGAGATGGAGCGTCTGGGCATGCTCGTCGACGTTTCGCACCTGTCCGAATCGAGTTTCTGGGCTGTTCATGAGGTTGCGGAACGCCCGTACATCGCCTCCCACTCGAATTCGAAAGCTCTGTGTTCTCATCCGAGGAACCTGGATGACCGTCAGATTGAAGCTCTGGCTTCGAAGGGCGGAGTTATCGGGGTTGTGTTCGCTCCGGGCTTCGTTTCGGACGACCCCGAGCGGGTCTCCCTGCAAGCCCTCGTAGATCACATCGATCACATCGTGAAAGTCGCGGGGATCGATCACGTTGGGCTTGGTTCCGACTTCGACGGCTATGGCGTTAAAGAAGGAGCTCCCGTGGTCATCAAGGATGTATCGGAGCTCCCGCTTTTAACTCAGGAGCTTGCCCGTCGAGGTTACCGCAGGGAAGACATCGAGAAAATCCTGGGCAGGAACTGGCTCAGGGTATATGAACAAGTGATTGGATAAAGCGGTCTTTTCTCTGTGGACCCTTGCGGGACGTACTGACCATAGACCCTCGGCGAAAGCCGGGGGCCTCTCTTTTTGGTGGCAATTTCCTGCGACCGTTACGGAGGTGGAAGCCCGCGGAATCTCGAAGGATAAAAGAGCCGTTACCCTGGGCTGATGTCGTCGACTCACTTAACTTCCCAGACCGGCGAGAGGCTGGTGTTCCATGATACACGAGACCGGAACCGGACTTCCGTTGAGGTCCCGTCTCTCCGGAAGGACGCGCCCGTGGCGCGGTATCTTCCTTGTGCTTCTGTTGGCTTCCGCGAGTCTTCTTGTGGTGCTTCCCTCGTTTTTGTGGGTGGAAAGACCCGTTCCGGAGAGACCCCGGCTTATTTACGAGGGGACAGTCTACAGGACGCCCGGGGTAATATCCGGAGGCGAGGTGTACATTCCCTTTGACTTCATACGAGAGAAGATCGACCCGGATGTGTTCTGGGACAACGAAGTCCTCGTCATAACCACCAGGGATAAAGTCATTAAGCTCCGAACCGAAGAGCTTACAGCTTACATCAACCAGCACCCGGTGGACTTGAAACTCCCTGTAGTTATGGAGGGTTCTATGCCGTACGTTCCCGCTTGCGTACTGCAGGAGATATATCCGGTGGGGGCGCACTACTTTCCCGATGCCCGCACGGTACAGGTGAAGCGGCTGGACGTCTGGACCAGACGAGGAGAAGTCAAAGAAGCTTTTTTCCTTCGTGAGGCACCGAGCTTTCTTGTGAGGAGGGTGGAAGCGATAGGACCGGGCGCCGTTGTCAGCATATATGGAAAAAGAGGAGGATGGCTACTCGTGGAGACCTCATCGGGCAATAGCGGCTATATCAGGGAAGAGAAGGTGCGAGAAATAGAGCCGGAGCCCCCGTCGAAGGAACTCGCTCGCCCTTACGCACCGCCCAAGCTGCCGGGACGCCGGGTGTTCCTCATATGGGAGCAGGTGGATAGGACGACTCCCGACCCGTCGCGCATAGGAGAGATGCCCGGCGTCAACGTGGTTTCCCCCACCTGGTTTTCTCTGTCGCAGACGCCGGGAGAAGTTCTGAACACCGCCGATGCTCGTTACGTGAGGTGGGCGCACTCTCGCGGGTATCATGTTTGGGGGTTGTTTTCCAACGGATTCGATCCCGTGAGGACGAGAAGCGTAATCAGGGACTCCGACCTCAGGGACCGGGTGATAGCACAGATCCTCTTGTACGCCAAGGCTTACTCCCTGGACGGAATAAACATCGATTTCGAAAACGTTTACCACGCCGATGCCAGCTACCTCACCCAGTTTGTCAGGGAACTGGTACCCATGGCCCGCCAGCAAGGTCTCGTAGTGAGCATGGACGTAACGGTAAAATCAGAGAGCCCCAACTGGTCTTTGTGTTACGAAAGGCGGAAGCTGGCAGAGGTCCTGGACTACGTAATACTCATGGCCTATGACCAGTATCCATGGGGGTCGCCCGTGGCTGGCCCGGTGTCCACCATCCCCTGGACTGAGGATTGCATAAAGAAGACCTTAGAGGAGGTTCCCAGGGAAAAGCTGATCCTGGGGGTGCCGTTTTACACACGCCTCTGGACTGAAAGACGTCAAGACGGCCAGTTCCAGGTCTCATCGAAGGCCCTGGGCATGGAAGCTGCGGAAAAGTGGCTTCAGGACAGGGGTATAACGGCCGAGCGCGACCCGGAAACCGGGCTCAGGTACGTCCAACGAACGGAGGGAGACGTTACCTACAAACTGTGGTTGGAAGACGAAGAGTCCATGAAGATGCGGATGATGCTGATGGAAAAATACGGCCTGGCAGGAGTGGCTGCTTGGCGCAGAGGTTTCGAGAAACCGTCGATATACGAGGTTATCGAGCCGTTCGTCCGCTGACCGAGACGGGTGGATCTTCACTGGCCGAAGTAAGATTCAAGACCCCGGAATATGCCAAGGGCTGCTTGATCCAGCACCGCCGGGTCCGCGAGTCGAGATTCTTCCTCGGGGTTGGTCAAAAACCCGATTTCGACGAGGGCTGCCGGGCAGTGGGACTGGCGGAGGACGAAGAAATCCGCTTCCATCACTCCCCGATCTACGCTGCCCAACGCGGACGTGAGCTCCCGCTGGATCGCGGCGGCAAGCCGTCGCGAGCTCGCCGAATTCAGCGGACGGGTGGAATAGTAAGTTGAGGTTCCCTTAACTCCGGAATTCCAGTGGGCGTCGCAATGAATGGACACGAAGGCGTCGCTGAATCGACTCCACGCTGCCCGTTTGGCGAGTTCCCCTTCGTACTCTTCCTGGGTCGGGTTCCAGTCGGCGGGAGGTGTCACGGGGATTCCTCTTTCCCTCGTCATGTAAACCACGGCGCCAGCTTCCTCCAGGAGTTTCTTCAGCCTGAGAGCGACCTCCAGGTTTACGGTTTCCTCCTTGAGACCGCTGCGACCGACCGCCCCCGAGTCCGTCTCCCCGTGCCCGGGATCCACCGTTATCACCTTGCCTCTGAGGCCGGTCGACAGGAAGTGGGCTTCCAGCGTGTTATCGGTTTTTCGCAGGACAAACGAGGTCCCGGGGTGCTTTGTCACAACCATGCGGACTCCTTGCGACGATGACTGGATGTCGATGGATTTGAGGAATCGACCTGGTGGCCGCGGAGGCGTGCCGTTGAACGACGCTCCCGGAATGAAAAACTCCACCGTGTCCCCATATTGATTTACGTCGGGCCACGCATATCCCAGGGCATTCACAACGAGGACATCCCTTCCATCCCTTTGCTCGGCTGCTACCTGGGTCAGGACGGGGGAAAAGTCCAGCACGACCCGTCCCGGGCCGAGCTCGGTGATGCGATAGTTGGGTTTCTCGTTGAACACTATTTTGAAGTCGGACGTGGCAAGCTCGATGTGGTCGAACTCATAGGCACCTATCCCGAGAGTGCCTCTATTTTCGAAGAAGATCGAAGTGCTCACCAGAATGGAGTTTTCGACGGGACCGGGGAGGATTGCGGCGGAGTCGAAAGCGCCGGTCACCGTGACCCTCCTGCCCGTCTCGCCGGCTTCCACCGTTACGGAAAACGGGCATGACGAGGGTTCCACTCCTCCTGTCAGCCAGGAGGCCACCCATCCCACCTTCCCTTTGGGGGATATGATGTTGAGCCAGTCGCCGGACTTACCGAGGACAAGCAGGACATCGCCCTTGCGGACCAGATCTACAACGGCGTAGTTTGTTCCCGGACCGGCGCGAACATTGACGGCGCTGGCGGTGACGACCGACTTCTGATACTTGCCCATGCACCACAGCCCGTCGGATACCTTGTAGAAAACGTCGCCGTCCTCGGGAGAAACCAGCCTCACTTCGGCGCCCGGTACCCAGCCTTTTTCGCCGGACTCGGTCGCGACCCAGATCCAGCCGCCTTTAGTGCCGAGGTACCGGCCCGGGCTTGAAGCGGTGAGATAGGCTACCACGTCGCCGTTTTTGATGGCCGTTTGCCATACGGTGACGCGGTTGCCGACGGGATACACGAGCATTTTCGAGGGGTCGATGGGGGGCAAGGGCTTTTTCGGCGTCGTTCCAGCTTCGAGGCGAACGAGTTCCGCGTAGATCCAGCACTTTACGCCGTCGGAACGCTCGACTTGTATCCAGTTCCCCGTCTTGGCCAAGGCCTTTAACCGTTCGCCTTTCTTGACCGTGGAAAGCACGCTGTACCCGGTTCCCGGACCCCGTCTCAAGTTAACGACGGACGCGTCAACGACGGCCACCAGGTTCTTCGGTTGGAGGTCTATTTCTATAAGCCAGGCTGCGATCCAGTACTCCTTCGATTTGTACGCGATCCGCACCCAATCGCCTCTCTCTTCTCTCACCTCGACCCAGGTTCCCTGAGTCACCTGGCCCAGGACTCTGTAGTTGAGCCCAGGTCCTGATCTCAAGTTCACGACATCGCCCGTTACCATGGCCCGGCAACCCTGAAGAGCCGCGCCCTGAGCGCAGGTGAGGTGGCTCCGAGGGAAGGGGAGCGTGGCCCAGATCCAGGCGGACAGTATGAGACAAATTGCAGCTTTCTTTGCCGCGATATGTACAGATGCAGTCCGTTTCTGCGCGGAAGGAGTCAATTTGTTCACCCCGGATATGGCGATTACCAGAAATAGATGAGATATTCCCTGCGTATTCTCTTTCGACTACATATTCGCATGTTTCGACGCATTTCCTGGTTTCTCTGTTCCGTCCAGCGTGAAAAATAACTGCGGTCGGAAAGAAGGTCACGGGGAATCATTTCGAGAAACTACACCTTGATCTAAAGGAGCACGTCTGGACCACCACACCAGAAGGGAGGTATGGCGGCGGCCTTGGCCACATCTGTCAGGCCGTCGCCGTCGGGGCGCCATGAGAAGAGATACAAAAGTTGATGAGAAGGCTCTGGACGAGGTCATTTCCAGGCTCGAAGCGGAGGCGCGATCAAAGCCCGAGGACACGCTCAGGTTGACCCAGCTCGGTCTTGCGTATCTCGAAAGAGGGCGGATGGAAGAAGGACTGGCGTCCCTGGAGAAGGTGGTGTCTTTAGACCCCAAGAACGTGACAGCCAGGTACTATCTGGGAGTTGGATACGCCGACAGCGGCAAACTGGACGAGGCGGTACGCCAGTGGGAGAAAGCTGCGGAGCTCGACAAAAACCATGCTGAATCCCGATACTTCCTGGGCAAGGTCCTGGCAGCTCGGGGCAAGTTCGATAAGGCTCTTGAATACACGAAGCGGGCCAAAGAGATCCAGCCGGGTAATCCCATGGTGAGGGCCCAGCTGGCCGAACTATACCTGGTGATGGGCAAAGCGGATGAAGCTCTTCGTGAGTGGGAGGACCTCCTCAAAATCCAGAAGGATAACGTGCAGGCATTGCACAACATAGGCGCCTATTACCTCGACAGGAAGGAGTACGAAAAAGCCCTCGTTTACCTGGAGAAGGCACGGGCGCTGGGCTCTACCAATCCAGGATTGTATTACAATCTTGGACTCGTATACCTCGGCCAGAGGAAGCTGGACAAGGCGGCGGAGGCGCTCGAGCAAGCTTTGAAGATCGAGCCAGACTCCGTGACCAGCGCCATCACGCTGGGGGAAGTTTACGCCCTCAAAGGGGACCTGGACCGGGCGGTGAGCCTGTGGGAAAAGGTTCTGGAGAAGAGGCCGGACAACCTGGCGGCCAGGTATAACGTGGGACTGGCCCGTTACCAGCAGGGTCGTACGGAAGAAGCGGTGTCCATATGGAGAGAGGTGTTGGAGAAGGACCCGTCTTATATTCCGGCCAGGAAAAACATAGCTATCCACTTTGCTCAAGTGGGCAACCTCGAAGCTGCCCTGGAAGAGTGGAAGAAGATCCGCGAGAAGATTCCTTCTTCTCCCGAACCCCTGCTGGCTTTGGGTGACCTCAGTTTCCGGCTGGGGAAGCTCGAGGACTCGCTCAGGTACGCCGAGGAATTCGTATCGAAGTTTCCCAAGATCGCCGCCGGGCGGCTCTTAAGAGGAACGGTCCTGATGTGCCGGGGCGAGTACAGGGAGGGGCTCCAAGAGTGGGTGAAGGCCAAGGAACTCGATCCCAACTTTGCCCTGGCTAACTCCGCTTTCATCGGCCGCGTAATATGGCCGGATTTGGTAGAGAGGGCGTTGAAGTCGAGCCGAACCGAAGAGGAAAGGTCTTGCGTGAGATTGGTCTCATCTCTGGTGCGGGAGGAAACCAACCCACCCCGGGGGATTTGCCTCCCGGACACCGAGGAGAAAAGGGGGTTTCAGACTCCTTGGTCGAAGCCCAAGAGCGACTAGATCCCGAACGGAGTGACAGGGTAACGAGCGTCGTGGCGCTGGTGGGTCCGGCCGGTACGGGGAAATCCCACAAAGCTCAGGCCATAGCTCAGGAGCTCGAAATCGACGCCGTGATCGACGATGGGCTCCTGATATCCGGGTCGAGGATCGTGGCTGGGCACTCCGCGAAAAGGGAGGAGAACAGACCCGCGGCAGTAAGGAGGGCGATTTTCTCCGACCCCGTGCACGCGCTCGAGGTTAAGCAAGCCCTTTCCGAGCTCGAGCCCAAGCGCATCCTGGTGCTGGGGACGTCCAAAGCTATGGTTGAACGGATCTGCAGTCGGCTCGGCCTTCCCATGCCTTCGAGGTACCTGGACATCACCGAACTTTCCACTCCCGAAGAGATCACCAGAGCCCTTCTGACCAGAAAGACCGAAGGAAAACACGTAATCCCGGCGCCAACCTTTGAGGTCAAGAAGACGTTTTCGGGATACCTTGTGGATCCCGTGGAAATGTTCATTCTTTCTCGCGGGAGGAAGCCGGTTTACGTGGAAAAGTCGGTGGTGAGGCCCACCTGGAGCTCGTATGGCAAGTTCTTCATTTCCGATTCGGTTTTGATGGCGATAGCGGCACGGCTCTGCCGGGAAGTGGAAGGCGTGGTGAAGCAGCCGAGGGTACTGGTTCTCCCCACTTCGGAGGGTGCCATAGTCGACGTGGAAATAGTGGTTGCCTATCCTTACCGGCCTTTTGAAGTCATGGCCGCCGCGCAAAAGCGGATAAAGGAAGGGCTGGAGTATCTGACAGGAATATTCGTTCACAGGGTAGATATTACCACCAGAAAAATGAGCTTGTGACGCTTTGCCCGATAGGAAAACGGTCCATGCCTCTCTAAATACTATCTACGGGGAGAGGAGTATGAAGGCCGGATATAGTCTGGAGCTCGCTCAAACTCAGAAACTGGTTCTAACGCCGGAGCTAAGGCAAGCTATAGCCATTCTCCAGATGAACACTCAGGAGCTGGCGACCCTCATACGGCAGCAAGTCGAAGAGAACCCGTTGCTGGAGATCCTCGAGGAGCCCCCCGAGGAGCTGCCAGGTGAGCGGGAGAAAGACGAGCTGGAGGAATGGGCCGAGTACCTCGGTTTCAACGAGCCGGTGTTTGAGGCCCGGGAGGAACGAACGTTCCCGTCGTACGAGACTTATACTCCAAGCGAGATCACCCTCAGAGACCACCTTGCCGTTCAGTTGGGTCTTTCGGATTTGTCCCCCCAGGAAAGGGTTGTGGGCGAATACATCATAGGCAACATCGACCACAACGGCTATCTCCGGGCCGGTCTCGAGGAACTTGCCTTGGCCACCGGTGTCGGGATCGAAATGGTAGAAAAGGTCCTTCGGGTGGTGCAGACGTTCGACCCTCCCGGGGTGGGTGCCAGGGACCTGAGGGAGTGTCTCGAGCTCCAGCTGGATGCCATGGGCATACACGACGAAGTGGTCCGGGCCATCGTCCGGTATCATCTCGAGGACCTGGCCGCCGGCAGGCGTCAAAAGATCGCAAGACAACTCAAGGTTCCCCTGGAAGAGGTTGACCGGGCAAAAGAAATCATATCCGGCCTCGACCCGAAGCCCGGCGCAAGGATTTCCGGTGGACAGATCACTTACATCCGTCCGGACATTACCGTAAGAAAAGTCGGTTCGGACTTCGTGGTCATCCTGAACGATCAGGACTTGCCTAGGGTCTTCTGGAACCCGGTGTACAGGAGGCTACTTAACTACCGCAATTGTCCCGAAACCCATGCTTTCCTCAAGCGTAAGTTCAAAGAAGCTCTCAATCTCTTACGTAGCATCGAGCAGCGCAGGAGAACGGTGATCAGGGTGATGGAGACTATCGTCAGGCACCAGCGGGAATTTTTCGAGCGAGGTTTCGGACAGATGAAGCCGATGACTCTCAAGGATGTAGCGGACGAACTCGGAATTCACCAGTCCACCGTGAGCCGGGCGGTGTCGGGAAAATACGTGGACACGCCGTTCGGGGTAGTTCCCGTCAAGGTGTTTTTCGCAAACAAGGTTAATTCCGACGCACCGGTGTCGTCCGATTCGGTCAAGCGTATGATTCAGGCGTTGGTGAAAGAAGAAGACCCGAGGAAGCCCCTCTCGGACATGGAGATCGCCGAGAAACTCAAAACGAAGGGCATCAAGGTTTCCAGGAGAACCGTGGCGAAATACCGCGAGATGCTGGGAATCCCGTCATCCGCCAGGAGGCGAAAGCACGAGTAGGAACCGGGAACGTGCAGACGGTGAGCTGCGAAAGCCGCGTCACCTCCTAGAGCCGCAGAATGTCGCCAGAACCGCTTCCTCTCAAAACGCATCTCCTTTTCTGCCTTTTGTTCTCTGCATTGTGGCATAATATGGCTTGAGTATTCCAACGGGAGGCTTCGAAGTATGGCTGTGAAAGTAGCTATTAACGGTTTTGGTAGCATCGGACGGCGGTTCTACAGGGTGTTCCTGGAGCGAGGCTCGACGGACCTGGAGATCGTAGCGGTCAACGATCTCACCGACTCCGGCACACTGGCACACCTTCTCAAGTACGATTCCAACTACGGGACGCTTGAGGCCGAGGTTACTCACGACGCCACCGGCATCACAGTAAATGGTAAGCGATTTGCCGTCATCGCCGAACGCGACCCGGCGAAGCTGCCCTGGAAGGACATGGGCGTGGATATCGTCGTCGAGTCGACGGGAAGATTCACCGACAGGGACAAAGCCAGCTTACATATCGATCCTGCGGGAGCCCGCAAGGTGGTGATCAGCGCACCGGCCAAAGGCGAGGATATCACAATAGTCATGGGGGTCAACGACAAGGATTACGATCCGAAGAAGCATCACATCATCTCCAACGCCTCCTGCACCACCAACGGGCTGGCGCCCGTGGCTTTAGTCTTGGACGAGAAGTTCGGCGTTGAAAAAGGTCTCATGACAACCATCCACTCCTATACCAACGATCAGGTCACCTTGGATTTCCCCCATAAGGATCTGCGGAGAGCAAGAGCTGCCGCGTTGAACATCATCCCCACGACCACGGGGGCGGCAAAAGCTGTGGGGCTTGTGCTTCCTGGCCTGAAGGGGAAGTTTAACGGCTTGGCATTCAGAGTTCCGACTCCCACCGTGTCCGTGGTGGACCTTGTCGCGGTCCTTCGGAAGCCCGCGACCGCCGAGGAAGTGAACGAGGCCTTCGAGGAAGCTTCCCGGGGCAAGCTCAAGGGAATCCTGGCTGTCTCAAAGGAGCCTCTGGTTTCGTCCGATTACAAGAAGATGAAACATTCCACCGTGGTCGATGCGTTGTCCACCATGGTGGTCGGTGACAACCTCGTCAAGGTGGTCTCCTGGTACGACAACGAGTGGGGCTATTGCGAGAGACTCTTCGACCTCGTATCCATGATCGCGGCCAAGGGATTCTAGCAGGTTTCAATCCCACGAAAGAGAGGAGCCGCTATGCTGCGAACTATTGAGGGTCTGGACGTACAAGGAAAGCGCGTGTTCGTAAGGGTGGACTACAACGTTCCTCTGGATGACGATGGAAAGATCCGGGACGACACCCGCATCCGAGCTTCTCTCCCCACCCTTAAGTACCTCTTGGACCGGGGTGCCGCGTTGATCCTCGCGTCTCATCTGGGACGCCCTAAGGGCAAGGTGGTTCCGGAAATGAGCTTGAGGCCGGTAGCTCGAGCCCTTGAGGAGCTCCTGGGCCGGCCAGTGAAAGTGGCCCCCGACTGCATCGGCGACGAAGTCAAGAGAATGGCGGAGGAACTTCGCCCGGGGGATGTGCTCCTCCTTGAGAACCTGCGCTTTCATCCCGAGGAGGAGGAAAATGACCCCGGATTTGCGAAGAAACTGGCCGATCTCGCCGACGTTTACGTAAACGACGCGTTCGGTACAGCTCACAGGGCTCATGCTTCCACCGAAGGGATAGCTCGCTACATTCCCGCGTACGCCGGCTTTCTCATGAAAAAGGAAATCGAGTCTTTGCGAAAGCTTCTGGAGAACCCGGAGAGGCCTTTCGTGGCGGTGATCGGAGGCGCCAAGGTCTCAGATAAGATCGGAGTGCTGAGAAATCTCCTCGACAGGGTGGATGCCCTCCTCATCGGCGGAGGCATGGCCAACACCTTCCTCCTGGCCCAGAAATTTGAGGTGGGGAAATCCCTGAGCGAACCGGATTTCGTGCCGGTTGCTACGGAGATAATGGCCGAAGCTGCGAAAAAAGGGAAGGACCTCCTGCTGCCGGAAGACCTTGTAATTGCAACTGCGCCCAAAGTGGGTGAACCTCCCCGTGTGGTCGCTCGAGACCGTATTCCCGCCGATATGATGGCTCTGGACATCGGACCCAAGACGCGCAAACTCTTCTCGACCAAAATCGGCCAGGCTAGAACCGTTTTCTGGAACGGACCGATGGGGGTGTTTGAAGTAGAGCCGTTCCGCGGTGGGACACTGGAGATCGCCGCAGCGGTGGCGGCCGTGAACGGTTTCACCGTAGTGGGAGGTGGAGATTCGGTAGTTGCGCTTGAGATGGCGGGTCTCTCTTCAAAAATCGGCCATGTCTCGACCGGAGGCGGAGCATCTCTCGAATTCCTGGAAGGTAAAGAGCTTCCCGGTGTAAAGATTCTCGAAAGGTAGCATGGGGTCCGGGGGCACCGAAGGGTGCCCCCGACTCGAAGGGGAAGGGTGAGAATGCGAAGACCTCTTATCGTGGCTAACTGGAAAATGAACAAGACCATCGATGAAGCGCTGCTTTACATCGGGGCATTCACGGCCGAAATTCTGGAGGAAATAACCGTGAAGGGGTCGGTGCCGCCGCGGACATGGCCCGAAGTGGTGATAGCCCCTCCGGCTCCGGCTCTTGCCGCGGTGTCAGCTGCCCTGACCGGAACCGGCATACTCTCGGGGGCGCAGAACATCCACTGGGAAAGAAGAGGCGCTTTTACCGGCGAGATCTCCGGCGAGATGGTAAAAGCCGCCGGAGGTACGTACGTGATACTTGGCCACTCCGAGCGGAGGACCGGCTGGGGTGAGACCGACGAAATCGTTGCGAAGAAAACCAGGGCCGCCCTGGATCAGGGACTTTTGCCTATAGTGTGCGTGGGAGAAACTCTCGAAGAGCGGGAGGCCGGGACCACCCTGGAAAAGGTGGTGCAGCAGGTGAGAGGCAGTCTCGCTCTCGTTTCTCCTGAGGAGGCAGACCGGCTGGTCGTGGCTTACGAACCGGTATGGGCCATCGGTACGGGCAGGGAGGCACAGCCCAAAGACGCCGATGAGGTTTCCCTGCTTATTCGAGCGGTCGTTGACGAAATCGCGGGGCCCGGTGCCGGTTCGAAGATTCGCGTGCTCTACGGGGGAAGCGTGACCCCGGAAAACGTCGGAGGGTTCATGGCCCGGGCATCCATCGACGGGACGCTGGTGGGCGGGAAAAGCCTGGACCCTGTGGCGTTTTCCAGCATCATCCGGGAAACATTGAGGAAGAAGCCATTGCCGAAAACGGAGGACTAAACGTTGTCTCGAAGACCAGTGGTTCTCATCGTTCTGGACGGTTGGGGCGTACCCCGGGACGAAACGGGGACCGCCGTAGCCAAGGCAAATCCCGAGAATTTCAAGGCGTTGAAGCGGACGTATCCTTACACCACGCTTCTGGCTTCCGGAGAAGCCGTAGGCCTCATGCCCGGGCAAATGGGCGATTCCAACGTCGGCCACCTGAATATGGGTGCAGGGCACATAGTGTACCAGGACCTTGTTAGGATATTCCGGGCCATCAACGACGGGTCCTTTTTCTCCAATCCTGCCCTGGTCTCGGCCATGGACGGCGGCCCGGACAGACCTCTTCACCTCATGGGTCTCGTATCGGACGGTGGGGTTCACAGCCACGAGGAGCACCTGTACGCGCTCCTGAAGATGGCCAGGGACCGGGGCAAGAAAAACGTCTTCATCCACGCTTTTCTGGACGGCAGAGACGTTCCCCCAAAGAGCGCCGGCCTTTATCTGGAAAGACTTGAACGCAAAATCAAGGAAACCGGTACGGGCAGGATAGCTTCGATAATGGGCCGGTACTGGGCTATGGACAGGGACAAAAGGTGGGACAGGACGGAAAAGGCGTACCGCGCGCTCACCCGGGGGGAAGGTCGGACGGCGAGAAGCGCCAGAGAAGCTCTGGAGATGGCGTACAACCGGAACGAGACGGACGAATTCGTCGCTCCCACCGTCATCGTGGACGAAAAGGGCGACCCCGTAGCCAGGGTCGAAGAGGGCCATTCCCTGATATTTTTCAACTTCAGGGCGGACAGGGCTCGGCAGATATCTCACGCCTTCTGCGACGAGTCCTTCGACGGTTTTCCCCGAGGAAAAAGGCCTGATGTCCAGTTCGTGGCGATGCTGCGCTACGAAGAAGACATCGACATGAAGTACGCCTTTCCACCTCTTATTCTGAAAAATACCTGCGGTGAAGTGGTGTCCAAAGCAGGGAAAAGGCAGCTTAGGATAGCGGAAACGGAGAAGTACGCCCACGTCACCTTCTTCTTCAGCGGCAAGAAAGAGGAAGCTTTCTCAGGCGAGGACAGGTGCCTCATCCCCTCGCCTAAGGTGCCCACGTACGACTTGAAACCGGAGATGAGCGCATACGAGGTCACCGACGAAGCGATCAAAAGGCTGGACCAAGGGATTTACGATTTCATTCTCCTCAACTACGCTAATCCCGACATGGTAGGCCATACGGGGGTTTTTGATGCGGCCGTCCAAGCAATCCGTGCGGTGGACGACTGCCTTGGCCGGCTCGTCGCCAAGGTGAGAGAAGTAGGCGGAATATCCCTGGTCGTCGCGGATCACGGAAACATCGAAGAACTGCGGGAAAGCGGAGCGCACACCTACCATACGGATAACCCTGTGCCGTGTATCCTGGTGGCGGACGAATACAAGGGCCGCAAGTTGCGGGAGGGGATACTTTCGGATGTGGCACCTACCGTGCTCGAGCTCATGGGACTTCCGCTGCCGCCGGAGATGGACCGGCGTTCTTTGCTTGAGGTTTAGATGGTATGGGACGAGAAGTATGCTAACCGGCATCCCAGCATATGAAGGAGGTTGCGGTCGTGTCCACCATTGTCAACGTAAAGGCCAGGCAGATCCTGGATTCCAGAGGCAATCCCACTCTGGAGGTAGAGGTTTACCTTGCCGACGGTTCGGTGGGAAGGAGCGCCGTGCCGTCGGGCGCGAGCACCGGTACTCACGAAGCTCTGGAACTCCGGGATAAAGACAAGGAATACCGTGGGATGAGCGTCCGCAAGGCCATACGCAACGTAGAAGAAATCATTGCCCCGGAGATCGTGGGAATGGACGGAGAAAACCAGGCCGAGATCGACAAGCGCCTCATCGAACTGGATGGTACCAGAAACAAGTCGCGGCTAGGAGCCAACGCCATACTCGGGGTATCCATGGCAGTGGCCCGGGCCGAAGCAGCGTCTCACGGACTGTCCCTGTACAGGTACCTGGGCGGAGTTGCAAGGATGCTGCCCGTCCCCTTTATGAACGTCTTGAACGGGGGAAAGCATGCCGACAACAACCTGGACATCCAGGAATTCATGATAGTCCCGGCGGGTGCCGCTTCGTTTTCGGAGGCCCTCAGGATGGGGTCGGAAGTCTACCACAGTTTGAAAAACGTTTTGAAGGAAAAAGGTTATTCCACCGCGGTGGGCGACGAGGGGGGCTTCGCGCCGCGGCTTAAGTCAAACCAGGAAGCTCTCGAGCTCTTGACGGAAGCCATTGAAAAAGCCGGATACCGGCCCGGGGAACACGTTTACCTCGCCATCGATGCAGCTGCGTCCGAGTTCTACAAAGACGGGAGATACCGCTTGAAAGGTGAGGGCTGGGAAGGCGACGCGGCGGACCTGGTTCGGAAGTACGCGGGCTGGGTTTCGAAGTTTCCGATAGTGTCCATTGAAGATGGGCTTTCCGAAGACGACTGGGAGGGTTGGCGCCATCTCAACGAGGAGTTGGGCTCAAAAATACAGATCATCGGAGACGACCTGTTCGTGACCTCCAAGGAAAGGATACTGGAAGGTATCGCCAGGAAAGCGGCGAACTCCGTCCTCATCAAAGTCAATCAGGTGGGAACCGTCACCGAAACCCTGGAAGCCATCGAAGTCGCCAGGTTACACGGCATGAGGTGGATGATATCGCACCGGTCCGGCGAAACCGAGGACACGTTTATAGCTGACCTCGCCGTCGCGACCGGAGCAGGACAGATCAAGTCAGGTGCTCCGGCCAGAACGGAGCGGGTGGCCAAATACAACCAACTTCTCAGGATCGAAGAGGAGCTGGGCGCGGCCGCGACCCTGGGGTCGGCGGTGACGCTCATGGGCTTGCGCTGACCAGGTCACCTTGGGTGGAACAGGCTCTTTTTCGATGCTAAAATGGAGAACGGTGTTTACTACTTGCCGTTTATGTAGCTGTCGAGCGCAATCATGAGCGCAGCCGACGGAGGTGATGATATGCACCAGGTGCTGGCGGTCGTTCAGTTCATTCTGGCCCTCGGACTCATAGCTGTAATCATCTTGCAGCCTGGCAGGAGCGCTGGCCTCGGGGCAATTGGAGGCGGGACCGAGTTTCTCTTCGGAAGGAGAGGCAAGGGAGTCGGCGCGACTCTCGCCAAGATCACTCCTTACCTGGCAGGATTGTTCATGCTCGTGACCGTGCTTCTGGCGGTCGTTCGCTGAGGAGGGATACATGTGTCTCTTTCCACGTGGACTTTGGCAGCTCCCGTAGGGGGAGTGCTCGCGCTTTTGTTCGCGCTCTATCTTCGCAGCAGGGTTAAGGCGTCTCCGGACGGTACGGACCAGATGCGGGAAATCGCCCGTGCCATCCACGAGGGTGCTATGGCTTTCCTCGGTCGGGAATACCGTTCTCTGGTGTACTTCGTAGTCGTGGTAGCTATCGTCCTATTTGCAGCGGGCTACTTCACGCCTCCTGAGGTCATGCGTCCTGAAACCGCCATTGCCTTTGTTTTAGGCGCGACGGCGTCGGCGCTGGCCGGGTACATAGGAATGAGCACGGCCACGATGGCGAACGTTCGCACGGCGGAAGCGGCCAGGAAAGGTCAGGGTCCTGCCCTCAGGATAGCTTTTTCCGGGGGCGCGGTCATGGGAATGACCGTCGCCGGGCTCGGGCTGCTGGGTCTCGGGATTACGTACCTCATTTTCGGCGATCCTTCGGATCCGGTTTCCTTTGGGATCGTCAACGGCTTTGCCCTGGGTGCAAGCTCAATAGCGCTGTTCGCCAGAGTGGGCGGCGGTATTTACACGAAAGCCGCCGACGTAGGAGCTGACCTCGTAGGGAAGATCGAGGCCGGCATTCCCGAAGACGATCCCAGAAATCCGGCGGTCATAGCGGACAACGTCGGGGACAACGTAGGCGACGTTGCCGGCATGGGTGCCGACCTGTTTGAATCGTATGTGGGCTCGATAGTGGCGGCGATGGCCATCGGCGTCATGATGAAAGATCGGTCCAGCGCACTTACGGCGATAATTCTTCCGCTCGTTATAGCGGCGGCTGGCATCGTCGCGTGCATACTGGGAAGCTTCATGGTCCGCGGCGAGGGAAGTAATCCGGCTGCGAGTCTGAGAGCGGGTACCACTTCCGCGGCTGTGCTGGTGCTCGTCGGTTCGCTGTTCTTGATCCGCTATCTCACCGGGCAGTACGCGCTGTTCTGGTCGGTTTTCTCCGGTGTGTTTGCCGGTGTGCTCATCGGGCTTCTTTCGGAATTGTACACTTCCGCCGACTACAGTTCGGTCAAGGAGATAGCGAAGGCATCCCAGACCGGGCCGGCCACCAACGTCATAGCCGGGTTAGCCGTGGGAATGAAGTCTACGGCCATACCCCTCATCATCATAGCGCTGGCGAGCCTCATGGCTTACAGATTCGGTGAAGCGTCGGGTTTCGGAGGGCTTTACGGCATCGCCCTTGCCGCTGTGGGGATGCTGTCCACCACGGGGATGACGGTCTCGGTGGACGCGTACGGACCGATAGCGGATAACGCCGGCGGTATCGCGGAAATGGCGCACCTTGGTGAGGATGTGAGGAACGTCACGAATACCCTTGACGCTCTGGGGAATACCACGGCGGCATTGGGCAAGGGGTTTGCCATCGGTTCGGCGGCCCTCACGGCGCTGGCACTCTTTTCCGCATACTCACAGGCGGCAGGACTTGGCGGCATCAATCTTCTGGAACCGCACGTCATCGCGGGTCTCTTCATCGGTGGTATGCTACCCTTCCTGTTTTCGTCTATGGCCATGGAAGCGGTGGGCAAGGCCGCATCCAACATGGTAGAGGAGGTGCGCAGGCAGTTCCGGGAGATACCTGGCTTGATGGAGGGGAAAGCCCGGCCTGACTATGCCAGGTGCGTTGACATCTCCACGAAAGGCGCTCTACGTCAGATGATGGTTCCCGGGCTGATGGCTCTGGTCGTCCCCGTGCTCGTCGGGTTCGTGCTCGGCAAAGAAGCTTTGGCGGGACTTCTCGCCGGAGCGCTCCTTTCCGGAGTTCTGCTTGCGATTATGCTGGCCAATGCAGGAGGCGCATGGGACAACGCTAAAAAATACATCGAGGCCGGCAACCTTGGAGGCAAGGGAACTCCGGCACACCAAGCCGCGGTTGTGGGAGATACGGTTGGAGATCCCTGCAAAGATACCGCAGGTCCGTCCCTTAACATTCTCATAAAGCTTATGAGCGTAGTTTCGCTGATATTTGCCCCGCTTTTCTTCTAAAGCTCAGACGTTGGAGCTAGACCAGATTTTTTCGAGTTATATGAGTCAGAGCGGCGGTGGCCGAACGTTCGGTACCACCGCCGCCTGACGTCCTTACCGGTCCCGGTTTTGGGCGGGCACCAAGTTTGCGTCAAACGTTGTCTTAACTGGAGGTTTTGCCTGATGACGCGGGACGAGATTCTGGCCGAGGTAAAGAGGATGGTAAAGACGCCGAACCTGTACAAACACATTTTGGCGGTTGAAGCGGTCATGAGGGCCGTGGCGGCACGGTTAGGGCAGGACGAGGACAGGTGGGGTGCTGCGGGCCTGCTGCACGACATCGATTATGAAGAGACCAAGAATGATCCCCAGAAACACTCCCTGATATCCGGGCAGATTGCGAGGAAGATGGGGTTTGACGACGAGATCGTCCAGGCAGTGGAAGCTCATAACGAAGCTCACGGCCTGCCCAGGGAAACGCCTATGGCCAAGGCGCTTTACTCGGTCGATCCGCTGACCGGCTTGATAGTGGCTTCTGCCCTGGTATCTCCCGAAAAGAAGCTTGCTTCCATAGACGCTGATTTCGTACTTCACAGAATGGGTGAAAAATCGTTCGCCCGAGGCGCGAACCGGGATGCGATCAAAGCCTGTTCCGAACTGGGACTGGACCTTCGGGAATTCATCGAAATCGCACTTTCTGCGATGCAGCGGCTCGCAGCGGAGCTGGGCCTATAGTCTCTGTAGCTTGCGAGGCGCACGCTACTGCACGGCTTCCGGGGCCAGACTGTCAGGCCCCGCGGGTATCTGGGTTTTATGGCATGCTGGCCATTCGTCCCTTGCCGCGTGGTTACAGGTGGTCTGACGCGCGGTGATGGCAGAACCGGCGCATTTACAGAGGCGGGAGTGACGATCCATGGGCGGTGAAAAAGATATTCGAGTCGTTGCTCAGAACAGGAGAGCCCGTCACGATTACTTCGTCGAGGAAACGATAGAGGCTGGGATAGCACTCATCGGCACGGAAGTCAAATCTCTGCGGGCCGGGCGAGCCAGTCTTCAAGATAGCTATGCCGAGGTCGTAGGAACCGAGGTTTTCCTGAAGAACGCCCACATTGACCAGTACGAGCCCGCTTCCCGGTTTAACCACGACCCGCTGAGACCACGCAGGTTGCTTCTGCACAAAAACGAAATCCGGAGACTCGCGGCCAGAGTTCAGCAGCGTGGGTACACTCTTATTCCCCTGTCCATTTACTTCAAGGACGGCAAGGCCAAAGTGGAGCTGGCGTTGTGCAAAGGCAAAAAAAGCTACGACAAACGGGAAGCTATTCGTGAAAGGGACGTCAGGCGCGAAATGGAGCGGGAAGCCCGTGGAAGGCAGCGATTTTGATGGGTTTGCGTCGTCCGACCCGGCTGAATTCAGGATACGAGAATCCGCTGGTGACGCCGAACATGCAGGAAGCGTGCAAGCGGCGCCTCGGAAGATTGAATTCAGAATGTCAGAACGTAAGAATCCCTTGTTGAAACGAGGAAAATGTGTTACAATCTCACCCGCCAAGTGGGGGCGACTAGGTTCGACGGCGATAGTCGGGTTTGAGCAGCGAGCATGGGCGCCGCACCCATCAAAAAGCGGCAAAGCAATAAGTGCCAACACTGAGTACGCACTGGCTGCTTAAGGAATAGCAGTCACGGCGCCGGGAGATGTGCCCTCCGGCTCCCGGAACGCCGTCACCAGGAGGGATACCCATACGGGGACGTCCGGGACCGGATGGGGAAAGCAATTCCGGACTGGCAATTCCAGGAGCCCGCTCCGGGGCGCCCGGAGTTGCGAGACGAAAACCGGAGATACGCTCGTAGAGACTGAAACTGGATTATCGTCGGACGAGGGTGCAACTCCCTCCGCCTCCACCATCTATTCCTGCAAAACCTATGTTCCCCAGGATTAGGAAGGCGACGATCATCATATGCCCTAGAGACTCAGCAACCATGCCGGAGGACCCCTTACCAGGAGCGCCCACCAGTAGCTCATAGCTTTCCGGCGAGAAACCGCTCATCCCGGGCGTGAAGTGCATGGGCCTACCCATCTCGGTAGCGCGGCCTATGGCTTCGTCTATGGCTTCCAGACCCGCGATCTTGCGAATCCTGGGGATGGGGAGACCCGCATTTGCCCTGCGAATCATCACGTGCACAAGCACGAAAAGAAGAGCCACGAGCACGAAATCCCAGAACATTTCAGGGGCAAAAAACAGTATTCCTTTGGCAGGTGTTTGCCCTGCGAGTACCAGGTGATTTCACCTCCTGGTTGAGAGCGACCTGATCACTGAAAGTGGCCGACATCTACAAATGAACCGCTGACGCCATGTCCAAAGTTCCGCAGTTTCCGTTCGGGCAGGCCCGTTGTCCGTTGGGCAGTGGTTCGGAAGCTAAAAACGCAGCCACCTGCTCGGGTGTCCACAGGGACGCCCGTTGTCCGCTGGGCAGTGGTTCGGAAGGCAACCGGACTCCCTCTGCCTTCCAGTAAAACCTCCGGACGAAATCAGCCCCTTGTTTTAAGGATCATCGCCGACATCAAGGTACCTGACGGCTGGCTCGTAACCGGGAAGATTCCGGGCGACAGCACTACCAGATAGTTCACGATGGGGGTGTAAGCCCGGACGTTGCCCCGAGCTACGGCCTTCAGGAAGGAGAAATCCGCAAGAACGATGCCACTGATGAGCGCGATCTCGAGATGCTGGAAAGCTCCAGTCTAGGGAGCTTGTGTTAACGGGCCATTCATCGGGGTGTACGGAAAACTGAGCAGCGAGGACGAATGGGTACCGAACGCGTACGAAAAGCTGAACTCGAGCTACCTCGGAGGCAGGCTCGACCCGGGATGTCATTTCGCTACTAGAAGGGATGGTCTTCGACCGTGGCGAAAATGTGCGGGGAAAACACAGTACCGATGCTGCGCTGACGAATGCGACATTGTGATTTTTGGCCCGGGAATTCGCCTGGAAAATCTTTCCGTCGGAGGTCTGGGATTCTGCCAGGAGGCGCAATCTGAAATGGTTGGGCGTAGTCGGACGTGCTTTCGTGTTACACTTTTGAGGGGTGGTACGCATGAACGAGGAATTCGACGCGCAGGTCAATCAAATCGAGGAACTGTTGAGACACGTCGCCTTCATCATTAAGAAGAGAGGCCGGGATATCTTGAGCGATTTCGGCATAACGAACCCGCAGTTCAATGCCCTTCTGGTTGTCGATAGCCACCCCGACATCACCATGGGCGAGCTGTGCGAACGTCTTTATCTTGCCTGTTCCACTGCTACGGATCTCATTGATAGAATGGAGAAGAATGGTCTGTTGGAGAGAAGGCGGGACCCCGAGGACAGGCGCGTAATCCGCCTTCGCGCGATGCCGAAGGCGAAGGAAGTGATTGAGCAGGTGATTCAAGCTCGGCGGAGGTACGTCAAGTCTATCCTGGCCAGGCTCGACGAGAAAGACATCGAGACACTGGCGAGGTCTCTCCAGCAACTCCATTCGCTCATGACCGAAGAGAACCTGCCCTCGCAGTAGCACCCCGGGGCGAAGAGAAGAGGGGATTGTTGTGACGTTTCTTCTGGAGTATTTTCTTATCTTCCTGGCCAGAGTGATCGACGTGAGTTTGTCCACCTTCCGGATGCTCCTGGTGGTCCGGGGAAGAAAGTACCCGGCGGCGGGGATAGGGTTTGTGGAGGCTTCCATCTATATCGCAGCCCTCACCAGGGTGCTAAGGAATATGGACGATCCCTTCAAAATAGTGGCGTACGGGCTGGGCTTCGCCACCGGCACCATACTGGGAAGCTTGCTAGAGGAAAAAGTCGCGCTGGGGCTGGCCACGGTTGAAGTGGTTCCTCAGGACGGTCGCGAGGCGGAGCTGGAAACGCGACTGAGGGAAGCCGGGTTCGGTGTAACGGTCCTCGCGGGACGAGGTCTCCGGGGACAACGTCCTGTGCTCATGCTGTCTTGCGACAGGAAGAGCATTCCGGCTGTGGATGAAATAATAAGGGATGTGGCTCCCGATTCGTTCGTCACCATATTGGAGACCAGAGGGGTTCGGGGCGGGGTAATCCCGTACCGGAAGGCGAAATGAGGGAGCGCTGCTGACATCCGGCGCCGGTTGGTTTCCTGGGGGTTGCTCCCACAATGAGGCCAACCCGCTGTGGATATGAGGGCGGACCTAGAAAGACGCCGATCAAAACGCACCGGGATGTGATGAGGATTGAGAAACGACGGCAGAAGCCAGAGGGAGATTCGCCCGGTCAAGATTTTTCCGGGCGTTTTAAAGTACGCCGAGGGATCCTGTCTCATCGAGACGGGCGACACAAAGGTCCTGGTGGCGGTGTCCATTGAGGACAAGGTTCCCCAATTTCTGAAAGGAACCTCCCAGGGATGGCTCACCGCCGAATATTCGATGCTCCCGCGCGCCACCGTGACCAGGACGCCCCGGGAAGTGTCCAAGGGTAGGCCGGGCGGGCGGACGATGGAGATCCAGCGGCTGATCGGTCGCAGCTTGCGGGCAGCTATAGATCTGAGTGCCATTGGCGAGCGGACTCTGTGGGTGGACTGCGACGTCATCCAGGCAGATGGGGGGACCCGAACCGCATCCATTACGGGGGGATTTGTCGCGCTGGTGAACGCCATAAACCGCATGAGAGAGCAGGGGCTCATCACCTGCTTCCCGGTGGTGGACTATGTGGCGGCTGTCAGCGTGGGAATCGTATCGGGCGAGGTGTACCTCGATCTGTGCTACGAAGAAGATTGCATTGCAGATGTGGACATGAACGTCGTAATGACGGGAAAGGGTGAGTTCATCGAGGTACAGGGGACAGGCGAGCATTCACCCTTCTCTAAGGAAAAGCTCGACCTGCTCCTTGATGCGGCCCGGCTGGGTATCAGGCAGCTCATGGAGCATCAGAAGGAGGTGCTGGGTCCTCTCGCGGACGAAATCGGGCGATATGTCCCCAGCACGGAAAAAGGAGAAAGCAGAGTGGCGGGCGAGCAGGACCTGGAACACTCGTGAAAATCACGGTAGCCACCAAAAATCCTGGCAAGACCAGGGAAATCAGCCGCATCCTGCGATCCTTTCTTCCGGACGTTCCTCTGGAGATCGCAGATCTCACAGCTGGAGGCGCTTTTTACGAATCTCCCGAAGAGACGGGCTCAACTTTCATGGAGAACGCCGAGATGAAAGCCAGATGCGCTTGGGAAAAGCTCGGGCCTTCCGCTGGACTGGTGCTGGGGGAGGATTCCGGTCTTGAGGTGGATTACCTTCACGGGCTGCCCGGGGTGCGGTCGCACCGGTTTTCGGGGCCCGCGGCCACCGACGAACAGAACAACGCTGCCCTCCTTAAAAAGTTGGAGGGCGTTCCGTGGGAAAAGCGCACCGCAAGGTACAGGTGTGCGATGGTCCTCGTGGATGGCGGCGCTGTGGTGGCCCGTTCCGAGGGTACCGTTGAGGGGTTCATTCTCATGGCACCTCGCGGCACCGGCGGGTTCGGATACGACCCCTTGTTTTACTGCCCCGAACTGGGCAAGGCGTTCGGAGAAAGCTCGGCTGAGGAAAAGAACAAGGTGAGTCACAGGGCGCGGGCTCTGGCAGGTCTGGCTCCCGTGCTCAGGCGGATGTGCCAAACTCAACGCGAAAACCTTTGAGTCAGCATTGGGTTCGCCGTGCGTTTAACACGGTTTTCTCAGAAGGCGTCGGGGGAAGCCCCGATGCGGGTCGGCAGGTCAAGGTGTAGGTCAAGACGGGCCTTTAAGGTGAGGACTGGCTTTGAAGATAGGAGCGATTTCCGATACCCACGGCGATTTCCGGGCTATCCGGGAGGCTTTGAAGCGCCTGGGCGACATCGATCTGTTGCTGCACGCCGGTGACTTCTACGAAGACGCCCAGCGGATTCAGCAGTCCCTGGATATACGCGTCGTTTCGGTGGTAGGTAATTGCGACTATATGGTCAGGGGACCGGCTGAGGAGATGATGGCCGTTGGCGGACGCCGGATTTACCTCACCCATGGCCACCTGTACCAGGTGAAGAAGAACCTCGTTCTCCTGATTGAGCGGGCAAAGAGTCTAGGCGCTCACTGCGTGGTATTCGGCCATACGCACGTGCCCCTGGTGTCGCACGTGGACGGGCTTCTCCTGGTGAACCCCGGCAGCCCATCCACCCCGCGTTCCGGCACAAAGCGGGCCTGCGCGGTGCTGGATGTAACCCAGGCTTCGGTAAAGGCGAAGACCATATACCTCGACGAAGACAACTGACACAGTGATACGTAGGGTATGTTACCGCCCACCGGGCGATCTTCCGTCTGCCGCGTTGCTTTCGCCATTGTGCGACTTTATAATTCTAGCGGAAGAATAGCAGTCGCACAGTGCGTAGCTCCTTGGAAAGCGCATGTGTCGGGGAGTGGCGCAGTTTGGTAGCGCGCATGGTTTGGGACCATGAGGCCCCGGGTTCAAGTCCCGGCTCCCCGACCAGCATAACCCCAAGAACAGAAAGACCCGGGTTGCAATTTGATAGGAATCTGATAGGAAGACGAAGCAAGTTCTGGGCTTCTTTTGCGGTACGGTCAGCCGGTAGCGGGGGAAGGACGTTACCGCCGGTTATTCACCCGTCTATTTGATGTGTTCGGACCGGCCATCCTGGGAACGCGGAAGCTAGGCCGGAACTTTTTTCGTCCAAGGAGACTTTTCCAAGTTTTGTGAGTCCCTGTTGTCACGTGGTCTTGTAGAAGAAATTGACTTAGAAGAAGCAGAGGGTCATTTGTCTTCCAGCTGCATTGTTGGGGGGAGTGACAATGGAGTGCGATAGCAAGTATTAGTATTGTTCCGCTTGTTGACGTCGAACGCTGCAAAGGTCAATGCAGAGGAAAGGACAGCCGTAATTGAATGCGACCGTGAAGGTCGACGTGTGACAGAGTGTTAAGCCAACACAGGTAGGTTTCCGGGTGTTGGCTTAACACTTGCAGTTATTGCCAGTGATTGGGGTTTTCAGAGTGAAGCTAAGAGACGCATTTAGATATGTGATTTGGGGAATTAGGAAACTGCCATTTCTGATGACGGCCTACATCGGTCTATTTGCTTTGAATGCAGTAATCCCAAGTGTGATTGTGGTTCTCTTTTCCGGTTTCGTTGATAGAGCTATAGACTGTTTCAAACTCAATTTGAGCGTAAGCCAAGTCGTTCTACAGTTGGGTTTGATTGCAGGTTGTATGCTGCTTTCCGCCGTGATAGTTGCAGTTGCAAAACTTGTCGGCATAAGAGTACATAACCAGTTGGAGATGTCTGTACTGTCAGAAATAAACAACAGGCTTGAGAATCTGAGTTATTCCACTTTGGAGAGTGAAGAAACTCAGGCCTTACTTCAAAGAGTAGGGAAGGAACCGGTTGAAAACTTTTTTAATGGCATAAATAACAGTCTGAAGATTATTTCACACTTGATTGAGGTGGTTGGATTTGCTGCCGTAATAATCGGCTATAGCTGGTATGTTGGGGCCGCGATAGTTCTTATTGCCATTCCGGTATTGAGACAAGCTTACAAGAGCGGAGTCTATGAATATCAGGTTTTTGAAGAGGCCCAAGAGAACAAGAGAAAGATTGAATACTACGAGAGTGTTTTGACATCGAGACCCTACTCAGCCGAGAGGAAACTGTTTTCTTTCAGCCCTTTTATCGCTGAAAAATGGAGCGCTGAATACAATAAGTATGTCGAGCTTAACGAAGAGGGTTTAAAGAAAATATCCAAGAACATTGGGATTACAGGCACGGCAACAAATCTTGTCCCACTGCTATTTGGATTATTTCTGCTTGTTCCTCTCTCAAGAGGGAGCATTTCCGCAGGGGTTTTTGTCAGCTTGCTTGCTACATCCTTTGCGTTAATCAAGAAGATCACAGTTGAACTCTATTGGTCGATTAGTGATTTCGCGCAGTATCATGAGTTTTACGCAGACTACGTTTCGTTTTTGAATCTTTCGAGCGATAGACCCCGCCCCACCGATAGACCAGCAGCCAGCGCCCGGCGTGTTGTGAAAAACAAACGTGTTTCTGATTTCAGTGTAATTGAAATGAGGAATGTCAGTTTCAGATATCCAGGATCTGACAGGAAAGTGCTGGACAACCTCAATTTGAAATTCGAAAAGGGAGAAAGATATGCTCTGGTTGGTGAAAACGGCTCAGGAAAAACGACGATTGTGAAACTGTTGCTGGGTCTCTATGATAACTACGAGGGAGAGATCTTGATTGACGGAGTTGACTTAAGAGAGATTTGTTCGGTTTCAGGTCTCTTCTCCGTTGCTTTTCAAGATTTTCATAAATACGAGATTAGGCTTAGAGACTTTCTTAGTTTCGGGCGCGATAGGTTCGATCTCGACAGAGCGCTGGGCGTTTTGGACAGCCTAGGAATTGACTCTGAGATCTTGAAACAGAATCCATACCTAGGAAGAGTTGACCGGTCAAGCCTTGAACTGTCTGAAGGGCAGTGGCAAAAACTACTGCTTGCACGCGTTCTCCTGGATGATTCGCCTTTCAAGATCCTGGATGAGCCTACTGCATCAATAGACCCATTACAAGAAGCCAGACTGTATAACTATTTCGACTCAATACCAGGGTATTTCACGTGTCTGTTGATTACTCACAGACTTGGAGCGGTAATAAATGTTAAGAACATTCTCGTCCTGGCCGACGGCAAAATCGTTGAAAAGGGCTCACACGATGAACTCATGAAGAAGGGCGGAAGATACGCCATAATGTTTAACGCTCAAAGGAGGTGGTACAGTGAACAAGAAGGATAGTAACTTCAGGATCTTCCTCAAACTTCTCAAGGAGCTTTCTTCGATAAGTCCGTTGGAGTTTTGTTTTATGTATTTCTGCTTTGCCGTAGACGGATTGATATTCACGTTGCTTGTTGGCATTAAGGAGAGAGTGTTTGATTCTGCGCTAGGGTTCTATGTGGAACACACCGGTCTAGCGGAGACTGTTTTCTATATCGTGGTTATGTTCATGTTTTACGTCTTGAACAGTGTTTTTAACGCGTTGGGAAACTATTGCGCCGAGATCTACGATATCAAGGCAATTCGGTACATGCACGGAAAGATAAACGAGAAGTCCAGAGGGATTCCTGCTGTTCAATACGAGGACGCAGTTTTTCTTGATAAGGTGGAGAAGTCTTATTCTGGTGCAAATGCAGGGATGGCATATCTGAATAGCGTCATGGACCTGGTTTTTATGTACAGTCCCTTTATCGTCTTCATGGCCATTTACTTGTGGAGCAAAAAACCGAGTTTGGTGCTGATAATCCTTCTGATTTTCGTTCCGACGATCTACTCGCAGCGAGTTAAGAAAAGGGAATACAGGAAACTCGAAGATGAGTTAGCTCCTATAAGGCGAAGATACAAAAGTCTTAATCAGTCAATTCTGTCCTTATCCGGCTGGCGAGAAGCGAAGGTATGTGGTGCTTTTGGATTTCTCAGATCCGAGATAAAGGCTACAGTTCTTCTTATTCAAAAGATGAAAAACAGAGTTGAAAGGATCGGCGTGCTCTACGACCTGTCTGCCTGTACCGTCTCACGTTTTCCTGACCGAGTTGTCTCAGATTGAGATGACTTTTTCGTGACACAAAGAAGGCTGCCCTGGAAGGAGGGGCAGCCGCCGGGTTAGGTTTCAGTTCCCGTTCAAATCCTGGATCACCCTGAGCACCAGTTTCTGGTCGATGAGTTCTTTCTGCTCGATGAAAGCGGCCAGGAGTGAATTGGCGCACACGTGGTTAATGCGCCTGGGGATGCCGCGGGCGTACTGGAAGATCTCCTCGATGGCCTCCGGGGTGAACAGGGGCGAGGTACGGCCTGCCACTTTGAGGTGATGGGCGATGTACTCCCTGGTTTCCGGAGCGGTGAGTCCCCGCATGTGGTACCGCACCATGAGCCGCTGGGTGATGTGGTCGTAGCAGGAAAGCCGGAGTCTGTCCCGGAGTGGGGTTTGTCCCACGAGGATGAGCGCCATGGGACATGCGCTGTCCATGTCGAAATTGGTGAGCAGCCTTAGTTCTTGCAGGCTGGCTTCAGGCAGCAGGTGGGCGTCGTCGATCACGACCACCGGGGTCTTTCCTTGTTCGAACACGGCCCACAGGGTATCCGCGAGCTGCTTCACGGTGTCCGATTTGTGGTAACGGGGCTCCACGCCGAGGCCCAGGAGCAGCTGGCGGTAAAGCCCCCGAGCGGGAAGCAGGGGATTAGACAGGTACAGCCAGCGTGACCTGAGTGGGTCCAGGGAGGCACGCAGGGCCCGCAGGCAAGTGGACTTGCCCGAGCCCACGTCCCCTGTTAGGAGGGCCATGCCCCTCTGCATGACGGCCCAGTTCAGGCGGGCCAGCGCCTCGAGGTGGTCCTGGGAAGGAAAGAGTTGGTCTGGGGGAAGGTCCCGGCCAAATGGGGTGCGGGTGAAGTTGAAGAAGCTCTCGTACATGCTATTCACCTCCGTGTGCGTTTTCTGATTTCCTCAAGGTAAATTGAGATGTGCCGACCGGTACCCAGGTGTCGGCAGGCATGTTCCAGGGCTTCCCGGCAGAGATCGATGTCCAGGGGGCCGTACGTGGCCCAGAACTCGCGGGCCTCCCTGGTTTCGGCTTCGGTGAGGTTGCGCCCCAGGCCCAGGTGCAGGAGAGCAAGGAACGGGGCCACTCCACCCGTGGCCCCGGGAAGCGAAGTTTTGGGCAGTTCGGAAAAACGCAGGCGCTCGATTTCCTCGGCGAGGCGGTGGTCGTGCTGGGAGCGCAGGAGTTTGAGGTAACTCATGCTGAGCTGGGCGGGTGCAGGGGCTGTCTCGGTGCTGCGCGAAAGGGATGTCTTGTTCAGGGTTAGAGGGACCGCCACCTGGTAGAAGCGACCATCAACCCACACTTCCACGCGGGTGAGGTCGAAGGGGTCGTAGCGCACCTCGACCTTCTGCCGGTCCCTGAGTTCGGGGTCCACCTGGTAGCGGTTGCTGCCTATACGTATGGTGGCGTCCTTCCTCACCGTGCGGGTGTCTCGGGTGAGGAAGAGGTTGGCCAAAGCCACGGGGTCGGGAAGTTTGGGTGGCTTGCGGAAGTAGCGGTCGCGGGGAGGCTCGCCCGTCTCCGAGTGGGGCCTTCGATGGTAGTCCTCCTCCAACCAGGCCCAGAAGTAAGCGTTGGCCTCTTCCACGGTCTTCACCTCTTCCCTGGCTACCAGCAGGCGAAGTTCCGGGTAGACCTCGTTCTGCACGGTCTGGTTGAACCGCTCTACCTTGCCGCGGGCGGCGGGGTTTTTCCTGCGGCCCAGGATGACCTGGATGCCGAGGGCAGCACAAGCGGCGCGGAAGTGTCGCGAAACGTGGATGCCGGCCCGGTCCACGTAGACGTCCTCAGGGATGCCGGCCTTGGCCAGGGCCTGGCGCATGCAGTGCTCGAGGCGCGGCATCTTGCCGTCCGGGTAGAACTGGGCGTGGGGGCAGTAGCGGCTGTAGTCGTCGATGACGACAAACAGCACGGTTTTGCGAAACTTCCCCGGCCGTCTGGGGTCGGGGAGGAAGATGCCGTCGGCCTGGTCGATCTGCCACAGTTCCCCTGGTTGTTCCCGCTCGAAGCGCTGATAGACCCGACGCGGGCCCGGCTGTCTGCGGGTGAGGCCGAGGGCGTGGAGGTGCCGGTGCAGGGTAGCCCGGGAGATGGACCCCTTTGCCACTCCCGAGTCGGGGTCGGCCTCCAGCATCCGGATGATCTGGGGGATGGAGCGGGCGGGCAACTCCCGCTTGAGCTGGGCGGCCCGCTCGATGAGGGCGGGGGTAAGGGCACGCGGTTTTCCCCGGTCCTTCCGGGGTTTAGGCTTGAGTGCCTCGAACCCTCCCTTGCGGTAGCGGGCCAGCCAGGACTTGAGGGTGGAAACCGACAGACGCACCTTCTCTCCGCCCGGAGCCTCCCATTCCTGGTTGGCCAGGCGCTGCAGGATGCGAGTCTGCTCGCCGCGGGGGAGTTTCCGCTGCAACAGTTCGGCTATGCACCCGTAGCGGAACAGCGCCACCTCCACCCTGCGGTCCTCGTCGTCCATCTTCTGGCACCTCCCGGCCCCGAGCGTACTACCCGGGCACCGGGACTGAATACTTCGGGTTGTGTGGGACATGCACCCGGGGACGGTGTTCTTCCTGTTTGTAGCAGCAGAGTCGGAACCCACCCAGGCATCATATCCTGGAGCAGATGGTTGCTGGTTCGAAAGGCAGCATATGGACGGGAGAGGCATGGAGTCTTCCCTGTTCGGGATGGGTTACAGCCAGATGGGGGTGTCCTCCTCAGCGCTGGCACTGAGGTGGACGTTGCACCACCCGAGCGGCCTTGAGGCGGGGAAATCGAGGTCGGCTTTGACGCGCCGGCAGGCGAGCCAGAAGGCAATGATGGCCGCGTGGAGGAGTTTCAACTTGTCGCCGGTGAAAGGGCGCAGGAGAGTGTCCAGTTCAAGTTCGGGGTCAAGCCGCCTGGCATCGCGGGAGAGCATGGCCACGACCCTGTCCGCCAGGTTGCGGATGCGGCGGATCCAGCGCTGGAGGGTGGATGGGGAAACCTGCGTGATGGCGTTGGCCAACTGGTACCAGGAACATCCCCTGAGGCGGAGGCGGAACGCCCTGTCGACAAGAGCCATCAGGCAGGGCCGGTGAGGTGCGAGGAACCAGGGGAGCACGGCGTGGGTTCGACGGCATCCGGGGCAGCGCACCCTTCGAACCTTAACACCTATCTTACGCCAGTACCATCCGTGGCCCTGCAGTTTCCGTCCGCACTTCGCGCACTTGCGGGGCAAAGCTTGCCGGGCTTCCTCATCGCCCGACTCGTATCTATCGTGCCAGCTCTTGTACTCCTTGACGTTGGAGCCCAGGTTCCTTACGATGATCAACGGGATCTGGGTTCTACCCACAACCAACACAGGCCTCTTGCGCTTCGGAGCCGTGGCAAGAGGCCTGATCTTTCTCCGCCCAGGCAGAACCCCGTAGGAAGTTCCTCACCCTATCCAGTTTTTCCTTTTGGTCAGCCTAATGTGAGACAAACCGGCTCATTCAGGTCAAAACAATCTGCGACGGTA
>JADBKE010000016.1 GCA_014896535.1 Candidatus Fermentithermobacillaceae bacterium
ATGCGGCCCATTTCGGTGCAGTCCCCCGGTGGTCCGTCACCACGGCTCGACCCCACCCGCCTACCAACCAGGGTCCCCGGCGTAAACTCCATAGCTTTTCCCTTCCGCAAGCGGCGTCCCCGGGAAGCATATGTGCCCGGCGTGCTTGGACACGGGGACCGATTCGCCCGTGAGGGACGACTCGTCCACCCTTAAAGACTGGCACTGAAAGAGGCGCGCGTCGGCCACCGCCCGCATCCCCGGTCGCATGACCATCACATCTCCCGGTACCACCTCGTCTGCGGAAACGCTCCTCTCCACGCCGTCCCGCAGGACCAGAGCGACGGGGGGCAAGGATTTCTCTAGAGCTTCCAGAGCTTTTTCCGCTTTGTACTCCTGAATGGCCCCGAGCAGCGTATTCAGGATCACGATGAGGGCGATGACGGCTGCATCTACCGCCTCTCCCATGAAGGCGGATATGGCGGTAGCTGCCATCAAGGTGAGGACCATCAGGTCCTTCCACTGATCGGCCAGGATGCGCAAAAACCCCTTACGAGGCTCACGCCGGACCGCATTGGGACCGTACTTTTTGAGGCGACGTCGGGCTTCAGTTGAAGAAAGGCCCTCCACAAAACTCGTATCCAGGCGGTCTTCCAGTTGGTCGAGGGGTATCTCATGTGCGTTTCGCAGGAATTTCGTCACCGAGCAATAGCACCCTCCGCGATGTCGGTCACTTTTCTCTATGTCGGTTGCCGAAGCAAAATTCTCTGCTAATCTCTGGATCTTGGTAGGTTGAAAACGCGGCGACAGTGTGTAGCGTAGCCGACTCACGCGCCCGGCGGGTGTCTCGCTACGGGCAACTACATAGCATAAATCTGGGAGCCCGAGGCGAAGAACCCGGTGCTGACTGGAAAAAGATTCTTGCTGCACGGGCCGAATAGACCGCAACCGGTCCAGGAAATCTACAAACGGGTCCATCATGGCCGAGCCAAGACTGGCCAGGGCGGAGTGGTCCTGGTTGGTCGGGCAACGGTCAGAACGCCCACGTAGGTGTTCTGGCCAGCGCGAAGGTCATCCAGCTTCCCCGACCGCGTTTCTTGGTGGATCCGGACTATCACCCAAGAGGCGATTCCGGGTCAAACAAGGAGGCTGGATGGCCGGGCAAAGACCATCCAGGCTGCCTAAAGGACGATCTCTGGTCGTAAGACCTTGCATCGTTCTGATGGTAGTCTGGGTGGTCGGGCACAGGCCATCTGGCGATGGTTAGGTATCCGTCCTGGCCAGTTACGGGTTCCGACCCGTCGCCAGATGACCGACGCGAAGGTCATGGTGGGCCGGTCGTTTTCAGCGAGATTTTACCGTCACGTGGTGTTGCCTTCCCGACGCCAGCACTTCCATACCTCCATAACGAGGCGCACCGGGCCAGACGGCAACTTGCGCGCCCCGGCTGCTCAGCCCCTGTATCTCAGAATTCTGAGGCCATTCAACGTAACGAGCACCGTGGTGCCCGAGTCCGCCAGAACGGCTACCCACAAGGGCAAGAAGCCGAAAAACACGAGAACAATCGAAGCGAGCTTGATTCCCATGGAAAAGACGATGTTTTGGATGATGAGCATCCGGGCCCGCTGCGCAAGCCCCACGACCCACGGAATGTGGGTCAGATCGTCTTTCATCACCACCACATCCGAAGCTTCGAGAGATATATCGGCACCTCTCGGACCCATAGCAATGCCCACATCCGCAGCCGCCAGCGACGGAGCGTCGTTGACTCCATCTCCGACCATCGCCACTTTTCCGTACCCCGAGCGCAGTTCCTGGAGGGCGCTCACCTTCTCCTCTGGCAGGAGGTCCGACCGGAAGTGTTTGAGGCCGGCCTCCTTCGCCACCGAACTCGCAGTGGCTTTGTCGTCGCCGGTGAGCATCACCACGGAGCGAACTCCCTTTTGCTCCAGGGATTTCAGGGCCTCCCGTGCATCAGGTCTAACCGAGTCGGAAAAAGCAATCAGTCCCACGATGTTGCTGGAGTCGCCAACGAAAACAGCCGTCTTACCATCCGCTTTGAAGTCGTGAGCCTTCGCTTGCAGCTCCTGGGGCGCTCTTATCCCGACTTCCTCCAGGAAAAACCTCTCGTTCCCGACGTAAATCATCCTTCCGTCCACCTTCGCACGGGCCCCTCGGCCTCTAACGGCGGCGAACTCTTCCCCCGCGACATACCGTATCCCCGCCCGCCGCGACTCTTCCGTCACGGCCTGCGCCAGCGGATGTTCCGACCTCGACTCCACCGAAGCAGCCATAGCCAGAACATCCGAGCGCGTAAACCCCTCGGCGGGTACTACGTCGCTGACCCGTACCTTCCCCGTCGTCAACGTCCCGGTCTTATCGAAAGCCACAGCTTTCACAACTCCGAGAGTCTCAAGGTGCGTTCCACCCTTGATGAGTACACCCTTGCTGGCCGCACGAGCTATAGCTGATATGACCGTGGCTGGCGTAGATACAACCAACGCGCAGGGGCATGAGACGATGAGAAGGGTAAGCCCCCGGTAGACCCAAGGTTTCCAAGGCATTCCCAGCAAAAGCGGTGGCAGTACCGATACGACTAGTGCGGTGAGGAGCATTGCAGGAGTCCAGTAGCGGGCAAAAGCATCCACGACACGCTGAGATGGGGCCTTTTGCGACGAATATTCTTCCACCAAGGAAGCTATCTTCGAAACCACCGTGTCACGGGCAGGCCGGAGCACCCGTATTTCCAGTGCCCCGTCTCCGTTGAGAGTCCCGGCGAAGACCTTGTCACCAGGCCTTTTGTCCACCGGCAGGGACTCGCCGGTGATGCTAGCTTCGTTCACCGATGAGTCCCCGGCAGAAACCTCGCCATCTGCGGGGATGCTTTCCCCCGGAAGGACCAGCACCACGTCGCCGGGGAGAAGATCCCGCGCCCGAACCTCCACCCATTCGTCTCCCGCCTTCCTCCTCGCTCTGTCCGGCACCAGTTCCAAAAGCGCCCGGATAGACCTCCTTGACCTTTCGGAAGCTTTCTCTTCCAGATATTCCCCGATTCCGAACAGCGTCAGGACCAGCGCGGCTTCGGCCCAGTCGCCCAAGGCAAATGCGCCCACCGCGGCCACAGTGGTCAGAAGGTTGATATCCGCCCGACCGAAACGCACAAGCGCCCCAAAGCCGGACCATCCCACCGGGATCCCGGCAACCAACATGGCCACGGCAAAGGCCCACCTGTACCAGTTGAAGCCCGCCTCCTTGAGAACGAAGCCCACCAAAAGCAAGAGCGCTCCGGCCAGAGGCGCGGATCTGGCCAGGAGCGCGCTCTCCGGAGCGTCTTGGTTGGCATGCGGATGTCCGTGGTCGTGACCGCGCCACCCGGGGACACTCCGGGCAAACCGGGTGCGATCGTTACGGTACTCGCGCTTTTCGTCGGTCCTCAGGTGGCATGTGCAACTCTTCTCGTGATTCACCGATATCTTCTCCTTGCCTTCCCAGGTATTCGATGACACCGGATTCCGGCTCGATTTCCCTTTCAATGGCTGTTCGGCCCCGCCCCGCACCGTTCTCACCCGTCCCACGGTCTCGTCCAGGCTACAAACCATCGGGTAACCTGCAAAACGGGCGAGTTCCTCAGTCGTGGCTTGCGTGCTTCAAGGCTTCCGCCAGAAGATGCGCCACATGCTCGTCGTCCAGGGAGTAGCAGACCCTCTGCCCGACCCGTTTCGTCCTGACCAACCGGGTAGCTTTGAGAAGTCTCAAGTGGTGTGAGACATTGGACACCGACGTGCCCAGTGCCGCTGCGAGCTCGTGAACGCAGAAGCTCCCTTTGGACAGAAGGTAGAGGATTTTCGCCCTGGTCTCGTCTCCCATGACTTTGAAGAGCGTAACCACGTAGCTCATGTCGGGCACTGCGTCATCCAACCGCCGGACTTCCTCGGCGTCGAGCACATGGGGCTCGCAGTTTTCATCGAGCTGAAACACTCGACGTCCCCTCCTCTTTGTCTCCTAAACCGAATTATACGACTCCCGAGCTGTTTTGTTGAGTAATTGAACATATATTCAACAGGTCCAGCTCCTCAGGCAGTTACCACGAAAGAGCAGCAGCAAATTCCGGGGATTACCGGGACTATGAATTGAGTCGCCGGGGAAACCGCCACGCTATCCCAAGCTTCGCCGTAGCTACAATCTCGTCCAGGCGCGCTCGAATTGATTGCAGGAGGAAAAGGGCAGTCGGTGCTTAGCTACCAAGGTCCTCGTTAGAAGGGTTCGAAATATCATGACTCCCTCATCCCGGTACTGAACCCGCAAAAAGAGAGGACTCCCCGTTTTACCTCTTGAGACTTGTCGGGCACCGGGACTCAAGAGGAGCTATGCTGAACCCTGATATGAAGCCAGCCCGGCACTACTTCGTAAAGTCCCGTCTTTTCCGCCGCGAACTCAAAAGCCCCTCAATTGCGATGGCGAGCAAGACGACTCCAAGGATGATGAAGGGTGCGAGTCGGGCTAGCGTACTGGTACCAGCGCCGGCGGAGGATATGGCCACCATAGGTATGGCAGCAAGTTTCTTTTGGGCGATGTCGTAAGCCTTCAAGAGTTTGGCCTGGCTCTTCCCCGGGGGTACCAGCATGTCTATAACATTGGGTTCGCCGGGCTGATTTGAGCCGCCGCCGAACCTCCACTGGGCACCTTTTTCAGTTACATCGCGCACCCGCCAGTTGCCCTCGGAAGGAAATCCCTCCTGCCCCATGATTAGGACGTTGAACTTCTCGGGCACGCCTACGATGGATATAGGCACGCGGATCACGACCACGCCCTTCGCTTCGTCCACGAGCACCACCGGCTTCGCTTCCGGTATTTCTTGAAAGTCGGGGCCGAACGTTTTCTGAATCCACCCTTCGACCCAGATGGCATGGTCCCATTCGTTGCCAGGCTGGAACAGTACGTACCTTCCGGGCAAGGCGCGGTTATCCCGGGCGGGTTTGCCGGAGCTTCCTTTGCCGGGTTCATCCGCGCTTCTCAGGTATATGTCTATCGTCTGCACCGATATCCCGATGGGCGAGTTCCAACCATTGGCAATGTGCCCGAGGAACACTTTGAAACTCAGCCAGGTATCGTCCTTGAAGATTTCCACCTTCTTGAGGTCGAAATCTCCCGGTTTGAATATGGTGTCCTGAGGATAAGTGTAGGTACCAGGACCGTTGTCATCACCGGAGGGGTCGCTCATCTCGAAGACCAGCTCTCCCAAGTTAAGGTCTTCGGGAATAGCTTTTTGAGCCCTGGTACCTACAATGGGTTTGTCAAGTTCCGCGGGGAGTGTCTGGGCTATGGCCCGGTACACGCCCTTCAAGTGAGCTCTGAAAAGGGCGTCAAAAGCTTCGTCATTGGCGGAATTCTGGTCGTTCCCGTACCACCAGAACCAGTCACTTCCCTCCGCCGCCAGGAGAGATGCGCGGGCAGCTTCTACTCGCCCACTGGCCTCCTGACCCGGCTCGGCGCCCTGGGCCTTAACGTAGGCGTCAAGGGCGTTTTTAGCCCGCGCCAAAGCTGACCAGGCCAGGTTCTCGTCGGGTTCGCCGATCCAGGTCTCCAGGTTGGCATCTATCCACGATCCCGTAGCCAACTTCTCTATGGTCTTCTCCGGAGGGAACTTCTGGAGAAACTCGCTCACGGTGACGGCTTTCAGGGTGTTGTCGGACTGAAGTTTCTCGTAAAAGGTGCGCAGAAACTCGATCCCGTCGTTCTCGTAATATTCCCAGCAGTTCTCACCATCCAGAGCTATGGTTACGATATGAGGCTTTCCCGCCGCCGCAGCTCCCGCCTCCTTCAGACTCCGCTGAATCGCCTTCAACCTCCCGTACAGGTCCTCTGCGGCAGCTTGTCCCTTCATCCCCGAATACCTGAAACCAATGGCATCGGACAGCTCCCTGTCGCGGAACAGGATATAAAGCGGAGTACTTGCGGAATCACCCGGCGTCAAACGGTAGGCGCTGTAAAGGAGATCCGGGTCTTTCACTTCCCCGGAGGGGGTCCTATTGATAGGCTTGGACAAGGACTTAGCTAGAATACCTTCGTCCGCCACGATCCACGAGATACCCGCCCGAGCTACGATGGGAAGGATGCGCTGGCTCACCGCCATCTCCGGCGGCCACATCCCCGCAGGCTTCTTTCCGAAAACCTTCTCGGTGAACTCGACTCCGAGTCTAACCTGCCTTTCCACTTCAGCCGGGTCCGCAAAACGCTCTTTAGGAAGCGCCAGCCCGGGAGAAGCTTCCTGGGCAAGGCCGGTATCGTAGAGCAGCGGAAGGATCGGGTGGTAGAAAGGCGTGGTCGTTATCTCGATAATTCCGGCGTTCTGAAGCTCCCGGTAAAGCGGGACGATCTTACCGATGATCTCCTTTTGCTTGTCCAGTACGACCTTCTTGTCTTGTTCGGAGAACCCTCTGCCCTTTTTGACCAAGGCATCCAGTTGGGGGTCTTCCTTGCGAATCCCCGGGTCGATCCAAGCAAGGTTGAAGAGGACCTGGAGGTCTCGAAAATCCTGTTCGGTGAAGTTCTTCAATGCCGCGGCGATTTTATCGTCGCTTGAATCCCGACCTCGAAGGTTTAGGAGTTCCTCGTACCTCGGGAAGGCGGGTATCACCTTCTCCCAGTTGGCATCGAAGAATCTCCTGAGGATGAACTCCTTATCCTCCTCGGTCAGCTCGGAAGCAGCTTTTTGCGAAAGGATGAGGTAGCGGTCGGACGCGCCTTTTGAGTAATCCTCGAGCTGCATGAGGAGGGACGGAACCATGTTGAACGTCACATGCACACCGGGGTAGTCCTTAAGAATAGCTGCCATGTCGTAATAATCCTTGGTGGCATGAAGCCTCACCCACGGCAGCTCGTAAAGGCCCGTTTCCGGGTTCTTGTAGCAGGGCTGATGATTGTGCCAGATGAGGGCCACATACAAGACCTCATCTTGGGACGCGCGTGCCGTGGAAACAGGGAAGCCAACCGGCATCCCGGGAACAACGCCCAGCGTCATGCCGGCAGCTAGCACCAGCGCCATCACCCTTAAAAGTTTCGCAGAGATGGTCATTTTACCCCCGCCTTTCCTGCTCTCCGCGGAAAGTCCTGGAGATCCCGTAAATCTCCGCAGCTAACGACAGGAACATGGCATGGGACCAGCCCAGCGGTATGACCCATCTGGGCGCTCCCGTTTCTCTGTCGACCTGCTCGGGAAGGAAGTCAAGCTCGGTGGCGTGACGAAGCGCCCACTCCAGACGCTCCCGCGCCTTTTCCTCTTCACCGCACCTGAGCTCCACCAGCCCGAGCCAGAGCGTCGTCACAATCCACGGATTGCCACCCGCGTAACGGTCACCAGCGTACCTGAACAGCCCACCCACACGCGGGCAGGTTAGCTCCTCCTCGATCTTCCGGACGGTCGACAAAACCCGCTCGTCCCGAGGGGGTAAGATTCCAAACGGGTACACAATGCCGAGGATGCTCGAATCGATGACCCGGTCCCGCTTGATTGCGAAGACTTCCCGCCCGTCCACTCTCACTTTGCACACCTCTCGCATTTCGCCGGGGTCGAGCCGCCGGTATTCGGCCACGCTGAGCTGGTGATCGAGCGTTCGAAGGAATCTCCCGAGCTCCTCGTCCCAGAACGTTTGCACTATCCTTTCCTTCAGGGAAGCTTCAGCATGTTTCAACGAAGACTCGAGTTCAGGCTGGCCGAGGGCGCGCGCCCACCACGCTCCGGCTCCGAGGCCAGCTGCTACAGCTGCCGAAGTATACAGGTGTTTTCCGGTTCTTTCTTCCCACAGGTCTATACACGGCACAGGAAGCCCGTCTTCCGGCTCGATCGACTCGAGGAGGAACCGGGATGCCTTGATGGCCACCGGCCCGAACTCCTCCACGAACTTCGGATCATCGTTCAGAACCGCGTGCCGCTGCGCCGAAAAAAGCAGGCTGGCAGTTTCGTCGATCTGCAGAAAACCCCAGGAGGGCGCGAGTAGTCCGTCCGAATAGTGCCTGTGCAGAAAGCTCCCGTCGGACGACTGCGCTCTTACCGCCCATTTCAAGAACAGGTCCCGAGTCATGCCGGAAAACCCGAGGTCATCCAGGGCAAGGGCGATGAACGAGGCGTCTCTTCCCCAGCAGTAACCGTAGCCGCCTGATTTGGAATACGTTGGATCGAACTCGGGAGCCGCGATGAAACCGCCCCCTCGACTGTCCCTGAGCCCATCCAGAACCAGGACCGACCTCTCCAACATCCTTTGGACGTCCGGCGGAACATCGCTACCTCTTGGCATCGCCGACAGGAGCGCCTGGATGTGCTCTCCAGCTCTTCGCTCTATGGTACCGAGCTTTTCGCGCCAGCCCGAGAGCAGAGCTTCGATCCCTTCTTTCGAGCTGGAAGCGCCCATGGCCACCACGATGGAACGGGATTGCCCGGTAGGGATCTCGCCCAAATCCCAGGAAACCAGGGAATATACGTTGCCCTGGGAAATGGGGGTGCCCCAGGCCCAGCCCGCCCGAGCTGCGCAAGAGAACGGCGCACAAGCGTAGCGGGAAACGGGAATGTTCGAATTAACTCCAAGGTAAACGTCCCGCCGGTACGTGATCACGCCATCGCACTCGCGATCGTAGTAAGCTGTGTTAGCCAGCGGACTGCCGGATACCTCCAGGTGACCGTAGTGCAAAAGCGCAAACCGCCGGGTTTTGCCGCGGTTTTCAACTGTCACCTTTCTGAGCAGAAGGTCCTCGTCCCGCGCCAGGATATCCCTTATCGTGACAACGACGGCCCTTTCGCGCGATTCAAGGACGGTTACCAGCGCAGGCGTTTCTCTGTCGTGATATTGGCGAGAAAACGACCCCGAAGCCCGCACCCGTCGTTGGAGACCCGAGACTGAGGATTGCGAGGACGCTGGCGAGGCCAGATCGTCCTGCCAAAAAACCTGTCCGTCGATCTCAAGGCCTAGAGAGTCGAATTTAACGTGCTGGTCGTAATCGATGTGCGGCCAAAACCACCTGAGGATCCGGCCTTTGTCGTTCAACGTGAAAAGAGTCCTGGAGTTGCTCAAAAACGCCGCGACGTCGTCGGTTTCACCGGACCGGTCAAAACGGGGATACATGTGGGACGGGAACATAAGGGCGGGCTTCATGCGAATTGCATCTTTGTCTGGCACGGTTAGACGACCTCTTTCGTTAGCTGTTTTGCGCGAGATGCCGTAGTCATAGGTCCGGCTGTCCGGACACACGAGTATTTCGAAGCTTGTGGGCGGAAGTTCCAAGGTGATGAATCCCCCCGCGGGCGAAAATCTCTCCCCTCCCGCAAAGGACCACCAGTAAACCCTTCCTTCATCCGCGGGTACAGCAGCCTTTGCCGTCCGGGAACCGGTGTTGAAGACCGCGATGAGCTGCTCGCCAGTACCTTCATCGAACCTTTTCAGCGCGTATACCCCCGTTTGATCGTCAGCGAAGAGCGTTTCGTAGCGTCCCCAAGAAAGCCAGGGGTACCTCCGGCGAAGCTTCACCATAGCTCTGTAAAGCTCAAAAAGGTTCCGGTTTTGCCGGTCCGCTTCCCAAATCATCGGTCTCCGGCAATCCGGATCGGGGCCACCCACCATTCCCAATTCGTCACCGTAGTAGATCAGGGGTATCCCCGGAAACAGGAACAAAAAGGCCACCATGAGTTCGACGAGTTTCTCGTCCTCGCCCGCCAGGGTCATTATCCTCGGGGTGTCGTGACTTCCTAAGAGGTTCACCAAGGTGGCGTTGACCGGGGAAGGATACCTCATCAAAAGCGAAGTCAGCGCCATTCCGAACTCCGCCGGACTTTGTTCCTTACGCACGAAGAACGACAGGACCAGCTCCCGCCAGGGGTAATTCAGGACGGAGTCAAATTGATCCCCCAAAAGCCACGGCAGCGAGTCATGCCATATCTCCCCCAGGATAAAAGCTTCCGGATTTGCCCTACGCACCGTCTTCCTGAACTCCCGCCAGAAATCGTGGTCCACCTCGTTAGCTACATCCAAACGCCAGCCGTCGACATCGAACTCGCGCGTCCACCGGTAAATCACGTCGAGAAGGTAGCGCCTGACTTCCGGATTGGAGGTCCTGAGCTTCGGCATCGAACTCACCGTTCCGAAAGTCTCGTAATTGTGCTCAGGACCCGTTTTCACCGGGAAATCCCGGATTTCAAACCAATCGCGATAGGCCGATTTTTCGCCCTTAGCTACAACGTCCTTGAAGGCGAAGAATTCCTTCCCGGAATGGTTGAAGGGTACGTCCAGCATAAGCTTCATGCCTCTTTTGTGAAGCTCCCGGGAAAGCTTTTTGAGAGCTTCGTCTCCACCGAAGCAGGGGTCGACGTGCTCGTAGTCGCTCACGTCGTACTTGTGGGACGAAGGTGCCGTGAACACAGGCGTAAGGTATACAAGCCCCACGCCGAGCTTTTCAAGGTAGTCAAGCTTTTGGACGATACCTTCCAGGTCCCCACCGTAAAACACCTTTCCCCCCGGTCCGGTCCCGAGCTCTTCATCCCAGCGTTTTACTCCGGGTGGGTCGTTGGACGGGTCTCCGTTGAAGAATCTATCGGGGAATATCTGGTATATGGTGACTCCTCCAAGCCACGATGGAGGCGAAAACAGGTCCGCCTCGCAGATATATGGGAACTGAAAGGGTCTTATGCGTTCCTTGTCCTCAGATGCGCCCGATTCCCCGAACCACACGATCCCGTCGGGGAGCTCAACCCGAAAAAGGTACCTAACCCGCCGCGTATCCGAAGGAATGACAGCCCGGAAGTACCGGAAATCCGGGTCCTGTCCCGCGCATTCCATGGGCAACACGGATTCATCCTGGGAATACCTATCTCCGTAGTGGACATAAGCTCCGGTCACCGGTGCATCGTGAACCCCGAGGATGACCTCCAAATTTTGACGGTCAAGCGGGAACGCCAGCGGGGGATAGGCCGAATGCCGCAACAATAACCTCTTACGCATCCGCCTTCCTCCGTCCGTATCGTCGTTGAGCGTTTCCGGTCGGGAAATGCCGTCTTCTTCCCATCGTCACAGGTCACCCGAATTAACCTTTGACAGCGCCTCTGGTCAAGCCGCTTACTACGTACTTCTGCAGGAACATCCATATGACCACAACAGGAAGGGATGCCATAAGGCTCGCAGCGGAAAACAGCGTCCACCTGGCGGCGAACTGGTTTAAGATGAACCTCTGAAGTCCCAGGGCTATGGTGTAATTGTGCGGGTTCTTCAAAACGGCGCTCGAAAGCATAAACTCGCTGTAAGTTCCCATGAAACTCCACAGGAAGATTACGATCAGCATAGGCCTGGCCAGAGGCAAGATAACGTATCTGAACACCTGCCAATGGGTGGCGCCGTCCACCATGGCAGCTTCGTCTAGCTCCCTAGGCAAACTATCCATATACCCTTTGGTAATCCATATGTTGAACGCGCTTCCGCCGGCCATGACGAACATAAAGGCGTACAGGTTGTCTAGCAGGTTCAATCTAGCCAGCATCGTGTATATGGCAACCAGCGCCATACTCGCGGGAAACATCTGCAGAAGAAGGAGCGTCATCAAACCATATTTGCGCCCCCTGAATCTGAAGCGACTGAATCCGTAGGCGGCTGTCGCAGTCAGGAACACCTGGATCAGTGCGGATCCCGTGCAAAGTATGAGGCTGTTTTTGACCCAGCGGAGGAAATCCGTTTCGCGAATAACCTTCGCGTAGTTCTCGACGGTGAACTGCCTCGGGATAAGGGTGTTGGAGAAGAAAACGTCCCCCTTCTGGAAAGAGGCCGTCACCACCCACGCGGTCGGAAACAAGCTGGCCAGCATTACCACCCACAGGATGCTCCTGGTGAGCCACAAGCCCACCACCTCGAAAGTCCTGAGGCGCCTCTTCTCTCGTAAAACCGCCTTTCGTCGGGTGAGCTTTTGGTCGGTTCTCTTCTCCCTTAAGTCCTTCGGAAGGGGACCTCCCTGTATGATGCCGGTATCCCCTTGTGCTCGCTCGCAGCGTGCGGAATCCGTCATGTCAGTCCACCTCCGCGAAGGCGTTGGTAAGCTTCATTTGTATAAGCGTGAGCGTCCCAACTATCAGGAACATCACCATGCTCATCATTCCGGCCAGTCCGTAACGGTAAAACTGAAGCGTCAGCTTGTAACCGAAGGTGGCCATTATATCGGTGGTACCGGCGAAGGAGGTGTCCAGGCGAGGCGGTCCTCCACCGGTAAGCAGGAACACCATCCCGAAGTTATTGAAGTTATAGGCGAACGTTGAGATGAGAAGAGGTACTGAAAATCTCATGAGCAATGGAAAGGTAACATATCTGAACTTCTGCCAGGATGACGCGCCATCGATGTCAGCGGCCTCGTACAGCTCGGCGCTTATCGACTGGAGTCCTCCAAGGCAAGCTGACATCATAAACGGATAGCCTAACCACAGGTTAACAAGGAGGATCGATATCTTCGCCCATAATGGATTGGTCAACCACGGTATAGGTGTAAGCCCCATCATCTTCAAAAATGTATTTACGGGACCGAAGCTGACGTTGAGCACACCCGTCCACGAAAGGATAGCAATGGTTCCCGGTAAGGCCCAGGGAATTATCAGGACGGCTCTGTAGACGTTAGATTCCTTTAGATGCGGGTTATTAAGGAGAATAGCCAGGAAAAGCCCGAGGGAATAGTTAAGGATCGTGGTCAGGGCTGCGAAAACGACGGTCCAGGTAAATACGGGGAGGAACACTTTGGAAAACGGTCCTGCGAACAGCTCAACCAGGTTTCCAAGCCCGATGAAATTGTACTTGTCGAACCGGTACAAGCTCATATCGGTAAAAGCAACGTACACGGTGTAAGCAATGGGAAGAAAACTCAACACCGCCATGGAGGTCAGGGCTGGCGCCAGATATGCGTAGGGTCTTAGCCGGCGGAAAAAACGCTCGCGACGCAGGGAATCTTCGATGCTCCCGCGCGAGTCTGATTTAGACCTCCCCTTCCAAAATGGGTATATCTTCATGAGACACATGCCTCCCCGTGTCAAAGCATTCCCGGTCCGGCTGACCGCGTACGTGAACTCGATGACGACGGGCCATGACGATTTCTAAGGACGCCGTGGACTACCTGTTCCCGCCGTCCTGCCCCTTGAACCACGGGGTAGCTCCCCATCATCCACTCGCCGGCATCATCTCCCGATGCACCTGCCGAGCTTTCCCTCCATTGGGCCGCGTAAGGTCGCCTACGTCGTCCGCAACCGTGACCCGTCCGGCCCCGCACTCTCGTACATTCACGGAACCAACCACATAAGGCTACGGTAAGTCTCCACAATTGCGACATTTTCTTCCCCGGGAGCTACCCCGAAAAACCTGACCCTCGAACCCTATTTACCCATCGTAGCTATGCCTTCTTTTATCTGCTGCACGCAGGCCTTCGCGGCATCCGCCGGCTTCTGCTCGCCCCTGGTGATGACCGTCAGGGCGTTGGCGCCCGGTGTCCACATCGCCTGAACCTCCGGGATGTTGGGCATAGGATGAGCGTTGGCCGCGGAGGCAGCAAACCCGGCCATGATGGGGTCGGATTTCACCTTCTCGTTCTCCCTATCGACCTTGCGAGCGGGTATCCTCGGGTTAACCTCAAACAGAGCGATCCCCGAGTTCTCCACCAAGTATTTCATGAGTTGCCATGCCTGTTCCTTGTGCTTGGAGGCGCTGGACACGAAAGCGGCCTGCACTCCCATGAACGGGTGAGGAACCGCGCCTCCCTCGAGGGTGGGAAGGGGCGCAACCCCGAAAGGCACTTGCGCATCCTTGAACCCCTTCACATCCCACGGACCGGAGATATACAGCGCAACCTGGCCGTTCTGGAAAAGTCCTTTCGCCGTGTCGCTGTTTATGTCAGAGGGCATGAACTTATACTTGTGCACGAAGTCTCCGATGAGGGTGAATCCCTTTATCGCGCCCTCGTTCGCAAGCCCGATGTCCTGGGGGTCGAGCTTCCCGCCTACGTCCTTGAAGACGTATCCGCCGTAGGCCGAGATGAACGCGTAGCTGAAGTAGAAGTTATTGATGTCGTAGGCGAAGCCCTTCTCCTGAGCTACTTTGAGGAACTCTTCAAATGTGGCCGGGGGTTTGTCCATTTTGTCGGTTCTATAGAACAGGGCGTACGTTTCCATAGCGATGGGAATCGCCCACATCTTCCCCTCGTAGCTCACGGCGCTGATGGCACCCTCGGTGTACTGGGACTTGTCGATGATGCCTTCGGGCACAGGCTCGAGAAGTCCCGCAGCCTGGAAGGTCCCGAGGTTGTCATGGGGCAACCCGTACATGATGTCGCAAGCTTTACCGCTCTTAGCTGCCGTAGCGAACTCCTGGAAGCTCGAGGTATCCGCGACCACCGTCACCTTGTTTCCGGTCTGCTTGGCCCAGGCCTGAGCGATTTCGTTGAGTTTGTTCACCTCATCCTGCGTGAGGTGGGACCAAACGATGAGTTCAACCGGCTGGGCCTTCGGACCACATCCTGCAAGCAACAAACCAGCCAAGATGAGTCCGAGGGCGATGCACATGAACTTCCTGGTCATTTTTTACCCTCCCGTTATGAACTCAGTTTCGAAGACCGAATCCTGTCCGACCTCTCCGACACCCTGATTCCGTCACATCATTCCGTCCCGTCCTGTCAGAGCCCACCTCCCCTCCCTGTCGCGCAGAGTCGCCGCATCACAAGGTACCAGCCCATACTCGTCGTTTTCGGTGCCTCGTTTTGCGCCATCGGGAGCTGCGACAACCGCGCGTCAAGCCCAGTCGGACTCCCGTTAGGTTCGTTCACGCTGAGAAAAGGCCCCGGGTTGATGAAGACTCCCGTACGACTAACGTTCCCGGGAGGACCATCTGCCTGGGAACCGTCTCTCCGTCACTCAGCAAATCCATGAGAATCCGTGCCGCCCATACGCCCAGCTCGAAAACTGGGATCCGGACGGTGGACAAAGCGGGTCTCATCATCGAAGCAAGGGGATCGTCGTTGACCCCGATTACGCCCACATCCTCGGGGATACGCAATCCTGATTTCAAGATAGCCCTGACCGCGCCCGAAGCCATGGTATCGTCGGCCGCGAATATGGCATCCGGTGGCTGGTCGAGGGCGAGGAGCTTTTGGCAGGCCTCTTCAGCCGCTTCCCTCGTGAATCCGGCGTTGACCAGGTATTCCTTTCTGAACTCCATCCCCGCCTCCGAAATAGCCTTTTTGTATCCCTCGATTCTGTCCAGAGATACGATGTACTGCGGATCTCCCGATATCATGGCGATTCTCCGGTACCCGGCCTCGATGAGGTGGCGGGTGGCCATGTATCCCACCTTAACGTTGTCGTTGTCCACATAACTCACCGGCAGATCGTCCAAAACCCGGCCTATGAGGACGAACTTCTGCTTCTCGTCGACGAGATGGCGGAACAACGTGTCAGACACCCTTGAGCTCGTGATTATCGCCCCGTCCACCCGCCGGGATCGAAGCGCCGCCAGCGTTTGAGCTCGCTCGACTTCAGGGTCATCCGTCATTATCAGGAGGAGGTAGTACCCGTGTTTGCTCAGAACAGATCCGATGCCCCTGATGACCTCGGGGAAGAACGAGTTGGCAAAGGCGTTTTCGGGAGAACGGCTTACTACGAGACCGATGGTACCGGCGGTCTTGGAAGCGAGACTGCGGGCGATGGCGTTGGGGTGAAAGCCAAGTTCTTTCATGGCCGCTCGTACCCTCTCTTTGGTAGCGGCGCTGATCCGGTCGCTGCCCGAAATCACCCTAGAAACGGTGGATACTGAAACGCCCGCCCTTCGCGCTACATCCTTCATCGTCGGCACCTGTCTCTTCCCTCCCCACTACCGCTTGACGAGGTTCATCTCGGTCTTCGCATCGAAGAAGTGCACCTTCTCCATGTTAACGGCGATCCTCCAGGCCATGCCGTCTTTCACCTTGACGTGAGGAGCGACTCGGGCCGTCAAAGAGGCCGTCCCCGCCACGAGGTGCAGGTACACCTCGGAACCTATCGGCTCCACGACCTCCACCTGGCAATCGACGACCCACGAAGGATGAGCTTCCTGGAAGGCCGATTCTCCGACTAAATCCTCAGGCCTCACACCCAACACAACTTCATAAGGAAGATGGCTTATGTTCGGCGACAGCATCTGCCTTAAGCGGTCCGGCACGGGAAGGGTGAGACTTCCGTTGGCAAATACCAGCCCTTCCTCCCTTTGTTCGAGCCGTCCCTCAATCATGTTCATGGACGGCGACCCGATAAACCCAGCCACGAACATGTTGACCGGGTTTCCGTACAGGACGTCGGGTGTATCTACCTGCTGGAGCACACCATCTTTCAGCACCGCTATCCGGTCGCCCATGGTCATCGCTTCGAGCTGGTCGTGAGTGACGTACACCGTCGTGGTCCTCAAGCTTCTCTGGAGCTTTTGAAGTTCCGTCCTCATTTGAACCCTGAGTTTCGCGTCCAGGTTGGAAAGGGGTTCGTCCATCAGAAAGACCCTCGGCTGCCTCACTATAGCTCGCCCCAGCGCCACCCTCTGCCTCTGACCGCCGGAAAGCTCCCGCGGCCTTCTCCCGAGGAGGTCAGCTATCCCGAGCGTCTGGGCGCAAGCTTTAACCCTCCGGTCTATTTCGTCCCGCGGGACTTTGTTGAGTTTCAGGCCGAAGGCCATGTTTTCATAAACGGTCATATGGGGATATAGGGCGTAGTTCTGGAAAACCATGGCGATGTCTCGGCCCTTTGGCGGAACATCGTCGACCAGGGTCCCACCGATGTAGACGTGCCCTGAGGTTTGCACTTCGAGGCCGGCGATGATCCGCAAGATGGTTGACTTACCCGACCCGGAAGGGCCAACGAGCACCAGAAACTCCTCATCCGCTATGTCCAGTGACACATCCTGGACGGCCACCACCTCACCGAAGGTCTTCGTTATCCCCTCGAGTCTCACATCAGCCAAGTAACTCCCCTCCCGGTTCAGGGTTATGCAAACGCTTGCACCTGGAGACCGTTTTATATGCCTGTTCGTCGCGAACACCTTACCTGTTTTTGCGCACCTGACCGTTCTCCGTGCTTACCGGGCCGTTCGCAACGCTTTTCGCCGCGCCCACGGACGGTTTCTAGGGAGTTCCCCTATCCCACGCCCGCGTGCTCATGTGCAATCGTTTGCACTGCTGGAACCATTCGACGTCGAGCCGCGAAACCCTTCTGATGTAAGAGGATTTTCGCGCGAATTTTGCACAAAAATTAAACCCACGTGAGCCGTCCATCTTACGACGATTCCAGATCGCTGGGACCGTTGCGCCCGGTGCCGGGTTGCCCGGGAGACAAGGAGAAATCAAGCCGGCGATACGATGCCAGCGATAATTTCATGGCAGATTGGCGGTGTTAAAATGGAACGGGTGGATGTCCGTGGGAACCAACCTCCGCGAAGTCGAGCGTTCCATCATACACGTGGACGCCGACGCCTTCTTCGCCTCGGTGGAACAAAGAGATAACCCCGAATATCGCGGTAAGCCGGTGATAGTCGGGCACGACCCGAAAGGCAGGGGCGTCGTTTCCACGTGCTCCTACGAAGCCAGGGCCTTCGGGATCCGGTCAGCCATGCCCATGGCCGTAGCGTACAGGTTGTGCCCCCACGGGATATTCGTTCGACCCAGGATGGAAAGATACGCCGAGGTGTCGCGGGCGATGTTCTCCATAATTGAGAGGTACAGTCCCCTCATAGAGGAGGTGTCCATCGACGAAGCGTACCTGGATGTGAGCGGCGAAGACGGGCGGGAAATCGCCCTTTGCATAAAGCGGGATGTCGTTAAGGAACTGGGGATCACGGTTACGGCCGGGGTCTCCTACTGCAAGTTCCTGGCCAAACTCGCTTCCGACGCTGCCAAGCCCGACGGCCTTCTCGTGATAAGTAGAGACGATGCGGCCGCGTTTCTCGAGGGCCTTCCGGTGTCCCGGATTCCCGGCATAGGCCCCAAAACCGCCGCTAAGCTTGACAAATGGGGCATACGAACCGTTTACGACCTGAAGAAAATGCCCCCGGAATGGTTTGAATCCACGTTCGGCAAGTCAGGCAGTCGAATACTGGCGCTTTGCCAGGGACAGGACGATGAGCCCGTGGCACCTTCCCGCGAAGTGAAATCCATAAGCGAAGAGACGACGTTCGCCGAGGACGTACCCTCAAAAGTTTCGCTTTACCCGCACCTTGCCTTGCTCTGTCAGGATGTGGGCTTCCGTCTCAGGCGTTCCGGCCTCAAGGCAAGAGTACTAGGGATAAAGGTGAAGTTCTCGGATTTCTCGGTGTCTACAAGGGAGGTAACTCTGCCTGAAGCCGTATCCACGGATCACGCGTTTTACACGACGCTCAAGTCCCTTCTGGACCGGATGAAACTTCCCAAGCCCGTGAGGCTCCTCGGCGTGTTCGCCCGCGGGCTTCAGACCGACGACCCGCGACAGCCGTTGCTTTTGTCATCCGGCCCCGATCAGTGGGAGGTCCTTTGCCGTTCCTTGGACCAGCTGCGCCTGAAATACGGGAAACCTTTGGTGCGGTTGGGAGCGTCCATATCTGCGAGAGCTACCGGGGAAGCGCCTGCCAGTTTGGATGGGATCGCGAAGTCTTAACACCAACCTGCGGCTCAAACTGAAGCCATACTACATCGCCGCGGTCGGGAACGTCGTCCTTGGTTTTCGCTACCATATTTCACGTCCTATCGGCTGAGCAGCGTTGGGGAAGGTGACACCGGGTCAAGTAAAGAAAGGGCCTCAACGCGAAAAAAGTTATGGACAACTGCACGTCCAAGGTGTAGAGTATCGCGGAGCGCACTTAATTAAACCGGGCCCGTGAGCCCGGTATTAAGGAGGAATCCGCGTGAATCTCACCTGGTCAAAACGGCTTCTCCTCGGCTTTCAGCACACCCTGGCGATGTTCGGCGCAACGGTTCTCGTCCCCATCGTTACCGGTTTGGACACCTCGGTAGCGCTGTTCACAGCCGGTGCCGGCACGCTCCTCTTCCACCTCATCACAAAGGGCAAAGTACCCGTCTTCCTCGGCAGTTCCTTCGCCTTCATCCCGGCAATACTGGCGGTGAAGGCCATGTACGCGACCCCTGCTGACCCCAACGCCGGCCTGCCATACGCCACCGGGGGCATCGTAGTCGCCGGGCTCGTGTATGTGGTCGTCGCAGGACTGGTCGCGCTTTTCGGACCGTCGGTAATGAAAAAACTGCTGCCGCCAGTGGTCATCGGGCCCGTCATAATCACCATAGGACTGACGCTGACGCCGGTAGCTTACGACATGGCGCGCTCTCACTGGGTAGTCGCTCTCATCGCCATGGTCTCCACGGCTGTCGTAGCGGTATTCGCTCGCGGACTTCTTAGGGTGGTGCCGATTCTCGCCGGTGTGGTCTTCGGGTATGTGGCTTCGTTCTTTTTCGGGCTGGTCGACCTCGGTCCCGTGGCGCGCGCGAGCTTGTTTTCTCTCCCGGCCTTCACGGCACCGAAGTTCTCCGCTCAAGCGCTCGCCATCGTGGTACCGGTCGCGCTCGTCACCATGGTTGAGCACTTGGGCGACATAACCACCGTCGGCGCGACCGTAGGCCAGGATTTCGTGGCAGAACCAGGGCTTCACAGAACGCTCACAGGCGACGGGCTGGCAACGTCCCTCGCCGGCCTCCTCGGTGGTCCTGCAAATACGACGTACAGCGAAAACACCGGGGTCCTCGCCGTAACCAAAGTTTACGACCCCTCAGTCTTGCGGATTGCCGCGGTCGTCGCCATCATCATGTCGTGCGTGGGCAAGGTCGGCGCGGTGCTCCTGACCATCCCCACCCCGGTCATGGGAGGAATATCGATCATACTCTTCGGAATGATCGCTTCCATCGGAATGAGGGTGATGGCGGAAAGCAAGATCGACTTCTCGAACGCCCGCAACATGCTCATCGCGGCGTTCGTGCTGACCCTGGGGATCATGTCTGTGCTCGGTGACGCCAATCCGGCGGTGATCCGCATAGGAAGCTACTTGGAGCTCAAGGGCCTCGGCCTGGCCACCTTGGTCGGTATCGTCCTTAACCTCGTGCTACCTGAAAAGGACAAGGACGCGAATCCGGCCCCCTCAATGGAATCCCGATCTAAAGTCGACGCCGGCGGTTCCGGCGTAGGACTCGCCAAATAGGATTCGGAGAGCAGCCGGCTGGGCGGTGGCCCGCATCGCGCGGTCGGCTGCTGGCTTTCCCGCGGTAACTCCCAAACAGCGGCTCACACCGGCTTGCACCCGCTTGCACCGGCTTTTCGAGGTATTCCAGCACCGCGTCAACCCATTTGCGATAAAGCTCCCCGCACCGATTCAAGCTCCTTCAGGTATCCGGTCGTTTTCCGTAACTTCAGTTTAACCGCCGCAGGCTCGACACCACGCAAGCACCTTCTTGACTTTTCGGTATGTGACGTATTACTATATGCATAGCGCATATATACACAAAGTAACTACCTGCCATACGGAGGTAACGTCGTGACAGTGTGCGGAAGGAATAACAAATGCCGGTCCGGCTCGTCTTGTATTCACGGGCGGATGGAAAAGTTCATGGAACCGTCCATACTTCTCTTCCTGTGGGGCCAGCGGTCACACGGCTATGAGCTGATGGAAAAGCTCAAGACGCTGGGGTTTGAGGGAAGCTCGGCGGATATGGCCACTCTCTACCGAACCCTGAGAAATCTCGAGGAGGACGGGATGGTCGTTTCCACGTGGGAAGAAGGTTCCCAGGGCCCTCCCAAGAGGGTGTACGAACTGACGGAAAACGGGGAAGCGCTGCTGCATAACTGGGCTCGCGCCATCCAGGTTCAGAGAGCCCGTCTGGACCGTTTTCTCGCCCTTTACGAGCAACGACGGCAGAGCACTTGAGGAGGTAGGCGTCATGTACGGTCTTGTGCTGTATCTGATTTCCATCATCCTGGTGATCGTCTCGTGGAAAGCAAACAGAGATCGAACCCGTGAAGCGCTGCGGATGGCAGCGAAAACTCTGGTCCGAACTGCCCCTTTCATGGTAACGGTCGTGGGACTCATCGGGCTTCTCCTTGCCTTGATCCCACCTGAATGGATTCGGACATACCTTGGTAACCAGGCAGGGCTCGCGGGAACCGTTGGAGCGGCGCTGATCGGGGCGATAACTTTAATTCCCGGCCTGATCGCTTTTCCGCTGGCCGGGTCGCTTTACCAGGAGGGCGCTTCCACCATGACCATAGCGGCCTTCATCACCACGCTGACCATGGTCGGAGTAGTCACGGCGCCCGTCGAGGTTCAGCAGTTGGGAAAGAAGATAACTCTGTGGCGAAACGGGCTGAGTTTAGTCTTCGCCATCCTTATAGCTGCAACAATGGAGGCGATCTTGAATTGAAAAAAGCTGCTCAAAAATACGGATCTGTGGTCCTGGTGATCATCGCCAACGTAGCGCTGTGGTGCTTCTCGCCATCGGCTGGCACCAAGTCCACCGCCATCGCAATGAACGTGTTCAAGGAAATGCTGCTGATCTTGCCGCCCGTGTTTCTGCTCCTCGGGCTCCTCAACGTATGGGTGCCGAGGGAGGTCATCGAGCGTTACATGGGCCGGGGTTCAGGCATCAAAGGTGCACTCGTCTCGATGTTCCTCGGTTCGACATTGGGTGGTCCCCTTTATGCAGCATTCCCAGTTGCCGCCGCTTTGCTGGCTAAGGGTGCCCGCGTCTCAAACGTCGTTACGTTTCTAACCGTAAAGGCTGCTGCGGAGATCCCCCTGGTGGCAGTGGAGATCAGGTTTCTGGGACTTCCTTTCGCCCTCTGGCGTCTTGGGCTCACGCTTGCGGCAGCGGTGGCTATCGGCTTGCTCGTGGAGAGGAAAGTCGAAGCGCCCCATCCACGCTCTTAACACAACAACCGATTGCCCCCGTTGCTGACCCGAACGGCGCGGAGTATTGGGCTTGACTATATTGCTATATTCGAATATAGTCAGACACGTTGGGGGAAGTGAAAAAGACGTGCTCAATGAGATACAGGAGTTCCAGGTTCGTGTATTCAAGGCACTTGCACACCCGACCCGGCTCGAGCTCATCAGAGTGCTGGGGGAAGAAGGTGCAAAGTGCGTTTGTGAACTCGTCCAGCGCTCACGGTTCGACCAGTCCACCATTTCCAAGCACCTCTCCATCCTCAAAGCTGCCGGAATCGTGACAAGCACGAAGGAGGGATTGAACGTCATCTACCGGCTGAATATGGAATGTGTTTACTCGTTCATGAAGTGTATCGAGCAAGTAGCGTTAACACGCGATGCTCACCGGTGTTTTACGTGTACGCTGGGTAGGCCATCAGACGCCGGTGCTCCAGATCCCGTGGACAGCATGTAGAGTACAGGTGTCCGCAGGAACATGATGAGGAAGTGAACGGATGAAGGAAAGCACAAAGCTCTTGATTATCATCGGGGTATTCATACTGATTTACTACCTACCTTTGGGAAGCACCAGGGTCCAAGGCGCGATCTTGGAAGGGCTATACATGGTTCAGGAGTACGCTCGCGAGCACGTACTGTTCTGCCTGGTGCCGGCCTTCTTCATAGCCGGAGCGATGCAGAACTTCATATCGCAGCAGTCCGTCATCCGGTACCTGGGAAGAGAAGCAAAGCAATGGGTGGCTTACGCCGTGGCATCGGTTTCCGGCGCGATCCTCGCGGTGTGCTCTTGCACCGTTTTGCCTCTGTTCATGGGGATCTATCGTAGAGGAGCCGGGCTTGGGCCTGCCTCCGCTTTCCTCTACTCGGGGCCTGCCATCAACGTGCTGGCCATAATCATGACCGCCCGCGTTCTCGGGTGGCAGATAGGGCTCGCGAGGGCGGTGGGAGCCGTTCTGTTTTCCATAGTCATTGGACTTTTGATGGCGTTCATCTTCCGGAGCGAAGAAACACAAAGGCAGAAGAGCTTTGAGACGATGTCCACGGAGGCTCCCCGAAGAACCCTCGGGCAAACCACGGCGTACTTTGCGGTCCTTATCTTGATCCTGGTATTTGCCGCATGGGGGCGTCCGCCGGAGGACCTCGGCTTCTTTCACGCTATCTTCGCGATTAAATGGTACCTGGTGGGCGGCCTCCTCCTGCTCCTTGCGTACATGCTCAAGAACTGGTTCGAGCCAGAAGAGCTGGGATCATGGCTGGATTCCACATGGGATTTCGCCAAACGCATCCTCCCGTTGCTGCTGGGAGGCGTGTTCGTCGCGGGCGTGCTGATGGGAAGACCGGGCACCGACGCCGGGCTCATTCCCTCCACATGGGTGACGCGACTTCTGGGAGGCAATTCGGTATGGGCCAATCTCGCGGCATCTGTGTCGGGTGCTCTCATGTACTTCGCTACCCTCACCGAGATCCCGATAATCCAGGGCTTACTGGGCTCGGGCATGGGTCAAGGACCTGCCCTCGCCCTGCTATTGGCGGGACCGGCGTTGAGTCTGCCCAGTATGATAGTGCTCGGGACAACTTTGGGCGCGAAGAAGGCGACGACATATATAACCCTCGTGGTCATTATGGCTGCGCTGACTGGCATGCTGTTCGGAGCGCTGGTTGCCGGCGTGTTTTCCTGCCCGACCATGGTTTAAGGGGATGAAGGCGTTCGCGCGCCTGCAAACCTGCCTGGCTCCTCGTTGACGGGTTGTTCTGCAAGAACGTAGCCTAATCACAGAGTACAGTCGCAGAGGAGAGCTGGTGGGCGGTGTATTACGATGTAGGCCGACCGACCGGTGTTCGAGAAACCAGCTTCGGGTACAGCAAATGGGAGTACCGCCGACGGTGGTCGAACCGCCGAAAACGGTCGAGAGACTCGCTCAAATTTACAACGAAAACGACAAAGGGGGAACCGAGATGAAGATCGAAATCATGGGCCCTGGCTGCCCGAGATGCCAGAAGACCGAATCACTCGTGGCTGATGTCGTACGGAAGCTCGGCATCAAGGCGGATATCGTGAAGATCACCGACCTCAAGCAGATCGCCGATCGCGGAGTGATGGCGACACCTGCGGTGTTCGTCAACGGCGTGAAAAAGATTGAAGGCAAGATCCCTTCGGAATCGATGATTCAGAGATGGCTTGAAGAGGCAAAACAGCAGCAAGAGTGAGCAACAGAGATTGCCTCCGCTCCGTCTTGATCTCACACGTTCCGAGCTCCACTGACGGCCGGCTTGGCAGCACGGATTTCTACGCCCAAGGAATACCGTCACCGGTCACGACTCGGCGTGCGAATTGCGGGCCGGTTGTCAAAAAACGCGGAAATCCTACCCGCCGGGAAAACGGCGGACAACCCCTTACACCACTACCTCCGAATCGTCCCCTATAAACAGCCGGAGGCACTGACGCCCGTCGCTGGCCTTTGAAACCTTCGCGTTTCTACCGATGAGGCTGTCCTCGATCCTCCCGACGTCAGATACACGGCAGTTCTCGAGGATTACCGAGTGCTCCACCGTCACGTTCTTGAGCACGCTCCCGTGACCGATGGCGGTGAACGGACCTATGAAGCAGTCTTCGACCACGGCTTCCTGGCCGATGACGGCGGGTCCCCTGATGACGCTGCGAACCACCTTGGCACCCTTATCCACTTCCACCCTGCCGGTTATCCTGCTTTCTTCGCATACGGTCCCTAAGATCGAACGCTTAGCGAACTCGTCCAGAACCACCCTGTTTGCCTCGAGGATGTCGTCCTTCTTTCCGGTGTCCAGCCACCAACCCTCGAGTATACGGGCCTCCACCGTCTTGCCCATGTTCAAGAGCTCCTGTATGGCGTCGGTGATCTCAAGCTCCCCCCTAAACGAAGGCTTGATCCTGGATATGGCCTCGTGGACCTCGGGGGAGAACATGTACACGCCGACCACGGCGAGATTGCTCGGCGGATCTTTCGGCTTTTCAACCAGTCTCACCAGATGGTTCCGCTCATCCAGCACCGCTACACCGAACTGGCGTGGATCGGATACCTCCTTGAGAAGGATTGACGCTGCCGAAGGGCTGTTCTCAAACTCCCGCACCATCTCAGAAAGGTCGCCCTCGATGAGGTTATCCCCCAGAAACATGAGAAACCTATCTTCACCCAGAAACTCCCTGGCCGTCATCACCGCGTGGGCGAGACCCAGCGGCTTTTCCTGGATTATGTACGTGATCTTCGCTCCCCACCTCGAGCCGTCGCCCACTGCATTCTTCACAAGCTCCCCCGTTTCCGGCGATATCACGAGTCCGATGTCAGTGATGCCTGACCTAGCTATCTGATCTATCACGAAGAAAATGATGGGCCTGTTGGCGACAGGCAGAAGGTGCTTTGCGGTGGTGTAGGTCAACGGCCGCAGACGCGTTCCCTTTCCGGCAGCAAGGACTATGGACTTCACAACTCTCGCCCCCTCAAGGATGGTGAGGCCTCGCGAGCAGAACCGGTCGGTCGAAAAGACGGCTTTCCCGCGCCTGGCCGCCGCAAATCGCGACCTCCTTTGCCCGCGGCGCCCGGGGACCGCCCCAAAGCCAAGGCCTTCCAGGCGGTTTGGCCCCAGGAAACGACGACAACCGGCGCAAGCTTGGGGTCCGCGCCGGAAGTCGTGTTTTAAAAGGCCTCTTTTATCTCTCTACTATGAGAGTCATTCCCATTCCTCCACCGATGCACAACGAAGCGAGACCTTTCTTTGCACCTCGCTTCATCATCTCGTGGAGAAGCGTCACCAGAATCCTGGCTCCGCTTGCCCCTATGGGATGGCCGAGGGCGATGGCTCCGCCGTTTACGTTGACCCTTTCCACGTCCCAGCCGAGCTCCTTTCCCACCGCCAGACTGGTTGCGGCGAACGCCTCGTTAACCTCCAGGAGATCGATGTCCTCCAACTTCCACCCGACCTTGGCGAGGGCTTTCCTGGTGGCCGGCGCAGGCGCGATCCCCATGATCTCGGGGCTGACGCCGGCGGACGCATAGGCGACAATGGAAGCCATGGGCTCCAGCCCTAACCTGGCAGCCCGCTCCTCCGACATCAGCACAAGCGCTGCCGCACCATCGTTGATCCCCGAAGCATTGCCCGCGGTGACCGTGCCGTCTTTCTTGAAAGCGGGCTTGAGCTGGGAAAGCTTTTCCACGGTGGTTCCGAAGCGAGGATGCTCGTCTTGTTCGAATACAACCGGGGGTCCCTTCTTCTGCGGTATCTCCACGGGCACGATCTCATCCTTGAACCTGCCGGATTTGATGGCGGCCTCCGCCCGGTTCTGGCTCATCGCGGCGTATTCATCCTGCATCTCCCTGGTTATGCCCCATCTCTCCGCGACTATCTCGGCCGTCATACCCATATGAGCATCGGTGAATACGCACCACAGGCCGTCTTTGATCATGCAGTCCGTGAGCTCTCCATGGCCCATTCTGTAGCCGTATCGACCTTTGGATATGAGATACGGGGCCATGTCCATGTTCTCGGTTCCGCCCGCCACGACGATGTCCGCGTCGCCGCAGGCGATGGCTTGGGCAGCGAGGATTACCGACTTCAAGCCGGACCCGCAGACCTTGTTCACGGTTGTGCAGGGGACTTCCACAGGAAGACCGGCCTTTAGCGCCGCCTGCCGCGCCACATTCATACCCTGGCCTGCCTGAAGGACGTTTCCCATCAGGACCTCGTCAACCATCCCCGGCTCCACTTTCGATCTCTTCAGAGCTTCCCTGATGACGACCGCTCCCAGCTCCGCAGCAGGAATTGCGGAGAGGGCTCCTCCAAACGTCCCGATAGCCGTCCTGACGGCGCTCGTGATCACCGCTCGCCTCACAGCGTTTCTCCTCCCTTCATGTGACCTCGCTCATGCCGCCTGCCTGCCGATGATGTACCGCATGGGATCAACTTCTTCCCGCAGTATTCTCAATTCCTCCTCGGTCGGCGGCTCCGACGTAGCGACTTTCTCAGCCCACAGCAGTTCAAAACCGGTGTTCTTCACGATATCCTCCCGGGAAACACCGGGATGGATGGACTCCACCATCATCCTCTTGGTTTCGTCGTCGAATCCCATCACGCACAAATTGGTAATTATCTTGTACGGTCCCGTACCCGGCGGCAACCCCGCAGCTTCCCTGGCACCCTTTCCAGTCAGGTAACCGGGCGTCGTGATGAAATCCACCTTCTCCACGAACCGCCTGGGGTCATGCGGAGTGATGACCATCGTCCGCCAGCACAGAGAGGCCAGGTCGTTGGCTCCGCCCGAGCCCGGAAACCGCACTTTGGGCCTGTGGAAGTCCCCTATTACCGTCGAGTTGATGTTGCCGTACATGTCTATCTGGGCGCCGCCGAGAAAACAGTAGTCTATCATCCCTCGCTGGCACGCTTCCATCACGTCGGGCATGCTCGAGGCCATGATCGCTTTGTGGAAGGTTCTCGAATCCCCCACGGAAATCGGCATGGTGGGCAGAATCGGACCCACGCCGCCGGCCTCAAACAAGATCATGAGGTTCGGCGCATGCGTCTTCTGAGCTAGCATTGCCGCGGCGCACGGTGCGCCCGTCCCCACAACCACTGTGGAACCGTCTTCCAGCGCCCTCGCGGCCAGGCAGATCATGAGTTCCATCGCGTTGTAGACCACGAGATTTCCCTCCCGTTCATGAAATGTCCTTCCCCGGAACGTCGTTCTGGGACGCCTTTTCCCTCAAGACGCCCCCGGACCGTCCTCGAGGAACTCAAGGCGCCTGAGTTCTTCCATTCGCCGTTCTCCGCCGCAAAGCTCGAGGTATTCCCAGAAGTCCTTGGTTCCGTAGATGTACTTCTCGAGGAAAGGCTTGAGCGTCTCGGGATTGGAGTCGGCTGCGAGCCATTCCTTGAGGTGTTCCTCGTCGGAGAAGTACTCGTAAGGCATGTTGCCGGGGTAGCTCCCGTACCGCACTTCGCAGACGGCATCCACGCAGAAATATGGAATGGCCGTTCGAGTCGGGTCTCCCCTTATGATGTCTTCCGACACGATCCTCTCGGTAGTCAGTATCACTTTTTTGGAAGCCCTGGCCAGGTCCAGGTCCGAAACGGATATGCCGTCTATCTGCGCGTTTCCGTATTTGTCGGCCCTATGCACGTGGATGATGGCCACATCCGGATACAGGGCGGGAAGAGCCAGCAGCTTCTTTCCTGTAAACGGGCAGGTTATCGCCTTGGCAGCGCTGTATTTCGCCGTATCGGTACCGAACATGATCCTGGCGGGTATGAACGGCACGCCCATGGCTGCCGCCCTGTACCGCCAGGCCAAGCTTCGCGTTGGTCCATTCGCAAACTTCGGACCTTAGCCT
>JADBKE010000017.1 GCA_014896535.1 Candidatus Fermentithermobacillaceae bacterium
GCAAAGCCTCCGGGTATCCCCACGGTGATGAATATATCCGGGCCCACGACGTTCCGAACCCCGCGAGTGACCTCGGCCATCTGCTCGATGGATATCTCATGCCTGATGGCCTCAGCGTCGTGCATGTTCGTCACGCCCTTGTAGCCTCGAGCTAGAGCAACCGCAGGGTGATTCGGCTCGAGCATGCGCGCTCCAGCTTCCACCGCAGCCTTGGCAAGCCTGGCGTCGTCGCCTGTAATGCCCGTTGCAAGGAGCGTGGTTCCTCCGTGCATCTTTATTGCCGCCGAGACCTTGGCCAATGCCATCTCCCGCTTGCGCTTCATGTCTCCCTTAATCATTGAAGAGACCTCCGTTTTAAACTCACGGTTCTAGACTCGCCGTTTTAGAGACTGACGATTTCATGAGCGTTGGCGCATCCTCGCCCTCTTGTTGGCTGCGAGCGTCAAGAGGAAGGCAGAGCCCATCGCCACCAACATCGACACCAGAAAACCGATGGGATTATTGGACATCGCCGGCGCCACAATCGATGGCACATACGCGGTGCCTCTCACGTTAAAGGCACCCACAAACGCGCCGGACAACGCCGCCGAGAGCAAAGCTCCGCCGAACACGAGCCTGTCCGAGAACATGAAGGGATAAGCTGCCTCGACGAAAGTGCCGAACCCGACGTTGACCATGAATCCGGGCAATGCCACCGTAGCTTCATCCTTCGTCCTCGGGTAAAGCACGTTCGCCAGAGTTATCCCGGCGGACACCATGACGAGACCGGTCATGTCGATAGCACCCAAGAAACTCGAGCCCGTCTTCTCCATCTCCAGGAGCACGATGGGAAGGATTGCCGCATGGTAAACCCCTCCCATTATGGCCGGCCAAATCAGAAGACCAGCCACCGCCCCTGCCAGCACCGAGTTGAGTCCAACAAGAGTATCGATTAGCGTTCTGATGCCATTTCCAGCCCAAAGAGCCAGTGGCGCTATGAGGAAGTACACGACCAAGCCGGAAGCTAAACCCGAAATCCCACCGGCGACTATATTCGCAGTTGTAGCCGGAAAACGCCAGTTGAGAGACAGAGTTAGCAAATACGGAACCAGAATACCCGCGAGAACGCCGCCGATGATTCCGCCTATGATGCCTCCCTTTGCCGAGAGGGTACCGGCGACCACTCCTGCCACGATAGCCACTTCGTCCATCCCGGACACTTGTTTTGCAGCTACCGCCGCGACGATAACGGGCAGCGCGGCGATCATCGTATCGAAGATCGTGCTGAACACGCCAAGTCCCGGGATCTTTCCAATCGCAAGGGTCAACGCCATCGCGATGAAGCCGGGCAACGAAGCCATCATGATCCCGCGGAAGTTCACACGTTGCCAGGGACTCCCAGAGGCCGCCCCCGGAGCTGAGGCCTTGCCTATCACCGGCCGGTACTTAAGACCCCAGTGCTTGGCCAAAGCGGAAATACCCGCGATCGCCCTTGTCCTGTTGGTGGTACCGGTAGTCCCCGATACCGAGATCACCGTTATCCCCATAGACTGGGCCTTGGCCATCGAGGTACCGCCCGTACCAACAACTACGAGGTGTTGCTCTGCAGCTGCTTTGAGGCTCTCCCGGTTGACGCCATCCGGGTCACAGCTTACGAGGAATAACCCGTCAATCTCTCCAGCGCTGATCTTCTTAGCGATGTCAGCGTCCATTTCCTTGGCTTTCTCGTTGACCTGCTCAAGAGGCCCCTCGAAAGCAACCTTAGGCGTCCCATCTTCCAACACGTAGATTGCTGCTGGGGTATCAGGCTTCACCTGATCCATCGATGCCTTGGCAGCTATGAACAAGACGTCCGAAACCTCGATTTGCGCGGCGGAAGCTTGCCTTACCACCTCGTCTATGAGGTTGACCGGATCCTTACCTCCCATATTGTAGAGGTTTCCGCCGCTTGAGCCAATTAAAGCTATGCGCCTGGCCATGGTTACCCTCCTTGAATCTCATTGTTTTCTCGGACTCCAGCTGCCAGTCCGGGTCCGAAACCGTGGCTCGACCCAGGACAACGTAAACGCGAACCAGATTCGTGCCGAGACAGGCAGATGGAGACCTCCTCAGTCCTATTGTCCGTACATATGGACATCCTGTCAATAGAGTGAGAGGGTAGCCGGACATACCTGTATTGTGGGATACTCCTGAGCAGGAAGCTAGTACCGCCCATCATTAGATGTGAGGAGTTCTGGGATTGGGATATTGTTGCATTGGTCTGGTCGTTTTGGCTCTGGTTAGCTTCTTCCTGGTGTTCCGGGAAACCAAGTGGCCGCTGTTGAGCGTCATCGACGTCGGCCAGCCGGAGGGTTCGAGCGAGCCTGTCGTCATCTTGCAGACCTTCACGGAAAACTCTTCGGCAAGAACCAGGAGTACGTCAGGAAGCTAATTGCCGGAAAGAAGGTCGACCTGGTGGTTCTCACCGGCGACCTCGTCGATGAACATACCAATTCTATAGAACCTCTAAACTCCTTGCTCGAATGCCTGCCGGAAGCACCGAGGTTTTTCGTCCCTGGAAATCACGACAAGATAGCTCCGGTAACTCGGGAACTGTATGCCTCGTTGTCCAAGTACGGCGTGACAATCCTCGATAACAAGAAAGTTAGTTTGAGTAAGAAAGGCAAGCGCGTCTCCATCGTAGGCCTGGACGATCCCTATCTGGGCACTCCGGATCCTGAACTTTTGACCGGCCACGGGGCCAGCGAAGGCGAGCTATCGATCCTTCTCTGTCATGCTCCAACCTTCGGCAGTCAAGCCGTAGCACAATTCAAAGATACATGGGATAGCTGTAGCAAGGAAGTGGCGACTTCGCAAAAACCCCGGTTCACATCCGGTTCTGTTCTCGAACTCGCTTCGAGACACGATTTCGATCTTGTGCTGGCTGGCCACACCCACGGCGGCCAAATAAAAATCCCTGGATTAGGTGCGGTTTTTGTCCCCGGGCAAGGTTTCCCACCGAGATACGTAGAAGGAGTGTATCGCAGCGGGTCTACTGCGATGTTCATCACCAGAGGTCTCGGAACATCAAGACTGCCTGTGAGACTGTTTTCCCGGCCTGAGGTAGCTATCATCAGGTGGTTTACTCCTTGAATTTCTCCGCCCGCGCCCAACCCTCCGTGTTTGAAGCGGTCTCGGCCGCGGCAAAACGTGTCTTTTTTGCCCGCGGGCACCTCAGGCATAGCGGTGTCCAACTAACATAGACGGACCGGTCGCCAGGACATTGACGGTAACGGAGGAAGTCATCTATAGTTGACCTGGAAGTATAAGACTTACCACGGGAGGGAGCGAGTGGTGTTCTCATCCTTGAGGTACCACAGAGGATTGTTACATTGGACCTTTAGGATGAGTGATACACTGACTACGCTGTTCCCGGGTCTGGGTCAAAGACTGGCCCCACATCAACGGCTCTCGACCTACAAGCGTCATCTTACTACCTGCAGCTCCTGGGAAACGAGGTTAGCAGTCATTGCAGCAATAGCCAGTTGACTGCATCAAGAGACTGGAGTTACCGGGCGGTACAGAATAGATTATCCAAAGGGGGTTGATGCCCAGATGCCCGGACGCAGTAAGTTGGCGGTTCTAGTTGTCTTGCTCACCCTTCTAACGATGGCTGGTTGTTTCCTCGGATGCGTTCGGCAGTTCAAGCCCGTTCCTATCGAGGAAGGTCAAATCCCCGAAGGTGTAAAGAAGCGCGTTGAAGAGGCCCTTGAGCGGACGTTCACGTCGGTCAAGGACTTCGCGTGGTACGTTCTGGACGAGCACGAAAACGGCTTATTCGTAGTCGCAACATGCAGGGGAAACCCACGCCATCCCACTACGCTTTTTCGACCAGACCTGACTTACTATGTGTGGGGACACCTTCGAGAGGTTCGCGAAGACGGCCAGTCTGCTTGGTCGGGGACTGTTGGCTGCTATCCGTTGTTGACCGAGAGCTCGGGGCCCACGATTACGGGTTCGGACTTCGGAGGCGAGATCACCCCCGGAGGTGAAATTGGAATCTACGCTGCCGGCTGGGCGGTAGACCCGCGAGCGGCAAAGGTAGTACTCGTGCGTGACGATGGCGAAGAGTTCAGCTGTGTCATAAAGAACGGCTTCTGGTGGACGGGGCCTCACAACTGGGGAAATTACTGGCCCGACAAAGCCGTCGTATACGACAAATCCGGCAAAGTTCTACACGAGGGAATCTTTCCTCCCCGACTCGAGGAGAGACCCTGGCGCTAGCGATGAATCTGCCTGCCCGTCCTTGAAATAACGGTCTCCTACCTCACCCTACCCCAGGTGGTTTTATTGCTTCGGATGGGGAGTCCCACAGTTTCTAATCTAGAGCCGGTACACCCGACCCCATGGAACACTTGCACGCTCACCTCGCCGGGTTGCTTTTGCTATAATTGATGCAGTTTAATTGGACCGAGTCGGATTGCGCCTTCGGACGACATTGCAGCCGGGTACGCGGGGCAGGCATGGCGCGGAGTCGGAGAGAGCGAGCAGGCTAGGGTGGCGGGCCCGGCAGCAACGCTAGACGGGTCGAATTCATCACCGCTGACGGGGTGGCTCTTCAATGCCAGAAAACTTCATCCAGGACATCATCACCGAGGATCTAAAAGAGGGCAAATACGGCGGACGGGTGCGAACCAGGTTCCCGCCGGAGCCCAACGGCTATCTTCACATAGGTCATGCCAAGTCGATATGCTTGAACTTCGGACTCGCCCAGGCCAACGGCGGGCTCTGCAACTTGAGGTTTGACGACACAAACCCGACCAAGGAGGATGTCAAGTACGTAGAGTCGATCAAAGAAGACGTCCGCTGGCTCGGATTCGACTGGGATGACCGTTGCTACTACGCCTCGGATTACTTCGAAGAGCTTTACGAATTCGCCATTCAGCTCATCAAGGCAGGCAAAGCTTACGTTTGCGACCTCAGTCCCGAGGAAATCAAGGAGTACCGCGGTACGCTCACTGAGCCCGGTAAAGAGAGCCCGTATCGCAACCGCTCCGTGGAGGAAAACCTGGACCTCTTTCGACGGATGCGGGCAGGTGAGTTTCCGAATGGATCACGCACGCTCAGAGCGAAGATCGATATGGCATCGCCCAACCTGAACATGAGGGATCCTGTGCTCTACAGGATAATCCATGCCCCGCATCACCGGACGGGCGACAAATGGTGCATTTACCCGACATATGATTTCGCGCACCCGTTGTCCGACGCCATCGAGCAAATAACCCATTCCATCTGTACGCTGGAATTCGCGGACCACCGGCCGCTTTACGATTGGCTCATAGAAAACGTGGACTTCTCCAAATTCGGACCGGTCAAGCCCAAGCAAATCGAGTTCGCCCGGTTGAATTTGACCCATACCGTCATGAGCAAACGGAAGCTAAGGCAGCTCGTAGAGCGCGGCTACGTCTCGGGATGGGACGACCCGCGAATGCCCACTATCGCGGGCCTTCGAAGACGAGGTTACACGCCGGAGGCTATCCGCGATTTCTGCGAGCGCATCGGCGTAGCCAAGAGAAACAGCATCGTAGACATCGCCCTTCTCGAGCATTGCGTGAGGGAGGACCTGAACAAGCGGGCGCCCAGAGTCATGGCCGTGCTGCGACCGCTTCGGGTAGTCATCGATAACTACCCCGATGACCAGGTTGAATGGCTTGAGGCCGAAAACAACCCCGAAAAGCCGGAGATGGGAACGCGACGCGTGCCGTTCTCAAAGGTCATTTACATCGAGCAGGACGACTTTATGGAGAACCCGCCCAAGAAGTTTTACCGCCTAGCTCCAGGACGGGAAGTCCGTCTCAAAAACGCGTACATCATCAGGTGCGACCGCGTGGTCAAAGACGAACGCACGGGCCAGGTAATCGAGCTCCACTGCAGCTACGACCCGAATACGAAGAGCGGCAGCCCCGGCGCTAACCGAAAGGTAAAGGTCACCCTACACTGGGTTTCCGCAGCTCACGCCATCCCCGCGGAGGTTCGTCTCTACGACTACCTGTTCCTCAGCGAAAATCCCGATGAGCTCGAGGACTTCTTGAGCGATCTGAATCCAAATTCGCTGCAACGACTGGAATCGTGTATGATCGAGCCGTCCGTGGCAGGAGCGCCGCCGGGAACTCGTTACCAGTTCTTGCGGCAAGGGTACTTCTGCGTCGACCCGGATTCCACCCCGGAAAAGCTCGTCTTCAACCGGATAGTGACTCTGAAGGACGAGTGGGCCAAGGTGGCCGGTACCCGCTGAAGACCATGTAACCGACGTACCAGATTCATGCCGCTGGTGTCCCCAGCTGAGAGTACTTCTCACCCGGTTAGAGCTCCCACGGAAACCCGCACGAACCTCGAGAAAACCGCGGCGGGAGCAGCTTCCGCCGCTCCCGCCGGGCTGATGACTCAGACCAGCATCGCTTACCTGTACGACACGTTGAACCAGTACGCTCCGGAGCCGCGGTATGAGTACACCTCGAGAGTATACGTCCCGGTAGCGGCTGGCAGTATCAGTATCTGCTCTTGTCTCTTGGTTCCCTCAGACGACGCCACCAAATTACCCGCCGGGTCATACAGGTAAATGTCGAAGTCGATGAGCCTCGTATGGTTGGGGATTATGAACGTGATCCCCACGGGCTTGGAGGCATCCGTCACGGTAAACGTCCAGTAATCGCTGGTCCTGCGTGCGGGCAGACTGTCGCTGACGTAACCGAAGGTGAGCCCGTCAGAAAAGCTTCCCGCGTATCCGCCTGCCTGCTTGATGGCGTTGTAGCACAGGCTGATGCCGTAACCGAAATCGATGTCCTTGCCGGCCGGACCGAAGTCCTTCACATTCGCGGACGAGTAAATTATGCTCTTGACCTGCGAATCGGTGAGACCGTAGTTGGCATCCAGCATGAGCGCGATTACACCGCTCATGAAGGGCGTCGCCATGGAAGTTCCGCTGTATGTGACGTAACCGTTGACCGAACCGGCCTTGGCGGCCGTGATGTTCCGCCCCGGAGTGCAAATGTCCGGCTTTATCCTGCCGTCGGCGGTGGGGCCGCGACTGGAGAATTCAGCGAGAACCCAGCCCTTCTCGCCAGGGTCGTAAAGCGCGCCCACGGTGATGGCGTTGGCTGCAGCTGCCGGCGAACCGATGGTGTACGTGGCGGGACCGGAGTTACCCGCGGCCACGACCATGATGATGCCGTTGTTCACCGCGTTGTTGACGGCCACCGACAAGCTGTCGGTTCCATCGGAAGAGGTGGCCGATCCGAGACTCATGTTGCCGACGCGGATGTTGTAGGTGGTCTTATTCTGGATCATCCAGTCTATGCCCGAGATGATGCCGGTGGTGGTCCCGCTTCCGTTCGCATCCAGGACTTTGATACCGACCAGGGCCGCCCCAGGCGCTACGCCCTTGTAAAGGGGATTGCCCTCGCCTGTTCCCGCTACGATGCTGGCAACGTGAGTTCCGTGACCGTTGTCGTCGTACGGCGTGGTTCGGCCGTTCACAGCGTCAAACCAGCCGATCACTTTTCCGCCGTCAAGGTCCACGTGAGCGGCGTCGATTCCGGTGTCCAATATAGCTACGACCACGTCGTTCTTGGAATACGTGGTCTCGCTTCCATCCCTATCCCCTGTTACGCCGAAGTCGGCCCTGGCAGCCTGGACACCAGTCCAGCTTGTGGCGGTGTTGAGGAAGGCCCTAACCTCCCGGTCCAGGGCAGGCAGCCGGTATTCCAATCCGGGTACCTCTTGTATCGACCGACGTGGCAGCATATGATCTGCGGGAAATCGAAGGATCTTCTTTCGAGAGGGCTTAGATGCATGAAGAGGAAGAACACTTCATGGGGACACGTCGCACACTGGTACAATGCCCTTCTGAATGAGGAGGGTACGTACCAGAAAGAAGTCATTCTACCCAACCTGCTCAGGCTCATGGATCTAAAACCCCACGAAATCGTTCTCGACCTCGCTTGCGGCCAGGGCTTTTTTACCAGGGAATTCGCGAAGTTCGCCGCTAAAGCGATCGGCGTAGACATTTCCCCCGAACTCATCGCCATCGCCCGGGAACTGTCCGGCCAAGGGCAGTCACCCTCCCACGGGTCTAGCTCCCACCCATCCAAAGACGCGCAACGAGAATCCCGTCCTCGCTCCAGTCCCGGTGGCGGCGACCGCGCTCGACCCGTCCGGCCAAAAGAAGAGGCCTTTACCAGAGGTCAAATCGAATATGTAGTCTCCTCCGCGGATAATCTCGACTTTCTCCCCGCGGAAAGCGTGGATAAAGCGGCGTTGGTCCTCGCCCTCGGAAACATCGAGAACGTTAGAGGCGTTTTCATCGAATTGAAGCGGGTCCTGCGACCATCGGGCGCGGTATACATCGTCCTCAACCATCCGGCTTTCAGAATTCCGCGTGCGTCGAGTTGGGGCTGGGATGAGAAAGCGAGGGTTCTGTACAGACGGCTGGACCGGTACATGTCGGAATCGACGTGCAAAATCCAGATGCATCCCGGAGCTCAGCCCGATGTATACACAATTACCTTCCACAGGCCCCTGCAGTGGTACTTTAAACACCTGACCAACTCCGGGTTCTGTGTGACCCGCCTGGAAGAGTGGATTTCAAACAGGAAAAGCCAGCCCGGGCCGAGAGCTGAAGCGGAAAACACGGCGAGAAAGGAGTTTCCCCTGTTCCTGTTCATCGAAGCTCGACCCTTCCCGTCGCAACGATGTGCGGTTGCGAAAGCTTGACCGAACGGCGAGACTCGGTGCCGGCGACGGCAAGCCGCGGCTTTCCACCCGTATTCTGGTGTTCACGGGTCTTACAGGCATTACGAACATTACGAAAAGCGGTTTTACGCCGAAGATAACGGCAAGTCCGCCGGGTCACCATTTCTGACGGTGTCAATGGACGGTGATTTTGTCACCCTAAAACGCATTAAATTGGCCCGTGAAAATGTCACCCTCTCCGACGGTTTACTGCGATAAGGTGCAGCTATACAATGACGATGGACTTAGTGAACGTTTTCACTATGGGGAGTGGAGGCTCCGTGATCACCATCGAAGTGTGCCTGGGAAGCTCCTGCTTTCTGAAGGGCGCCGATGAGGTGGTACAGGCATTTCAGAAACTCGCCGAATCGCTCCCACCTGGTAAGGTCGACATCAAGGGGAGTTTCTGCATGGGCAAGTGCCAGGAAGGTGTTACGGTCAGAATAGGCGACCGCTATTTCACGGGGATTCGAGCTTCGGATGTACCAAGGATTTTCGATGAGTTCGTCAGACAAGCGGTGTCTCCGTAACCTTCCGGCGGGAACCCACTCCTCTCGATGAGCTACTTTTCTGGATGAGCTACTTTCGGTGGTTTAAGCGGTTTAAGGAGCGGATAGGATGCCCGTCATAGAAACGATAAAAGCAAGGTGCAGGGACTGTTACAAGTGTCTTAGAGAATGCCCGGTGAAAGCCATAAGGGTCAACAAAGGAGAAACTGAGAAGGACCTCTATCTAACCGTCGAAGAGGAAATCTGCGTGTTCTGCGGCAAGTGCGTCACCGTGTGCCCGCAAAAGGCGAAACGTCCGTCGGATGACACCGGGTTCGTTAAGGCTCTCTTAAAACGAGGACCGGTGATAGCCGAGGTCGCGCCGTCGTTTATAGCTTCACTGCCCTTCGACGACGCCACGGTGTTCCCTGCTCTTCTCAGGAAGCTCGGTTTTTCCGCCGTGTGCGAGACTGCCTTCGGTGCCGAGGTCGTAGCCCGAGCTCACGCCCGCTTCTTCCAGCGCAACGGCCGGAAAGTCATCGCCACGGCATGCCCCGCAGTTGTCAATCTGGTGGAGAAACACTTCCCCGAAGTTATCCCGTATCTCGCCCCCGTAGCTTCCCCGATGATCGTCATGGGGCGGTATCTGAAGGCGATGCATCCCGGCGCCCGTGTGGTCTTCATCGGGCCCTGCGTGGCAAAGAAAGATGAGATCCGCCGGAGCGAAAATATGGACGCCGTAGATGTTGTCCTGACGTACCGTGAGGTCCTCGACTGGGCAACCAGCCTTGGCATCGAATTCGACTCCCTCCCTAAGGAACCTTTCGATCCCCCGGTGCCGGGCCGGGCGCGTCTCTTCCCCGCCGAGGGCGGCCTCTTAAGCTCCGCCCGAATCGTTGAGGACTGGATGTCTCCCCGAGTTGCTCTGGTGTCGGGTATGGATCGCTGCATGGACGCTCTCAGGCACTTCGTTAAGGGCGAACCCGGACCGGATCTCGTTGAAATGATGGCATGCGCCGGCGGCTGCCTCGCGGGTCCGGCAGTCGAAAATGGCCTCGACCTCGTATCCAGGCGAAGAAAGCTCATAGAGTATTACGCATCAGGAGGCGTCGAAACCCCGCCGGCCCTGGACGCTCAGCTGGAAGCCGAAGAGGACGTCTTCGGGCTAACCCGGGCGTCCTTTCGAAACAGGAAGCCTCATCTGGATGACGTACCAGAAGAGGAAATCCGCAGGATACTGGCGATAACCGGGAAGGTGCGACCGGAAGACGAACTCAATTGCGGTGCATGCGGATTTCCCAGCTGCCGCGAGAAAGCCAAGGCTTGTTACAGAGGTCTTGCCGACCCCACGCTGTGTATTCCGTTCATGCGTGAGAAGGCCGAGTCCATGGCAACGCTGGTCGTCGAATCCGTGCCTAACGGGATAGTCGTCATGGCCGAAGACGGAGGCATCCTGGACCTGAACCCGGCAGCTGAAACCCTACTGGGCATATCAAGAAAAGAGGCGCTCAAGCAGGATGCCAGAAGGGTACTCGGGGACGACCTCTTCCTCAAGGTTTGGACCAACGGGGACAAGGCGATCCGCACCACCGGGGAACTGAACTCGAGGTTCGTTGAAATCACTTCGTTCTGGGAACCGGCTCAGCGGGTGGTAGTCGCGATCTTCACCGACAGAACCCGGGAACATCAGGAGTCCGAAGAGCTGAGGCGGGTTCGAGAGGAAACCGCCAGGCGGGTCGAACAGGTCATCGACCGCCAGATGACCGTGGTTCAGAAGATCGCCGGGCTGCTCGGGGAAACGGTTGCGGAGACCAGGGGTTCACTGACCCAGCTCCTAAAGCTTATCAAGCAACCGGAAGATGATTCCGAGAAATAAACACTGTGGTCGGAAGACTGGTAGGGCTCGGTACAGAATACGGCTCGGCACAGAATACGGCTCAGCACAAAAGAGTGCTCGCCGAGGGAGAACTGCCGGGGTATCTCGAGTCCTACTTCTGACACTTTAGAAGATCGTCGGCAATATCTTTTGTGTATGCGCACGGCCAACAAATTCGGGAGCTTTAACTTTCCATCAAAAATGGCAGCGCAGAGCGCGGTTTCCCTCCGCCCGAGGACGGGCCGAGGATGGGCAAGGAAAGGAGCGCGGAAATAGATGGCATTGGCCGCGGTGAGGTGTAAGGAGGCGCCCGCGGGATCGGTTAAGCTCGACGTGGGCTTTGCGGTCCTCGCAAAGCACGGAGAAGACCTACCTGGCGACTCGGTGGAGGTGGTCAGGGAAGGTTCTTCGCTTATAGTGGCCTTGTCCGACGGTTTGGGAAGCGGCGTTAAAGCTAACATCTTGTCGGGCCTCACGGCCAAGCTGTCGGTCGGCATGCTGAAATACAAGTGCGACCTCGACGAAGTCGTCGATTGCCTGGCCAGGACCCTGCCGGTATGCGAAGTCAGGAAGATCGCCTATTCCACTTTCAGTGTGCTTCGGGCATCCGAATCGGGAGACGCATATCTCGCCGAGTACGACAATCCTCCCGCCTTCTTCGGAAAGGGTCGAGAGCTCCTTCCCCTCGAGAGGTCCAGGCGCACGGTAAGCGGCCGCACGATAAGCGAGGCCAGGTTCAATCTGGAGCCAGACTCGTGGGTGGTTATGGTGACGGACGGGGTGATCCATGCGGGCCTCGGGAACGTGTGGAACCTGGGATGGTCCTGGGAACGGGTGGGACAGTACTTATCCAGGACGGTCCCGGCTTTCGTCACAGCTCAGGAGGCCGCCGACGACCTGGCCGAGGTCACGCGCCGGCTTTATCAAGGCAAGCCCGGGGACGACGCGGCGATCGTCGTCATCAAATCCAGGCGGCCCCGGTTCCTGACGATGATGGTTGGTCTCCCCAAGAAGAGGGAGAACGACGCGCAGGTTGTGCGTTACCTCATGGAATCTCCGGGCAAAAAGGTCGTGTGCGGCGGATCGACCAGCCAGGTAGTGGCAAGAGAACTAGGACGCGAACTTACGGTGAACCTCGCATCGATGAAAAAAGGAGTGCCTCCCACCGGATTCATCGAAGGCATCGATCTGGTGACGGAAGGCACTCTCACACTGGAGAGGACTCTGTCGTACCTCAGACAAGGGCTCCCACGCAGCGAATTCGTGTACCAGGCTGACGGGGCTTCCCGGCTCACCAGCTTACTGCTGGAATCAGACGACATCCTCATCCTGCTGGGTTCAGCGATCAACCCGGCACACCAGAGTCCCGATCTGCCCGTAACCCTTCAACTCAAGCCGAAAATGATCGAGGAGATCAGCAGAATTCTCGAGGCCCTCGGGAAAAAAGTTACCATCGTGCGCGTATAAAGGCGCATGGCGCCTCGGGCTGCCGATTCCTCGAGGGTCTGAACACACGGATTCCGGTTTCCGACGCACTTAACGCACCGCCTCGGAAAGTCGCGGTGCAGGCGGGACCTATCCGCAACATCCGCGTCCGGACCGCAAGAGCTCCGCAGATTACGTGGCAGCTACAGCCAGGACCCTCCTGGATCTGGCCTGTATACCCCATGACCTTTGATCGGTATGGAGGAGTTTTTCGGAAATTTCTCCTCCGGGAGTCTTGAGGAACTTATCGTAAAGCTCCACTACAGCCGGGTTCTCGTGGGCGAACCTGACCGCCGCCTCGTCATCGATACGGTAAAGGATCTCGGCCCTGAATCTGGCCTCGGGATTGTATTCGAATCCCTGCGCATACGGCTGGCCGCCTCCGCCGGCGCATCCTCCGGGGCACGCCATCACTTCGACGAAGTCATAAGCGGCGCGCTTCGCCTTGATGTCTTCCAAAAGCGTCCTGGCGTTCCCCAGACCGTGCACGACTGCAACTCTCAGAGTCTTCCCTGCGATATCAAACTCTGCTTCCCTCCTGCCCCCTGTACCGCGTACGACTCTGAATGCGTCCAGAGGAGGATTCTTCCCGGTGGCCAGGTAATATGCCGTCCTCAGAGCGGCTTCCATCACGCCTCCGGTGCTTCCGAAGATCACACCGGCCCCGGACGCCAGTCCCAGAGGAGCGTCAAAGTCCATCTCGGGGAGATTCTCTACCCTCACGCCTTCTTCCATGATGAGCGAACATATTTCCCTGGTTGTGAGCGTCAGGTCCACATCCCGAAAGCCGCTGGAGTTCATCACGTCGAGGGATGCTTCGTATTTCTTGGCGGTGCACGGCATCAGCGAAAGGACTTTTACATCCCCGGCCCCGATGCCCATGCTCTGCGCCCAGTAAGTCTTGGCAAGGGCACCGAAAATCTGCTGGGGAGATTTGGCACTGGACAGGCACGGAAGGAACTCGGGATATTCCGCTCCGAGGAACCTGACCCAGGCCGGGCAACAGGACGTAAACATCGGCATTCGGCGGCCATTCGAACCACCGTGCGATCGCTGACCGTCCACCACACCTATTCTGCGAAGGAGCTCCGCCGCCTCTTCCATGACTGTGACATCCGCAGCAAAACAGGTATCAAACACCAGGTCAAAGCCTAGGTGCTTCAACGCGGCCACGAGCCTTCCCGGGGTGGCGATGCTCCGGGGAAGGCCGAGCGCTTCGCCCCAGGACGCTCTCACCGCGGGTGCCACCTGGGTCACAATCCGCTTTCCCTGCTTTCTGAAGTTCAAAAGCTCCCAGGCAGCATCCCGGTCGTCCTTCTCCGAGAGGGCGCCTACCGGGCAACTTACGACGCACTGTCCGCAATAAGTACAAGCCGTGTGAGCTAAGGGTGCACCTCCCTCGGGAACAACTTGGGTATGGCCCCCCGCCCCTGCGATCGTCCAGATGCCCATGGACTGAACCCGGTCACACACGCTTACGCAGCGATAGCACAGAATGCATTTGCGCGGGTCCTTGACCAGCGAAGGACTTGACGTGTCCGGTTCTCCTTGCGGAGTCGAAGAGCGATACTTCTGAGTCCTGACGCCGAGCTTTTCGGCCAAGCTTTGAAGATCGCACTTGCCGTTCCGCGGACAGGTCGGGCAGTTACAGTCGTGCTCGGAGAGCAGGAGCTCCACCACAGTTCGCCTGGCTTCCCTCACCCTCGGGCTGGCCGTGAGCACGGACATACCATCCCGGACCGTGGTGTTGCAGGCTGTCACGAGTTTTTCGACACCCTCTATTTCCACTACGCATACGCGACAGGCACCCACCTCGTTGATGCCTTTGAGGTGACACAGCGTGGGTATGCGAAACCCCGCTTTTGTCGCCGCCTCCAGGATAGTGGACTCGGGCGATGCCGTGACTTCTTTCCCATCGATGGTTATCTTGACCACGCGTACCACCTCCCGCTCCTCAAGGGAGCACAGCCGTAGTGATCGCACCTGAGACATCTCTGCGCTTCTCTGAGGGCTTCCTCCGCGGACATGCCTTTCTCCACCATCCTGAAGTCTCTCACTCTGGTCAGCGGCGACCGCTCTTTCAGCTCAACGCGTCCTGATGGCATCATGTCGGAAGGCCTTGCCGGCGGAATGGCATGTCGAGCGGTCTCCACCGGTTCTCCTCCGAGGTACGTGTGGATATTTAAAGCGGCTGTCTTGCCGTGGCCGATGGCCCTTACAGCTGTGGCCGGGCCGCTTACACAGTCGCCTCCCGCGAAAACCCCGGGCATACCGGGGACGCTGAGATCTTCTCGGGCGACCAAGAGGTCCCTATTCGTGGGGATCCCTTCCTCTCTAAACCGCGCGGATTGGGATGACTGACCGATCGCCACTACTATCATGTCGCACTCGACGGTCTCATCCGGTCTTCCCGAGGGAACCGGCTTGGGCCTACCTGAGTCATCGATGGGGCCAGCCACCATCGGCCTTATCACCAAGCCGGTGACCGCACCCTTGTCGTTCCGGGTTACACGGACGGGCGCGGCGAGGTCGATCAGGTCCACCCCTTCCTCCAGCGCGCCGGTTATTTCTTTAGGATCGGCGGGCATGTCTTCCCTCCGGCGCCTGTACACCAGCTTCACCTCGCGAGCACCGAGACGAACCGCCGTCCTGGCGGCATCCATGGCTACGTTTCCGCCGCCCACGACCGCAACGGTCTTTCCCCGAAGCACCGGCAGGGGGCCCGAGATAACCTGGCGGAGGAACGAAACGGCGGAGACCACATCAGGCCCCTCTTCTCCTTCGATTCCGAGTTTGCGGTCTTCGTGGCAGCCAATCGCGAGGAAAACCGCATCGTATTCCCGCCGCAAACCTTCGATGGAGGCATCCTTCCCTACCTCAAAAGAGGTCTTTACCGGGATCCCCAGACTCAGTATCATCTCGATTTCCTTATCCAAAAGCGCTTTGGGCAGGCGATATTCGGGGACTCCGTATCGAAGCATCCCGCCCAACTTCGGATACTTCTCGAATATGGTCACATCGTGCCCCCAAAGAGCCAGGTAATATGCGCAGGTAAGACCGGCGGGGCCGCCTCCCACCACAGCTACTTTTTTCCCCGTGGGCGGCAGCGGCTCCGGTAGAGGGACGTCGCCCGAAGCTTCTACCGCATAGCGCTTCAGTCCTCTGATGTTGACGGCATCGTCAAGCATGCGTCTCCTGCAGTGAGCTTCACAAGGATGATCGCAAATGAGGGCACAAACTGTGGGAAGCGGGTTAGCTTCTCTTATGAGCGCCACCGCTTCTTTGGGTTTCCCTTCGCGGATCAGGGCTATGTACCCCGGTACGTTCACCCCGGCAGGGCAAGCTGACTGGCACGGAATGGGACCCGCGAAGATACCGACGCACCTGGATTCCACCGCATGGGATTGGAAATCGTCCAGGAACTCGTCAAGGTTTCTGAGAACCATTGAACCGGCATGGACTCCGAGGACGCAGTCGGATGTGTCCCGGACGGTTCTGGCCGTCGCCTCCAGCGTGGATAGAAGAGCCGGATCGCCCCGCCCCTCGATCAGGTCCGATATGATGTCGGCCATCTTTCCCAGACCGATACGGCAGGGCACACACTTACCGCAGCTCTGAGCATGACACAGCCGCAGAAACACGAGGGTCATCTCTACCGGACAGATGCCCGCAGGTGCCAGGGCAATCCGGTGCTGCATGCTGTTCATCATTTCAGCTACGACCGACTCCATCTTATCGGGAGACGGCGCACGTACGTAGCTCAAACGGTCACAACTCCTCTCTGTATGCATCCTCGCATACTCGTGAATGTGGGTACTATCCTAACGTCATTATATGCTCACACGTATCAGGGCGCAAGGGGTTGACTAAGTTCAGGTGCACGTGAGTCAGATAGACAGCAAAAGAGTGCGGGGACTATCCTAGGTTTGGCAAAGAAAGGAGGTCCCCGGGTGGAGAAGATTGCCGCATCCCGGGCCAGAAGTCTTGAGCAAAAGGTGCCGATGAGACCGGGGCTCAAGCGTTGGACAAGCGGGGCGTATAATCCGCTACGGGCACACCAAAGCCTAGGGTATACTGGTGCGTCGCATGACCCTAAGTAGTGCAAGAGGGCCGGCCCACGCGGAGATGGGCAACCTCTTGAAGGTTGCCCATCTTTTATGCTATCCACACGGCACTTTTATGAGGGAAGACTAGGCACCAAGCCCGAGCCACTTCAGGAAGATGAACTGGAACCTCCCTATCGCAGCGGATATTCGTCCCATTACCGTATTGCCGAAAGCTGCTCCGAAAGCTGCCATCATAAAGTACCGGCCAAGTTTCGGGATAAAGGCAGCTTTCCCTTTGAATTCGTACGTCAAAAAGAAGTAGCTCAGAGAAAAAACAGTGCCCAGGAAAATGACCAGCTTGTCGAAACTACGGAGATTAACGAAGGTAGCGGCGACCTGAGCAACGATCTGGCTCTCAATTGCACCACGCATAGCGACGCCAGCACTCGTCCCCATCATCAGCGCTAAGGGCCACCTGTTCAGCCACGAAATCGACGAGAAGTACCTGGTGTACAACAGCACGCCGAATATCATTGGGACGACCAGCAAATATTTGCCACCGATAAAGGGCGCCCAACCGGACGACTTAAAAGTCTGCACTCCTACCACAACCGCGTGCCCTGTAGCAGCTCCGACGAAAATGTGTTCGACTATGCTGTACGCTATGTTGTCCTTATACAGTATCGAGTATATGGCGATTGCGAAAAGCGCCCCTATCCAGACACCGATCTCAGGGGAGATATTCACCGCTTTTCACCTCCGTTCGACCGACGGCGAGCAAACACCATACCGATGTTCCCGAGTAACACAAATAGGACGATGAGAACGTGGCCCATGGATTGAGCATCCATGCCTCTCGTAGCGTCACCCTTGATTCCCACTAGCTTCTCGTACTCGGCAGCCGCCCTGAGGCCAGACAGAACTCCTTTGACTTGGCCCGCGTCGAGGTAGGGCATGTTGTTGGCCGCCAACACGCCAGTGCAGCCTATGACGAAAGGCGTGCCGTACGCCATCACGGACTGCCTCACCCATTCGTGAGTCCCTGTTCCGCCTGTCGGACCATCGTTCAGCGTCATGGCCATAGAGAAACTGGCCATGCTCTTAATCTCCTGCATTAACGGCAAAGACGATATGTCGTTTCCGTACCAGTCCTTGGTGAATATCGAGGACGGATCCCTGGCAAACGCCGCTAACGTTGACTCGCCTCCCGCATAGTAGCCAAGATTCACGTAGTCCAGCCCGTATTCGTACCCCAGGTCTTTCAATACCTTGAGACATTCGTCGGCGAACATCGGCCCGACCGGGTAGGATGCGATGGTCACAACTCTAATCCTCTTTGCGGCAAAATGCCGGAACAGCGCCTTAGCTTGCGGACTCAGTTCTATCTCGTCACCAGGCTCGTAATCGAAGCCGATAAGCGCTATGGACCCTGCGGGCAGGCTCTCTACGAAATCGTAAGTCTTCCGCACAGGAGGAGTAATGCTGACCTCGAGTCCCAGCGGCCATATCGTCGGTATCGCGATGGCAAGGGCCATGAGGAGATAGAACACCCGCTTATCGAGATTTTGAAGCTTTTCAAAGATCCTCATCTATCTCCCCCCTATTCGACTCCGTAGGTACGCCTGTCAAGACCCGTGATGATCCTGAGGGACACCGCGATAAAGCCAATGGCGCCTGCGATCATAACGCCCCTTTGACCGCCTACGTTCAGCACCTCCATGATCCAGGTAGTCCACTTAGGTGCAAATGGGAGAATCTTCTCGCCGAGGGGCACTTTTCCCAGCATTACGATGCAACCCGTCACCAGAAGGATCCCGGCCTCAAGCGTTCTAGCTCTGAACGCTCTGTAAGCTGCCGTACCGATGTAGAAGGCCAAGAGCGAAAATATGGCACTTCCGGTCGGGACGATGATGTAGTCGAAGATGAACTTGTAGGGCTTGGATGACTGTCCTGCCGTGAGGCCAATAACGATCGTGACCAGGAACGTAACCAACAGAAGCACGCTCGTCGCATTTTTGGCCGGGTTTTGCCGCACGCGGCTTAAGTGCACTCTCAGCACGTTTACAGCACCGAGGCCCAACGCGAACACTGCGACCAACGCCACCCACGCCCGAGTTTCCTGTGCAGCTTTGTTCACGACACCCCATTTGAAGAAATAGTCCAAAACCTGGAGAATCCCGCAGATGAATGCAATTGCCACGGGTACAGATCTTTTGAAAAACACACCTCTCACCTCCTTACTTCGCTAGCAAATTCTTGAGGAAATCCGAACCTAACGTAGTCGAAACCGCTCCTAGGATGATGAGCCCGATGCAGAGAGCTTTGATGAAGTCTTCGCCGCGCAAGCTACCCAGGTGCACCTTGTTGTCCGCGAAGCGGGCTCCCGCCGCAAACATCTCGTCGCCCAAGATGACGTAATCACATGCGGCTACGAAGAACGGAATCTGGTATGCGTTGGTGGTTCCGGCGATCTGGATGGCTCCTACCGTGTTTCCGGCTTCGGCAAGGATGAGCGACTCGGCAGCGAACTGCCCGATCATGATGTTGGACGCAACCTTCTCCCTCATCAGCACGCCCACGACACCGCTGGCGTATGCCCACTGATCGGGCGAGATGAAACGGCAGTCTTCCGGTCGGAAACTGTCAGCTTTCCCTGCCTCCAGGTAGGCTTGCCTTGCCACCTCCTCTGTAACGGCGTAGGTTTCCGGCTGGGATACGGTGACGATTAGCCTGGCATCATACTCGGCGGCTTTCTTGGCGATGTACGAAAGGGCCTCAAGCCCGGCGAACGTAGCTGCTACCAGACCGCCGAACCCCGGCGTGAAGTGGACGGGTTTACCCATCTCGGTCGCCCTACCGATAGCTTCGTCAATGGCCTCAAACCCTGCGATGGGACGAATGCGGATATTCGCACCCCGCATCGCCTGCCTGATCCACCAGCCAATCAACCCGCAAGCTACGATGAGGGCAAAGAAGTCGAAGATCCTATTGGCAACGAACAATCTGCCTCACCTCCCATCTTTGTCTCCGTGTACATCCGGGAACGTGGTAAGTTAAAACCATATTCGCCCCCACAATTAAATTGGCTATTGCACGGGACATATCCTCCCCGACCTGGCCGTTGTATGCAGTCTCTTTGTGCCATCGGTGACCTCATGCGTGCGGCTCCGGCGGGCTCACCGCGCAAGGCAGCCCGCTACCAAGATAACCTGGGGCACCACTAAGACCACGCGGGCTTGATAGCGACTATCCTAGGTTTGGCAAAGAAAGGAGGTCTCCCATGAACAAGATTCGTCCATCCTGTCGCAAAAGTCGTAAGCGTCAAACTGCACCCACCTGGCCTTGTGCTGCTGAGTGAAGCATAATCTCCCCGAACTTGCGTGAATCGGGGAGGTTCACTGCGGTGACTAAGACTCAGCAGCAACGACGGCAACAGTGGCAGCAGTGGATAGCGGAGTACAGAGCCAGCGGCCTTTGCGCCAGCGAATGGTGCGCGTCCCGCGGGGTAAACCCCGACCGGCTGTGGTACTGGCTGCGGCGCTTCAGGACGGAAGAGGAATCGGGCTCGACTAAGTGGCTGCCGGTAGACCTGAGCGGTGTGGCAACCAAAGGACAACCTGAGGGCGGTTGCCTTGTGGTGAGGGTGGGAAAGGCAGCTGTTGAGGTCCGACCCGGTTTCGACCCCGAACTGCTTCTGGCGGTAGTGAGAAGTCCCTCGATATCGTCCCTACAAGGTGGGGGCCATTTGACGCTTACCCCAGGAGCGTTTCCACTATGAGGGCCGCGTTCAGAATCACTATCAATCCCGCTACTACCCAGCCGGTGACCGCAGTTGGCGTGTCGTTTACGAACTGCCCCATGACGTCCCGCTTCCCGGTTATGAGGAGAAGCGGGATTATCGCCCCAGGCAAGGCAAGGCTGAGACATACCTGGCTTAGGACCAGCACCTTGACGGGATCCCACCCGATCATGATGATGGCGACAGCTGGAACCACCGTCGCCAGGCGTGCCATCCACGGACGAATTCTGAGTCCAACGAAACCGTTCGCGACGATTTGGCCTGCATGCATCCCTACGGCAGTGGAAGACAGCCCGGAGCAAAGAAGGGCGAGAGCAAATGCCGAACTCGAAAGGTTGCCCAGAAGAGGAGCCAAAGTTTTGTGGGCCTCCTCGATGGTCTCGACGGCGACGCCGAGAACGTAAAAGGTTGCGGAGGACATCACCACCATAGCTGAGTTTATGACGAAAGCTGTGTTCATAGCTACGAACACATCGACCTTCTCAAGAAAGAGGTGCTCCTTCATAGCTTCGCGGTCAGCCTTTCGCCGGACGAGGACGAGATGCGAATGGAGGTAGATTACGTGGGGCATTACCGTTGCACCCAGCATCCCGGCAACTACGTAAAGGCTCTGGCCTGTCAGGGATGGAACGAGAATCCCACGCCCGATGGCGCTCCAGTCGGGTTTTACGAGAAAGAGCTCGAGGACGTAGCATACACCGATTACGCTTACCAACCCGGCGATGACCATTTCCGATAACCTCTGGCCGCGATCGCCCAATGCCAGGATAGCTGAGCTCGTGCAGCACGTGATGACCGTTCCGAGCGGTAGAGGCATTCCGAAGAGCAGGTAAAACCCGAGAGCTCCTCCCAGCACTTCGGCGAGATTGGTTGCCACGGCCGACGCCACGCCTACGCACCACAGGAGCCGGTTTACTCCCGGTTTGAAAAGCCTGGCGCACTGCTCGGGAAGGGTGAGCCCGGTGGCGATCCCGAGCTTGGCCGAAAGGGTTTGGAACAAGATTGCGAACATGTTGCTCCAGAGGAGGACCCAGAGAAGCGAGTAGCCGAACTGCGAACCGGCCGTTATGTTGGTGCCGAAATTGCCTGGGTCCATGTACGCCACGCTCACGACGAATGCCGGCCCGAGGTATTTTAGGACTTTTCGGATGGTGGTAGCAAAAGACGCTGACCGGGGTCGCATGTGGATTCCATCTGTGCAGCGTCGCAAGAGGTCCGTCGCACCGCCGGTACCTTTCCAGATTGTGGTCGAGGCAACCACCTGGCCGGTAACTACGTTGGCCGTCTCGCTGTTTGCGCAGTGAGGTGCCACGCGGACGGCGTTGGAGGTGGTTCGAAAGCTCGGCGTAGGCACCGCCCCGCCAGCTGACGCGGAAGCTACCGCAGTCGAGGCAACCGGTGCATCCATGTGGCCCAATGCCGCTTCCCCCGTCCAATTACTCGAGCTAGCCGCATGTCGGCAGCCTTTCGCGTGGCAACATAGCCGGACATACACCCAGCTGTGGTTCTCCACACCACTTTGGAACTCGTCGATTAGCTGCGCCAAAGACTCTTAGCTGCGGCTAAATCCGAACAGCACATACTATGTGGGTTGCAGAGGCGGGGTGAAGGTGCTGGTACTGGCAGGCGGGGTTACTGTTTGCGGGTCCCCAAGGTGCGGTCCACAGTACCTCCGTAAGCAGTTCCCTCCCTCCTCGCAAGAAGGTGCCGCTATTCAGACGCGTAACAACAAACTCAGGACAAGAGAACCCGTAACCCACATGGAGAGAACAAATCTCCACTGAAGCTTGACGCCCGTATCAAAGGTGTTCTTGCCGCAACACGAGGAAGTCACGAGCATGGTCGCGGAAACAGGGGAAATGTTGAATCCCAGGACCGAACCCAGTAGAAGCGTCAATGCCACGTGACGCTGCGAATAAACCGGGGCAAGGGGAGAAATCAAAGAATACACTATCGTCATCCCAATCAAAGGGTGTATCCCCATTATCGAAATCAGCCATATCGCAGCCGACGTCAAGAGCGTGAAAAGGAACACGTGGTCCCCGTCCAACCAGGCCGGCCCCGAAGCGATGCCATCGGAAGCCCTGGAGTTGATGAAGAGTCTGACCGCGGTCCCTATGAAGCCGGCCGTAGTCATCAACAGATACTGCCTGGAAAGATCCGGTATCTTCCGGCAGACGTAAGAGGCGCAGGCTTGTGCGGCCTGTTTCGGTTTATGAAGAAGAAACGACCATGCCGGAACCGCAATCGCAATGCAAACGACCATGGCCTGGATGGGACTGAGGCCGAGGCTTTCAAGGCAAACCACAGCTCCTATGAAGGAGACCAGCCCCAGTGCCAGACCACCCGTCCTGCGCCAGGCTTCTCGCTTGTCGCGGTGGGCGTCATTCTGATCCGCGACCAGTTGTTGCGCAGCAGTCATAGTTCGCAACGAGCTTACAGAGGGCTCTAACTTACCAACCACCGCAGGGTTCCTGATTTCCACCAGAGTGGCCAAAGCCAGCATCACAAGACTAAGCAGCAGCCCAGGACACATGACAGACCCCCAGCTGACCCCTGTGAGGCTCAAGGCCACCGCCATGGGAGGACCCGCCGGGGTCCATAACAGCGACGCGTTGTAACCCCTGGGGACGCTCGAGGCCAACAAAGTGTCCGGGTCCTTCGCCGCTCTCTTAACGATTGGCGCCATGACCGCCCAAACCAGTGCGATAGCTCCATTGAGTAAGACAGATCCCGTAGTGTACGCAAGAAGCGATGCTACGAAGTACAGTAGCAACGGATCTCGAAGATCCTGACATACGACACTCAACGAATCCGAATAGCCGCCCACCTCGATGACCGTTCCGAGCAAGGGGACCAGCACCATCACCATTAGCACCTGGGTGTTTTCGGAAAAAGCCGAGACCGCCTGGAGCGCAGACGCCCCGGTTGAGACGAATAAAACCGTTCCTACCGCAACCAGGACCAGAGAAACGGTTCTGGATGTCTTGTCCGACTCCTTCAGGGCCAACATCCATGACAGAAATGAAAGCACATCGACGACTGCGGCAATTGCAGGAAGTCTCCAGAACTGAAGCGTGGCTGAGAATATCAGCAGGCCTGTGAATGCGACCGATTTGGAAATCCATAATAACCTGTCCAGACGGTCAATCCGATACCAGTACGGCTTTAGCCCGTTTCCCCTGTGCTCCCTATCCATATCCACCGCCAAGTATTCCCTTTTGCTGCTTCGGCTGCCACCAACCTCTCGGCTGGCAGCGCGATAGCCCCTTCGGTCCGGTGACTCTCCCGGCACAAGTGAACCGTTTGCTCCAGTGCCTCTCCAGCACGAAGCGGGACCATCGCCGAAGTCTCTATGTGGCGTTCTAGAACAGCGTCATCAGAATACCACTTCCGTGAGGTTTTGAGAAAGGTGTCCGATATGTCGGCGTACGGAATGAACCCACTACCGGCCGCAGATCTCGCAGCAGTCGCCGCACTCGCCGCATTCACACTCCCCGGGGGTATCTGGGGAAAGCTGACTCATCCGCCAGGACTCGCGGGAGGCGCGGTCAACCCGGAAAGGAGGTTGTAACTCTGAAACACGAAGCCGATGTACTTGTTTCTCAAGGACGATCTGGTGATATCGTCCAGTACCGTCACGTTCCTTCCGTCTATCAGAACACGCCCCGAGGTCGGCGTCGCAAGAAGGCCCAGGACATACAAAAGAGTGGATTTCCCGCTTCCGCTCGGTCCCATTACGGCCACAGACTCGCCGTCCTGGATCTCCAGAGTTACCCCGCGGAGCGCAGGCACCTGCGACGACCCTTTCCTGTACACCTTCGTTACGTTTTCTGCAACAAGACTCGTCATCCTCACTCCCATCCACAGCATTCGACCGCTCCCATAGCTCATGCGTTGAGTGGGGAAACCAACTTGTCTGACACCGAATACGGCCCCTACTCCATTCTCAGGCACTCCACCGGGTCCTGGTTTGAAGCCATGATTGTCGGGACAAGGCTGGACAGTACGCCCAGAGCTCCCGATATGGCCAGCGCGAAACCGAACAACCTCAGCCACTCCATAGCCGGCAACGGGTTCCCCATCAAAATGACAATCACCGCCGATATGACGAAAGCCCCTAGACCCCCGATACCCGCTATCGCCAGTCCCTCTCTGAGCACCTCTCCACCTATCACCGCCTTTGGCGCACCAACAGCCCTCAGTACCCCTATCTCTCTCCTCCTGTTCAAAACCTCAACCACCATGTAGTTAAGTATCCCTATGCCCGAGTCTACCAGCGCTATCAATCCGAATAGACTGAATATCCTCCCGCTCTTCGCCCTGAACGACTTGTACTCCTCGAGGCTCTTCAATGGCTCGGTTACCTTGTAAGCAACGATGCCGTTCTCTACCGGAAGAATCGATATCACCCGTTCCTTCCCGTTCTCCAGCGCTTCCTCCGATCCAAACCTCAAGAATATCTCGGCGCCTCTTGGCGTTACCTCGAAAGCCCTCACCCGGATAGCCTCCTCGAACGGCATGTACAGCGTCTCGTCGGGCTCAACCACCTTGGATACCATCCCCCTGGGAACCGGCTCCAGCACTCCTGTTACCAGAACTTCTACATCGTCACCTATAACAACGCTCCTGCCGACGGCTTTCGCAGGGTTTCCGAATAGCTGTCTCGCCGTCTCATACCCGAGCACGCACCTCCCGGAACCGACTTCAGCCGTCCCCCATTTCGCGCGCAGTCCTTTCACCTTAAGAGCTTCTCCTGCGACTCCTGTCACAGCGACAGCCACTACATTCTCTTCAGAAGCTACGTTCACAATGCTGCTCATGAGATACGCACACTTGAAACCAAGCTCATCTTCGAGTCTCCTTACCTGCAGGAAGTCATCCAGAACCGGAAACTTCCGCTGGATACCCAGACCCACCCTGTCGACCGGGTCGTAACCCTGAATCACCAGCCCGTTCCGTCCGCCGAGTTCGATGAGCTTGTCGGCGTTCATCTCCGTTACCCGCCCCAGACCCTGTATCATCACTATCGATACCAAGGCCACGACGACACCTATCACCGCGATGACAGAACCCGCACGCATCTGGAGGAAGCCCCTGCGCGACAAAGTCTGTCCCGCTATAGCCTCGACCGGGTCAATCCGCACCGCTATGAGCGCAGGAACGACTGTCATTACCAGACATGCCGCTCCCGCGATGCCTACGTTGAGGAGAAGCGTCTTCAAACCTATCGCCGATTGCTCTCCAATCAACCGGGCAACGTGAGGAGCCACCTGATAGCCGAGAGCGACACCTAATAGTGATCCTGCAAGTGCCAGCACCAACCCTCTGACCAGGAACTCGAGCATGCTACGGAATCTCGAACATCCCACCGCCCTCTTAATGCCTGTCTCCCTTTTCTCGGCTTGCCCGAGCACAAGCAGCACTCCGCCCACGTTTAGGCACGCGACAGCGAGACCTATGACGGCGACCCAGAGGAAAGAGCGAAGGTACGACCTGACCACTCTAACGTACGCAATCGCCGTGTCCCGAGGTCGGTTCATATGCCATTCAGGAAGGCCCCCCATTGCTTTCAGCGTTCTTTCGGATTCCGCCATGGATTCTTCCATAAACCCTGGCTTGGGCTGAACGTAGTAAATAACTTCTGTTCGCTCATGGGAAGTCATAACCGCCCAAGGATGGTTCCACGGAAGGTATGCATGTATTCTGCTGTCGACGTCCGAATATCCGAAAATGCCTACTAGCTGAATACAGGCTGGGGAAGGGCTTTCTACCTCGAACGGCAACGCCGAAAATAGATCTGAGCCCACTTGAGCTCGGGACTTAGACACGATTCCCGTATGAGCCACACAGACATCAGCGCCTTTGTCTACCTCTTCCCGCGTGAACCATCTGCCTTGTGCGGGCTTGTCTCCGACCACAAGAGGATAGTTTAATGTGGCGAAACCAACCAAAATTGCTCCAGGAAGTGGGACTCCAGGAGCAGGAGAGCTCTGCCGAGTGTAATAGACCAGCGGTAGATCTAGTGTCCGCACGCAAGCTACGTCTTTCGCGAAGTCGGAGCGGGTAAGAATTTCAAGCAGCTCCTGCGCCTTCGCTCGGGTCAACCCGCTTCCTGACGGAGGGTTCGCGAATCTCACAGTGTAGTAATATGATCGGCTGGTTTGAAGCACCCTTTCTAATGCGTCTGAAAGGCCTCCGCGAACCCCAGTTATGCATGTCAGAACCATCGTTGACATGGTAAGGCAGACCAGGGTACTGAGTACTGCGGATTTCGTGTGCACAGGGACCTTCCACCTCCCTGGGTAGGGACAAGGGGCACTACCTTCTGCTGTTATCCACTTATGCTAAGGGTGTGGCCCGCATTGGGGGTTGCAACCGCAGAACTCCTCCTGAAAAGATATCTGGGCAAAGCTGACTAATCCACCTGGTCCACCTGGACTCGCGGGGCCAGAACTGGACAGTTGAACCCAACACTCAGTCCACTATCATCCCGTCCCGCAGCTTGACGACTCTCGTGCAGATGTCCGCCACAGTCGGGTCGTGGGTGACCACTACAAGCGTGGTCCCTCGTGCGTTGGCTTCCGAAAGCAAAGCCAGTATCTGCTTCCCCGTGGCCGAATCCAGGTTCCCCGTGGGCTCGTCCGCCAGTATCACCTTGGGGTTGTTCGCCAAAGCTCGAGCTATCGCCACCCGCTGCTCTTCTCCTCCGGAGAGTTCCGAGGGATAGTGGTTTGCCCTGTGTTCCAAGCCCACCATCTTCAGAAGTTCCATCGCCCTTTGTCTTCTCATCCTCGCCCCAATCCCCGCGTATTTCATGGGAAGGGCAACGTTGTCCAGCGCAGTCAACCCGGAAAGAAGGTTGTAACTCTGAAACACGAAGCCGATGTACTTGTTTCTCAAAGACGATCTGGTGATATCGTCCAGTACCGTCACGTTCCTTCCGTCTATCAGAACACGCCCCGAGGTCGGTGTCGCAAGAAGGCCCAGGACATACAAAAGAGTGGATTTCCCGCTTCCGCTCGGTCCCATTACGGCCACAGACTCGCCGTCCTGGATCTCCAGAGTCACCCCGCGGAGCGCATGCACCTGCGAGGAGCCTTTCCTGTACACCTTCGTTACGTTTTCTGCAACGAGACTCATCATCCTCACTCCCATCCACAGCATTCGACCGCTCCCATAGCTCATGCGTTGAGTGGGAAAACCAACTTGTCTGACACCGAATACGGCCCCTACTCCATTCTCAGGCACTCCACCGGGTCCTGGTTTGAAGCCATGATTGCCGGAGCAAGGCCGGACAGTATGCCCAGGACTCCCGATATCGCCAGGGCCAAGCAGAACAACCTCATCCACTCCACAACCGGCAGCGGGTTCCCCATCAAAACCAGCAGAGCAGCGGATATGGCGAACGCAGTGACTCCCCCGGCTCCGGTTACGAAGAGCCCTTCCCTTAGCACGTCCTTGGCTATTTCCGTCTTCGATGCCCCAACCGCCCTCAGCACCCCTATCTCCTTCCTCCGGTTCAGAACCTCCACGACCATGTAGTTGAAGAGCCCTATCCCGGAACCCACAAGGGCAATCGAAGCAAACAAGCTGAATACCCGCCCGCTCTTGGCTCTGAAATTCTTGTACTCCTCAAGACTCCTCAGGGGCTCCGTCACCGCGTAGACCGGAACATCGTTTTCAACGGGCAGAAGCGACACGATCTCGTCTTTGCCGTTTTTCAGAGCTTCCTCCGACTCGAACCTGAGGAATATCTCGGCTCCTTTCGGGGAAACGTCGAACCCTCTCGCGCCGATAGCTTCTTCGTACGGCATATACAACGTATCGTCGGGCTCCACCACTTTAGACACCATACCCCGAGGAACCGGCTCCAGCACCCCTGCTACGATGCACTGCACATCCTCGCCGATGGTGAGCCTTTGCCCCACTGCTTTCGCCGGGTTTCCGAACAGCCTCTTCGCCGTCTCGTAGCCGAGAACGCACTTACCGGGGCCGACCTCGGAAAGCCCCCATTTCGTGCGTAGTCCCTTGACGGACAGGGCATCCCCCATCACACCCGTTACTGCAAGGCCCGCCACCTCTCTCCCCGAAGCCACGTTCACCACGCTGGTTATGAGGTACGCGCTCTTGAAGCCGAGCTCACCTTGGAGCTGCTGGACCCGCGCAAAATCCTCCGGAGTCGGGTACTCTGCTTCCACACCCAGTCTCGCCCTCTCAAAGGGGTCGTAGCCCTGGATCACCAACCCGTTCCGTCCTCCGAGTTCGATGAGTCTGTCCGCGTTGATCTCGGTCGCCCGCCCCAGCCCCTGTATCACCACCATCGATACCACGGCGACCACGACACCCATAACGGCGATCACGGAGCCCGCGTGCATGTCGAGAAATCCTCTCCGGGACGACGCTTCCCCCCTTATGGCCTCGACGGGATCCGTTCTCACCGCAACAACGGATGGAATGATGGTTGCTCCAAGGCAGACAATTGCAGTGACAGCCAAGCAAAGCAGGACCACGGTAGGCGTCACTACAGATTGCTCTCCGATTAATTGTGCAGCATGAGGAGCTAGGAAGTACCCCAAAACCACGCCAGTCGCCGAACCCGCCAACGTTAGCGAGAAACCTCGGCCGACCAGTTCCGTCACGGAGTTCAGCCGTGACTGCCCCAGTGCTCTCTTGACCCCCCTTTCCCTTCTAGTCGCTTCGGCCAAAGCAAGCAGTACCCCACCAACGTTCAGGTTCGCGACCCCCACGCCTATCACCGCGATCCAGAGAAAAGAGCGAAGATACGACCTGACCACCTTCACATAGGCGACGGTTCTCTCAGGAGGAACTTTCACTCTCCATTCGGGCAGATTCTCCAATTCTCTCAACGCATCTTCGCATTCGGCCATGGACTCTTCCATCAATCCAATCTTAGGCCGCACAAAGAACCAAACGTCGGTCGCCGCACTTAGGGTGCGATAAGCCCAGGGATGGTTCCAGGGTATGTGCACTTCTATGTCATTTCCTTCTTCGATGCCTACGACGCGAAGTTCAGCCGGGGGGACGCCTTTGATCTCGAAGCGCAAGAGTGGGAACAGCTTGTCTCCCACTGAAACACCGGTCTCAGCCGCGATTCGCCGGGAAACCGTGCACACATCGGCACCCTTCTCTATCTCTTCCCGGGTGAACCACCTGCCCTCCACGGGCTTCTCGCCCCGAACCTCCAGGTAGTTCTCCGTCACGGGGGAGAAGACGTACACGGGTACGGAGGACCGACGATCACCTTTTGCAATGATGGTTGCAGAAATGTCAACAGCTGCAACTCGTTTACAGGCAACATCCTGAACGGAGTCCAGTCCCGCCAGGAGATCCAGGAGCCTCTCGGCTTCCGTTCGGGTGAGCCCGCCACCTGCAGAGTTTAGAGCGAACGATACCACATAGAACCGTTGGCCAGCGCTTTTCAACATGGTTTCCATCGTGTCGGTTAGGCCGCCTCGCACGCCGATAATACAGGTGAGGACCATTACCGAGAGCATGACGGAGATGAAAGCACCCCATATGGTAGTTTTGCTTCTCATATGTCACTCTCCCTAACGAACCGTTCCACTCTTCATCCATATTTTCCAGCGCTGCTCCCTGGGTGCCAATACTGATTATGCTGTATTTTGTCTATGTTCCATGCAAGACCCATATTTCCCTGCCAAGCCGTCCAGTCTATCATTCGATCGCCTGGACACTCGCCGGAGCTCCTACCGTGCTGTGAGTCAGTTGCTGGAACTCCCCAGCGCGATACAAGTCACGTCCCGAGTCCCCCTTTTCGATATCACGTCTGCCGCGGTGAACCGCTTGAAAACATAGCCCGACCCCGGACGTACAGCTTCTGAATGACGTCACGCGCTCTTTGGCTTCGTGGTCCGGAGGTTTGCGGACCACATGACCACGTTTCCTCGGAGTCGTCCCGACCTTGACTTTGATGAGGTGTTCCTTCAATACCAGCCTTCGTTCAGGTAATCAACCAGAGAGAGTCGTGCACTCGTCCTCGTATTGTCGGGTCTGCCTTTGACCCCACCATCCAAAGTGAAAACGGCGAATTGCTGTGGCGTAAGACGGCTACTGTGTGACAAACGCAGGGTGAGTTAATTCGCAAAATGACAACAAACTCTGCCCCTGTGGTTTGAGTGGCATGTCTAACGGCTTCGGTTAGCCTCGTTTCGAGAGACATGAGAGATCCGATCAACGCGCTCGAAAGCACTAAACACGGGCAAGTCCCTAGCAAAGCTAATCGTACCCTCAATTGCCTTCACCCCCGGTCAAGGGGCGGGGGCCCGACGCCGTGGTTCGCACGTCACCTCCCGACCTTACCGGTTTGGCGGCGGGGTCGTTCGACTAAGTCGTTGTGGAGCCTGTGGTGGACACTGACGATATCTGCTTCCAAAGACAAGAATCTTCTCACATCGGACCGTCTCTCACGATAGAACAACAGAGCGAGATCGACATCGCTGAGAGCCGTCTGATGAGCCGTCCCATACGATCCGTACAGATAAGCGGCCAGGATATCATCCTGTGCCTCCAGGTATCGAACCAGCGCACCTATCTGCGGCTCGATATTTATTTACTTTTTCGGGACGCTTCGCCGTCCTCACACGGACTCACTTCTATTTCCTGAAACTGACATTATCGTACACTTGAGGTCATCCATAGTCAACCAGCAGTGCTCTCGCGATGCACGGCCCGAAAGTATATTGGCTTTCGAGGAGGAAATCGAAAGCCACTATAGAAACGTCTGACAAGAATACCTCTGGGTCGGTGATGCGCTAGCTCCGCTTTCGAAACGGTAGGCAAGATAGCGCCCTTGCGACGCAAAGATACGGCGCACAACAAGGGGAACGAAAAGAAACCGCGTGCAAGAATACGAAAGATGCTGGAAATGTAACGTGCTCTCGGAGACCACCTGGCGCGTACCTTTGGGCTGACCCAAAATCTCGCGTGGATACGACGCATGCTGGAAAAACAGAGGTAGTCTAGGCAGGATCGATGGGGTACTACCCTCAGAGCGGAGGTGGGCGGAGACAGTGGCCCGTAAGCATCACGCACGTAAACTACCTGCGCTGAAACTAAGACAAGCGCTGGCGTTCCGGGTGAAGCGTCAGCACCTGCTCGTTAAGGCTGACGACGTTGTGTCCTCAGTGCGGAGCTCGTGCGGCATTCAGAGCCAGATCCCACAGCAGGCCCGAATCGCGCTGTGGGCAAGGACACGTGACCTCACCGCCGACAAGATTGATGAGAGCCTCTGGCGTACGAGAAGCCTCGTCAAAACGTGGTGCATGAGGGCAACCGTCCACCTCCTCCCGTCCCCCGATTTTTACGCTTACATTCAAGCTGTCGGTCCGGAAGTCATCCGTTCCGAAATAAGGTGGATGTCCAGATACGGGCTGAGCGACCAGGTGGTGGACGAAGCGGTCGGTGCGATCTTCGACGCTCTCGCTGACGGTCCGCTGACCAGAGTCGAGCTGGGTGAAAAGGTGGCCCGCCTCGCCGGGGACGATCTGCGTCGATGGGTTGAACGCGGCTGGGGCGGGCTTGTCAAGATCGCAGCGCTTCGAGGGCTCGTGTGTTTCGGCCCCGACCGCGGTCGCGAGGTCACTTTTGTACGGGTCAAAGACTGGCTGCCCGACGCCAATGAACCACGGACGAACACCCTTTCAGCTCAGGCATTCCTGCTCAGGTCGTACCTGGCCTCGTACGGCCCCGCACGCATTTCGGATTTCTCCTATTGGAGTGGTATCAGCGCCACGGGTGCCCAGCAAGCTTTGGAACTTCTCCGGGACGAAATTGCCCAGGTGACTGTAGACGGCGAGGAGTCGCTTCTCCTTCGGGAGGACCTCTGTGAAACGCAAGAAGCGGATTTCGACGAACCCGTTGTAAACCTTCTTCCCAGTTTCGACCCATATATGCTAGGTCATCGTCAAAAATCCCACCTGGTGGACGAGGCGCACTATAAGGCCATATACCGGAAGGCGGGCTGGGTGTCCCCTGTACTATTGGTGAACGGACGTGCTGCGGGGACGTGGGAGGCCGAGCGCAAGGGAAGCAGTCTCGCAGTTTCTGTGAAGACCTTCGGTCCGATTCGACCCGAGGTTGGCTTGGCTGTTGAAATGCAAGCAGGGTGCCTGGCACAGTTTTTTGGATGTAAATGTGTGCTGGCCATCGAGAGCGATCCGCGGTAAACCACCAAAGTCGGATCCGCTAACTAGAGGGTAGACTGAGCGCCTTCACGAGCATCGTCCCAAAAGACCCCGGTGGAAGCACGAATTTCATCCTGAGCTTCATGCGACCGGGGTAAAGGTCGTCATCGACAAAAGGCCCCCATTGAAAATCGCCGGGAATCACAATCGCGCTTCTCAAAAACGACTGAAAATGAACCTTCCGTACGTCTCTCAGCCCGAACTGCGCGGGACGGACACCGCGCTCTTCGAGCACCTGCCTGATCGCTTCCTCTACCTCACGTTCCGTTGGAGGCATTTTCCGCGACACCGTGGGTATCTCCAGACACACAAGACGGTTGAAAACTTCCTGTGGGAGGACGCGATAAAAGCGGTAGTCCATGATCTTGCCCCGTACGGAAAACAGACTGTCAAGATGTCCTGCATATGAGGTGAGAATGCGTTCCAGCGTCTTATTCCAAAGAAAGCTCTGGTAAGCAGCAAAAAACATAGAAAGTTCTTCTCGCGGGATTAACTCTATTGCTCGAACAAGATGGCTTCTGCTGGTCCCTTCGCAAAGCGTGCGGCAGATGGCTTTTTCCACCGCTGTCCTCGAAAGCTTTTCGATACCTTTCCAGTCCCTACTCGACCAGAGGGTGGCGATCGCCCTGCGTCGCTGCTTTTCGGCACTAGTCTGGCCGGGATGAATCGTGGTGAAGTAGAGCTTCAGCGCACCCTTGTAATGGCCCATGACCACTTTTTCGGCGAAGAACCCGTCGGGTTCCGAAACGCTACCGAAACGCTGATCGTCGAAGTAATTGGGAAAGCCCCATTCGCATATCTCCGAAAGCCGGGTTTGGATGTCCTGAACGTCGGACGGGTCCACACTCCTTAAGGTAAGCTCGAATTCATTGGCCTTGAGTGACCGGGCGGATATGAAGTCGTCGGAAAAGCCGAGGAAAGTGAGGGTTAGATTGGGTTCCGGCGACCGTAATACGCATTCCCTGGGAACTGATATGTGTTGAGCCGTATAAGCGTAACGATCCTTACGACCACCGTACCCGATGTGGGAAAGTTTGACGCCGCTTGCCCTCGCGATTACTTTCAGAGCGTCTATCGTGTTCCAGTAACGCTTTTCCAGGAGGTATATACGATACCGTCCGGAAGGCGTAAAGCGCAGCGCTACCTTCTCTCTGACCACAAAGTCATCTGGAGTAACCTTGATTTTCATTGCCCTGGCCGATCCTCGAAACAGGCTTGCCTCTCCGGCAGCTGGGGATGCCCGGTGGATTTATCTTTCCCGAAGAAAGACACGCACGCCATGCACCCGGGAGTTCAGGTCGTCCGCCAACGAAGCCCATCAGTCTCCTTATTCCCGATATCGCGTCTCCGCTCAAGCTGTGTTCCACCTTTTTCATCTTCGCGGCCACCGGTGCTCGTTGACAAGAGACGTTAAACCCAACATGGGACAAGGCGGCTCGCTCAGGCTAAATCAATCTGCGTCGATTTGGTCTGATCTTTCCGGAACATCCTGCAAAAATCTGACCAGGAACACTACTACGGCTATAGCCCATACGCTTGAGAATCTTCTTTTGGGATGCACCTCACATGCCCGCCTTCCTTCCGCATGAAACGCGTTCCCACGCCTAACCGTATCCTCCGCACAGACACCCAGCAAGGCATCGTTCTCAGGTCTATACCCTGGGCAACTGCGAGCAATCAGTGATTGGAGCTCCCTGGTGTGACGAGAAAGCCCCCCGGCTGGTAGCTTGGAAGCTCAAGGTGTAAAATCGTTTGCCCACACGTCCAGGAACTCGCGAAACTCGATGACGAACGATTTGAACAGCGATACCCATTCCCTCGGGTACCCTTTTCGTTGAGGTGAGCGCACATTGGACACCGGCACCATGTGAAAGAAATACAGGACATCATCGCGGGCGCCCACGAAGTGGTAGTCGGCCTCGAAGATATCCGGACCCCTTGTGGCGTTAGCTATGGGGAAGGCCAACGGCCCTCTCCCCATATCGACGCCCATGGGAACCATATGGACCACTATGGCAAAACCGTGTTCGTCGTTGACCCACGCAAGACTTTCCTGGGGGACTTCTGCACCCGCCGCCGTCCTCTTGTCATACCATACCTGCGGAACGGATACCACACCGCGCCGGTCATCTGGACTCGAGGGCTTGCCGAGTAGGTGATAACCCTTCGGGCAAAAGTGTTCTCCGACCAGCCATACCGTTTTACGGAACTTGCGCTCTGCAAGCTCCTGCGCGAATGACTGTGCTCGAAAGCAGGCGAACGCGGTTCCGACGCCCATACCTACCACGACGCCCACTAGGCATATCCCGATGAATCGGTTCGTCAGCGCTCTCAAGCCATCACCTGAACCCCGAAGATTGGTCTGTCCGCCTTGCACCCGACCTCAGACCAGGTTCAGGTACCGCCTCCTTTCCGTTCTCCTATCTTAGCTAGAGGTTACGTTCGTCGAGAAATCGTCTCAACCCGTCGATGAACGAAAGTCCCTTTGTCACCCACTCCACCGGGTACTGCTCTAGAGCTCCGGACTCCCGGCCTTCTCCGGCAGGGACTATCTGAAAGAAGAAGAGGACATTGTCGCGGCTGCATACGAGGTGCCAGTCAGGAGGGAAAACGTCGGGGCCTCTTGCCCGCTCCGCCACCGGAAAAGCAACGGTTTTCCGGCCCAGTCTTCTCGTGGTGAACACCATGTGAACTACTATGGCGAACGAGTCCGTTTCATCGACGTAGGCCAAACTGACTTGCGTGGTATTCGAGGCGTTCTGCTCGAGAGCAAGCGACACTGCCGTTCCGTACGTGTTTCCGTTACCGTACCAGCCCGAAGGAACCGCGTTAACGTGTGAATCGTTTGGATCTCCAAGTTCGCCGTATACGCGGTACCCTTTGGGGCGAAAGTTCCGGTTAACCTCCCACGTCATCCGCCTGAACCGCTCGTAGAGACGCTCCGTGCGAGTATCCTGGTCGAGAAAATACGGTATCACAAGCGAAGCCAGGACATATCCAACGACAACGCCCAACACAAGAAACATGGTTGAGCGCTTGCTCTTCAGGCCAGGTGTCCATAATCCTGTCACAGTTCGTTATTCCCCTATTTAGGAGGCAACGTCCATGTGCTTGTACGGAAATGGTACTCGGAACGCGAAGGGTAACACGCTGAGAAGTTATTGTATTCATACGTGACCACTGGGAACTCGAGAATCGAAGGGCGATCATGCCCCGGGTCCCCGTTCGCGTTAGGAGGTGGATACTGGCCTTCGTCCGGGTAGTATTCAACCCGGACTTTTTCCTTTCCCGAGATTCGTCCCTTGTAGACGTACCCTTCAATCTTCCCTCCTTGGCCAGGCCGAACAGTTATCTTTACTCCCATCTCAGTACCTTGGCTCCATGTAACTGACATGCCGTAATCATGTCCAAATGTCTGTTCAAGTACCGTCAGGGCATCTGCCTTGACGGTCGCAGTGAACCTGGTGCTCCCAGACACCGAAGCAGTGACGGTCTTAGTATTCCTCTGAATATACCACAGTTCCTGAGGATCGTCCGTGTAATTCTCCGTGCTAACGCAGCCCATGTAGTACCCTGCTGGGACGTACGTTGTCTGGAGGTCAACAATTCCTTCGTAGTAATAGTAGTAGCGGGCTAGGGCAGTACCCGGGACTGCTAAAAACAAGAAGGTTAAGGACGCGAGGCACCATAACCGATACTTCTTCATTTCCCCAGCTGCCCTCTCCAGGCTATGTCTGCGGTTCTAGGATACTGCAGTGCTTGCTGCCATGTCAAGTTTCTGATGGATTCGACCTATCTCAAGTCTTAATAGCTAATATTTCTGCCAGCTGTAATCTGGATTCCCCCTATCTACCTGCGCTTTTGCTGGCTACCCTTTTCCCTCAAGCTCTGCTGCAGAAGCACACAGCTCATTTGAAATACACGGGCCTCATCCACACCGCATGGGAACAAAGAAAGATAGCTTACATGCGACGGCTGATATTTAACGAAGAAAACGTAAGGGAGCTGAGGTTTCTCGGAGCTCTTTCGTACCTCAGCAGCATGTACTCCTCCCTCGTGGAGGTGGCCCTTTCTCGTCAGAGAAAGGTCTACGGTAAGCAGGCGTGGACGAATTTTGCCCTGGCAACGACCTCACTGGCGGGCGTCGCAGCGGCCATGGCCATCGGAGTCCTCAAGCTCGAGAAAGGCTTTCTCACGGTAGGGACTTTTGTAATGCTGTCCTCATGCTGCTTTTAGGTGTTACCCAACTCGCCTCTTACCCGGACCTTTTCGTCGGCTGGGTCGGGTGCGTTCTGAGTTTGCCCTTCGATCTAGCTAGACTGCGGACCCTTATTGGGGTGGCGCGAGGCCAGGTCACGAGCTGCACGCAGAAACTACCGGCGGCCTCTCGAGTCGCCCCCGACACGCCCTCATCGTCAAGGGTTTGCCGAATGCCCGAACCGCGAATCGAGCGGGTACAGCTCGAGCAGGTATCTTTCAGGTATCCGGGTTCGGACAGGGATATCCTTCGAGGGGTAAACCTTGTCCTCACCAGCGGAGAAACCCTCGCCATAGTCGGAGTGAACGGAGCCGGGAAAACCACCCTCGCCCGGTTCATCATGGGCCTTTACAGACCAGCGGCTCATGGTGGGTACCACCCACTGCTGCAACCCTCCTACGGAATCCTAGCTCACCAGCACCCTCCAACACGTTAAAGTGGAGGAAAGTGACTTACCGCAGAGCAGATTCATGAGTCGCAAATCGCTTGCAAACCTTTGACACTAGAACCGGAATACACCCCTGTTACCCGGGACCAATCCTAGTAGACCCTGACGGAACCTGCTTCCCGGAAGTACACCCGCGGGCTCGTCCAAAAACCCCAGCGATCTCGCACCATCCTGGAGCTGCTCGCTGCGCGTGTGCTGGCGACAGGCCTTCCTCCTCCGTGCGCTCGCACACCACGATTCTACACCAGGCTACCAGGTACCTCCACCAGTTGCTCTCACTTAGTTAGTGCGAATCAGTGGGTCGAAATGGCCTTAGCAGTAAGACGGACCGGTGGCAGAGATCCTTGCTCACGCAGGAAAATCAATGCCGCAGAAGGCCCTTGTCAGGCACTCCCTGAGCCAGTCGGAAGCAAACCTGCCTGGCTACTTCATGTGCTCGGGCCGGCCTCTCCGCAACTTCACTGCCAGCCCAACCACTATGAGGAGGAAGCCCGCGACGAGGAAAGCTTTTCCGCGGAGCCAATCAGCTGTCTTCTGGGACCATCCATCTGTGCGGCCCTGCGCGCGTTCCGCCTGGTATCTCTCGAGCCTGTTCAGAAGGTGGGGCACGAAATCGGTGAACCTCGGATACCTGTCGCGAGATGCTCTATATACCTCAAGCTCCTCGATAACAAGTTCGGTCAGGTAGAAACCGCTTGCCTGTTCGCGATCGACTGCGGCTTCGTAGTCCGCCTCCCCGTAGAGGTCTCTGGCGGCCAGCGCGGTCACCGCCCTGAGCACTTGTTCGTTCATGAAAACGTGCACGTTCGGGTACGCCATATCCCTCATCCGTCCTTCCACCGGCTTAAAAAGTTCTCCAAGACCCGAAACCCTCGCTGAATGCATATCCATGGCCGGATTGACGAACGAGTGACCCAGTTCGTGTAAGGTGAGCATTTCAAGAGACCTGCCAGATGGGAAGTCGGGTGCCTTTTCGCTCACCCCTCGTGCCCTGACAACTTGATATGCGATCGTCTTTCCGTCCCGTGTGGTGATGGTCGCGCCGTACCCGCCCCCCGGGAACATCGCGGGCGCCAGGATGATGTGAAACTCCTGCGCTTCCCAACCGAAGAAGCTCTCCAGCCACTCCACAACCTTATTGAAATCAAAGCCTTCTGTTGCGTCATCGACGTATCGTTTGAATTCAGGCTCCCAAGAGTGGAAAAACTCCAGGAATTTCGACTCACCTGCGAGATCGCGTAATGCGATCCTGAACTCCTCCAGGATCTCTCTGCCCCCCGCCCTCCCTACGACGTAGCCGCTATACTCGTGGTCGAGATTGAGATCGGGGAGAGGTCCGCAGTGGCATATGAACGCGATGGGAGCGTCAAAAGCAAAACCCCGATTAGTGAGACTCTGTGCGATCTTGACCGCGCGGTGGTCCTTGTATGCAGCCATGAACTCTTTAAGCGCCCGGAAGTACTCGTTTCCTTCACCGCTCGGTCCACGCTCCTTGATCCAGCTGGTCTGGGTGAGAACCCCCGCGAGAAGCTCCATTTCAGGCGAAATGCGGACACGGGCGAGTTTCTCTCCACCTGTTCCCAGTTGGGCCCGCGCAGCCGGAACAAGTGTCCACAACCAAGCAAGGCCCAGCACCAACGCGACGACGATTATTCCCGAGCGCCGGAGGAACGATACCACTCCCGGTCGACCCCGGGGTCCACACGTTGTCAAAGGAATGTGCATCCGTGCCCAGCTCCTTCCACCAACACTTGCCTCGGTCCGCCGCAAGCTAATGAATCGCTCGGCCATTTCTTCCGTTGGACTCGTTTGGACTCGTTCCGAGAGCTCTCGTCGCGAACCCGCTTGGCACCACTGCCCACCAACCGCCGCTTAAAAGGCGTCTCGGATTACTGTTCTCCCAGGTACACCTTGCGAACCCTGTCATCCCGGAGAAGCTCCTTCCCCGGTCCTTCCAGGGCGACTACCCCTGTCTCGAGCACGTAGGCATAGTCGCACAACTCCAGGGCCGCTCGGGCGTTCTGCTCGATGAGGAGAATGGTCTTTCCCGACTCGTTGATCCGCTTTATGAGGGCGAATATTTCCTGGACGAGAACGGGCGCAAGCCCCAAAGACGGTTCGTCCATCATGAGCAGGACCGGATCCGACATCAGCGCTCTGCCCACCGCGAGCATCTGCTGCTCGCCACCGGAAAGAGTGCCGGCCAGTTGTCCCCGGCGCTCCTTAAGCCTGGGAAAGAGCTGGTACACCGCTTCCAGATCACGGGCGATGGCCGCCTTGTCGGTCCGGGTGAATGCGCCGAGAAGAAGATTCTCATACACCGTGAGGTCGGGAAACACACGTCTGCCCTCGGGCACCATGCTGATACCGAGTCTCACGACCTTTTGGGCGGGCCAGTTGGTTATATCCTTTCCCTCAAATAGGATTTTGCCGGATTTTGCCTTTATAAGGCCGGAGATGGCCCGTAAGGTGGTGCTCTTCCCAGCACCGTTAGCCCCGACCAGCGCCACGATCTTCCCTTTAGGCACAGACAAGCTAAGGCCTTTGACCGCTTCGATGGCCCCGTACGAAACGCGCAGATCCCGAAGTTCAAGCATACCTCTCAACTCCCAGATACGCTTCGATGACTTTCGGATCCCTCGATATTTTCTCGGGAGAGCCATGCGCTATGGTGGCGCCATGGTCGAGCACCACGACCCTCTCGCAGATACCCATAACCACCCTCATTTGATGCTCGATAAGGAGCACCGTCAGGTGGAAATCTTTCCGCACCTTCTGAATGAACTCCATGAGATCCTGGGTCTCTCTGGGATTCATACCAGCTGCCGGCTCATCAAGCAGCAAAACCTGCGGCTGAGCTGAGAGGGCACGTGCGATCTCGAGTCTTCTCTGCGAGCCATAAGGAAGGGATGAAGCTTGGTAGTCTGCGAACGGCGCAAGCCCCACCGACTCGAGCAGGGCCATCGCCTTTTTCCGCATCTCCCTCTCTTCGGCGGGATAGCGCAAGATATTGCATGCCGCCTCCAGAAAGGTGGAACGGAGCCTCCAATGCATGGGCACCATGACGTTTTCCAAAACCGTCATGGACCCGAACAGCCGTATATTCTGAAACGTCCTAGCTATTCCCAGTCGCGTTATGAGGTCTGGACGCATCCCCGTAATGTCCTTACCGTTGAACAGCACTTGCCCGGATGTGGGCTTGTAAACACCGGTTATGCAGTTGAAGACGGTGGTCTTACCCGCGCCGTTCGGGCCGATTAGCCCCACGAGCTCCCCCGGCTTGAGCTCAAGAGAAAAGTCGTCCACGGCCACAAGGCCGCCGAACTTCATGGTCATGTGCCGAATGTCAAGCAAACTCAAGAGGCAACCCTCCTCCGCAAGAGACGCGAAACGGGCGAGGATAAGCTCTCCCAGGTGAGCTCCTTGTTACCCATTAGCCCACGCGGGTAGAACACTACCACTATCACGAGGAGAGCTGAGAAAATCACCATACGCAAGCCGGGAACGTGAATCGTGTAGGCGCCCAGTTGCAAGGGTTCGTCGACGACTCTGAGGAACTCCGTCATAAAGGTCACGATGAACGCCGCGATGACCGACCCGGACAGGGAGCCCATGCCGCCCAGAACCACGGTGAGGAGGATCTGGAACGTCAAAGGGAACTTGAACATCGCCGGATCGATGGTGGTGAGAAGACTTGCCATCAACCCGCCCCCTATGCCGGTAACAAACGACGATATGGCAAACGCCAAGAGCTTGTGTTTGAATACGTCGATTCCCATGAGCTCTGCGGCGGTCTCGTTATCCCTGATGGCGATGAGTGCCCTTCCAAAACTCGACCGCACAAAGCCTCGAATGAAAAGGAATACCGCAACGCCGGCGCCGAATGTCCACCAGAGGTTCACAACCTGAGGAATGCCCTTCAGGCCTAGGGCACCGTTGGTGAGTCGTCTGACATTCTGTAGAATCAGCCTGATTATCTCGGCAAAACCCAGCGTCGCTATGGCCAGATAGTCACCCTTTAAACGTAAGGCCGGTATCCCTACGAGGATGCCGAAAACGCAACTGACGACTCCACCAACCAGGAGAGCTGGCAGGAACGGGATGCATATCCGGTCAAGGGGTTCAAACATCGGCTCCATAAAGAAGACGACTTTCTTCATCTGCGGCGTCATAACCAGGAGCGAAGTGGTATAGGCGCCCACCGCCATAAACCCGGCATGCCCCAGCGAAAACTGGCCGGTGAACCCGTTTACCAGATTCAAACTCAGGGCCAAGATCGTGTTGATCGCGGCAAGGTTCAGAATCCTGACGAAGTACGCATCCCAGGGGCCTATCCCGATGAAACGCAGGTCGCCCTGGGCCCAGGCGAGAAGCAGGACCATCACAGCTGCTACCACTATGATCCGCAAAGTCCCTTTGTTAGCGTGGGTGGACATAGCTTATACCTTCTCCCCTATCTTCTCTCCCAGCAACCCGGTCGGCCTGAAGAGAAGCGTAGCTATGAGAATGACGAAAGCAAAAGCGTCCCTGTATCCGGAGACCGACGGCAGGAACGCGACGAGCATAATCTCAGCCACACCGAGAAGAAAACCGCCGACGACTGCCCCTACCACGTTTCCGATGCCACCGAAAACGGCAGCGATGAAACATTTGAGGCCCGGCATCATCCCCATGAGGGGGTTTATTTGTGGAAACTTCAAAGCCCACATGACTCCTCCCACCGCCGCCAGTGCTGATCCAAGGGCAAAGGTGAGGGATATCACCGAATCCACATCCACCCCCATAAGTCTGGCGGTGTCGAAGTCCCTGGCCAAGGCCCTCATGGCGATACCAGTTTTGGTCTTATTGATTACGTAAAGCACGATAAGGAGAAGAATCGCCGTCACAAAAATAATGACGAACGTAATGTTGCTGACCCTCACACCTGCTATATCTGTAGACGCTCCCAGGAAACCGGGAACCGGGAAGGACTTGGGCCGTCCGGTAAAGAGCACGAGACCCAGGTTTTCCAGGAGGAACGAAACTCCGATGGCTGATATCATGGCCGTTATCCGGGGAGAATCTCTGAGCGGTCTGTAAGCTCTTCTTTCTATAAGAACACCCACTCCAGCTGTGAGGACAATAGCCAATAGCACGGAAATCACAAAGGGTAGCCTAAAAATTAATATCCCGTACAAGGCGGCGTAAGCTGCCACCATCAGAAGGTCTGCGTGGGCGAAGTTGACCAGCCTCAGGATCCCGTACACCATCGTGTAACCTATAGCGATGAGGGAGTACAGACTGCCCAGGGAAATGGCGTTGGCGAGGTTACTCCAAAACAGCGGCCAGGTCATAGCTGCTCCTCCAGACGCGCTCCCTGCGGGGGTCCTCTGAAGAACCCCCGCAGGGAATGGCGTGCGTTATGTTCCTAGTCCGGTTCAACGGTGGTCAGATACACGAACTTGCCGTTCTTGACCTGGAGAATCACAGCGCTCTTGTTGGCGTCCCCGTTCTCGTCGAGCGTGATCGTCCCGGTCACTCCCTTGAAGTTCTTCGTCGCAGCAAGGGCCTCCCTGATCGCCTCGGGTTCCGCCTTGCCAGCGCGCTTGATGGCGTCGAGAATCAGGCAGTAGGCATCAAAGCCCAGAGCTGCGAAGGCATTGGGTTCCTTGTTGTACTTCTTGCGGTAGGCCTCGACGAATTGCTTAGCTGCCTCGGTCCCGGGAGCTTGCGCGCTGTAGTGGGTGGAAAAAGCAGCTCCCTCAACGGCCTCGCCGCCGATCTGGATGAACTCGGGGGCCTCCCACGTGTCACCGCCGAGGAACGGGCAGGTGATCTTCATCTGCCGGGCCTGCCTGATCATTATGGCGGCGTCGCCATACGCGCCCGGAGCGAAGATGACATCGGGTTTCTTCGCAGCAGCGGTGTTAAGCTGCGCGGTGAAGTCCTGGTCTCCCGTGTTATATTCCAGCTCCGCCAGGATGCTGTCGGGGTTTCCCGTCAGTTCCACGAACGCTTTCTTGAAGTACTCGGCGAGACCTACAGCATAGGGATCCTGGACGTCCCGGATTATAACCGCGGTACGAGCCTTCAGGTCGTTGTAAGCGTACTTTGCCATCACTTTACCCTGGAATGGATCGATGAAGCACACCCTGAAGTAGTAGGGGTTGTCCTTGGTTACCAGGGGATTTGTGGGCGAGCATCCGACCGTCGGGATCTTGTTCTTCATCACTATGGGGCCGGCCGCCATCGAAAGTCCGGAACCGTAACTTCCGATAATGGCGACGACCTTTTTCTGCTCGATCAACCGGGTTACGGCATTCGCCGCTTCGTTCTTGTCGGTCTTGTTATCCTCAAGGTAGAGAACCACTTTTTTACCGAGGACCTCAGGATACAGCTCGTTGGCGAGCTGAATGCCTTCCCAGGTCATCTGCCCGCCCGCGGCGGAAGCGCCCGTCATCGGCTCAAAAACTCCGATCCGGATTTCTTTCGCCTCTTTCTGCCCGCACCCGGAAAGCATCGCAAGCACAAGCAGGACAATTATACCCAACCCAAAAGTCCTTTTTAGCACTGCCGTCTTCCCTCCTTTGCGATGGTTTCGCTGTCGTGGTTTCTTTCCGACAGCCTGGGCGTCCACTTATACTAGCCGGAAAACGTCAAGTAGCTCCTGGCCGCTTGCTCGCTACCAGGCTGTCCCGGAAAAGACTAACCTCCATCACACCCCGGTGGGCTCACAGATAACTGAGACTGGATGCGACCACCCCCTTAAAGGGGCGTCCACTTGACACCGCTCCCGTACCCTGTTACCGGTTGCTTAGCTCCATCTCCTGGAAACGCCGGATCCCAACCGCGACCGGCATTCCGCGACCTACTTCAATCCTCAGGTTTGATTTTCCTGCCAAACGTTTTTTCGCAGCACCATCGCGTAGCCCATCTGTAGCGGGCAAAACGGTTCAGATGTACAATATGCGCAACGTCTATTGCATCGCAAAAACCAGACGCGATTGGGGGAAAGAGTGTGCTCGTAGGGAAGAAAGTCAACTTGAGAGCTCTTGAACTGTCAGACCTGGACAACAACATGATGTGGATAAACGACCGCGAGGTAACAAGGTGGCTCGTATCGTTCACGTGGCCGACATCGCGGAAGACCGAGGAACAATGGCTCATCAACAGACTGACGTCACCAAGCCCGACCGACAGGGTACTTGTCATCGAGACAAAAGACGGGACGTATTTGGGCAACATCGGCCTTCACGGCATCGACTACATATCCGGAGTCGCAGAACTCGGAATAGTAATCGGCCGAAAGGACCAGTGGGGGAAGGGTTACGGCTCAGATGCCATAAGGACGCTTCTCGATTTCGCGTTCCGCGAGTTGCGACTCAGGAAGATATTTCTTCGCGTTCTTGGAAACAACATCCGAGCTCAAAAGTGCTATTCTAAGATAGGCTTTAAGGAAGCAGGACGATTGAAAGCTCACCAGCTGAGGGACGGAAACTTTGAAGATCTGATTTACATGGAGATCTTCGCCGAGGAATTCCTGGCTCTGAACGGCTCAACGGAGGATGCGCATGCGACAGGCGAGAATCGGGGATCTGAAGATTCACCTACGGGAAGAACCTGACTCGACGGGAGTTCTGGTGGTTAATTCCAACGCCGTCCTCTTCCTGGACAGGATCGCTCTGGACTATTTCATTCAACGCGTTTTTCGGAGTTCCTATTCCGACTTTTACGGGCGGAGAACCTCTGCTCAGAGAAGATCTGGATGAGCTCGTAGCTTACGCCGGAAAATGCGGATGCGTGACCGGGCTCATCACAAATGGAAGGCTCCTGACCCGGGACCGGGTTCAGGCGTTGTTCCGGGCAGGGCTCGATTTTACCCAAATCACCCTGGAATCCAGCGACCCGAAGATACACGATGGAATGACCGGAGTTGAAGGCTCATGGACCGAGACAGAATAGGACTGGCCCTGCTCACTTCCGCATTATCCGGTGTGCTCGGCGCAGCTTCAGGGGGAGCACTCTCGACTTTATTTAACGTAAAGGGAAGAAACGCACTGGGGTTTCTCCTGGCCGGGTCCGGTGGAGTGATGATTAGCATTTCCCTGATGGAACTCATACCCGAGGCCATGCAGGTCGGCGGTAAAGCGTTTTCCGCCGCCGGCCTTGTGGTGGGTGCCTTGGTTCTGTTCGCCCTCGACGTCGCACTGCCTCATGCGCACTCCGCCCGCGGTGGTCCCGCCAAAGATAGGGGCGGACCTCACACCCACGGACCTGGAGCAGGCCAGGGCGGCCGGCCATGATGTACATCGTCGGGGATGAGCTCTTGCCGGAAGCTCATGAACACGGAACCGGCCACTACCCTACGCGTGGGCTAGTGGCCGGGTTGTTCGTAGGCGTCGTGGCAGGTCTGATCACGCTTTGAGAGGCGACCATCCCGTTCTGCCAACCGGTTCCGGTAGCAGGACCCCCGCCTTGCCGGCGGTCAAACCACAGAAGCTACTTCTTTTCGATGACCACGAGAGCGTTGCTGATGTTTCTTCCCGGTTGTACGATGTACTTGCCCTGGAAATAAAGTCCCGACGAACCGCCGCTGTCCATCTGCATTGCGTTGTAGCTTCCGAGGTCCAGCATAGCTTCACCGAACTCTTGCGGGGTCATCCTCGTACACAAGACGAACATCACTATGTTGTCCTGTGTAACACCTACCGCGCCCCTGTTCGCTGCCAGGATGGTCTGCTTGTCCTCGGTTATGTTTTCGCGTAGAGGGTTCACCGAAACCCGCCCGTTGGCGACCAGACGCGGACCCGCCCCTATCGCATGGACCACGTTTTTCCACTTGGCAGCTTCCTCGGGCGGATAGGGTTTGTCGTCATGAGTGCGCAGGTTCACGACGTACTCCGGCCGGCCGCCAACGTAGAACATCCTATCGGTCCACTCATTTATGCAGCTGTTGGAGACAAATATCACATAGCCGTCCTCAGGGATGGGCACATCAGGACCCCCTCGCGATACGATGCGGCCGTCTTTGACGGTGAAGGTTATGCCGTCCGTCATCGCGGTGGTTGCGCCCCTGTACTTGTTGAATATCCCGATGATATTGGGCGACGTGTGATTCATGGACCACGCCTCCCAGGGAACCCCGTAGTTATATCCGTCAATATGCATGCGGATAGGCGCCATGAGGATTTGCTTGTCCCTGGTGATGCCGAGGGTGGTCCCCTGGTAGGTGAAATGGATCCACTCGCCGTCGATCATCAGAGTGTTGTAAGGCTCCCACAGATCCGGCGGATTCTTGTCCGGGTAACATGAAAAATACGTCCCGTTGATGGCAGCGACCGCCCCGCTTTTCTCGGCGATCTCCTTAAGAGGCGCCACGTCCCGCACGGTACCGGCCAGGGCGGGTTTGATTTCGATTTCGTCCCGGTTGAAATTGATCCTAACCACGCGGAGGGTATTCATTCCGCTATTCGCCTGGTACTTGTACTCTTCGTACCAGTAGGCCGGTCTTACCTTGGGGTCGAGCATCCTGAGAACGATCACGCTGGCTTCGGCTCTTGTGGTGGACGCGTACGCTCCGAAGGTCCCGTCGGGCCTGCCCGTGACCAACCCGTGATTTACAGCTACCGTAACGTATCCTCGTCCCCAGTCAGGAATCGGGTCCTTGAAGATAGTGAGCTGAGCCCTTTTGGCGGTTTCTTTTTCGAGGCCCGCCGCTCTCACCAGCATCACGACTATCTCGATCCTGGTAATGGGTTCATCCGGATTGAATTTGAAGTCGTAATCCTCCGGATGGATGATGCCCGCTTCCACAGCCGACTGTATGTAGCGATACGACCATCGTTCCGGAGATACATCGGAAAAAGCAGGCGGCCCTTTGGGGTCGGGAAGTTTTGCGGCCTTACATAAAATCGTGGCGAATTGCTCTCGGGTGACCGGATCGTCCGGTCCGAAACGCCCGTCGGGGTAGCCACTGATGAGCTCCATCCTGACCATCCTGGTTATGTAAGGCTCCGCCCAGTGTCCCGCCACGTCGGAAAGAGCGGCACCCGACGCCGACGAGGGACCAGGAAGCGTTGCGAGGGCTACGGAGATGATGAGGAGTAGAAGGAAGACTTGTCTTATCCAGTAACCCACTATTCGGCACCTCCACCTGCGGTTACTGTGGGAAGTGAAGTTTGATTCCGTCCATTACCTCCGGACAGAAAGTGGATGAGTCAGCATTTCTCCGCCGTGGTTCGGATTCCCTCCCGAAAAGGCATCCCCGGACAGCGGGGCTGCGGCACCGCGGATGGCGCTCCATAGTCGGAAAAGGAAATGGGCGGACCACCGGTGAATTGATTCCAGACGGGTGCCGTTTCAAAGGGGGATGCGCGATGCTGGAGGACCTGCGCTTCGGTGTATACCGATTTCTCATGCGCGCAAAGGAGCCGGTCTTCTTGCCCGAGTTCAAGGGTGGGGTGCTTCGCGGCGCTTTCGGAACCGTGTTCAAGCAGATAGCTTGTTCCAGATCGCGGGGCCTGGACAAGGTCATAGTAGCCTCTGACTTCGAGCCCGAACGTAAGGTCCCCGGCCACGGGCACGCTATCTCCGCCACAGCTGCCAGCGGTTTGACGGAATCTTACGGCTCGAATAATTCGCGAGCTCCCGGAACATACCCCACGAGCTTTCAGGAAAAGTCATCCGGGCAGGAAGGGCAGCCGGGAAGCGACATAGAGTTTACAGAGTTCACCGAATGTGACGAGGACTTCTCCGAAGATGACGAGGTCGAAGAACTCCAGGAGACCGGCGGAAAGAAGCTACCGGAGGACTCCGCCGAAAACCGGAGTCGTGCGCGGGAAAGGACTTCCCGCCGGGAAGAAAGACCGTGCCGGCATTGTCCCGTGGCGACCGGCTGCGTATACAAGGCGATATTTGAGCCTTCTCCGCCTCCCGGTTCGGAACGACTCAAGAACCTCGAGGACATCCCCAGGCCTTTTGTTTTCCGCATTCCCCCCGATCCCAGAAGAATTCTCAACCCCGATGAGCTTCTCATATGGGAGATTGTGCTGATCGGTAATGCCATTGGGACGCTGCCTTACTTCATAGTAACGTTCAAGGAAATCGGGGAGATCGGCTTCGGTTTGTGGCACGACGGACGTCGTTCCAAAGCCCATCTCGAAGCCGTCCATTCGGTTAATCCCTTCGACCAGACCGCATTCCGCATATACTCGGGGAACACCAACACCGTCGATCTCTCAAGACACATAGAAATCACCGGAGAAGACATCATGGCCGAGGCGAAAAAACTTCCCCGCGATTTCATAATGGTGGAGTTCAAAACTCCGACCCGCATGAGGTACCAGAGCAGGTACGTAGAAGTACCCGAATTCCACGTCCTGATTAGGAATCTACTTCGCCGCCTTTCGACCTTGTCCTACTTCTACCAGGGAAAAGAAGTCAATCTCGATTTTCAGGGCCTTATCTCGAGAGCTTCGAAAGTGAGGATAAACGCCTCGGATCTCACCTGGAAACCATGGCTGAGGTATTCCGGTCGCTCCAAAACGCGGATGGACTTTGGAGGTTTCATAGGTAAAGTATGGTACGAAGGGCCGCTCGAGGAATTCCTGCCCCTCCTGGTTTACGGAACCCTGTCCAACGTGGGCAAGACAGCTACGTTTGGGTTAGGTCAGTACACGTTGGGGAAGTCTCGAACGCGATGACGGAGGTCGGGGCTCGAGCCCGACCTCGCGTCCCGCGTGCAGATTGAAGTGCGGTGCGGGTGTTCTTCGTACTGTCCGCACTCACATTGTAAGAACCAGCCTGTAGGTTCCACCTGAAGAAGCTCGCCTGAGAGCCTCCTCGGCTCTGTCCAACGGGTAAATGTCCTCAATGAGGGGTCTGGGTTTGACCAGCCGAGCCGAAAGCAACAACGCCGCCTGCCACAGGTCTTTATAGTTTTTCCCCGATGACCCCGTAATCCATATTCCCGAGTGGTGAATGAAGTTCGGATCGATCGTGAGCGGAGTTGCCGGGTGAGCCGAGGCGAAAAGCATGACCCGGCCCTGGGGCCCGACCATCTTGAGGGCATCTTCGTTGGCTTTTCCGTTTCCGATGGCCACGATCACCACATCGGCCCCACGACCGTCGTTAAGCTGCCTTACCTGCTCCCCCGCCGGTCCTGCTGTCGGATCTATAACGGCATGCGCTCCAAGTTCCAGGGCCTTCTGTCGCCTCGCCGGATCTATTTCGCTCACTATCACCTTGGCTCCCCTGAGTTGAGACACCATCAAGTTCAACAGGCCCATCGTCCCGGCGCCGATGACGACGACGGTCTCGCCGAGCTGGATGTTCAACTTATTTGCGCTCTGAACTACGCACGAAACGGGCTCGGCAAAGGCGGCTTCTTCAAAAGGAAGGTCGTCGGCGACTTTGACCGCGCGGTCCGAGCGCACCACCGCGTATTCCGCCATGCCGAATATGCCGGTGATCCCGGCCACCTGCGGAAGAGCGTGACGCTGGGTGCACGCCACATCGTGTCCGGTAGCGCAGTAGTAGCACTGTCCGCAAAACATGCCCGCCCCCAGCACTACGTGATCTCCGGGCTTCAGCGACGTCTCGCAGCCCTCGCCCACCTTTTCTACAACTCCCGATACTTCGTGCCCCCAGCAACCCGGGTACGGCAGCTTCAAGATCCCCTTGAATACTCGCTGTTCCATTGTGCAAATTGCGCACGCATGTTGCCTGACGAGGATCTCGCCGCGACCCGGTTCGGGTACCGGGAGTTCCCGGATCTCCACCTTTTCCGGAGCGACGATCACCGCAGCCTTCATCGTTTTTTTCATCCTTTACGCCTTCCTTTCATTTCGGCCATAGTCTCTTTATTGGCAGCCAGGATTTGCCCGAGGTCAGCGATGCCCAGAGCGGCAAGCTTCCTCTCATTCGGAACCCCTTCGGAGTCCAACGCCCGGAGCCGGTAGTATTCCTGAAAGGCGCGTTCGAAATCGTAGCCCAGGATGGCGTCGAGAATCCTCCCGGGCAGCCGCTCCTCGTCCCGCGATAACCCGCACAACAAGTTGTAAATGCGTTTGGCGTACCACGCCCTCTCCCCGACCCTCCAGAGCTCCTCCCAGGACCACATCCTACCGGTGGCAGCGCTGACGATGGCGGCAAAGGAGTCGGGTGGTACGCACATCATGACGTAGTTGCACATCACCGCCGAACTTATTGCGCCCGCCTGATTTTGCGAGTAGACGAGACCTTCTTCGGGACTGGACACCCCTGGATACCGCGATGACGCGGAACCCTGGAGGTGGCAAGCTCCTCTGGGGTTCGTTGCGTACGCCAGGGCGCCTCCGCCTTTCGAGGCTTTTGGATGGTGCATGGGAGCTTCAAGTCCCTTGGAGTGCATGGCGAACTCCTCGGCGCCCCGTCCTATCACGGATGCCGCTTTCTTGACGCCCATTCCGAGAATTTCGCCAAGTCCTCTTTTGAAGGCCATGTCCTCCACAAGCCTCACTACGGTCTCCGGGTCGCCCCAGGTCAAAGCGGGCGAAGTACCCCGAGCCACCCCGGACGACCCCACCTGGTCGCCGGCCAGCAGCCCTCTTTCCTTGCATTCCATGGCAAAAGCTATGGCGCTGCCCGCGCTTATGGTATCCAGGCCCAATCTGTTGCAGAGGTCGTTGGCGTAGCAGAGGGCTTCCGGGTCACCCAGCAACGTCAGCGGACCGAGGGCAGCGGCGCTCTCGTACTCGGGCGCGGGAACCCGCCCTTTGGTTCTGAAGGCACCCGAGTCGATGCGGATGGTCCTCTTGCAGGCAATGGGGCAGGCAAAACAAGACCCGGGTTTCACCGGGTAGTTCCTGGCCAGCTCCATACCACCGACTTTCCGGGCTAGGTCGAAAAGGTCATCCCGCCGCCAGTTCTGCATCGGGACGTCCTTCATTCGTGCCGCCAGCTCCATTCCGCCGTTGGTGCCGTATGTGTGGATGAGGTCGATGAAACCGTTTTCCTTTGAGCGAAATCTCGCGAGAAAGGATTCTAGTTCTCTGGCAAGCAGGTCCGGAAAACGCGGTTCGATCTTTCGGGTACCCCTGACCACGATCGCCTTGAGTTTCTTTGACCCCATGAGAGCTCCCAGACCAGCCCTGGCTGCGACATGCCCTCTCCCGTGGATTATCGAGGCAATCGGAACCTGGTTTTCCCCCGCTGGCCCGATGCAGACCACCTGAGAACCCTCGCCGGCCGCATCTTTAAGAGCCTCTTCGGTCTCAAAGGTGTCCTTGCCCCAAAGTTCGGGGCATTCCTCGATTTCCGCACACCCATCCCGGATCGCGAGGAAAACGGGAGTCTCAGAAGCCCCGCGAACGAGGATGGCGTCGAAACCGGCGAACCTCAATTCGGCCCCCCAGAAACCACCTGCGCTGGATTCTCCCCACAGCCCGGTTAAAGGGGAACGCCCTGTTACCTCGAATCTTCCAGCTCCGGGGAACCTCAGGCCGGTCACGGGACCGGTCATGAACGCGAGGGGACTCGCCGGCGAAAGGGGATCCTCTTCGGGAGAAAGCTCATCCAAAAGCATCCTGGCGGCATACCCTGTGCCACCCAGAAACTTCTCTTTCCATTCCTCCGCAGCTTCCTCCGTGTGGATCTTTCGCGTCTCGAGATCGACGACCAGAACCCTTCCCCACGCCCGTGCTTCGCTTGCCATATCCACACCCTCCCGCAACCGGCCTTCAATCAAACGAAGGAAGAGTCTAGAGCTGCTTCAGCGCCGAGTCCACCGAGCTCCCCTCGTGGACGATCTCCGCTATAGCGGCAACTATCCGGTCGGGATGTTCGTGCTGCCACAAATTCCGACCCATGCACACACCGGCAGCCCCGCCCTCCAGAGCGCCGGCCACGGTCTCAAGGAGAGCCCTGTCGCTGTCCATCTTGGGCCCGCCGAGCACGAGAATGGGAACGTAACACGCACGGACTACCTTTGCCATCCCCCGTGGAGAACCCGGATAACTCGTTTTGATGAAGTCCGCTCCAAGCTCCGCTGCCACGCGGCAGGCCACCGCCACGGCATCCTCCGGAGTCATCGCCTTCGCCTTTTCTCCTCTCGGAAGCGCTTCGACGAGGAAAGGGATTTGGAGTTTCTGGCATTCTTCGCTGAGGGAAGCAACGTAACTCCAGTGGCCGTACTCCTCCGGTGCGCCCGCAAACCCCATGCTGCAGACGGCATCGGCCCCCAGAGTGAGCGCCAGCGAGGGTCCGAACAACTTTCCAAACCCTTCTCCGCTGCCGAGAACAGTGCTGCCGCCGTCGACCCGAAGGATAACTCCGGCGCGACCGAACTTCGAACCGAAGCGGGTGATGACTCCGGGTGTCGTCATGATGGCGTCGACGCCGCCCTGAACGAGCTTCACTATGGCTCCCTCGGGGTTTTCGATGCCGGGTAGAGGACCCATCCCTGAAGCGTGGTCTAAAGCCACCACGACCGCCCGTCCATCCTGCCTGAAGATCTTGTTTAGCCGCAACGTCTTGCCGCTGACCATAGACCCCGTACTCTCCCTTCGTTTGTTTTTGACCACGGCTCTCCAGGCCAACCCTCTGTGTCGACCCGGGTGGAATCGATCCTTGCGGTCCAGCTTTCCGATGAGCTTGCGTGCGCGGGACCGGTCGTCATCCCCCGAACCGGGTCCGGTCATAGCCGGGTAGGACCCAACCAGGAACTGGTTCCCGTCCCGTGAACCAAACCCGGCTATGACCGGCCTGCGGTCGACCACGGAGGACTCGGCCCAGGTCAAGCCAGAAATCCGAAGAACGCGCCGAGAACTGCGAAGACCATCAACGCCAGGGTGATCCAGAGCGCGGAAACGCCCTTCTTCAAGAGCCAGTAGATAACGAAGACCAGCGCGAGCTCGGGAAGCTTGGGCATGAACCCGTTTAAAATCTTCTGCAGTTCGATAACTTGACCTCCTGCGGTGTAGGACACCTTGAAAGCGAGGTTCGAGAGCTTGGCCGACATGGTGCCGGCAACGATGAGACCCGTTATCTTCGCACCTTCGGCAATCCTGTCGATGAGGCCGCCCGCCCGCAGTTGGGTCAGAACATTAACGCCGAGCCTGTAACCGTAATCCAGCAAATACCAGATGGCCCCCGCGTACATAAGCATGAGGAGAACGATGGAAAGCCATAGACCAAAGGAGTTCCCGGCCTGCACCATGGCAGAACCGAGGGCCAGTATTATCGGGGCCAGGGTAGCGTGGAAGATCGAATCGCCTATTCCCGCAAGGGGCCCCATCGTGGCCACCTTCACGCTCTGTACGGTTTCTGCCGTAACCCGTTGCGGGTCTTCCGCGTGCTCTTCTTCCAAGGCTACCACCATTCCGGGGATCACCGCGCCCGCGTGAATGTTCGTGTTCCAGAACGTCATGTGCCTGGACAATGCCTCAGCTCTGTCTTTCCTGTCGGGGCAAAGCCTCCTGATCACCGGAACCATCTGGTAGGCAAAGCCCCACCCGCCGAGGACATCCCAGGAAGCCACGTTAAACCAGCAGGTGTTCCGCCACCAGAGAGACACCCTCTCCGAAAGGGATAGCCGCCTCCCACCGGAGCCACCCGCTTGAACACCGGCGGGCTCCAGCGTCATCTCCTCCCCGGCCTCGCGGTCTCTCAAGCTCTCAACGAACACGGCCAGGCAAACGGCGATCGCTGCCATGGCCAGGGGAGGAACGTTGGCGAGACTCCCCACGATGAACCCGGCGATGAACAGCACGGTGAGACTACCCGGCACCATGGTATAGAGAAGCAAAGCAAATCCGAGAAGCGGCAAGATACCCCCCAACTTGCCGAACCCTGCGGTGAGCCATGCCGGAAAGGCCTGAACCACTTTCTGAACGAGTCCGGTTCCGAAGTAGACGCCGAGGAAAGCCGGAATGCAGTTAATGAGCACCATAAGCGGCTGCAAAAGTGCGTTTGTAAGCTCGACTTTCTTGATATCCCCGTCCGCCGCGGCTTTCGCGCCGATTTGGTAGAAGAAGGAGTTCCACGTCAGGCACGCCATCATCAGCATCTGGGAAAGCACGGCCACGGGTAACACGAAGGCGACCGCCTCACCCACGCTTGCACCAGCCCGGCTCACGAAGACTACGGCCAGCGCCGTGGCAACCAGCGGGTTCGGCGGAATAGAAGCACCCACCACGAAAACGCCGAGGAACATGAGCTGAACGACCGCACCGACTTCAAGCCCGGTTTTGAAGTCTCCTATCAAGAGCCCGGTAAGGGCGCCGACGATGAGCGGTCGCTGCATGATGTTCCTGATGTTGTGTATGATCCCGAGGATGATGCCTTCGGCGGTGGACTCCTTTTGCCTGAGAGCAATAAGGAGCTGAATCGGCCAGCCGCTCAGCAGGTACCATCCGCCCGTAGTCAAAAACGCTGCAATCGCAGGCCACAACATGTTTCATTTTCCCTCCCACTTCTCTTTGATGAGGTCCATGACGTCCACCGGCCGATCCTGAGGAACAACCCGTATCTCGCACTTCACCCCCAGGGCATCCAGCGCCCTAAAAGCTTCGACGTCCTCCTGCCCTACCGACACGGACTTGAAAATCTGCTTTCTCCCCTTGGCCCCCTGCATGTTCCCGATACCCCCGATGTTGCCCACGTTAATCGCGGTGATAGGAACGCCGCTTTTCACGAGTTCCAGGGCCTCTTTTGGGGAGGTACACAACACCATGACTTTCTCGTTGGGGGAAGACAGGGGGCCTTTGAGAAGCTCGCTCGCTTTCGCGAGATCCGTTACCTCCGTGACCACACCTTTGGGGGCGGCCAGTTTCACCACCATCTTCCTGAGCTCGTCTTTTGCCACATCGTCGCTGGCGATCAGGATTCGCCGGGCTCCGCACGACGAAAGCCAGGCCGTGGTCACCTGCCCGTGAATCAACCTGTCATCGATCCTCAGCAAAGCTAGAGCCAATGCCGACCCTCCCACAGGTTCCTCCGTTGAACGGCAGATTTGTTGAGGTGTTATATCCCACCTCCCCGGGCTTCCGACATCAAACGGGGCTGCCGGTGAGACTCTTGGTGCCGCTTCGCTCGACTGCCTCGGGACTCCGCCGGTTTTATCTGCCGCGCGTCCTTTACTGGCCCCGGAGAATTACCCCCAGAGCGGCGGGATGCACAAGCGCTCGCCACGTACTCGAGTGCGGTGTCGCCGGACGTGCAGGGGAACCGTGGAGCCTGCACATTTGTGCACGTCATCTGTGCACTGTGAGCTTTCGACACAAATCGTCAAAATCCTTCTCCCTGAAGGAAATTTCGACAATTGTAGCGAACGAGGTGGTGAAAACTTGTGCAAGGGGTAGCCGGTGCAATCACACACCAATGTGAAGAGAAGAAGGTGCGTCCATGAAGCGGCCACAATCCGAACCCGCCTTTTCCCGGGATGAGATAGCCCTCATGGTGGCGGTGGCTGAGCTATACCACATTCATCACAAGACCCAACAGGAAATAGCGCGCACCTTGGGAACATCGAGATCAAAGGTGTCCCGACTCTTGACCAAGGCCGAAAAGGCGGGCATCGTCGAGGTAACCGTCAGGAACCCCTATTCCAACGTGGATAGCCTTTCCCAAGACCTGGCCCGCGTTTTCCAACTGGAAAAAGCCATTGTCGTACCGATGACCCCCGACAACGACCAACTTATTACCCCGGCGCTGGGGCGGGCGGCAGCTCAGTTCATTTTGTCTCGCATGCCCAGGTCTACCATAGTGGGTGTGGGAAGAGGTGCTTCGGTAAACCAGACGGTGGAGCATCTGGGCCGCAACGTTCGGCTTTCGCCGATCGTGGTGCCGCTGACGGGCGGAATGGGACAGCAGGATATGGTTTTCCCAGCCTTTGAAAACGCGCGGCGGTTTGCCGAGTACCTCGGCGGCTCCTGCGCTTTTATCTATGCCCCGGCCCTGGTGAGAAACAAACGCCTCAAGGAGTCGATACTTTCGGAAGAGCCGTCCAGAGAAGCCGTCGAGCTCTGGGACAGGCTGGACTGGGTGCTTACGGGGATCGGAACCGTGCCCCTCTATCGTGGATTGCCGGATGCAACATTCAGGAAAGCCCTGGACAACTTCGTAAAAGAGGTCAACGAGATGCCGGTCGCAGACGTTTGCTCGTGGTTCATCCTCAGGGACGGCAGAATTCCCGTAACATCCCGGGCGTGTTGTCTTATCAGCGCTTCCCCGGAACAGGTGAGGCGGGCTTCGGTTCGACTGGCGCTGGCCGGAGGATTACGAAAGGTTGAAGCCATACTGGCCGCCCTTCGCACGGGGCTGATAACCGTTCTCGTAACCGAGGAAAGGACCGCCGAAGCCGTACTAGCCCTGAACGAAAAGGCCGATAAAGGGCAAAGCGCAGTCGAAATCGGCAACTCCCCGGCTTCCGCCTGAGAAAGCACAACAACGCCCCCACCGCCTCGTCGGCACAGCGAACCGAATCGGGAGAAGGCGGGGGCAGACCCCCAGCTGCCGGCGGGTAAAGAGCCCGCGCTCAACGTCGTTTAGATGATTATGCAGATGAGTCCCCCTGAGCCCTCGTTGACCACCTTAGTTAAAGCTTCTTGTATCTTTTGCTTGGCGTTTTCGGGCATCCGCTCGATCTTGGCGGATATCCCTTCCCTCACGATCTCGTGCAGGGGCTTTCCGAAGATGTCGGTTGACCAGATCTTACCCGGGTTGTCTTCGAACTTTTCCATGAGGTAGTTGACGAGCTCTTCGCCCTGCTCCTCCGAACCTATGAGAGGACTGACCGACGTCTCCACTTCGGTCTTGATGATGTGAATGGCCGGCCCTCTCGCCCTCAGCCTTACGCCGTAGTTCCTACCCTGCCTAATAACTTCGGGCTCGTCGAAGATCATATCGGTGATGAGCGGCTCGACAACCCCGTACCCGGTTTCCTCAGCCTCTTTCAGAGCCAGCGACATTTTGTCCAGCGTCTTTCTGGTCTCGGCGTAGTCCTGAAGCATCGTTATCAGATCCGCCTTATCCGCGATGTTTACGCCCGCGCGCTCGCTGAGAACTTTAAGAAAAGACTCGTCGGTAGCTTCCATCTTGATGAAGGCGTTACCCTGTCCCATGTCCACCCTTTCCACGGTGACCCCAGCCGAGTGCTCCCAGCTGCGAAGGTCTTCGACGCACCTGTCGATGTCGCGCACCCTCTTGACCGCTTCCACAGCCTGGCGGATCTTATCTTCCGCACTCGACCGCAACCAGTGGTGAGGTTCCAGCGCCTGTATCCACTTGGGGATCGACACCGTAACCTGCTTCACCGGGAATTCGTACAGAAGTTGTTCCATGATAAGAAGGATATCTTCCTGGTTCAGGTCCAGGCAGTTTACGGGTATCACCGGCACCCCGTACTCGCCTTCCATTTCCGACGCCAGCTCCGACGTGGCTTCGGAGTATGGGTCCTTTGAGTTCAGCACTATCACGAAGGGCTTTCCGATTTCCGCGAGCTCCCTAACCGCGCGACGCTCCGGCTCAACGTAGCTGGCTCTGGGGATATCCACGATGCTGCCATCGGTTGTCACGATTATCCCGATGGTAGAATGGTCCTGTATCACCTTCCGGGTGCCCACGTCCGCGGCTTCCTGGAATGGAATGGGTACGTCGAACCACGGAGTTCTCACCATCCGCGGGCCCCTCTCGTCCTCGTAGCCCTGGGCACCGGCTACCGGGTAACCGGTGCAGTCGATCATCCTCACCCTCAAGCTGAGATTGTCCTTCAGGTCTATGCCCACGCCCTCGTCCGGAACGAACTTGGGCTCCACCGTCATGATGGTTTTCCCTCCACCGGCCTGGGGCAGTGCGTCCCGCGTCCTCTGTCTGTCGTACTCTCCCGTTATGTTGGGCAGCACGAAAACCTCCATGAACTCCCGGATGAATGTGGATTTGCCCGTCCGCATGGGTCCGACCACGCCGATGTATATGTCCCCGCGAGTGCGCTCGGCAATATCCCTGAATATGTCGAATTTCTCCACCGCGCTCTCCCTCCTTGCAGGTCTAAGTAATCTATATGCCAAGCTCCGCAGGAAATTACCGGAATGCATTGGGTGCGGCCCGAGGTTGACTGCGGGCTAGATTCTGACCGGGGCAACTTTCAACTCACATGCGCCACGGAGAAGCCGAAAACTCCGACTCTTCTCTTTTCTCCCTGGCCATGATGAGGAACACGCCGTCCCTCACTGGAAGGTTCTCGTAGAGGATGCTGTACAACACGTCGTTGATAGGCATGCGGACACCGTACTCTTGAGAAAGGGCTTTTGCAGCTTTGACCGTTTCCACTCCCTCCACCGTATAGCCGGTCCTTTCCAGAAACTCCTCCAGACACTCGCCCTTGCCCACGGCGATGCCGGCCTGGCGGTTTCTGGACAGATTCGAAGTGGACGTGAGAACGACATCACCCAACCCTGAAAGTCCCGCAAAAGTTAAAGGGTCGGCCCCGAGAGCCACTCCCAGGCGGGTGATCTCGGCGATGCCTCTGGAAATGATGCCTGCCTGAGCATTGTGGCCCAGTTCCATTCCCTCCACGATGCCACAGGCCAGAGCAATTATGTTCTTGAGAGCTCCGCCGAGTTCCACCCCTTTGACGTCCCAGTGGGTATACACGCGGAAGTACGGGGTCATGAAGACTTCCTGAGCCCTTTCAGCACACTCCCTGCGCTCGGCGGCAACGACGGTGGCCGCGGGCAATCTTCGCGCCACCTCGACGGCGAAGTTCGGTCCAGAGAGCACGGCGATGTTATCTTTCAGGTCGGGTCGTTTTCTCGACCATAACTCCGTGGGTCTTTCCAAAGTCACGCCATCAAACCCCTTCGTCGCCGACACCAGCAGGGCGTCCCGAGGGATCAGCCCGCCCAAGTTCTCTACCACCGTATGGAGCGCTCTGGATGGGACGGCCGAAACCACCACATCGGCCCCAGACAGCGCGCTGGGAGCGTCGCTCGTGAATTCCACGTTTTCCGGTACGATGATCCCCGGCAGTCGCGGCGACGAACGCTGCCGCGACGCCACCGAGGCGGTTTTTTCATTCCGATCCCAGAGCACAACGGAAAACCCGCGGTCCGCCAGGACAATACCCAACGCCGTTCCCCAGGCTCCCGCTCCGAGAACACAAGCTTTTCCCATTACTTTCCTCCCCACGTCCGGCGTACTCGTCAAAACGAGGACTTTTGTTGCCGAGCTTAACCGGTGAAATCATCGAGCGTGCGTTGGGACGACGCGACCGTCGTGCGCAACGGCGTCGCTCCTAAGCTTTCCTAAACCTTCCGGCTGAATTTGCCCAGCTTGCGTTCGGTACCCGAAATCAGCCTTCGAATATTATCCCTGTGTCTTACGGTGATCAGAATACAAAACGCGGCGACGGCGATCCGGTCGAAGAGATCGTATCCGAAGGAAAACAGCGTTGCCACAAAGGCTGCCCAGGAAGCTACGAGGCTCCCCAGGGAAACGTACCTGGATATGAGCACGGTTAAAGAAAAAACGGCGCTGGCGAACAAAGCGAGGCCGGGATACACGGATAGGACGACCCCAAGGCTCGCCGCCACGCCCTTGCCCCCTTTGAACCGGAGAAAAACGGGCCAGTTGTGACCCGCCACGGCCATAAGTCCCGTGAGAAGACCTCCCATGCTGCCCCACGGCAGGTAGGTCAGGCCAAGCCAGGCCCCGAAAGCCCCTTTTGCCGCATCCAACACCAGGACCAGCGCACCCCAGGACGGTCCCAGCACCCGCATGACGTTGGTGGCACCTATGTTTCCACTGCCTAAAAGCCTGATATCGCCCACGCCGCGAAGTTTCGCCACGAGAAAACCGAAGGGTACAGCTCCTGCAAGATACGAGAGAAAACACACTCCTGCAATCCGCAGGAGGCCGCCGACCGGGCAAACCGGCGGCAGGGCCGCCGTCTCCAAGCCGATCACCTCTGTTCGAAAACGATGGGACTTCCCTCGAATCCAAAAGAACTCCGGAACCTGCCCTCGAGGTAGCGCAGGTAGGGCTCGGGGATCTTCGCGCCTCCCCTTGTAAAGAGAACCACCTTGGGAGGTCTCACGTCAACCTGAGTTCCGTAAAGTATCTTTACCTTGCCCGGAGGAGGCGTGACCTCACAAGCTTCGCGGAGGAGGTCGTTTATCAAGGAAGTTCCTATCCTCCGGGAGTACTCGCGGTAGGCGGCTCTCACCGCAGGCAACACATCCCCGATGCCTTCGCCCGTGAGACAGGAGACGAACACGACCCGGGAATAAGCTATGGGATAAAGTACGCTCCTCACCACGTCGGAAAACTTCTTTCTGGAAGCTCCCGCCAGGATTCCCAGATCTACTTTGTTCACCACTATCACCGAGGCTTTTTGCGACCGCGAAACGTACCCAGCGATCCTCCTGTCCTGAGAAACGGGCATTTCGTTGGCGGACACCATGACGACGACGCAGTGGGCTCTCTTGACGGCCGCCAGGGATCTCGACACCGAAAGCCGCTCCAGCTCCCTTTCCACCCTCGCAGGCCTTCTCAAGCCGGCTGTGTCTATCAAGACGTAGGGTTCTCCGTCGTACAGAAAGGGCGTATCAACGGCATCCACGGTCGTGCCTGGCAACGGTGCCACGGTCATGCGCTCCTGGCCGAGGAGGGCGTTGACCAGCGACGACTTCCCGACGTTGGGCCTTCCGACTATCGCAACCCTCACCACCTCGTTCTCCGGCGTTTCTTCCGCGGGAGATGCCTCTACATCCCTGACGATCCAATCCATGAGCTCCGCCACGCCCAGGCCGTGAATGGCTGATACCGGAAAAACCTGGGGAAAGCCGAGGGAGTAAAATTCAAAAGCTCTGTCCTTGTGCCGGGGAGTGTCGCATTTATTCACGGCGACCAGCGTGGTCTTCCCGGACTCACGAAGGATTTGAGCGATGTCCTGGTCCACCGGGGTGACGCCCTGGGAGCCGTCCACTACGAATACGAGTTCATCGGCCTCGGCGATGGCCGCCTTAACCTGATGGGCGATGGCCGCCGCAAGATGGTCCTCTGCTCCGGGAAGAAGCCCGCCCGTGTCCACGAGCCGGAAGGTCTTACCCGTCCACTCGACCTCGGCGTACAGCCTGTCCCTGGTGACGCCCGTTTCGGAATGCACTATTGCCCGGTTGGCCCGGGCCATCCGGTTGAAGAGAGCGGACTTCCCTACGTTGGGTCTGCCCACTATGGCGACGGTTTTCAGAGCCACTCCGTTAACACCTCGCACCGTGGAGGAAGTCCAGGAGCTGAGAAGCCTCTGCCTTCAAAACGAATACTTTCACCCCAACAATCGCTTCGAGGTCCTGCACGGTCAGTCCGTCCAGAAACAGGTTCTCCCCCTCCTTGAGACACGCGTCGGGAAGAAGGATGCCCTTGGTCTTCGAGAGCTCGATTTCGCCCCTTCGGGCCATCGACAGTATGGCTCCCGCTACATCCTGCCCGGTCAAAAGTCCGGCAGCTCCTACCTCAGGTCCGAAAAACACGTTCTCAACTTCCACCACTTTTATTCTCCGCTCTTCGCAGTCAACGTACTTTTGAACCAGTCCGCTGATTTCCGGGAAAGCCATCTTTCCGGTGACCACCAGGAACTCCGGTTGCGAGGGTGCAGCGGAGGATGGCGTCTTGGCAGCACCGGCTCCCTGGAACATGCCCCGCTTTCTCGCCCAAATTCGGGCGCTTCGCCGAAAGTCGGCTATTAGCCCGATTCCGTTTTCGTACTGGGGAAAGTCCCTGTACCAGCCCGCTTGAGGCACGGGCTCCCCCGCCATCAGGTAGAATTCGTCCGCCGCCCATACAAAGGGATATCTTACCTTCTTCATACAACCCCGGGCGAAACTCGTGACCTGCGCCAGTACGCGCCGGGACCACTCTGGATCGCGAGGCGGAGAAGGAAGGCACTTTCTCCACCTCGTATACACCGCCGGGACCACGCCGCAAGATCGCACCGCAGGCCATCGCCGAAACAGCCCCTCGAGGGTGTCATCGAGGATGTCCCCGTCGTTCCAGCCCCGGAGGAGGACGATCTGGGCATGCACGGTTATACCCGACTCGACCAGGCGGTCGAGATCCTCGTTGATGCGACCGGCCTTTGGATTCCCCATGAGTCTGGCGCGTACGTCCGGAACCAGGGCGTGCACCGAAACCCTCAACGGGGACATCCTATGCCTTTCTATGCGACGCCAGTCGCTCTCCCGGAGGTTGGTGAGGGTTATGAAGTTCCCCCACAACAGGGAGAGGCGATAATCGTCGTCGCGTAGGTAAAGGGAGGGCCGAAGGCCGCGGGGAAGCTGTCTTAGAAAGCAAAACACGCAATGGTTTTCGCACGTTCTTATTCCATCGAACAGCAGTTCCGAGAATTCGATACCGGGGCCGGAACCCCCATCGGAATCGAGAAGGACTCTCCTTACCTGGCCCCCACGGGTCCGGAACTCCAATTCGCAGGGTCCTCCGGAAGCGAGAAAGAGAAAGTGTAACTGGTCCAGGGGTCTCTCTCCGTTTACCTTCAGGATGAAGTCACCCTGCCGAATTCCAGCCAGCTCCGCCGGACTTCCCGGCAGAACCCGTTTCACTTCCGCACCGTACCAGGTCCCCTGCATCCAGCCACAATACCTCCCCGGTTGACTGCCCTTCATTATCCCGCCACTTTCGTTCCAGATCAAGGGAGGTTTCGACCACCGCCTCGACCAGCGGCAGACGACGGTAGAGCGACCGGGCCACCAGGGACCTGCCCGCTCTGACCATGCCCATTCTGCGGGAGAGAAACCCGCCGATCCGCGACCGGACGTCCAAAACCGCGCGAACGTTAAAGAAAATCGCCCTGGCCTGGGGAAACCGTTGGGAGACTCGTTTTACGAGAGCCATCTCCAGTTCTTTTCCGGCGACGCCGGTACCGAGGGCATAGACGCGACCGCCGAACCCGTCGGTTCCCAGAAAAAGGGGGGTTCCCAGGTCTTCGGTCAACCGGCGGTCGAAAAAGGGAAGGTCAGCGATGCTCTGGTAGGTGGAGGGGCGCCACCCCAGGTGACACCATCCCACGACTACGGAAGCGTGGGTACCCGCATAGCAACAATAAAACACCCGGGGTCGGCGGGGATCCGTTTCCCGGAAGAGCACCTCGACAGCTGCCAGGGCTTTGCTGGAAACCGGGTCGTTCAGCGAAGGTTTAGTGCCTGACCACAATGAGCATCCCGTCTCCGAGATCATGCACCTGACCTTGAAGTATTCTGGAAAGGATCGTTGCCACGTGCTGCCGCCTGGACTCGTCGGGCACCACAAAAGTGGGCGCGCCCGAAGCTTTTCTCGGGTCATCGGTAACGATCGCCAGCACGGTTTTCTGAATCGTCACTTCCACCGGCACCAGCCCCACTTCTCGTCCGGGCCTGCCTCGATCAATCCATGGCGTATCGTCCAGCCAGGGCTTTTGAGCCTCGACCGCGTGCGGATTCCAGAACGGGCACTCGCTTTATCACCGCCAGCATGGGCTCTTCGTCTTTCTCCATCGGCATGAAAAACAGGCCCACTCTGCCCGTTTTCAGATCTCTTCTGATGATCGGCGAAAACTCGGGCGTATCGAGATCTTTCCTTATTCCCAGGATAGCCTGAACATCGTGGATGATGGCCTGCCTCTGCCCCGGACTGCCCAGGGTGTCGCGGGCATCCTCGTCCCGGGGAATCAGGATCGCTCCAAGACCCTGTTCTTCGATGGCGCGGCGGGACTCCTCGAGCCCGACGTTCATGATGAAAATGTCTCCCACGTAAAGATCCGGTCCCCGGAAATTCGGCGAGGCCGCCTTCACTTCCGCGATGTCTCCAATGAGCCGCTTGCGCACGAGCAACGCGGAGAACCCGAAAGCCAGTACACCCAGGAAAAGACCCCCGGGCACCGAGATAGCCTCAACCCCCGCTGAGGTCACGGTGGACACGAAAATCACCACGTAGTACCGGGTTTCGAATGTCTTCGCCATGTCTTCGATATAGTCGGCACCCCTGGGAACAAGCTCGTTATCCTCCAGCGCTTTCAAGGACTTGCGTTCCATGTCCCGGATGCCCCGAAACTGTTGAGCGACGAGGACCAGGAACGTCACAGCGGTCCATTCCCTTTCGAGCAGGGCGGGAACCGCCACCGCGCCTACCAACGCCGCGATAGCCCCGAGAAACAGGTGGGACGCGTATCCGTGAGGGTAAGTGGGATACTGGCGATAGTCCGATCTGAGCATTCCCACCCTGGCGAGCATGCCCAGAAGAAACCCGAAGGCGATCGCGGGTCCGTGAGGGAAGGGCGTACCTGATGTAACCTGTTCCCACAATTCCCTCACGATCCCTGGCCCTCCCCTCCACGGCCTCCCCGGATTTTGACACCCCCCGTTCCGAACCAACCGAGGATCTTGGCCTTCATCTCCTCCCAGCTCCCCGTGGACACCCAGAGGTAGACGAAGACGCCGGCAACCACCACCCCAACCAGCCATGCAATGGTCCGGCCCGCCCCTCCCGATTCGCGACCCGCGGCCGGCCCAACCGCGCTCACAACCTGTGGAAGGACGCCTGCGATGAGCTGCACTCCGCGCTCGGCCGCAGCCCGAGGCGTCTTTTCGGTTCCGACCTCCAGGAGCAGGGAGCGCTCGAAGAGATCCTGGTTGAAGTCGGCCTTTCCCATAAAGATTCCTTTGATGAGCCCGGGATATTTCGAGTTGACAGCATCTTTTAATCTGCGTGCGAATTCGAGGTTGGCCCGAACCTTGGGGTTCTGCCTCCCCACCACGATCATGGCTCTGGCGACGACTTCGCCCCTCTGCTCGGTCAGATACGGTTCAGGAGGTCCAGCATCTCTGTGAACATCGAACATGGCGAGAGGTCGGTCGCTCCGCAAAAGGCGCTGAGCCGTTCTGCGCGATCTGTCGTAAGCCGCGGCATCGTGAGGGTCGTGCGGGGTCTTGTCGTGACGCGGGATGAGTCCCGTGTTTTCGAGAGCATCCGCCATGCTGGAACCCACCCTCATAACCCCGCCGGCGCCGGGAATGGCCTCGCTACCGTCACCGGGAATGTAGGACTCATCCGAATGAGTGTGATAAATGGCGATCTTGCCGGTGCTCGCGGGAGCAGCTGCGGTAGCAATGCTGGGAAGTGCCTCCATCTTCCCTTGAGATGCGGCAGTGGCGGTGTCTCCCTCCACTCGCTGGATAACCCAGCGGACGTCGTTTTCGTCGATGTACTCGTCACCTACGAACAGATGGTGCCCCGTGTAGAACAGGATGTTCCCGTCGGGATCTTTAACGGTAAAAAACCCGTCACTCTTTTCCCACGCACCGGTAGGCGAGTCGGAGGCGGTTTTCGCCTCGGTTCTCACCGAGGCCAGGTAGTGCCCCAACCTCGGAAGACCCAGGACAAACAGGACAATGACTAACAGGCCCGAGATCGCTCTAGCGTTCCTTTTCATCGCCCGTACCTCCCTGACTCTTCACCAGTCTTTCCCTGGTCTCGCCAACCAGCTCCACAAACAACACCGCAAGAACCGACGCGATCACCGTGGCGTCGAAGGCGCCGGCCCCTCCAAAGGCGACGGTGCCAGGGTAGCGCCTCATCCCCAGCTCGACCCAGTGTAGGATATCTGAAAGCACGTACCCGCCGAGTCCTCCCACGAAGGCTGTGCGTCTGGAGCGACCGGACACCGCTGCAACGATCCCTGCTGCCAGACCGTAAACAAAAATCGGGCTCACCCTCATCCATTGCTCTTCGGGGCTCAAGACTTTGCTCAAGCCCCATATGACCAGCCCGGTGACGATGAGGGCGACCACCGCTCTCACTTGCTCGTCTCTCCTGTCAGCCGTGGCGATGAGCCATATGGCCACCGCGAGCGGGATAACCGCCCCTCCGACGTTCACGGTGACCGTCACGGGTGCGCGAACCGGTGTGAACTCGAGATAGCTACCGGCCGCCATGGCCAGAATGATAGCCAGAGCGGCTCTGTCATTGAGGCGCATCCTGTCGAGCACGCGATGAAGTACGCCGGTGAAAATCAGGATGGCCAGGACGGCAAGAATGATCGTGCCCACGGGCAAACCCATGGAGCGTCACTCCCCCTTCGGAAATGACCCCGTGCCACAGGGGATTTCTTATGGTAGCCTTTCCGAGCCGTTCCCAGGGATATGCACGCAAGTGATGCCGGCAAAACGGAGTAGAAATGCAGCAGGAAGCAGGCTGAGGCGGCACGGGCGTTGCTTCATACATGCCACACATGGAAAACGCCCGCCGGGCCCTTCACAGTCGGCGGGCGTCTTGAGTACCTTGGGCCATCAGGACCTGGAAGCTACTTATCGAGAACCGTCTCTTGCTCGGACCAAGAGCGCGTCCCGCGTCCGGACGGTCGGGTTACCGACACTAACTGACCCGCTCGGGCGTTTCTTTGTCGCTTGCGCTGGCCTCGGTCTGGGCCGCTCCTTGCTTCTCACCTCGGGCCGAGGAGGCCGCTTTTATCTCGGGCTCGATATCCACGTCAGCTTCTTTTATGGAGAGCGCAATTCGCCGCTCGGCGGGTTTCACCCTCAGGACTTTTGCTCTCACAGTATCTCCGACTTTGACCACGTCTTCGGGACGGGCAACTCGCTCGTATGACAGTTCCGAGATGTGGACGAGACCTTCCACTCCCGGTTCCAATTCCACGAAAGCGCCAAACGGCGCGATACGGGTCACCGTTCCGGTGACCACCGAACCCGCCGGATACTTCGACTCCACGGTATCCCACGGATCGGGCAAAACCTGCTTTCGCCCCAGCGAAATTTTGCCCTTCTCCTTATCCACCCGGAGCACCATCACATCTATTTCGTCGCCTTCTTTAACCACTTCGGACGGGTGACGTACGCGACCCCAAGCGAGTTCGGATATGTGCAAGAGGCCGTCCACTCCACCGAGGTCTACGAACACGCCGAAATCGGTGATACCCTTAACCACTCCGTGACGGATCTGCCCCTCCGCTATCGTGGCCCACGTCTCTTCCTTCAGCCTTTCGTGTTCTTCCTCGAGGACCACCCTTTGAGACAAGATGACCCGATTCTTCCGGCGGTCGAGTTCCAGTACCTTCATGCGGAGAGTCTTACCCACGTACTTCCCCAGGTCCGACACGTAGCCTCTCTCCACCTGGGAGGCGGGAACGAATCCCCTCACGCCAACGTCGACCACAAGACCGCCTTTAACCTCCTGAATTACCGGAGCCTCGATAGTCTTGCCTTCAACCCGGGCATTCTCCAGACGCTGCCAAGCCAGCTCCTCATCCGCCCGTCTCTTGGAGAGTCGCAGACCACCCTCCCCGGAATCCACCGACAAAACGTACACGAAAATCTCGTCGCCCGGCTTGATCTCCTGGTCGGGAGCTCCCTTTCGGGAAATCTCGTTGGCAGGAATGAAACCCTCCGACTTCAGCCCCACGTCCACCATGGCCCCGTTTTCGTCAACGGAAACCACCGTGCCTTTGATGATATCTCCTTGGCGGACCTCGGGCAGTTTCTCCAACATTTCCTTGCCCTCAGGCATCTCATCGGCCTGACTGCGGGTTTCCCCTGCCAATTCTCCAGGTTTTCCGAGCTTTCCGGGTTCCTGGGACGCCGTAGTTGGAGTGCCTTCATCTGGCTGGTCGTCACGGTGCATGTTCTTCTCTAGCTCTTCCAACTTGCCTGCAACCTCCTTTACTATCCGGTCGGGAGTTGAGGCGCCTGAAGTTATGCCCACTACCTTCTTGCCTCGTAACCACTCACTCTTAACCTCACCGGCCGTTCCGACTAAATAAGCTTCCGTTCCTGCTTGCCTTGCTATCTTCAGGAGCTGCCCACAATTGGCACTCGTCCTTCCACCCACCACGAGCACCAGATCGCACTCTTTGGCCAGCTCCAGAGTAGCCTTCTGCCTTTCGCGAGTGGCCGGACATATGGTCCTGGCCTGCGCCACATCCGCCCCCCGCTTCTTCAACGCATCTACGACGCCCAAAAAGTCCTCTTCCCGCGCGGTGGTTTGGGCCAGCACCCCCACCTTGTCGGAAATCGGTTGCTTTTCGATGTCAGCCGGCGACGCCACGGCCCTCGCGTTGTCTCCGGCTCTCGCCAATATAGCTTTGACTTCCGGGTGGTTTTCATCACCCACCACGAGAACCTGCCTGCCTTCTTCGCGAAACCGCGATGCCGCATCCTGGGCTCGGGCCACAAAGGGGCACGTTGCATCCACCACGCACGATGCCCGTTCTGCAGCTTGCCGGGCTTCTTCAGGGGGGGTTCCGTGGGTCCTCAGGATCACCGTTCCGCCTTCTATCGCGGAAAGATCCTCAACAATGCGGACACCGGCCTGCGCCAGCTCTCCGGTCACGTGTTCATTGTGGATGAGAGGACCTAAACTGAAGATGGGACGAGGACCATTGAGCAGAGCTTCCTGGACCTTCCGTAAAGCAATCTCTACCCCTGGGCAGTAGCCCATCACTTTCGCAAACCGGATTTCCGTTCTACACAGCCTCCCCCGGTTTAGCTTCCATCCAGAGTTCCCGGATGGCGGTCATTATCTCCTGGGAAGCACCCTTCATTTCCTCGGTCACCTTTGCGTCTCGCTTGTGCTCCAGTTTGAAGGGTTCGCCGAAAAGAACGCGTACCCTCCTTTTCTCCGGCGACATGCGGATGGCCACCGGAACGATGGGAGCATCCGTCTTCAACGCGAGCAACGCAGCTCCGGGGTGCGGAGCGCCCAGCCGGCTCCGGTCCCTCTGTCTCGTTCCTTCGGGGAATATCCCCACAACCTCTCCGGCTTCGAGCACCCTGAGTCCTTCCCGGATAGCTCCCACATCCGCCTTGCCCCTGTCCACCGGGAAAGCGCCGAGCCATCTGAGAAGGGTGCCGAAAATCGGATATCTGAAAAGCTCTTTCTTGGCCATAAACCTGATGGGCCTCTTTACGAGGCAACCCAGGATCACGGGATCCCACCACGATATGTGGTTCGAGCACAGGATGGCCGGCCCGCGCGCCGGCACCTTATCCAACCCGCTAACCTCAAGGCGAAAGGCGACTTTAACGATAATCGAAAATATAACCCGGATAAACCTGTAAAACACCCGCGTTTCACCTCACACGCACAAAACATGCGTCCGGAGCGGGCATCACCCCATTACTTTTCTCTGCTCGCACAACCTGACTATCGTCAGGGCCACCTCCCGGGCGGTTTTCCCCGTGCTGTCGATGACGACGGCGTCGGGCACCCTAACGAGAGGTCCGGTCTTCCGGTTAACGTCGGCCTCGTCCCTGGCCGCCATTTCTCGCTTGAGATCGTCCCAGGGCACGTCCTCGCCCTTCAGGACCATCTCCTGCCATCGCCGCCGGACCCTTTCCCTGAAATCCGCGGTGAGGTAGATTTTCACCTCCGCATCGGGCAGGACAACGCTGGCGATGTCCCGACCTTCCATAACCACATCGTCGGAAGCAGCTATTTGCCGCTGCATCTTCACCATGAGTTGCCTTACCAGCGGGAAACCAGCTACAGCCTTGACGGCGCCATCGACTTCCCTCGAGTGGAGTTTCTCCGTCACATCCCGCGCACCCAGAAACACCCTGAAGCGGCCCGTGTCCCACCTGAAGCTCAACCCGCAGCGCTCGGGAAGGGTCAGAAGCTCCTCCTCTCGCTCCAGGTCAACCTTTCTTTCCAGAGCGGCCAAAGCCAGTCCCCGATACATCGCTCCGGTGTCCACATATACGTAACCCGTCAAATCGGACACCATTTTGGCGACGGTGCTCTTCCCGGCACCCGCCGGTCCATCTATCGCAATTCTAACCTTGGACGTGTTCGCTGACGAGCTTGGCATGTCCATGCTGGGTGTCACATTCTACGCAGCTATTGAATTTCCTTTTTTATACGAGCAAATTGATTGATTCTCACCGGGTCGGGGTCATGTCCCGCTGGTCCGTCGTCCCGTTGCCTGTGCTGTTCGAGCTCGAGTTGGGGCTACCCGTCGGCGTTCCGTTCTGCTGATTCACTGCTTTTATACCCACCCTGAAAAGGCCGAACGTATGGTTCCCTTCAACCTCAAATCCTACCTGGGGAAACGTCACGTTTTCGGAAACCCCCGATACCACAATTCGGACCGTCTGGTTTGGCGCGTAAATCCCGAGTAGGTCCCCGTCTTTTACCCACACCACACCGTCCTCCGGACGAAGGACCTTCAATGGGAAACCGTTCTGAAGAACCCATACCCCAGGCGCGTTGGCGTTCGTCATTTTCAGGACCACCACACCATCGTAACCGGATTCGTGGGGACCCAAATAGGTCGGGTACCACACCGGCTCGCCTTCTTCGAGGGCGGGAAATCCTTCTTCCAGCGGGACGCCCTCCAGCCGCACGGCCGGCGAAAGGACGCGTCTTAGGGACTCGAACCGTAAAAGCCCCTGGGCGATACCTAGGACGCATAAGGACAGAAGGAAAATCCGAAAAAGCCACCTGTCGAAGGACATTTCAGCACCACTCCTCGCCCGTCGCACCGAAGTTACCTCACCCGTACACCTTCTGGTTTGCCTTCCGGGGAGCACATGCGTACCCGTACCATTCTCTATAATTCCCGGAGAGCGGCGATGACGACCCGCGGCGGACATATGGCCTGGTCGGTTGTGGAGCCTGCGCTTACTTGTGAAGGCAAGGTGCGCGGTATACAATGCCTCTCGAGGATGGGGCTCGCTTGAGTGCAAAAGGACATCTCCTCCTACGGGCCGTTCCGTAGGGGTTTTTTGCATGTTGGGCCATTTGCGGGGAGGCGGATTTTGCGGTAAGCGAGAAGTCGCCTGACGCTGTGCTCAATGAACATCGCGAAGGAGGAGTAATTTATGGAAACGCAGCCTAACTCGGAAGCGACTGCACAGGACCGGCGGGATGTGAGTAGAAGCGCGGCGATGAAATTCGTCGTGCTTATGGGGTTTGTAAGTCTGTTTGCTGACGTTACGTACGAGGGTGCCAGGAGCGTGGCCGGCCCGTTTCTTGCGACTCTGGGCGCAAACGCCACCATAGTAGGTCTGGTGGCAGGACTTGGCGAGTTCGTGGGGTATGGTCTGAGGATTCTCTCGGGTTACGTTACCGACAAGACCGGGCAGTACTGGCTCGTCACCGGGATAGGCTATTGTCTTAACCTGCTGGCCGTGCCCATGCTGGCGCTGGCGGGTAACTGGCAGCTGGCTGCGGCGCTCTTGATACTGGAGAGAACGGGCAAGGCCATTCGCAACCCCGCACGGGACGCCATGCTTTCCCACGCGACTTCCCGGGTTGGCCACGGATGGGGGTTCGCGCTCCATGAAGCCATGGACCAGATAGGTGCCGTTACAGGTCCTCTCCTGGTCGCTTTGGCCATAGGCACCTGCGATCAGTACCGTGCGGCCTTCGGGTTTTTGCTCATCCCCGCCCTGATGGCCCTTGGAGTGCTCGGGACGGCTCGGATTCTGTACCCGAAGCCTCGCACCCTTGAGGTGAAAACGACCGCAATTCAAGCCAAGGGTCTCCCCAGAGAGTTCTGGATCTACGTGCTCGCCATCGCCTTGGTTGCCGCCGGCTATGCCGATTTCCCGCTCATCGCATTCCATCTCAAGAAAGCGGCCTCGATACCCGACACATGGGTCCCGCTCCTCTACGCGGGGGCCATGGGGATCGATGCGATTGCCGCACTGGTTTTCGGGAAACTTTACGACAAAATTCAAATAAAGTCGCTCATCGCCGCCGTTGGCCTCTCGGCGTTTTTTGCGCCGTTCGTGTTCTCGGCCAGCATAACAACGTCCATGGTCGGTCTCGTGCTCTGGGGTATCGGGATGGGTGCCCAGGAATCGATCTTGAGGGCGGCAGTCGCGGAGATGGTGGCCCCGGAGAGAAGAGGCTCGGCCTACGGCATATTCAACGCAGGGTACGGCTTTTTCTGGTTCGTCGGAAGTACTTTGATGGGTATCTTTTACGACATCTCCATCCCGGTTCTTGTTGGATTCTCCATCCTAACACAGTTGTGTTCGGTCGCGCTCCTCGTGGCGGTGAGCAGCGGGCAGAAGCGGCCGGGATTTGACGCAGCCCGGTAGATTCAATGAAAGGCTTTTCCCCGGCCGACGTTGAATGGATAAGGGGTACGATGCACAACTCGGTCGGGGTGAACGAAGATGCTTAGGGTAATCGACCTCAACAGCGATGTAGGAGAGAGCTTCGGAAGATGGCGTCTGGGTGACGAGGAGATCCTGCCCTTCGTGACGTCGGTCAACGTAGCTTGCGGGATGCACGCGGGAGACCCCGTGCACATGGACGAGATCGTCGGCAAAGCTTGCGAACTTAAACTGGCCATCGGAGCTCACCCCGGATTTCCCGATCTCCAGGGCTTCGGACGGAGGCAAATGAACCTCACTCCCCGGGAAATCGAGACGTACGTTTTGTACCAGGTTTCTGCGTTGAAGGGATTTGTCGCTTCCAGGGGAAGCTCCCTCACCCACGTAAAACCCCATGGCGCGCTGTACAATATGGCCATGGTAGATGACAAGGTAGCCCGCGCCCTGGCCCGCGGCGTAGCCAGGGCCGGTGAGCGCCTCATTTTGGTGGGGCTTCCGGGGTCTTGCCTGCTGCAGGCGGCGGATGCCGTGGGGCTGCCGACGGCGGCCGAAGCTTTTGCGGACCGCGCTTACAACTCAGACGGCACCTTGGTAGAACGAGGGCTGCCCGGTTCAATCATAGAAGATCCGGATGAAGCCGCCCGAAGAGCTCTCGACATCGCTCTGCGGCGCACGACAAGGAGCACCGACGGGAAGGAAATCTCGATTCCGGCGAAGACCATATGTGTGCACGGCGACACTCCCGGCGCGGTGGAGATAGCGAAGAGGATACGACAAAGACTCGAGAGCGCCGGCGTGGCGCTCCGGCCTCTTTGCGAGGTCGTCGCGGATTGACCGGAAAAGTCTCGCCGCTTTCTGCCGGGCTCTCCGTCGCTGCATACGGAGGAATCGGAAATGACGTGGGATGCCTCCCCGGGGGGTGCCGCGTTGAGAGAATACCCCCTGGGTGACAGGACGATTGTCCTGGAACTCGCACAAGAGATCTCGGTTGAAGCGACCATGCGGGTGATGGCTTTCGCCCGAGCTTTTCAGAATCTATCGGAGGGTACCCGCGGTATCGAAGAGGTCCAGCCTACGTATACGGGGGTAGCCGTTCATTTCGACCCGCGCCTGGTCTCGCCTTCTTACCTCCGTGGGTTGTTGTATAAAACTCTGGATGTATTGAGCAGAGACGGGGTCGAAGGTCTCGCGGACCGGAGTACGGAACCAGAGGAGCCCGCAATCGAAGTACCGGTGCTCTACGGAGGCGACGCCGGCCCCGACCTCGCAGATTCCGCACGGAGGCTCGGAATCGACCCCGAGGAGTTGATCCGCCGCCACTGCGCCCGCGAGTATCTCGTACATATGCTGGGCTTCACGCCCGGGTTCCCGTATCTCGGGACTGTCGACCCATCCATATCGTTGCCGCGCCTGGAAACGCCCAGAACAAGCGTGCCCCAGGGTTCTGTGGGGATAGCCCGGGAACAGACGGGCATCTATTCCATTCCAGCTCCCGGCGGCTGGCGGATAATAGGAAGAACGCCGTTGAAGGTTTTCTCGCCGGACCGCGACAAGCCGTTTTTGTTCGAACCGGGTATGCGTGTGAAGTTCCGGCCCATAACCAGTCAGGAGTACGCCCGCCTCGCCGAGGAAGATCGCGAGCACGGAGAACGGTACGAGCTCGGGGATGAGGAGCAGTACGAGCATCGAGAGCGGCACGACTCAGACCAGCGGCCAAAAGGCGCAGCTCTTCCCCGTCCGACAGTGCGCGGTAAGGCTCCGGTTAAAGAGGCCGTGCCGGCCCTGGTGGTCCGGTCACCCGGGTTTTTCTCAACAGTTCAGGACCTCGGACGCAAGGGCTTCAGAAAGTACGGCGTTCCCCTGTCGGGGGCAGCGGATCCTGTCTCTCTGATCTGTGGGAATCTTCTGGTAGGAAACCCTCCCGAAGCGGCAGGGGTCGAGATGACGTACTCGGGAGCCGCGTTCTTGGCCCTCCTCGACGTGCCGGTGGCCGTAACGGGGGCACCCGCCGAGGTCACCGTAGACGGACGTCCGGTGGACATGTGGAGGCCCTTCGTTCTGCGCAAATCCTCGGTCCTGGAAATAGGAGCTTTGCCCAAAGGGGCCAGGACTTACCTCGCCGTGGCCGGAGGTATCCAGACCCCCATCTCTCTCGGGAGCAGGTCAACGTATGTTCGAGCCTCGCTCGGAGGCGTGCACGGCCGGCCGCTCCGGGAAGGCGACGTTCTGGAAACCGGCCCTCACCCTGCCCTACCGTGGCTTAGTTCGAGAGATCTAGACTACCGCGGCCTTTTTCCCGCGGCCGGCGAAGAAGTTTGGGTAAGGGTCATCCCCGGTCCCGAACCGCCCGTCTCCGGAGCCGGCGGAGCTACCGCCGCAAGACCTGATGCTGCAAACTCGCGGGCGGAAGGATTTGAAGTTCCACCACCCACCGCCCGCACGGACGCGGAAATCCTCGAGAAGCTCGCCGCCTCGGCCTATCGGGTCAGTTCCGCTTCGGACAGGATGGGTTTGAGACTCGAAGGTCCGGCGCTGGTCACCGGCAAAACCGACATAATCTCGGGAGCAGTCGTACCCGGAGTCGTTCAGGTGGGCTCCGATGGTCTCCCCATGGTCCTCCTGGCCGACGGGCAGACCACCGGAGGGTACTGGAGAATAGCTTCGGTGATTTCAGCGGACCTGCCGATTCTCGGTCAGGTTCGCCCCGGCACCGTCTTGCGGTTCCGCATTGTAGACTACGACGTCGCTCTTCAGTCTCTCTCCCGGTTTCCTCTTTAAGCGGGCCTGAACGCTACGGGCCTCTGCCACAAATCGATACATCCAGCTATCACTTCTTGACCGACCTGTCTCGGCCGATCGTAACAGTCTTACATGCTGCCACATTTGGAGTGGTAAAGCCCGTCGTCCTCCGACCGGTATTTCTGAGCAGGCCTTAACGGAATCACCTGCGGCCACCCTCCCTCCGGATGAGGGAAGACATGGCATTCGGCGCCGTAAACCTCCCGGATGGTTTCCGCGGTCACGGTTTCCGCAGGAGAACCGCTCCGGTAAACCCGTCCTTCCCGGATAAAGTACAGGGACGAAGCGAATCTCGCAGCCAGATTGAGGTCGTGAAGGATAACCACCACGGCTGCTTTTCTCTCCCGCGCCGTGCGAGAAAGCACCTCCATGACCCAGATTTCGTAGGCCATATCCAGATGAGCCGTGGGTTCGTCGAGGAGAAGGACGGACGTCTCCTGGCAAAGCGCTCGGGCCAGGTATACCCTCTGCCTCTCGCCCGAGCTCAGGTCGGTGATGGGCCTCTGGGCCAGATCGTCCACGCAGAGCAGGCTCATGGCGCGTCGGGCGGCTGCGACGTCGTTCGGACCCTCTTTACCCAACGGTCCGATGTGAGGAAGTCGCCCGAGGAGCACCGTCTCTTCGACGGTAAAACCGAAGACCGGCTCGATCTCGGCGCCCATGAAGGTGAGGAGCTTCCCCCTTTCCCTGGCGGGCATCGCGGCGACATCCCGGCCCAGAACTCGCGACGAGCCTCTTACCGGCCTCAGGAAGCCCGAAGCGATCTTCAAGAGAGTGGATTTACCGGCGCCGTTCGGCCCCACTATCGCTGTGATTTCGCCGGGAGCGGCGGCGAACGTCACATCCTGAACTACCCAGCGGCGCCCGTAAGAAAACCAGACGCCGTCCAGCTGCACGAGAGCTTCCTCTGTGTCCCTCATTTCCCGATCATCCCTTGTCCCACGAACGCCTCCCCGTCATTCCCACCCTGACCGCAGCTGCGTCTGTCCTGAAGAACCAGACCCTGGTCGACCTCTAGCTTTCAGTCCCGCGCCCGCGTTTCCGTTGCTGAAACAAGAGGTAGAGAAAGAAGGGCGCCCCTCCCATCGCGGTGATCACTCCTACGGGGATTTCCGCCGGGGGAACGAGCGTCCTGGCCAGAAGGTCCGACAGCACCAGCAGAGAAGCCCCTGCCAATCCCGAGCAGGGGACCAGCCACCGATGGGCAGGTCCTATGACAAGCCGTACGGCGTGAGGAACCACGAGGCCCACGAACCCGATGGGCCCTGTAAAAGCGACAGATTGAGCCGTTATCAGCGAAGCGGCGAAAAGCGCCAGCCGCTTGGATCTCTCGACATCCAGGCCGAGATGAAACGCCGTTTCTTCGCCGAAGGCGAGCGCGTCCAAAGGGCGCGATAGCAACCATATGAGCGTCCCCAGGACCAGTACGTAAGGAAAGGAAACCCCTAGCGAACTCCAGGAAGATCTCGCCAGTCCCCCCATGGTCCAGAATACAATCTCTTCCGTCCTTTGCCTAAAGAGCACCATTATTAAAGCTACCACCGAGTGAATCATGCTGGACAGCGCGACTCCCGAAAGAAGAAGGGTCAAAAGTTCCGTCCTGCCGTGCCAGGTGGCCAGGGAGTACACCACCAGCATCGCACAGAATGCGCCGAAAAAGGCGGGAATCGGGAGAGCCCATGCCCCGAAGGCTCTTCCGACCCCGAACACGATACCCAGCACGGCGCCTAAAGACGCACCCGACGACACGCCCAGGATATACGGGTCGGCCATGGGGTTCCTAAAGAGCCCCTGCATCACGGCGCCGGCGATTCCCAGGGAGAACCCGACGAGCGAACCCATGAGAACCCTGGGAAGCCTCAATCGCCACAGGATTTCCGACCGGACCTGGCTTTCGGGGTCACCGGGAGGTGGTCCTTGGAATAGGAGAGTCAAGACCTCCTTAGGGGGGACGGGGACCGCCCCCAGTCCCACCCCAAGGAAAATCACGGCTACCAGGAAGGCAACGAGACCTATCGTTACCCAGCCTTTCTTGCTGGCCCCCCCGGCTCTCCCTCCGGAAAACAGCCCGGTCATTTGCCGCCCATGGCCTCCGGATAGAGCGCTCTGGCCACTGCCTCGATGGCCTTAACGATCTCGGGCCCCGGTCGCGAAATCAGGTCCGGGTCGATGAAGAAGACCTTGCCGTCCCTTACCGCTTGCAGCGAGGACCACCCGGGTCTGGACTCCAAAAGGTGATATGACTCTCTGGGAAACGTCACCAGGATAGCATCGGGCGAACGCTCGATCAACGTTTCCATGCTCACCTGAAGATACGGTTGAGCGGCGTCAGCCATCACGTTTACCGCCCCCGCCCGTGTAACAACGTCATTCACGAAAGACCCGGGCCCTACGGTCCAGAGGTCGGGATCGATCGCCACGAAGACCGAAACTCTCTTCTCGCCAGACGACGGCACCTTAGAGGTTATCTCGCTGAGGGAGGACCTCATGGAGTCGACGAGCCGTCGCGCTTCCCTGGACTTCCCCGTGACCTCGCCGATCCTTTGAATGAGGGCGAACACATCGTCGACCGTGGCAGGGTTCGAGACGAACACCGGGTAACCCAGCTTTTCGATTTCCTTCACGTGAAGAGACTCGGTTGTCCCGGTCACGAACACCAGGTCCGGCTTGAGGGACACGATCTTCTCGCGATTGAGGTTAAAGGCATCTCCAACTTTCTCTTTGTTTTTGGCCTCCTCAGGCTTGTTGCAGAAACTCGTAACCCCTACAACTCTGTCGCCGAGACCGAGGGCAAACAGGATCTCGGTGTACGCCGGGGCCAGCGAAATTATCCGCTGGGGAGTGGAAGGCAAGGTCAACGTACGACCCGCCATATCCTGGAACGTCTTCGGACCTCTGCAACCCGAAAGAGCTATCGCTGACGCCAAAAGCTCCAGGAGTAAAGCCAGCACCAGCAAAAGACCCACAGCTCGGCCCGGCCTAATACTGGAGCGCGCTAAACTTCCAGATGAAGGATTCCGCGTCATGTTTTCTACATCTCCTCTCATGCGTCGTTTGATCACAGCCTTTAGCTCAAACTCGCCCGCAGCTTGAGCCGGCAGAGCAAACCCGCCGGTTCCACGCTGTCGTGGCCGCTGGTCGCTCAAGCCCGCCGGCAGCTTGCCACCGGGCTCACGCAACTGGATGATTACGGCCCCTGCACGAAAAAGCCCCGGCGAAGTGCCGGGGCGTACCTGTCCGTCACAAGCCAACCCCCCTTTCGCTCGAAGGTAAGTCAGCTGCTCAGGTCAAGGCAGGTCTCCTGGCTGCCAGGTCATCGCGCCTCGCCCCTTCCCGCCTTGCGGCAGTGGGATCTGCGAGGAACTCGCTGGTCACAGTGGCGGCACCGCGCCGGCTGGACACACAGGGTGTCTCCCGGACTTCCCTATTCTCCCTCAACGGGCACCTTGACCCCTATTCAGTTTTTCCCAGGTGTAGGAAACCCTCCTCCTTGGAATACTGCCGGTGAAGCTGCGACTGGAGGCATCACTATGGTCACGGTCAGACCCGACAAGGAACTCGGATGGGTGATTCTTTCGTCGTCGTTTCTGGTATTCCTCCTCGCCTCGGTTGTGATAGCCTGCTACCCACCGTTCCCCGGCGGTCTGCCATTGCCGGTCACCCTCGCCCGCCCATACGTGGGAAGAGCGGTCTTCAGGGCGATCCTCACCTTCACCAAGTATACCTCCGTCGCCGGAATGGGGCTAGGCCTTTACGGCATCATCGCGTGGCCTTCCAACCAGAACGTCCGTCCTTCGTAGAGCCGGAAGGAAGGGAAGGAAGGGAAGGAAGGGAAGGAAGGGCGGACCCTCCCCGTCGTTTCACCAGCATCGCTCACAAGTATCGCCGCAATCCCTCGGACGGGGTCAGACCGGGTATTCTTCCTCGCTTGGCCACCGGCCTGCCCTCGATTTCCTTGATATCCATGGTCATGTCTATGGGTTTGGCCGCAGAAATGTAACTCCCGACCCCGAAGGCGGACGCGCCTGCTTCCGCCAGGATGGTCATCCTCTCGGGAGTGAGCCCGCCGGAAACCAGTATGTTCACGTGCGAGAACCCCGCCTGGTCCAGCCTGGCCCTGACCTCCCGCACCAGATCGGGCGTGACTCCCCCTCTTTCCTTGGGCGTGTCCAGCCTCACCCCGGCGAGTTTGTCCCTGAGCACTTCAGCTACGCGCAAAGCCTCTTCGGCCTCGTCATGGAAGGTGTCCACCAGGATGATCCTGGGCGCGTCCGGAGGCATGTGGGTATCGTAGGCCAGGGCCGTCTTGACCGTGTCCCCCATGATCAACACCAGCGCATGGGGGATGGTTCCCACAGGCCTCTTCCCCATGAGTTTCGCCGCCAGTATGCAAGCGGCACCGGCCGCCCCTCCCACCATCGCCGCCCTTTCCAGCACCGGGGCAACCGCGGGGTGGACATGTCTTGCTCCAAAGCAGTAGAAGGGACGACCACCGGCAGCCAAGAAACACTCCCTCGCCCGGGTCGCCCACGCGGACGAACTCGCCAGAATCCCCAAGAGCGCCGTTTCGTAAATCCCGAAGGCGCAATATGGCCCGGTAATCCTCATAATCGCCTGCTTTTCCCGGAACGGTTCGCCTTCGGGGAGCGCCCAGACTTGGACAGGAAGACCGCGCAACAACTGGATACATTCGGGAGTGCCGGCCATGATGCCGTCCCTTTCCGGGAAAATTTCCGCAGTGACGACGGTATCCGCCTTGCCCTCGCGTAAGAGGATCTCACGGGTCCGGACGAAGTATATGTCGCTGGTAGCTCCGCTCAAAATCTCTTCGTGAGTTGCAGAGAACAATCGTTCCTGTTCAACCTGATATTCTTCAACTTCCTGTACCGTGCCCAGAATCTTTCGACCGTCTTGTCCTATCGTCGATTGCATCTCTTTCCTCCCCTTCAAGTCCCGCGGCCTGTCGCAACGCCCGGACCTCCCGCCGGGTCAGTCGCCTCCACCGTCCTGGCGGAAGCTCGCCGATCTTCAGAGGACCAATGGCGACGCGCATCAGCTTGAGGGGCTCATACCCCACCGCCCGGCATACGTTCTTCACCACGTGCTTTTGTCCTTCGTGAAGCTCTATTTCTATCTTCGTAGGCTCGAACCTGCCCCGTCCCTGCGATGGAATGAACCGCGCGGAGTCAACCCGGACGATTCTGTCACCCACTCTTACCCCCGCCAGCATCATCTCGAGTTTTTTCTGGTCAGGCGGCCCGTCCACTTCGACCACATAGCGTTTACGCACCTCAAAAGCGGGGTGCGTAAGGCGGAAAGCCAGCTCACCGTCGTTTGTCATGAGCATGAGGCCCATCGCATCGAAATCGAGCCTTCCCACGGGATACACCCTGGTCTCCACACCGTCCAGGAGATCCATGACCGTCTTTCTACCCAGGGGATCCTTTACGGTGGAGAGATAACCAGGTGGCTTGTTCAAAGCTATGTACGTCTTGGGACCCGAGGGCACCCGCACCTCCCTGCCATCCACCCGAACCCTGTCTTTTTCCGGATCGATCCTCTGACCAATGTGGGCGCGGACGCCGTTCACCGTCACCCTGCCCTGGGCAATGAGGAGCTCGCACCCCCTTCGCGATGCGATTCCCGCGTGAGCCAGAAACTTCTGAAGCTTCTGCTCCAAAGACCTTTCCTCCTGGCAACGAGTATAAAGCAGCGAGGTTGAGCTGGCCAGCGCGAAAACCCGATCGTCCAGAAGCCGCCCAGGCCGGGACCTGTTCTGTGCTGTTCTGTGCTGTTCTGTGCTGTTCTGTGCTGTTCTGTTCTGTGCTGTTCTGTTCTGTGCTGTGCTGGTCTGGCCTGGTCTGGTCGGGTCAGGTCGGGTCAGGCCCGATGCCGTTCAACCTCGAGCATCATCGAAGATATCCAGGACTCCAGCAGCGAAGGTCCTTCCAGGATTATGTCGGTGACGGGAAACGGCGTGCGGCTCCTCACCTCGCTCAAGAACCAGGCGGCGTCGAGCTGCTCCGCCCGGTACTTCCCGGATGACTCCTGAAAAGCGGGCTTGAACGGATTGAGGGTAAAACCCAGAAGCGCGGTGGTTTTGAGCACCGCCATTTCATGTCCTTTCTCGACCAACCGGGCCACGACCCGGGGCCAGGAAGAAGCTTGCCCCGTGACCAGGAGATTTACCGGGTGATCGAGGATGAACTTTACCCGCAGCGCCGGTAAATCCTTCCCCAAAATTTCCACAAATTCCTCGAGAGCGAACGGGTTCACGGGACCAGACGCGTGAGCCGTCAGCGCGCCTTCCGTCGCAACCCGCCGAACCAGAACTAGACCGCCGGGGACAGAGCTCCGGGTCATGAGGGCCGTCCCGAGCTCCACCGCCCGGCCGACCTGCCCTCCCGGAACTTCCTGCGCCCGCGCGCCAAAAGACCAAGCCGCACCGCTGAAATCCCCAGAACGAGGGCAGCTGCCGGCCACCGGGGAATCCAGAAGCGGCAGCGACATTACGGTTCCAATGCCGGTGACCTCGGCGGCAAGGGCGGACACGTCCTCGTTCCTCGCGGCGCCCGTGGCAACGATGAGATGGGATGCCAGGCACATCGGCGCCATCCGGGAAAACGCACCGTCCACCAGAACGAGTTCAACGCCAGTCGCTTCCGCGAGAAACTGCATTACCCTGCCCAGGCCACGCGTGGTCGACGGCCCGGCCAGGACGACGCGGCCGGCCTTCTTGACGCGTCCGGCAACCACCCGCCCGAGAGCGCACGTTACCCCCGTGTCCCGGACGTCGCAAAACTCGGCCCCGGCTACCCGGAGTAACGGCTGAGCCGTAGCCACCACCGAGCCCTCGGGCAGAAAAACCCTCGGCTTGGCGAGCCCGGTCACGGTATCGAAGTCCTCGCCGTCAAAACCTATGCTCGTAACGGCAAAATTCCGCCCCTCCTCGCCCAGGCCGCGGATGACCTGGTTGAGAGCGGTCGTCTTTCCGGTATTCTTTGCCGTGCCGGCTATGCCCAGTACGGCGACGGGAGCGCTGTCCTCGTCGCCCCGGTTCCGGGGCACAAACTTCTCGCCCACCGGCTCGGCCACGGCAGCCTTCCCTTTCATGACCTCTTGGTCACGGTTCCCCGCCCAGCGCGCCCCGGGTAAGCCCCATCTTCTCTGGAGCCGAAGACTCCCGCGTACAGAGCTCCAACGAAGCTACCGGCGGCAGCGGCCGACTTAAGGGTATTCAATATGTCCTCCCTGAGCTTTTCCCGCAAGGCGGCGGCACGCGGTGACGGGGTTATCTTGGTCTTTCCGAAAAACCGGAGAGCAGCGGCCACGCTCTTGAGACTGTCCACCCTGGAACCACCGGCGATGGGACCCCCCGCATAGGCTTCGTCGGATGAGGCGATCGTAACGGCCTGGGCACCCAGACCCAGCGCGAGCGCGGCGTGAAGGGCCGTCATCGTAGATGACTGTGCTCTATCCTGGCTCTGGGTGAGAAATCCCACGGGCGCTCCTGGCCAGATGGGAGCGTCGACGATATCTCTCAGGACCATAATCTTTGCTGCGTTGAAGTCCACGAAATCTTCGTCCATGATCCCTCCGATGATGGCCTCGGGCGAATGGGCAAAAAGCGGTTGAAGGATGGGCCGTCCCCCTGTGAGGATTCCTGCGGTCATCACCACCAGCATCCCGGCGAAAGCTTTCGCCGCGGGCACCCCTGCCAGTTCTTCGTTGGTGACCACATCGTAGGGCAGACCGAACCGAGCTGCCAGCTCAAGGCACTTTACCCCATCCACGCACAGCCTCTCGGGGTCGGTTCCCGCCGCGAGACTCCCGTAGACCATATTCACCTTGGTCAAATCGGCACCGGCCAGCGCGGCCAGGACCACGGTTTCAGGAGTGTTAAGACCGCGATGAGCTCTTACCTGCCAAAGAGTCCATGGTAGGACCGACTTCTTGATCAGCTTGAGATTCTCCAGGGTTATCACGGTACCGTCGTGCTGATGGCTCCACGCCCCCTCCAGGAGTCCCTCCTGCCTTGCGCCCCAGGAAGGATCGAAGTGAACCACCCCTCTCGCCCCCCAGGACTGGGAAAGCAGGATGTGGTAGCCATCCATCAGCGGGCAGCCGGTGCCATACTGCACGAAAACCACGCGGTTCGCCATGACGTCCGCGGACGCGGGACGCACCACGTCCTCCCCGTCCCCGGCTCTTTTCTCCAAGTCGGAAAAGGCCCTGGTCTCCGACGCAGTCAGGGGCCGCGTATGGGAAACGGGCGTTCCCTCTCGGTAAAACCGGAGGATCTCGTCTCCCGTCAACCGGGCGTATTCCTCACGAAGCTTCGAAACTTCGTCGAGACGCCCCTCAGCGCGCGCCTTTTCCATCTCTTCCCGGATCTCGGCCCTCAAAACCCCCGGGCTGGTCCTCTCTCTGGCCCAGCTTAAAAGTTCCCGGGCTATCCCGTGGCAGAGGCCACCGATTTCTTCGTCCTTAAACTTGTAGGAAAACCCGCTGGTGAGGTCGGGCTTGGAAAGCCTCCGCCGGGCTCGAGCGCCTCGAAACTCCCGGTCTTCGACGAAGGCCACCGCATCTTCCACGGTGGCATCCGGGCCGAACCCCGCGTCAAAGCCCATCTCCTGAGCGAGCTCGGGCCTTATCGACATCCCGCCCACCGCAACCTTCATCTTGTCTCTGAGTCCTGCCGCGTCCAGAAGATCGAGGAAACGTGCGAGTAACTCCGCCGTGCCGTAACTTATCGTCCTGGATACGAGCAGACAATCCGGACGGATTTCCTCCGCCTTCTGCACTACCTCCTCCGGAGCGAGGTCCGGCGGAAGGAGGACGACTTCGTGCCCCCGTTCAGAAAGAGCGCGTCTGATGAGCTTGAGCCCCACGTCGTGAACGGGATCGAGGGGAACCATCATCACCTTCTTGGGCCTGCAAGAGGGAGCGCTCATTTCCCCGTCGCCCTGAGCGGGTACGCCACCGAGTTTTTCACCCACCGATTTTCGCCTCCCCCGCATCGTATTGCCCGGTCCACGGATAGTCCGAGCCCGGCCTGGAAAGATACGCCCTCAGCCTTATCCTCACGCCGGGTCCGCCTTGCTCGCAAAAGACCACATCCACATCGTCAAACCCCAGCTCTTTCATCAGCGCAAGCCCGAGCTCCATTCCTTCCTCCCTCGTGTCACATAGGAGGAACGTTTCCACATCTAACGCGTCCAGAACGCGGTCACGAGCCTTGGACACCCGAATTCCCCCTGCCTTTTTCCACCTCATCCCAGTACGTCTCGACGTCCCTGACCACGTTGTCTATGTGTGTCGTCATAGCTTTTCGCGCTCCTTCAGGGTCCCCGCGCTCGACGTAACTGAGGAGGTTCTTGTGGTCTTCTACCATGCGGGAGCCTCTTTTCCTGCGGATGTACTCGAGCGCCATGCCGATGTCGGGATCGTTGTATATGACATCCAGGGCCGCAGCGAGAACCGGGTTCTTCGAAGCTCTCGCCAGAGCCCTGTGGAACGCAACGTCCTTTTCCACGCCGGACGAACCTTCCTCCAGGAGTTTTTCGTGCGCCTCTACGATTCCCCTGAGGATTTCAAGGTCCTCAGGAGTCCTCCTGGCGGCGGCTAGAGCGGCGGTCTCCGACTCCACGGCCCGGCGAGCGACGAGGACATCCACCAGCTCTTCGCGCCTTGTAAATTTCAAACTGGATACGAACTCCTGATGAGAGCGGATCTGAAGCAAGCGCCTGTCCCAATCCTCCAGAACCCTGACCCCTTCTTCGGTGATGGCCCGGCCGTCTCTTCCCCTTCGTACCACGTGTCCGCGGGCCTCCATGTCCCACAACATTCGACCAACCGTCGCCTGCGAGACGTCCACCCCGCGCTGTCTCAAAAGAGCAGCCAGCCTCCAGGCACCCATCGGCACACCCGCATCTTTCAGAGCCCGCAAGCCTTCGTAATACAACGCTTCCCTGGACGAACCAGGGTCCATGTCGTCACCTCCTAATCCCGCGACTCCCGGTCTATCCAGCCGTCAGGACCCTCACCTGCGATGTCTCATTGTTAGGGACGCAATCGCCGGAAGGCTCCCGGACCAATGGTTGCCACTCATGATGGCAGCTCCCCCACGGCGTAAAGAAGTTGGTCTTCAGGAGGACACTTCACCGCCACTATCATCTCTACTTCTACAGGAGCCCCCAGAGGGAGTTCGGCAACACCCACGGCTGACCGGGCGTGCGCTCCCGCCGGACCGAAGGCCTCCCCCAAAAGCTCCGATGCGCCGTTTACGACTTTTGGCTGGTCCCGGAACCCGGGCGCCGAAGCAACAAAGCCCGTCACTTTGATGATTCTCTTCACATTGTCCAAGTCCCGAATCACGCTCTTCAGTGCCGCCAGGCAATTGATGGCGCAAATCCTCGCTGCGTCGTAACCCTGCTCTACAGTGAGTTCGGCTCCCACTCTTCCGACGTAGCGCAATTTTCCGTCCACGAGAGGTATCTGCCCCGAGGTGAACACCAGGAGTCCCCACTGGACCGCCGGAACATAAGCCGCCACCGGCTTTGGGGGTTCCTTAAGCTCTATTCCCATCGCCGCCAGCTTCTCTTCGACTTTCACGTGCCACGCCTCCCCGAGGTTGAATTGAGGTTGCATCTGGTGAGTATGTACTCATCACTGAGGAGCAACCATCATCATGATAAGCTCTACCGGAGAGCATGTCCAGTTTGGCCAACCCACCGCCACCCTTCAACTTTCTAGAGGGCCATGCCCGTCACCGGAACATCACCCTCCAGACCAGGTAGCCGGCACAAAAGCCAGCGAGGTCACCGGCAAGACACGCAACCAGAGCGTGCCTGCCCCGCTTTATGCCCGCGGAACCCAGGTACAGAGTGATCACGTAAAAAGTGGTGTCGGTTGACCCCTGGAGTATCGAAGCGAGGATACCCACGGGCGAGTCGGGTCCCCGCGCCCTCATGATTTCGGCGGTGATGGCCAGGGCGCCCGACCCGGATATCGGTCTCGTAATCAGAAGGGGAACCACGTCGGGGGGAAACCCCAGGGGGGTTAGAACCGTTTCGAGGCATCGCGACAGCAGCGACATGGCTCCCGAAGAACGGAAGCAGCTGAGGGCGACGAATATAGCCACCAGGTACGGCAGCGTGTCGAACACCAGTCTCAATCCTTCTTCGGCGCCTCGGATGAAGGCTTCGTACACTCTCACGCCTCTGACCCACCCATAAAGGGGAATCGCCACGATGATGAGGGGGAAGACGTACACCCCGAGGAGCTCAATGGCCTTCACTTGCGGCGCCCCCTCCGGAGCGCAACATCTACCGCAAGCCCGGCGGCGGTGGCCACAAGTCCGGCAATGGCGGTCGGACCTGCGACTATGGAGGGATTGGCGGACCCCAACGCGGCTCTTAACGCTACGACGGAGGACGGAAAAATGCAAAAACCCGCAGCGTTTATCACGATCAGAGTGATCATTGGATCGATCGCCTCGTCCTCATCCGGGGGCATGAGGTTCTTCATTTCCTTCATGGCTTTGAGGCCTAAAGGCGTGCCAGAGCTCAATCCCAGGACGTTCGAGATAATCGAGGCCGCTATGGCCGAAAGCGGCTGGGGGTGATCCCTTAGAAACGGAAAAAGGGGCCTGAGTAGGGGGCCTAGAAACTTCGCCAGATCGTTCACTAACCCAGATTCATCGGCAATCTTTTCCATTCCCATCCAGAGACAGTAGATACCGGTCAGCTCTATCATGAGAGCCACGGCGCCTGCCGCGCCTCCAAGGATGGAATCCACCATCGTGCCTGCGTTTCCCGTAAAGAAAGCCACGACCGCGCTGCCCACTAAAAGACCCATCCATAGCGAGTTCACGGAGCATCATCTCCTCCCCTTGTATCTATGAAGGGGAGGCGTTGTTTATGGAGACGCAAAAGCCAAGCGGGCGAAAGGGCCCGCTACAAGCCACTTCCGCCCCGCTACCGCATATGGGCTTCGGCGAACTGGATCATCCTTCTGACCATCTGACCTCCCAGGTGACCGCCAAGGCGACCTCCGATCATACCGCACTCCCGGGAGGTCATGTTCGGCCAACCGACGGTGGCTATTTTGTCGGCAAGGCCGAGTTCCTGGGCAACCTCGAACTTGCGCCGCTCGAGGTTTTGCCGGAATTCCTCTTCACCGCCGCCCCCGGTGAGACCAAGCTCTTGGGCGACTTCGTACTTCAGCGCGTCCAGGGCTCCCTGCGCTTCGGGCAGCACCGGACGGTTACGACGTCTTCCCAAAGAACCCCCTCCTTTTTTGCGGTAGCGTCAATTAGGGTTCCCTGAAAAGACATTATGTAAAACGGCCCGGCGTGCACGAAAATAATCATTGGGATAGTAACCGGTCGATTTTTTGCTTTTGATACAGGCACGGCTCGAACAGATCTCCCTTTTGTTCTAGTCTTTCCGGCACCGTTTTTATGTTCCAGCAGCGGGGTTCCACGGAGTCCAGTTCGTCCCAGGAAATCGGCATGGAAACGGGGGCGCCAGGGCGGGCTCTCACGCTGTACGCCGCGACGATGGTCTGTCCTCGCGAATTTTGCAGGTAGTCGATGTAGACCTTGCCGTATCGTTCTTCAACCGGCCTTTTCAAGGTCACTTTCTCGGGCATGGCGGCCTCGATGATCTTGGCGGCTCTTTTGACAAACAAAACGATCTGGCTGTGGCTGTATTCGTTTTTTACGGGTACGTAAACGTGAAGGCCGGTGGCGCCCGAGAGCTTCGGAAAGCTCCGGAGCCCCAGTTCGTCGAGGAATGCTTTCACCGCTCTGGCCACGGTCTTCACATCCTCCCAGCTCGAGCCTTCGGCGGGATCGAGGTCGAAGACGGCGAAATCCGGCGCGGATAAATGCTCCCAGCGGGAGGACCACGGGTTCACTTCGACCACGGCTTGATTGGCCAACCACACCAAAGTCGCCGGATCGTTGCACAGGATGTATCTGATGATCCGGGAGCTTCCGGAGGCTAGGGGGAGGGTTTTCACCCATCGCGGGGTACCCGGAGGGGCATCTTTCTGGTAGAAACCCGGGGCCGAAATGCCGTCGGGGTACCGCACCAACGACAAAGGCCTGTCCCGGAGGTGCGGCAAGATATAGCGGGAAACGCGGGCGTAGTACTGGATAAGGTCCCTCTTGGTGAAGTTGTCCCCGGGCCACAGCACTTTATCGAGGTTGGTAAGGGTGACCTCCCTCGGCCCGACTCTAACTCTCACCTGGTCTTTGATCGCGCCTCGCCCCTCCCGCCGGGTTCGCAGGAACCGCTTCCGCCCTCACCCCACTGGCCCGACCGCCTTTTATCAAAGGCCATAAGCTGGTCGCTTACCAGGCTCCTCGGTTCTTCTATCTGCCTGAGCACGGGATGCCGGAGCTTTCCCTCCGCGGTCATCTCGGTGAAAGAGACCAGAACGCGCACGTTCGGAACCACCCAGGTGACGTCCGCATATGCTTTTTCCCGAACCGCATTGCCGCAAGATGCGTCCTCCCTGCGTACCAGGCCAGGCTCGCCCAATGGCTGAATCGCCCGGAAGGAAAGAGGGTTTTTCAGCGGCTCCAAAAGTTTCAAGAGCCGGTGCTCTTCTTCCTCGCCCAAACCCGACGACACGGCACCCCTGATGACAAGCTCATCTCCCGCATTTTCGCCCACGATGAGCGATCCCAGGCGCATCCCCGGAGCTTTCCGATATCCGAGAACCGTAAACCACTTCTCCTTGCCATTCCGGACCTTCAGCCAGTAGCGGGACCGTTTACCAGGCAGATACGGACTTTCCAGGAACTTTGCTACGATGCCCTCCAGGTCCCGCTCCTTTGCGATTTCGAACAAGTCCCGCCCTCTCCCGACGACGCCTTCGGACAAAAGGAGATACCCCGAAAAGTCCACGGCGCTCTCAAGGCGCCGGCGGCGTAGCGAAAACGGCACCGAGGTAAGGGTCGATCCGTCGAAATGGAGGATATCGAAAGCGACGTAGCACAGGACGCCTTCGTGCCTCCGCAGCGCCCCGAAATCGGGCCTGCCTCCCACCAGCGCCACGATTTCGCCGTCTATCACCCCGCAGTTGCCCTTCAGATGCTTCCACAAACCGAGGAGTTCGGGGAAGTACCTTCCCAGGTCCTTGCCGTTTCTGGAAAGAAGATATGCGTCGCCCCGGGCACCGCTCCTGGAAAGGTAGAGGAGACACCTGTAGCCGTCCCATTTCACTTCAAAAAACCAAGAACCGTCATCGAAGGGCGCCTCGGCGTTTTCAGCCAGCATAGGGCGGAACACGGGCATACCCAGGATGGATTTCACGGAGGCGCGGGGGCGCTTTCCCGGACCGTCTTACCCCGCTTCTCCTCCTTGGCCGCGGATATGCTCCGCCTGAGGGCTTCCATCAAGTCTATGACCTCCGCCGGCGCCCTTGCGGGTTCCCTCACGACCTGCCTTCCCTGAAGCTTAGCCTGGACGAGCTCGTTGATCCGCTGGCGGTAAGCGGAAACGTGCTTTTCCGGCTCGAATGGTTTTTTCATCATTTTGACCAGGCTCTTTGCCATTTCTTTCTCTTCCTGCGCCACCGCCACCCCGGTGGGGATCTCGAGGCTCTCGGCGCTCCGAACCTCATCCGCCCAGTACATGGTCTCCAGCGCCAGGACCTTATCCCGGTACGGACGGACGAGCGCCAGGGTTTCCCGGGATCTCAGGGCTACCCTGGCCACGGCAACGGTGCGCGACTCCGTCATTGCGCCGAGTAAGAGAGAGTACGCTCGGGCCGCGCCCTCTTGAGGTTCGAGGAAGAAAGCATCGCGAAAGAAGACGGGATCGACTTCGGAGATGTCGCAAAACTCCATAATCCTGACGGAGTGAGGCTCGGGCTCGGGCAGCTTGCTCATATCTTCGTCGGTCAACAGTACGTATTGCCCCTTTTCGTATTCGACACCTCGGACTATCTCTTCGGACGCGACTTCCCGGTTACACGTGGGACACCACTTCAAATAGCGGACGGGCGTGTTGCATTCGAGGTGAAGCAAACGAAAAGACGGGGTTTTGTCCTCGGTTGCCTTATATATCCTCACCGGTATCACCACAAGCCCGAAACCGAGGACCCCTTTCCAGAGCGGCCTCATGATTCCAGCACCCCCGACGGCGGGTACCTATTCCGCTGGCCCGGGCATGTCCTGGGCCTCTTCCCGCGCTTTCCGCCGGTCGCCTTTTTTGGGTTCAACCAGGTCCGCAAGCTTTTCGAGGATCACCGGCGCCGCGTCGAGCAACCGGTCGTAAATCGCTCTTCCGTCCACAGGTAACACCCTCACCTGTCCTCCTCCCACCACGAGAAAAGCCACGGGCTTGATGGTAACACCGGCGCCGCTTCCGCCGGCAAAAGGATACCGCGATGATCCCCGGTGCCCCGTTTGCTGAATCTCGTTTTCGGATTGCCCCTGGCGGCTCTGTCCTGAGTACAATCCCTGATTTTGCTGGGCCCATCCTTGACCGGAAGCCGCTTCTTCGGAAACCTCGTCGCCGCCCCCCGCCACGAACCCGAACGAGACCCGCGAAACGGGAACTATCACCGTTCCGTCCTCGGTCTGGACGGGCTCACCCACGACGGTGTTCACGTCCACCATCGCTTTAAGGCTCTCCATGGTCGTCTTCATGAGAGACTCGATGGGATGATCGGACATAGGCACCACCTCAAACCGGTTCGGATGTCCTTTACGAAGCCTCCGCCTTTCGACTCGGAACTATCTTGCCCCCGAGGATGACGGGTATTCCGGGGCCCACCCAGCTGCGGAAAGACGCCTGATTCTGGAAAGCAGGACAACCATCTTTGCGGCAGCCGTCAACAGGTAAAAGATCCGGATACGTCCCTTTACCATAAAATGCCCGCTCAGTGTGGTTCGGTCGTAGACCGGCACGATTTTGATTCCCCGGCAAAGCCTTCGGCGGCCTCCCCGGGTGATAACGGGGAGCACGGTCCTTACGAGCGCCAGGAGCCCGCCCGCTGCGAGGGCGGTTGCGGCGGCATCACCCAGGCCAAGTTCCAAGCGGAGTTTGAGGTCTAGCACTTCGAACCGGTGTCCGAGATACTTCAACCAGGGGATGACTTCCCTCGCATGTCGGCGAACGTCCTCCAATCTGATAGCGGGTTTTTCCGCGTGCGTCCCGTGGCGGGGAGACCCCTGCTCGGGACGCTCCCGGGTCCCGTCCGCCGAAACTCGCCGGCCGAGACCCGCGCGCTCAGATGGAAAACTCAGCCAGATCGGAAAGGGGAAGAAAGGGGGCTTTAAGCCAACCAGCACCGACCAGCCGAAACCGGTCAGGGACCCCGAGGCCCATGCAGGCGCGGGTCCGAAAGATCCTCTGACTTCCACGTACCATGGAAGCACAAGACCCGCGACACCCAGGCCCGCGAGGATACCCAGGCTCAGTCCCTTCAACTGCGAGGACAATGGTTGATCCCTCTCGCGTCAGGTTTGACCATGCAATTGGGTCATTTCCAGCATTCCCTGGAAACGGCCAACTATTCGGCGACCTTCTGTTCCCCGGTTCTGCGACGGACAGCGTGCGCACCTCCGCATTCGACGCATGGCCGCTTCTGCGCTCGGTGGAAGCCTCGTAGCGGGGCCTGCCAAAGAGCCACGTGGTGACCGCCATCTGTCAACTGGGGGGTGATCCGGTTTAACTGCGGCGCGAAAGGGTTGGGAACAGAGACCCGCCGCTTCCCGGTTCCTCCGGGCCGGGTTCGGGTGTGAGAGACTCGAGAGGGGGAAGGTCTTTCAACGACGCTAACCCGAGAGCTTTTAAGAACTCATCGGTGGTTCCGTACAGGATGGGCCTGCCGAGAGCTTTTTTCCTTCCTACTTCCTGTATAAGGCCCTTGTCGAGCAGGACATCGAGGCTTGCCTGACAGTTGACTCCCCTCAGGGCTTCGATCTCGGATCTGGTTATCGGCTGGTTATAAGCGATTACCGCAAGCGTTTCCAGCGCTCCTCTGGAAAGCGTGAGCCTCTTGCCGGAGACGACCCTGGCAACTACCGCTGCGTATTCTGGTTTCGTGAAGAGCTGGTATCCACCGGCCACCTGTTTCAGCATGACGCCGCTCCCGGCCTCGTACCTCGCCCGGAGCTCCTCGATGGCCTGAAGCACCACATCCTCCGGCACCCCCAGCGCTAGGGCCAGACGCTTGGCGCTGACCGGTTCAGACGAGGCGAACAGCACCGCTTCGATTTGCCATTTCAGCTGGGCCGACGGAAGAACTCTCCCGCCGTCGCTCTGTTTTCTTCCGTCCAATGTTTCGCCTGATTCGTGGAACCCACCTGAATCATCGTACTCAGGCCAAGAAGGCCTCCTCAAACCAGGCACTCACCTCCGTACCGACTCGGCGCATACAGGATGCGCGCACGTTTTCGACGTTAGTTGGTATGCCTCCTCCTGAGTACGAGAAAGTCCGGATAGCTCGAGGTATCCTTCCCCGAATGAGCCACCCGGTCCGTACTGAACCATGTATTGCACCGGGTGCCCGCCCGAAGAAGGCTTGGTTTCGCTGTCCGCCATACGACAACGTTTTTTGAGGCATCCTAGGGCAACACTGGTTCTCGTGCAGTAACAAGCGGTATCGCTCGCCACTCCCTTAACGTTAAAGCCGAAAACGTCAGTACGGGAACCATGCAGTTCGGTCCCTTCTTCCCGGTTGGCACTGAGGATCGGACTGTCTTAAATAGACAAAGTGGTCCAACGGAGTAAGTCTTTGATATCCGCCCTCATGGAGCAACCGGTGCTACGGTAAGTGTGGTGGGTGGCAAGCCCTTAATTGCCAATATGTATTTACTCACCAACCCGATCCTTGTATAATCCGCAACGAGAGGGTTACCCACAGCCCTACTCATTCCATACACAAAAGGAGGGCCCACATGTCCAAAAACAGAGTCGCGGTAATGCTTCTCGCGGTTTTGTGTGTGGCGGCGTTCGCCAGCACGGTTTTGGCTCGCCCGTTTGCGGCGTTGGCCGCACCGGGGCTGGTGACTCCGGCGAAGCCCAACGCTCCGGAAATGCCGCCCGTAGCGGAGGGAAAGCAAGCCGAGCGAGCGGAGCGAAAGGTGGCGTTCCTAGGAGACCGGGACAAGAACAAGCTCTCGGACGACTTGGACGAGATCATGACTGTGAAGGGACCGTCCGAGACGATCCCGGTAATCGTCATGCTCAAAGACAAGCCGGCGGAGAATCTCCTTGCGGATCTCGCCACAAAAGCTGGTCCGTTCAAGGTGAGAGGCCGGTGGGAGCACGCCATCAACGGTTTCTCGGTTTCCCTTACTCCGGGACAGATCAAGGCTCTCTCGCAACACCCCATGGTTGAACGAGTCGAGTACGACCGTGAGGTTAGGGCCTTCCTCAACACTGCGACCAGCTGGACGGGAGTCCAGGCTGCCCGCAGGGACTTCGGCGTAACCGGGGACAGGGATGGCAGCGAGACCTCCTACTCCAAGACCGACGTGGTGATCGCGATCCTCGATACGGGAATCGACGCTGCACACGTCGATCTGGATGGGGGAAAGGTCATAGGCTGGTATGACGTGATTAATGGCAAGACCACCCCGTATGATGACAACGGGCACGGAACTCACGTGGCCAGCATCGCCGCAGGGACGGGAGAAGGAAACTCGGCCTATAAAGGGGTTGCTCCCGGCGCTGCTCTCGTGGGTATCAAAGTCCTTGACGCCAACGGAAGCGGCACCACCACAGGGATCATCTCGGGTATCGACTGGATGATCCGGAATAAGAGCACCTACGGCATCCGGATCGCCAACATGAGCCTCGGCTCCAGCGGCTCATCCGACGGTACGGACAGCCTGTCTCAAGCTGTCAACAACGCGGTGGCCAACGGTATCATCATGGTGGTGGCCGCGGGCAACTCGGGTCCCGCCACGTACACCATAGGTTCACCGGCGGCGGCAGCTGACGCCATTACCGTGGGTGCCCTGTACGACCCCGGCGAGAAGGGCTGGGTTCTCGCTGAGTTCTCCAGCAGAGGTCCCACGGCGGACGGCAGGATCAAGCCGGACATCTGCACTCCCGGTCGAAACATCACCGCAGCCAAAGCCAACTCCACCAACGGCTACGTCACGTACAGCGGAACCTCGATGGCCACGCCGTTCATGGCCGGAGTGATCGCGCTGATGCTCGACGCCAACTACTCCCTCACCGATTCGCAGGTGAAGAACATCCTCTATGCGTCGAGCAACGTGAAGGACTTCGGTCCGGCCGGGAAGGATATCGACTTCGGCTACGGCATCAACCTGTCGTACAATGTCATAAGGGACGCCGGAGGATACTCGGGAAGCTTCTCCGACGGTCTCACGTTCGGCTACGCAGCTGACAGCCTACCTGGTCGCGGCTACAGCGATTACTGGTACTTCGACGTCACGGACACGTCGAAGCCAGTAGGCATCACCTTCATCATGCCGAACCACAGCACCACGATAGACTTCGACATCTACCTGTACGACCCCAGCGGCACACAGGTGGCTAGCTCTACAGGGACGAAGAGGCAGGAGCAAATCCTCTACCTGCCTACGGTCACCGGTACGTATAAGCTGAGGGTGTACTCCTACAGGGGCTCGGGCAGCTACTGGTTCAACGTCAGCTGGAAGTGACAAGTTGAGCAAACCGCTGACCAGTCGCTACCCTGGAGCGACCGGTGAAAAACTCTGGGCCCCGTTCAGGCGGGGCCCTTTTCCTCGTCCGTTGTTGGTAAGCGTGCATAACAAATTCGCAGGTAGGATCACTTGTCGCTGCCACACAAATTACGAGCCAAATTCAGCCGGCGGACTCATTTTGCGAATATTACCAGTCCCCTCCTTCCAGCGACTTCTCCCGCCCGCTGAACCGCCATATCGCGCTACTGCCGAGTGACTGTTGAGACCCTTGCTTCCGCAGCACCCGATCGCGGATTGCTTGTGGAAGTTCTTAACGCCCTGGTCAGCGTAGGTTCTTTAGCCGCAAACTCGATTTCTCCCAAATTCACTTCCTGCCAGGCCGAAACCCTGCCCCGTCTGACCAGCTCGAGCAAGGCCAAAAAGTCCATAACCTTCATCCATTTCGGGTGCTCAGCTGTGAACACCGAAAACTTCACCCGAACGCCTTTTTTTGCAGCTATCAGGACCGCTCGCCATATGCGGCGGAGGTGGGCGATGAAGCCCAGTTTGGGCACAGCTACGATCCTGGTCCTGGCGTCCGCCCGCGACTTCAACGAAAACCACATCCTGGCGAGCTCCGCCGGGGATACGCCGAGGTCGGTCGGGAGTTGTGGCACCGGGGACGACCCCTCTCCAAGAGCCTCTTCTCCAGCGTCCGTTTCCGCTGCCACGGTCCGGTGGCCCTGAAGACCGCGAGGATATAACGCCGAAGCTTTACCGATCGACTCCTCAATGCGGCGGGTAGCCTCGGCAACGAATGTCCGGGCTTCGGGCCTGATTTCGAAGAGTCCCAGGGTGGCAGACGCCTGCCGGGTCGCAACTTCTACGGAGTCCTCCTCTGGCTCCGGGGTTCTCGCCGGCAACAAGCTGCGAATTCTCGCCAACAGGATCGCGGACATTTTCGAGAGAAACGCGAAAGCTTCCTCGAGCTCAGCTTTTCCCTCTTCCAATTTATGACGAAATTCGACGCACGAGGCGTAAATGTCTTCCCCGGCGCTTTCTTCCCCGATAACCTCTCCCAGGATTCGCGCCAACCTTTTCCCATCCCCTCTCCCTGTCCCCTCACGGAGGACTCGACTCGTCCACGACCCGCTTCAGTACCGAACGGGTCTGAAAAGGAACGAGAGATACAGGCCGGCCAGACGACACAGGTTCATATAACCCGTCACTAGCGGACCGATGATAACCCCGACTATCCCGGAAGCCACGAGGAGCAAGAGGATGACAAAACCGTAGCGCTCGAGAAACTCGGAAACCGCGTAAGCTCCACCGGGTATGTACAGCTCAAGGATATGCCAGCCGTCCAGCGGCGGAATGGGGATCAAGTTGAAGAAGGCCAGGGACGCGTTGACCCAGGCCGCCGTATCCAGTATGTCGGGGAGGTACACCCAGTACGTCCCCCGGAGGTGAAGGAAGGAAAAGATGAGAATCGTGATCACCTGAAGTATGAATGCGGTCACCAGGTTCGCAAAGGGGCCGGCGAAAGCCACTTTGGCCATGTCCCTGCGGGGGCTCCTCAATCGGAAGGGATCCACCGGCACCGGCCTGGCCCACCCGAACCCCGTAACGATGAGCATAAGCGCTCCGATGGGATCGATGTGCGCCCATGGCTCCAGGGTCATCCTGCCCTGCCTGTGGGCGGTATCGTCTCCCAGTGCGTAAGCCATCCTCGCGTGGGCGTACTCGTGGACGCTGATGCCAAGGAGAAAACCGGGTACTCTCAAAACCAACGGCAAAAGCGGCGACTCGGGCATCTTACGGACCCGCCTCCTCAAGCCGTCCGTTCTTCACCGTCCTGCGGAACAAGGTCCGGCCGATGGGCACGGAGGCAAAATCGGTTCCTTTCCTTCTACGGCTTGAGCCTGGAATCCTGCCTTTGGCCCCTGGCACCGGAAGTGACAAGCGGTTCCTTCATCTCCGGTTCTGGAGGTCAATCTCGTCCCTTCAAGTTACCCCTTGGGGTTGAAAAGGACGGCCATTAGATAGCCGAAGACAACCGCACCCGTGAGCGCCGCGCTGGAAGCTCGGAACCCGCCGGTAAAAAGCCCGAACCAGCCTTCCCTGGCGACGTCCTCCATCATACCCTGGACCAGCGTGTGACCGAAGCCGAAAAGGGGAACGGCGGCGCCTGCCCCGGCGTAACTCACCAGCGTTCCGTAAAGGCCCAGGCCGGAGAGGATAGCTCCGGTGCAAGCCGCGGAGACCATGATGACCGCGGGGTTCACCTTGGTCGAGTCCAAAACCACCTGAGCCAGGGCACACAAAATGCCTCCGACGATGAACGCCCTGATGAATATCACGATTTCACCTCCTCGTTTTTCCAGACGAGGGAGACGGCGTGGGCAATTGACGGTATTGACTCCCCTTGCTGACACGTGGTGGGACTGTGAAGCGCACCGGTGGCCACGAGGAGAACTCTCTTCAACTCGCCGCGTCGCATGGAGGGAACCACCATCGCCGAAAAGACCGCTGCCGAGCACGCACATCCCGAACCGCCGGCTCCGATTTCCGGGCTATCTTCGTAGATGAGGAGACCCGCATCCCGGTGGCGGTCCTCTATGTCCACGCCCTTTTGCCGGAGGAGCTGCCTCGCCAGGCGGGACCCTATTTTCCCTAAATCTCCCGAAAGGATCAGGTCGTAATCCTCCGGTTTCCTGGACATGTCCTGGAGATGCCTCCACACGGTGTCGGCGAAAGCCGGAGCCATCGCGGAACCCATGTCGTTGGCGTCGGTCACTCCGTTATCTTGAACTCGCCCCGCGGTGGCCGCTTCTATCCACGGCCCGTTTCCCGCAAGACCGATCACCGTCGAGCAAGCCGCGGTAACCGTCCACTGACTGGTGGGGGTCCTCATGTAAGCGAATTCCGTGGGGTACCTGTACTGTCTCTCGGCGGTATCGTGGTGGCTCGACACGGCCAGGGCCGCGTTTGTAGCAAAACCCCCGGCCACCATCATCGAGGCGATGATGAGACCCTCCGCCATCGTAGAACACGCTCCGTACAGCCCTATGAACGGCACGTCGAATTCCCTGGCCATGAAGTTAGCGGATATGATCTGGTTTAACAGGTCGCCAGCTAAAAGAAAGTCGATCTGCGTTTCATCCAGCCCTGCCTTGGCAAGAGCGATATCCAGGGATTGCCGGAGCATCAACGATTCCGCCTTCTCCCAGCTGGTTCGACCGGCCAGCGTATTTTCGTGGATGAGGTCAAAGCCCTCCCGCAGCGGGCCTTTTCCCTCCTTTGGTCCAACCACGCAAGCCGAGGAACGCACCACGGGCATGACCGGAAAAACGACGGTCGAGTTTCCCTGACGAGAAAATTTCAACTTCGAGAGGACCTCCAGTCATCTTGCCAGGATGAGCACGGCCGAGCTCACCGCGAGCGAGGCGACGAACGAGTAGACTATCACCGGGCCGGCCACCTGGAACATCCGGGCGGACACTCCCAGGATGAAACCCTCCCGCTTGAACTCCATGGCAGGAGAAACGATGGAATTGGCAAATCCCGTTATGGGGATAGCCGCTCCCATCCCTGCAAACGCGCCCAGTCTGTCATAAAGACCGAGACCGGTGAAGAAGGCACCCAAAAAGACCATGATGGTCTGGGTTCTGGAAAGGGCTTGGACACGCCCGATCCCCGTCGATGATATCCAGCTCAGGATGATCTGTCCGACCAGACATATGGCGCCGCCGACGAGGAAGGCCACCACCGCGTTCCTGAGGATGGGCCGGGGCGGGGAAGCTTTTATGCTGAGCTTTCTGTAAGCTTCCTTTTCTCTCGTATTAGCCCTGGGCATTCACTCCGCCACCTCCGCGCCCTGGTCGAGGTAAGCCACCTTTACGTTAGCCTTATACTCGACTATCCGACCGTCCCTGACGTTGGCCGTCCAGTTCAGGACCTCTACGCCGCTGATGTTGGGAACCTTCCTCGAAGCTTCCATGACGGCCTGCTGAGCCGCATCCTGCCAGTCTCGGTGGGACTGACCTACGAGTTCAAGCACTTTGACCACCGGCATCCGGACGTCACCTCCGTAGATTCATTATCTCCAGGGGGACTTCGGCGTACGCACCCATTACCGGTTTTCCCCGGTCAGATGTCTCATCCGAGAAAGAGCTTCACGCTCGAGCCGGGACACCTGGGCCTGGGAAAGCCCGAGGTCACGGGCGACCTCAACCTGGGTCTTCCCCTGGAAATGCCTCAAGACGAGGATCGTTCGCAGGCGCGGCGGCAGGCGTTGGAGAGCCATCTTCAGATCGAGGTATTCCGTTCCCGGCAAATCCGCCGTCGCCGTAGAGTTCGGATCTGCCACCGTATCCCGACCGTCTTCCTCCCGCATGCCGTCGAGTTCCAGAGGAGCTCTTACCGATTCGAGAGCTTCCACGAGCTCGCCCAGCTCGACCCCCATAGCCTCGGCTACTTCCTTTGCGGAAGGTTGCCGCCCTCTGGAAACGCAGAACTCCGCTTCGACCTTTCTCGCCTTGAAGGCGAGCTCCCGGAGCTCCCTGGGAATCCGCAAGGGCGAGTTATCCCTGAGATACCTTCGGATTTCCCCGAGTATGACGGGAACCGCATAAGTGGAGAATTCGACGCCGTATGACGGGTCGAACCTGTCGATGGCTTTGAGGAGGCCTATGGCGCCTTGCTGGAAAAGGTCGTCCAACTCCCCGAGACCCCGGTAACGGAGGACACAGGCCCTGATGAGACCGGCGTTCTGCTGGAAGATCTTATCCCTCGACGCCTTGTCTCCCTGTCTCGCCCGCTGGAGAAGTTCCAGGTCTAGCGGCATCTCTTCTTCAACATCCTGACGGTGGTGCCACGACCGGGGGAGGATTCCACCCACAAGCTGTCCATGAAAGCTTCCATGAAGCTGAATCCCAGGCCCATATGTTCTTCGAGGGTCGAGAATCCGGGTTCTCTGGCCCGTTTGAGGTCGTCAATGCCTTTGCCAGTGTCCCTTACTATGACGGTTAAATCACCCTGGCCGTCCAGCGTGGCTTCGACCTCGACGTCACCCGTGCCGTTCGCGTAGGCGTGCAGAACGGCATTGGATACGGCCTCCTGCACCGCTATCTTTATATCTTCGATGTCTCCCAGCGTGAACTCGCCCGAGGCGGCGAAGGTTGCCACGGCAACCCTCGCTACCTGGACATTTTCGGGTTTAGCCGGAAACTTCAAAAACAATCTATTAGTCAACGGGCCTCCCCTCCCCCGTTTTTTCGCCAATCTTGTCCCCCAGACCCATTGCGACGAGCGCTTCGTCGAGGCAGCTGAACCTCGGAATCAGAGAACCCATGCCCGCCAGGTCGAGCATGGCCGAAACGCGTTCCGGGACGTCGATCAGCACCATCTTCCCGCCCAGGGCGGAAATGTTTTTGTAGCGACCGAGGATGGCCGCGATCCCCGTGCTGTCGATAAACCCCACGCCTTTCAGGTTCAAGATCAAGTTTAAAAGGCCGGTCTTGCGGATTTCTGAATCTACCTTTTCCTTAAACTCCCCGGCCGTCGAGAGGTCGAGATCCCCGGTCACCCTCGCCGCGAGGAACCAGGGGGTTTTGTGAAAAGTCAGGTGCACGACGCAGCACCACCTTTTCCCGGTTTTAGCGTTTGGGAGGGATTCTACGGTGAGGAAGAGAATTCCTTTTTTCTCCCCGTGATCCTCCCGTACCGGCCCCCCCACCCGGACCGGGCACCGCGAGAAACCTCCTCCATGTCTACCTGGGCAACCTTCCCGTTACCAGCACTTTCACGTACCTGAGGAAATGATGGAGGAAACCAGCTTTGGGTACTGAGTCCGCCGCCACCAGTTTCACGGTCAAGGTATGCTTTCCGTCGACGAAAATATCCATTTCCCCCACGGGAGCGCCTTCCTCCACCGGTGCCATCAGAGGAGATACCCGGATCTTCCTGGATACTTCTCCCCTTTCTCTTTTCAGGACGGTGACTCCGACGTCGTCGGGGGCAACGAGCGGAACCTCATCTTTGGTGCCTCTCAACACCCTTGCGCTGCAGACGACTTCACCCCGGGAAGCCAGCTTGACGGAGCGGAAGTTGGCAAACGCCCAGTCCAGGAGCTTCCAGGTCTCGTTCATCCGCTGGTCGGGACTGGCCGCTCCCATCAGGACGACGATGAACCGGGAGCCTTCCCGCTTAGCCGTGGCGACTACGCAGTAGCCGGACTTAGCGGTATACCCGGTCTTCAGCCCGTCGCAACCGTCGTACAAATAGACCAACTTGTTGAAGTTTGTTAACAGGTTGCGGCCTCCTCTGAACTCTTGCTGGTAGATACGGGTGTAGTCGAGGAGGTGCGGGACGCCTACCGCGTGACGGGAGAGGATCGCCATGTCCATAGCGGTGGTGTAATGACCTTCTTCGTCGAGCCCGTGCGCGTTTTTGAAATTGGTATCGGTCATCCCGAGGGCTTTCGCTTTCTCGTTCATCATGGAGACGAACGCGCCCTCATCGCCCGCCAGGAATTCGGCCACGACTACGCTGGCGTCATTAGCCGACCCCACGGCGATGGCTTTCAACCATTCGTCCAGGGTCATCGCCTCTCCCGGCTCGGCCCATACCTCCGTGCCCCCCATTTCCCAGGCGTTTTCCGAAGTGACAGCCTCGTCCGTAAGCTTCGCCCGCCCTTCGGCAACGGCTTCCAGCGCCAGTACGAGAGTCATGATCTTGGTCAGACTTGCGGGAGCCCTCCTCTCTCTGGCATTTTTCTCCATCAAGATTTCCCCGGAAACCGCGTCCATCACTACCACCGAGGGAGACTCCACTTTTGGCGGCTGGGGCCTGTCCTCGGGAGAAAGGGTTACGATGGTCGTTCCGGTCGAAGCCCGGAGGGGTGGCTTGGTGACAGAAAGATATATCGAGAGCACCGTTCCGGCGACGAGGCATAAAGCCAGAACCGGCCGGATGAACCCCGGCGAAGCGAAACTGCAAGTCACCGCCCGGCCGGCAGTGGATTTACGCGGATACACGCACGTTTTCGCCACAGAGCATCCCCCCAGAAACATTGATATCTGGAGGGATGCTCCGATATGAATCAGGCTCTCGGGTGCGTCCTGGAGTACACGTCCTTAAGCCTAGACTTGGTTATATGAGTGTAAATCTGAGTGGTCGATATGTCGGCGTGGCCCAGCATTTCCTGGACGGCCCTCAGGTCGGCACCGTTTTCCAAAAGGTGGGTGGCAAACGAGTGCCTCAACGTGTGCGGGGTGATTTCCTTCCTGATACCCGCCTGGGCGGCGTACTTCTTGACGATCTTCCAGAAACCTTGCCTGGTCAGCCTTGAACCGTGATGGTTTACGAACAGAGCTCTCTCCTTTGGATCCTGGATTATCTTGGGACGACCCTGGGAGAGATAAGCTGAAAGGGCGTTTACGGCCATGGTTCCCATGGGAACCAGGCGTTCTTTGGAGCCCTTCCCCCTGCACCTGACCACCGCTTCCTGTAAGTCCACGTCTCCGATATTGAGGGATGTGAGCTCCGACACCCTTATGCCGGTCGCGTAGAGGAGCTCGAGCATGGCTTTATCTCTGAGCCCGTGAGGCGTTTTCGTATCGGGCTGGGCCAGGAGCAGGTCAACCTCTTCCACCGTGAGTACCTTGGGGAGCTTGCGCTCCAGTTTCGGGGAAGCCAGGGCGTCAGTAGGGTCCCTGTCCACCACGTTTTCCTTTATCAGGAAATGGTAAAAAGCCTTCAGGGCGGCAAGCCGCCTCGCTATGGTAGCGGTAGCTTTCCCCTGCTTCCTCAGGTACATGAGGTAAGCTACTATGGTGCTCTGGGACGCGCTAACCAGAGTCTCAGAGCCCCCCTTCTCCAAAAACTCCTGATACTGCTTCAGGTCTCTCGAATAGGACTCCAGAGTGTTGAGAGCAAGTCCTCTCTCATTCCCCAGGTACCCTATGAACTGGTCTATGAGGGTCGCCACGGAAACACCCTCCCCCTTCGACTTAAGGCCGGTTTCCGGCGAACAAACGTGGAGTTCAATCCGAACTTAAGCCTCGCTTTTGGCCTTCACAGAAGATCCTTTGCTTTCATTATTTTTCCCCGCGGACACCGCCTTATCCTGTATGACCACATCGTCCCTGACCCGGTTTTTCCTTTAAACTCATATGAGGGTGACAGTAAAACTATTCATTCAAAGGCGACGGCCTCACCCGTAGCCTCAGGCAAACAAGCCCCCGCCCTGGACGGACGGGGGCCGGAGTTCGACCCGCCTGTTAGTTTTCCCCTGATCGAACTGGGAGTTAACTAGAATCCCAGCGCTTCTTCGAGCGGCGTATAAGGAAGCCCGTGAGCTTCCGCCACCGCTTTGTAAGTGATCTTGCCCCTGGTGACGTTCACGCCCTTGGCCAGGGCCGGATTTTCCCGCACCGCTCTCACAAAGCCTTTGTTGGCCAGCTCAAGAGCGTACGGCAGAGTGGCGTTGGTCAGGGCAAAGGTGGACGTCCTGGGTACCGCACCGGGGATGTTCGGTACCGAATAATGAACCACCCCGTGCTTGATGAAAACTGGGTCCGAATGGCTCGTGATCCGGTCCATCGTCTCCACGCACCCGCCCTGGTCTATAGCGACGTCCACTATCACCGAGCCGGGCTTCATCTTCTTGACCATCTCTTCGGTGACCAGTCTGGGTGCCCTGGCGCCGGGTATCAAAACGGCGCCCACGACCAGGTCGGCTTCCTCGACCGCTTGCGCTATGTTAAATGCGTTGGAAGCCAGGGTATTAACCCTTCCGCCGAAGATATCGTCGAGGTAGCGCAATCTGTCGAGGTTGATGTCGAGGACCGTCACGTTAGCCCCCATACCCACCGCGATTTTGGCCGCGTTGGTTCCGACGGTTCCTCCTCCGATTATCACGACGTTGGCCGGAGGAACACCCGGAACCCCGCCGAGGAGGACTCCCCTTCCTCCATGCCTCTTTTCGAGGAAGTGAGCTCCGATCTGAACCGACATCCTACCGGCGATCTCGCTCATCGGTGTCAGGAGAGGCAGGGTCCTGTCTTTGGTTTCGACGGTTTCATAAGCTATGGCGTCTACCTTCCTGTTTACAAGCACCCGCGTGAGTTCGGGCTCCGGAGCGAGGTGGAGATAAGTGAAAAGAATCTGCCCTTCCCTCATGAGGTCGTACTCGGGAGGCAGGGGCTCCTTGACCTTAATGATCATGTCCGCCTGCTCATATACCTCTCGAGGTCCCGGCAGTATTGTCGCGCCCGCCCTGCGGTAATCGTCGTCGGTAAATCCCGAACCGACACCGGCGGAAGCTTCCACGAGAACCTGATGACCCGCTTTCGTGAAAGCTACCACCCCCGCGGGAGTCACCGATACCCGGTTTTCGTCGGGCTTAATCTCCTTGGGTACTCCGATCTTCACAAGGTCATCCCCTCTCGTACGTCTTTTGGGTCCAATGACACCTCGGATGTTTTTCGACATGCGGAGCCCAAGTCCTGCCTTTCAGAGAGCACCGGCGAAAAGATCGTTCTTAAAATCACTATCCCTGCACAAGACGGTTTTCTTTGTCGCCCGTCACCGCGGTGTCAGGATAAGAGCCCGATCAGGAGGGGGGAGAGATGAGCCTCGAGCACCGCTGCCAGGAGGAAAAGTCCGCACAGGCGCGCCCAGTAAGCTGTGTACTTAAACACCTGGTTCCACAGCTGCGCCGGTGCCAGGTAAGCCCTCTCCCGAATCAGCGCAAAGGAAAAGGAGACGGCATAAGACACCATGAAGATGAGAGCGGGTACCGCCAGGAGGTTGTGAGGAACCAGCCCCAGCAGCACCAAGAGAGGTCCCCGTGGTCCTTCCGATACCAGGAAGCTTGCGCTGAACGCCAGGGCGAATCCGCGCACGAACACCAGAGCGCAAGCTATCGGAATCCCGATGATGGTCAGGCCGAGCGCCCAGACTAAAAGCGCTGTCTTGAGGTTTTGCAACAAAGCTATCTTTAAAACCGAGAGCGAGTCGATCCCGGGGTTGTTGAGGGTGGTCAAAAACACCTGGACGTACGAAAGAAGCTCCGCCTTTTCCATCGGGTCCAACGCCTTGACGGCTACAGCTCCGAGAACCGCGCCTAAAATGAAAAAGGCGAGGGAAAGCACAAGGGGAGAAGAAACCCTGAACGTCATACCGGCCCTCACCCATCGTTACGTTTAGGAGAGCATATGCCCGGAGGGCCGGGAGTATGTCTAGGCCTCTTCTTTTCGCTTCTCTCCGGCAGGAGACCCCGGCACGGCGGCCTTTCCGTCCTCCGTCTCTTCCTGTTCTTCCTCGCCCTCGCCCAGTTCTTCCGTCTCGGTTTCTTCCTCGGGCACGTCGATCATCCTTCCGGCGCGGAACAAGCTTCCTCTGGGGGGTAAAGATTCAAGTCGCCTGTTGATGGCGTCCAGAGTAGCCCTGACGGTAGCCTCGACGGGTTCGTGCCTTACCAGCGCAGCTCCCAGGAGATCCTCGTGCCTTCCCGGGGTAATGAGGTCCACCAGGACCAGGATGGCCGTCTTGTCCCTGATCCTGGTGGTGACCACATCCTCGACTGTAAAGACGTTGTCCGGCTCGATGGTGAGGTTCGCCGCTTTCACGCAAGCTTTCGCCGCCGCCAGGAGCATCCCGGTTTCGTGCATCTCAGCCTCGGATTTGGCGGAGTAAGTGACGGTCCTGTCGTCCTCAACTTTCTGCAGCTTGACCGAAATCTGAGCTTGCCTTGACAGCTGGTCCGTCACGATCTCCAGCCCCGCAAGGATCAGACGGACCGACAGGCGCAGGTCACCCACCTGAACCTGAGCGACGGAAACCTTTTTCCTGTCGAGAGTGATATTCCACTGAGCCTTGAGAGCGCTCAGAATGTCCCTGACTATTTGTTTGGGGCTTCGCCCGAGGCCGGTCAGGACGTGCACCTCTTCGATGGCGCCCCAATCGTTCACAACAACCCTCACACGCTGAACACCCGGAAGGCAGGCTAAAAGGGATTCGATTTCTTCCACGGTCACTTTCTTCCTGACGTCCACAGCGCCCGACACCTCCGCAACCCACCACGCCTTTCGGGCCCCAGCTCACGCTACGTGCCGGCTCGGGCCAAAGAAGCCCCTTTTCTGAGAGCCTGCTCGTTCATGGGCAAGAGGTCGTGGTGCCTCTCGTGAATCACGTCTTTCAGGGATCTTATCACGGATCCCAGGGTGACGCAGGAAGTAGCTTCCACCAGCGCTCCCAAGCAGACCATGTTGGCCACCTTTTCCGAGCCGATTTCCCGGGCCACTTCATTGGCGGGGATCTTCAGCACACGAATGTCTCTTCTATGATCATCGACCTTCACGAGGGACGAGTTTAGCACCAGGAGGCCTCCCGGAACCACGGCTTTGTGGAACTTGGCAAAGGAAGGGCCGTTCATGACGATACACGAGGTGGGCTCCGTGACTACCGGGGAAGCTATCTCTTCGTCGGATACCACCACCGCGCAATTGGCAGTGCCCCCTCGCATTTCAGGGCCGTACGAGGGAAGCCACGAAACCTTCTTGCCCTCTTTCATACCCGCATAAGTGAGAAGTGTTCCGATGAGCATTATCCCCTGACCGCCGAAACCGGCCATGATTATCTCGTGAGTCACCTCGCGTCGCCCTCCTTTACCTTGAACTCTCCCAGCGGGAAGACGGGGATCATCTTCTCTTCGATCCACTTGAGGGCCTCCAGGGGAGGAACTCCCCAGTTTGTCGGGCAGGAAGAGAGCAACTCTACGAGGGAGAACCCTTTCTTCTGGATCTGGGTTTCGAAGGCCTTCTTTATAGAAGCCTTAGCTTTGGCGATGTTCGCCGCATTGTGGAGCGAACACCTGGCGATATAGGCTGCTCCATCCACGGTGGCCAGAAGCTCGGAAACCCGCAGAGGGTAGCCCTGAATAGCAGGCTGACGCCCTAGAGGTGTGGTGGTTGTCCGCATTCCCTCAAGGGTGGTGGGAGCCATCTGCCCGCCGGTCATCCCGTAGATGGCGTTGTTGATGAATATCACGGTGATGTTTTCGCCGCGCACCGCAGCGTGCAGCACCTCAGCGGCACCGATGGATGCGAGATCGCCGTCCCCCTGATAGGTGAAGACTATAGTGTCTGGTACCACCCTTTTGATTCCGGTGGCTACCGCCGGAGCGCGCCCGTGAGCTGCTTGCTGGAAGTCCACGTCGATGTAGTTGTAGGCGAATACCGAACATCCCACGGATGCCACACCTACGGTGTTTCCCTGGATACCGAGTTCGTCTATGACCTCGGCCAGGATCCGGTGGGCGATACCGTGAGTGCAACCCGGACAGTAGTGGGTCGCCACGTCCTTCAGCACGCGGGGTCTTTCGTATACGGCCTTCACTTGCGCTCACCCCCTGCCACCCTGTCGTAGTAGTCGGTGATGGAAGGAGTCTTCCCCGAGACCATGTCCCTGATCCGCTTCAAAACCCCTTTGGGGACCGGGACGGCACCACCGGTTCTGCCGTAAAAATAGACGGGTGCCCTGCCTTCTACGGAAAGCCTGACGTCTTCCACCATCTGACCGGTGGACATTTCCACGCACAAAAAGCCTTTGGCGCGGGGCAGCACGGCCTCGAAAGCTTGTTTCGGGAAAGGCCACAAGGTAATGGGTCTTATCAGTCCTACTTTGATCCCCTCGCTCCTCGCCATCGTCATGGCTGCCCGGCATACCCTGGCCATGGTACCGTAAGCTACGAGAAACCACTCGGCGTCGTCGGCCTTTTCCATGTCCCACATGACTTCCTCTTTTTCGGCCCGCCGGTACTTCTCCTGAAGTCTCCAGTTGTGCGCGTCGAGCCCTTCCGGGTCCAGGATTATGGAGCTCAGGAGCCTGGATTTTCCGCCGCGGTTACCGGTGGTAGCCCACGGTTTGGAACGCGGGTCCGGCGGAGGAGTTTCATCGGGGAACGACACGGGCTCCATCATTTGCCCGAGCATTCCGTCGCCCAGTATCATCACGGGGTTCCGGTACTTTTCGGCGACGGCAAACGCCCGAAACATGATGTCCACCATTTCCTGAATGGACGAGGGACCGTACACTATAAGCCTGTAATCACCGTGTCCACCGCCTTTGGTTGCCTGGAAATAATCGGACTGAGATGGCTGAATTCCCCCGAGACCCGGTCCGCCCCTCATCATGTTCACGATGACACACGGGATTTCCGAACCGCACAGGTACGAGATGCCTTCCTGCATCAAACTGATGCCCGGACTGGACGAGGAGATGAGCACCCTTCCGCCCGCGCCGCCCGCTCCGTATACCATGTTGATGGCGGCTACTTCGCTTTCGGCCTGGACGTAGACGCCCCCCACCTCCGGAAGCCTTCTCGCCATGTACTCGGGGATCTCGTTTTGCGGCGTGATCGGATAGCCGAAAAAGTAACGACATCCCGCTCTTATGGCGGCCTCGGCCACGGCTTCGTTGCCTTTCATGAGAACCACTTCGGCCAAGATTTTCACCCCCGAATTCACCGAATGATTTGTCGCCGACATTTTCACCTGTATACCTCTATTACGGCATCTGGGCACATCCTCGCGCAGAGAGCGCAACTCGTACACTTCGCCTGGTCCTCATCGGAAACGGTAGCGGGGTGATACCCGAGATCGTTTAGACGGTCCGATATCGTGATGATCTTTCTGGGACATACGGCTACGCACAGCGCGCAGCTTTTGCAGTACTTTTCGTGGAACCGAACCCGTTTCTCCAATCTCTTACCCCCCTTTCCCTGTTTGCCTCACCGGCTCTCGACAGAAGACCGTCAAAAGCAGAGACCCTCCGTCTCCGGTCACCGCTCGTTCGGAGACGGAGGCGCTCTCGTCTATGTAAATTCCCGACTTCGTGAGGGGATTCCTGCCCGCTTTCGAAGCCGGACCGCGAAGCCGGATCGCCACGCAAATCGTCGGCCGGCCCACCGCACTTGGAGGCAGAACATCAGACACCGTTTCCACCAAAGCGGGGAACCCGGCCGGAACCTCATCACCACTCTCCCCGGACCTCGCGGACTCCCGCGCGAAGCAGAGCCGGTATCACGAGCTCGCCGCCGACCACGAGAACCGGAGCCCACTTACCCACCCTGGACCCGACGAAATTCGCTACCTCACCCAGGGAAAACGCAGGCCCGGCCAGGATTATGAAGTCGACCCTGCCCGACAGGGCAGCCGCAGCTCTGCCTATCTCTTTGGAAATCTGATAAGCCATGCCGCACAGAGCCCGGAGCGCCCTTTCGTCCCCCTTCTCTACGAGGCGCTCCAGTTCCTCTTCGTCCGCCGCTCCAGCGTAAGCCAAAACGCCCGACCCGTATGAGAGGAGTTCCTCTGGTTTATCCCCCAGCAGGTTCTCGAAAAACGCGTCCACCAAAGCGGTGGCGGGAAGGGTGCCGGCGGCCCGGAAACCGAAGGGACCTTCACCCGCCAGAGGGTCGGTGCATTCCACCACCGAGCCCCGCACGTGGCATGCGACGGACGTTTCTTCCCCCGAGTAAACGACGATGAGGTTCTTTTTCCGGAGGTCGGAGCGGTTCATCTCCCCCGCGGCTCGAATGGCTGCCCAGTGTTCGAGGGCGTGGTAGACCGCCCGGCGGGAATATCCGGGCAATCCCGACAATTGAGCCTCGGCCGCGAGAGGTCCTCCTGTCATCGTCCCCACGGCCAACGCTTTGCACCCGGTCCTCACCGAGTACTCCCAGGCCATTTGAGCGAGAACGTTCCGGGGATGCCACGAATCTTCGGACTCCCGGGCTAGCTTGACCACCGTTTCGTTCACCGGAAAAACTCCGGGAAAGGAATCCGACCTGGCCGGGTCGTCGGGGAGGGGATACGAGCCGCCCGGTATGATGAGGACCTCGGGGGCCGAACCCACCAGAGCAGCAGCTCGTTCCAGGAAATCAGGCCCCGCCTGGATCTTCTTGTGAATGACTTCTCCGCTCCCGCCGAAAAACCCGACCTTCCCGTATCTTGGGCCCAGATCGACGGCTACAACCCTGTGCCGGACGGAGTTCACCGGTACCCCTCCCATCTCCCCCTGCCGTCCCCCTTACTCCCTCAAGTACATCTTCTTCTGGCGGAGGGCCTTCTTGATCCTCTCCTCTGCGATGTAGTCGGCAGCTTCGTAGGTCTCGATACCCTTTTCCTTGGCGGTCTGGAACACCCGCAGGAGGATGTCGTATATCCGGGCGACGCTGGCCATGGCTCTCTCCCTGTTATAGCCGCCGGGCTTGAGTTCGTCGGCGACGTTGGTGACTCCGCCGCCGTTGACTATGAAATCGGGGCAGTAAAGGATGCCCCTTTCCGACAGAGCTTTTCCGTGGCGGGGCTCTAAGAGCTGGTTGTTCGCGCATCCGCAGACGATCTTTGCCTTGAGTTGCGGAATGGTTTCGTCGTTGATTATCCCGCCCAGGGCGCACGGGGCGAAGATGTCGCAGTCCTGAGAGTAAATCGCGTCAGGTGCGCAGGGAGTGGCCCCGAGTTCCACGGCTTTTTCCAGCTTGTCCGGGTAGATATCTGTGGCTACGACGGTCGCACCCGCCTCCAGGAGCCTTCTGATCAAGTCCAGCCCCACGCTGCCCGTGCCCTGGACTGCGACTCTCAGTCCCTTCAAGCTGTTTAGGTTCCACAGATACTTGACGGCCGCGTGCATGGCCCGGAAGACCCCGTAAGCCGTAGCTGGGGATGGATTCCCGCTGGTCTCCCGCAGCCCCACTACCCATCTGGTCTGAGTGCGGATTATGTCCATGTCCTCGGTGGTGGTCCCCACGTCCTCAGCCGTGATGTACCGTCCGTTCAGGGTTTCCACAAACCTTCCGAACGCCCGGAACAACTCCTCCGACTTGTCTTTCCTCGGGTCGCCGATGATGACGGCCTTTCCGCCCCCCAGGTTCAGACCCATCGCCGCGTTCTTATAGGTCATCCCCCTCGAAAGCCGGAGCACATCGATAAGAGCTTCTTCTTCGGTCCTGTAAGGCCACATCCTGGTCCCGCCGAGCGCCGGCCCCAGAGTTGTGTCGTGAATGGCGATGATCGCCTTCAACCCCGACACGGGGTCATAGTTGAACACCACCTGTTCGTGACCGTACTTCTCCATCAACTCAAATACGGACATGTCGAACCCTCCTCCTGATTGTACTGAAGCTGGTAATACCGCCTAAACCAAACATCTGGCCATAGCCAGGGAATGCAACTTCACCCGAGCTGTGTCGGCCCGGGATATCACGACTATCGGGTGGGTCGCCCCCGTTATCACTCCCCCCATCAAGGCGCCGGCGAAGTACTGCATGCTCTTGGCCACGCTGTTGCCCGTCGTTATGTCCGGAGCGATGAGAACGTCGGCCTTTCCCGCCACCGGACCATCCACCTTCTTGATGGCGGCCGCCTCGGGAGAAATCGCCACATCGAGGGCGAGCGGACCATCTACGAATGCGCCCGGGAAAGCTCCTCTGTCCGCCATTTTCGCTATGATGGCTGCGTCCAGGGTCGCCGGGTACTCTGCGGTGGGAACTTCCACGGCACACAACATCGCGACCCTGGGTTGGGAAACACCCAGCGCCCTCGCCACTTCGATGGCGTTTTCCACGATCCCGATTTTTCGCTCGAGATCGGGAGCGATGTTCACACCCCCGTCTGCCACGAAGATGAACCGGTCGAAGCCGGGCACCTCCAGCGCCGCCGTGTGGCTCAGCACCTTTCCGGTCCTAAGACCCTTTTCCTTATCCAAAACGGCCCTGAGGAGAACCGATGTGTGCATTTTCCCCTTCATGAGAATGGACGCTCTGCCGGTGCGAACGAGTTCTACCGCCTTGGCCGCGGATTCCTCGGGGCTTTTGGACTCCACGATGCTGACGGCCTCCGCCGGAACGCTCAGCGATGAAAGAGCTTCTTCGATCTTCGCCCTGGAACCCACCAGCTCTGCCCGGGCAAATCCGTGGGCAAAAGCTTGGGCGATCGCCTCCAGCGCTGCGGGGTCGTGGCCCTCGGCGACGGCAACAGTTACCGGACCGAGCGAGCTAACCTTCTCCAATACTGCGTCAAACAGACGTCCCATTCTTCACACCGTCCTTCCACGCTCCGGGTACTCTTTGGCTTGCTCTTCGCCGGAAAGAACCCTGATGGCGCCCTGGGCCAGGCAAGCCATCTCGTCCTCCCCAGGGTAAACCAGGTGAGGAGCGATAAAGCTCGTTCTTTCCTTGACCAGGTTTACGAAGGTTTGCGATCGGGCAAGCCCCCCCGTTATCACGATGGCGTCGGGCAGTTCGGGGGCCACGGACGCCATGGCTCCGATTTCTCTGGCCACCTGATACGCCATAGCCCGGTAGACCAGGGCCCATTTCGGGTCGGAGAGATTTTTCTCGACCTCTCGCGCATCCTTCGTGCCGAGGTAACCGAACATCCCGGCTTCGCTGATGAGCAAGAACTTCACCTTTCTGGGTTCCCCGATCTCCCGGCACAGCCGGAGGATCACACGAGAGGGAAGCGTCCCGGCGCGTTCGATCGTGAAGGGACCCTCCTCGTTGGAGTTGTTGGCATCGACCAGCCGTCCGTGATAGCAGGGACTCACCGAAAACCCGGAGCCGAGATGGGCTATGACCAGGAAGAGATCGTCGAGGTCCCGGCCAAGCTCGCTTGCAGCTTTCCTGGCCGCCTGTTTCATGTTCAGGGCGTGAAGCAAGCTCCTCCGAGGTAAGCAGGGGAGTCCCGATATCCGCGAATAGTCCCAGTATTCGTCCACCGACACCGGGTCCACCACGAACGCGGGAAGGCCATAGGGTCTCGCTATCGAGGCGGCCAGAAGACCACCCATGTTCGAGGCGTGCGATCCGCCCACTTCGTTCCGGAGGTCCTCGATCATAGCGTCGTTGACCAGATATGTTCCCGACGAGAGGGGTCGCAAAAGCCCGCCTCGTCCCACCACGGCGTCAAGGTCCCTGACGTCAAACCCGTGCCGGGCCAGGAACTCGAGCACCGCAGCTTTCCGGTGATCCAGCTGGGCCACCGTCTTGAGCTCGGTAACCCACGGACCGGTATGAACCACGTTTTCCTCGACAAGCGGCCCCTCTTCGGTCATGACGGCCAGCTTCGTCGAGGTGGAACCGGGGTTTATCACGAGGACCCGGAATTTCACGCCTTCACACCCTTGTAAATGGATTTGAGGACTCTGACGGCCTCGAGACGTCGGGCCACCATCCGGTTGGCGGCCTCGTAAGTGTCGATCCCCTCTTCCCGGGCGATACGGAAAACGGTCTTGAGCAGGCCGGGGATGGCCTCCGTCTTGTGCCTGGCTCTCTCGGGGTTGTAACCCTCGAGTTCGTCCGCGACGCTGATGACACCGCCGGCGTTGATGATGTAATCCGGGGCGTACAGGATGCCTCTTTCCTTCAGCCGGACGGCGTCCTCCGGAGTCTCCAGCTGATTGTTCGCTCCGCCCGCCACTATCTTCGCCTTGATTCTCGGGATCGTGTCTTTGTTCAGGACGCCACCAAGGGCGTTGGGAGACAAGACGTCGGCATCGACGAACAGGATTTCCGAGGGATCTGCGAGCTCGGCACCAAACTCCTCGGCCACTTCCGCCGCAACGTTCGAGCGTACGTCGGCCACGATTAGTCTAGCCCCCTCCTTGTGGAGGTGTCCTGCGAGCTTCCTGCCCACCTTGCCTACGCCCTGAATCGCGACCGTGCGCCCTTTCAACTCCGGTGAACCGAACACCTCTTCGAGGCAAGCTTTGATACCGAGGAAGACACCGTAAGCTGTGAGTATGGACGTGTCTCCGCTGCCACCGTACTCCACGGGAAGCCCCACTACGTACTTGGTCTCTGGCAGGCAGTAAACAAAGTCAGAAGAAACCGTGCCAACGTCCGTCCCTGTGATAAACCTTCCGCCGAGGCCCTCGATAAACCGGCCGTACGCCCTGAAGAGGATTTCGTCCTTGTCCTTGTCGGGGTCTCCCCAGATGACGCCCTTACCGCCGCCGTAGTTGTTTCCACATGCCGCCGATTTCATGGTCATGCCCTGGGCCAGCCGCAACGCGTCTTTGAGAGCTTCGTCCTCGCTGGGGTAGGGGTACATCCGCGTACCCCCCAGCACGGGACCGAGCGTGGTGTCGTGAATGGCGATGATAGCTTTGAGCTTACCCAGCTTGTCCCGGCAGAAAAACACCTGCTCATGGCCGCCCTCGATCATTCGGTCGAATACGCCCAAGCTGATCCCTCCTTGACGTACGCTTGAGATGCAATTGACATGCAATTTCCGGAACATTTCGTGAGCCTTCGCGAAAACTTCCCGCTTTGAGCTAACGCAATTCCCATGCCATTCGGCACGGGGCCAGGCGGCGGAGTGGTCGGGGATTAGCAGGAGCGGAGCAGACGAGCTCCGGCACAAGTTCGGCCAGCACTGTGAAAAGTTCTTTATAGTGTGAAGCCTGCTTCACGAACGAGCTTTCACAGTCGCAGAGGAACACGAAGAGGGGCTGTACGGGATACCGTAGTAGTCCATCTTGTTGTAGAGGGTTCTGACGCTTATTCCCAGAAGAGAAGCGGCTTTCACCTTGTTGTATCCGGACCGTTGAAGAGCTTCAAGCACCGCGTCTTTTTCCCATTTTTCTTTGAGGTCTTTGAGCTTCAGCGTCCCCGGCCGGAAACTCCTTCCTTCCGGCCCCGCAGGAGTTCCTTCGTTACCCAGAGGAGGCAGATGCTCTCTTTTCATGATCTCTTCCTGATACCGCATGTTGATCATGGCCCGCCCGAGGACGTTCTCCAGTTCCCGCACGTTTCCCGGCCAGTTGTACGAAAGAAGGTATTCCATGGCGTCGTCGTCAACCCCCCGCACCGACCGGCCGTACTCGGCGTTGAGTTTGCGCACAAGATGCGCGACCAGCTCGGGAATGTCTTCCTTCCGCTGCCTGAGCGGAGGAATGAATATTGGGATGACGTTCAGCCTGTAGTAGAGGTCTTCTCTGAACCGCCCCTCGGCCACGGCCTGCTCCAGAGAAATGTTGGTGGCGCCTATCACCCTCACGTCCACCGGAACGGGTTTCGACTCGCCCACTCTGGTTATCTCCTTTTCCTGAAGAACCCGGAGAAGGGTGGCCTGCAAATTCAGATTCATCACTCCAACCTCGTCCAGAAAAAGCGTGCCCCCATTTGCTTCCTCGAACAGACCGCGCCTGCCCCCTTTGCGAGCTCCGGTAAAGGCTCCTTCGGCGTAACCGAACAGCTCCGATTCCAGAAGAGCGTCGGGCAAAGCCGCGCAGTTCACCCTCACAAACGGCCCCGAATGTCTCGGGGAAGCATTGTGGATGGCGTGGGCGAACAGTTCCTTCCCGGTACCGCTTTCCCCACGGAGAAGGACCGTAACGGAAGTCTCGGCAACCCGCCTGGCCTGATCCACTGCGGCCCTCATCAAGGGACTCTTGGCCACTATATCGTCAAAGGTGTACTTGGCGGCCATGCGGTTGACGAGTCTCCTCATCCTCTCCAGCTCTTCGCTAAGCCTCCTGATCTCCGAAACGTCGTGGATGACCCCCACGGAACCCTTCAGCTCTCCGTCCACGATCACGGGCGCTACGTTCACCACCACCTCACGCTTCATGGGACCCACCTTCATCGGAACGTTCCGCACCGGCTGCCTCTCTTTGAGGACCCGCATATGCATGCTTTCCCCTTCAGCGATGTCCACGGTGGCGGGCTTGCCGATTACATCGGCTTCGGTAAGACCGGTGATGCGCGTGTACGCTTTGTTGATGAGAAGGCCGTTCCCCTGTGCGTCCACGACGGAGATGGCATCCTCGGTGGAATCGATGATCGCGGCCAGGAGACTTTGAACTTGCCTCAAGTTGGTGATTTCTTCGGCGAGTTTCCTGACCTCGGTGATGTCGCGGAAAACGGCCACCGCCCCGACGATCTCGCCGCGGTCGTTTTTCATCGGAACCCGGTTGGTGACTATGGTGATATCCCCGAGGTTCTGTTGTTGGTTCAACTCGGCCTCCCCGGTGGCCAGAACTTTATCCAACCTGGTGTTGGGAATGACATCCCGGACGTGCTTGCCCAAAACCTCCCGGGCGCTCTTGCCCAAGATCCTCTCGGCAGCCGGGTTAAACACCCTCACCCGGGCGTCCGCGTCCACGGCCACTATGGCGTCGTGGGTTGAGTTGAGCACGAGTTCGAGGAGATCCGGCGCTTCCATGAAAATCGAGCTCCTTTCCCAGGAGCTCGATCATTCTAGAAAGGCATTGAATTTCCCTTCACAACACCGTGAAATCCGCTGCAACCACCGGCTCAGCGTAGAACCGGAGCACCCATCCTCATCCTATCGGCGATCATAGCTATGAACTCCGAATTGGTGGGCTTTCCTTTCTCCTGATCCACCGTATGGCCGAAAACGGCGTTGATCGTGTCCACGTTTCCCCGGTCCCATGCCACCTCTATCGCGTGCCTGATCGCCCGTTCCACCCTAGAGGGAGTGGTATTGTATTTCATGGCGATGGCGGGATAAAGCTCCTTCGTCACCCTGGATAACAGCTCGACCTGGTCTACGACCATGAGGATGGCATCCCTCAGATACAGGTACCCTTTAATGTGTGCGGGAATGCCGAGCTCGTGCATGATGCGGCTGACCTCTGAATCTCTGCTTCTGTCGCGGCTTTGCGGCGGTTCGGGGCGCGGCTGGACCCCCGCAAGTTGCCGCAACCTGTTCGTGAGAACGTCGAGGTCAAAGGGCTTTAGTATGTAATAGTCCGCCCCGAGCTCCAGAGCTTTTTTGGTTATGGATTCCGGCCCGAAGGCGGTGAGCATGAGGACTTTGGGGCGCTTGGAAAGCCTCATGGTCCCCAGCCTTTCCAAAACACCGATGCCGTCGAGATACGGCATTATGATGTCGAGGATTACTATGTCCGGCTCGGTTTTCTCGATGAGCTCCAGAGCTTGAGGACCGTTATGGGCGACTCCAACCACCTCCATATCATCCTCTTTGTCCAGGTAATCCCTGAGCATCTCGGCGAATTCTTTGCTGTCGTCGGCAATCAGAATCCGAAACACGTGCATATGTCCCCCCTCCGGTCCCAGATCTGATCCATTTATATCCTTTCCACAGCGATTTGACAAGTATTGGAAGAAAACTTAACGGGGCGGGACCCGGCCCCCGGAAGCAGACGCCGCCCTGTACCGGCCCGTGGCCGCCTCCAACCGCAGATCGACTTCTCCGGCGGCTTCCGCGCCCAGGATCCCCGCTTCCCTGGCCATCCATTCGCTGAAGGTGCCATAACCCCTTGCGGGGTCGTTGACAAGGACGTGCGTGACCGCCCCGACCAGCCGTCCGTCCTGGATCACGGGGCTTCCGCTCATTCCCTGCACGATCCCACCGGTCTTGGCCAACAGTTCCGGGTCGGTAATCCTGAACAAGAACCCCTTGGAGCTCGGCCCCGATCCGGGGTAGACATCCTCGATTTCCGCCCGGTAGCGTCCGATCTCCCTTCCGTTCACGACGGTGAGGATCTCGGCAGGCCCCTTTCTCACCTGGGTCGCCATGCCCAGGGGTATCGGCTCCGGGTAGTAGGGATTGCCCACCGGTACGAGAAGGACTCCGCTTATTCCGCAGGGACCGTTCTTATCTATAGTCCCTATGACGTCTGCCTCATCCAGGAAGGTTCCCAGCATTTCTCCGGGTTTACCCCTTCGAGACTTCTCGATATCCACCACGCTGGCCTGGACTATCTGGCCCGACTCCATCGGTGCGGGCCTGCGGCCCGAGTCATCCGCAATGATATGTCCCAAAGCCGCGTAAGTTCCGCTTTGGGGGTGGTAAAATGTGAGGGTTCCCACGCCGGCAATGGAGTCTTTCACCTGGAGGCCGAGGGCAAATCCCCCGTTTCGTTTGGGCACGGGTTTGACGAGGCGCCTGTATATCGACCCGTCGGGCCTTTGCAGACTGAGCTCGAGGAAACCCCCGCGCCTCCCCGCCAGATCGGTCCAGATCGCCAGCTCGTCGCGGGAGTTTATCTCACGCCCGTCTACGGCCAATATCACGTCGCCCGGCTGGATGCCCGAGTTTTTCAGAGGCCAGATCTCCTTTCCATCAACCGTTTCGACGGAAGCCAAGCCGCTTATCAGAACCCCTTTCTGCCGGAGAATCACGCCTATGCAATGCCCTCCCGGTATGACCATTGGGGGCGACACGACTTTGAAGGCCACTCTCCTCAGGGGGATGAGACCGAGGAGGCGGAACTCCACGATGACCTCGCCGGCATTCCGGGTGTCCACCGATACGCGCCGGGTCAGCCCACCCCAAATCCCGGGTTTCAGCTCCGCAAGAGGGTGTACCGAGACCAGCGGATACCCGGTGTCCAGCGTGACATCTTGTCCGGACGATACGGTCACCGTTTGGGGAAGGGAATAGGCAAAGCGGACCGGACTGGAACAGAACGTGAGGACCAAGAGGGCGCTCAGGCTGAGCCCGATAATTTGCCGCGTTCGAGATGAAGTCAAGAGGACACCACGCCCCCTCAAAACCCGTCCTAGACAAGGATCAAGTTTTGCCGGAGCGGTGGGGTTTTATAAGGCGAGCCGGATCGAGGCTCCCCAGGCGAGAAGCTCCCTGGCGTGCGCGAGAGAAGTCTCGGAGGGCTTACCGCTTAACATCCTGGCGATTTCCTTTTCCCTTTCCTCGCCGTCCACCCTCCTCACAAAGGCGACGGTCCGCCCTCCCTCCTCTACTTTTTCGACTACGTAGTGACCGTGGGAAGCGGCAGCGATGGAAGCTAGGTGCGTGACGCAGAACACCTGATGGTACCGGCCCAAACGCGCCAGCTTCTCAGCCACCGCCTGGCCCGCACGGCCGCCGACCCCCGAATCGATTTCGTCGAAAATCAAGGTGGGCACGGGGTCCCTATCAGCGAGGAAAGCTTTCAAGGCCAGGGTTAATCTGGACAGCTCGCCTCCGGAGGCCACCTTGTTGAGAGGCCTCGGGGGCTCACCGGGGTTGGCCGAGAACGTAATCTCCACGCGGTCTACCCCGTAAGGATGGACCTTTACTCGCCCGTTTCCAAAGGGAATACCTTCCGGATCATCCTCGGTGACCACGGACACCTTCAGAACGCCTCCGGGCATCCCCAGGGATTCCAGGTCGGCCGTCACGGTTTTCTCCAGCTCCCGCGAAGCTTGCACGCGGAGCTCGTGAAGTTCCCGGGCTTTTTTCGCCATTTCCTGTTCAATTCTGCTCAAACTTTCTTTCAGCATAACCAGGGTCTCCTCGGCCGACGCCAGCCTGGCCAGATCCTGTCTGGCCTTGTCCAGATACTCGAGAATCGCCCGTTCGTCCCGACCGTACTTGTCCTTCAGGCGCCCGATGAGGTCCAAGCGTTCCTCAACCTCCCTGAGCCTGTCGGGCTGCACGTCCAAGGACGATTCGTACTTCCTGAGAAGGTCGAGAGCCGTCTCCAGGTAAATGCTCACTTCGTTCAAAGCGGAGAAGACGCGTTCGGCAGCGGGGTCGAGAGAAGAAGCTTCTTGAAAGAGGGAAATCGCCTTGCCCAGGCTGTCGGAACAAGCCATTCCATAGGGGCTCTCGTACAGAAGCTCCCGGCACTCTCCGCAAATGGTTCTCAACCGCTCAAGAGCGGATAGCTTTCTGTATTCTTCCCGCAGCTTCGACTCTTCCCCCGGCGTGATCCTGGCCTTCTCGATTTCGTCTACCTGATACTGAAGGAGGTCTATTTGCCTCTTCCGCTCCTTTTCGTCCAGGACGAGCGAGCGCATCTTTTCCATCTCGGACTGCCTTCGCGCGTAAAGATCGCGGAATTCTTCCCTGAGGGCGACGATGTCTTTATTGACCCCGTCGATGAAATCCAGGTACGAAGCGGGCCTCAGAAGCGACTGGTGCTCGTGCTGCCCGTGAATGTCCACGAGAGCTTGTCCGACCTTTTGAAGGATTTGGGCGGTGACGAGATGACCGTTGATCCTTGCGTACGAACGGCCCTGGGACGTTATTTCCCGCTCAAGCAGGATTTCAGAAGGGTCTTCCACTATTTCTCTGGTCTCCGGGTCCATGCGGGCGAAGACCCCTTCGTCGCAGGCGAGCACCATCTGGAGTACGGCCTTGTCCGCCCCGGAACGCACCATGTCGGCGGAAGCTCTCCCACCCAGGCAGACTTCGACGGCATCCACTATCATGGATTTTCCCGCGCCGGTCTCCCCGGTAAAACACTGAAGTCCTTCTCCAAACTCAATTTCGGCGGAAGACAGTATCCCGAAGTTCTTTATCCTGAGCGCCAGTATCATACCGGTCCCATCCCCGCCAGGTCCCTCAGTTTCGACACGACGTAGCCGACCTTATCGGGGGAGCGGGCCACTACCAGGACGGTATTGTCCCCGGCCACCGTACCCAGGATCTCCGGCATCCTCAGCTCATCCAGAGCTTCGCCGACCCCCGGAGCGGTGCCGGAGATGGTCTTCACGACGATGAGATTGCCGGAAGCGTCTATCGAAAGGCAACAATCCGCCAGAAGCCTCTTGAGCTTGTCCAGGATTATCTTGCCAGGAGTCCCGGAGGGCAGACCGTACTTGGCCCTGCCGTCACCGGAGGGGACCTTAATCAGGTTGAGCTCCTTTATGTCCCTGGATATCGTGGCCTGAGTCACATTGATACCTTCCTGCCGCAGAGCTTCCGCCAGCTCCTCCTGGGTAAATACCGCCCGCTTCGAAATTATCTCCAGAATCTTCATCTGCCTTTTGGTTTTCATGTCCCCAAAACGACCTCTATCCCCACGTGGGGGTCACGAGGCCGGTTTGTCTCCCCCTTCCTTCATCTTCCTCCGCAACACTTCGTAAAAGGACCAGCCCTCGTTTCTCACCAGAAGGGCGGGTCTTTCGTACGCCTTGATGAAAGCGCGGTCCCCCGGTTCCATCCCAAACGAGATCTGACCGTCCACGGAAAGGTGCATTCTCTGGTTCTCCTCGCGACTTTCGACCCTCAAAACGGTACCAGAAGGCGATACTATTGACCTGGAGCTCAAACTATGAGGACAAACGGGCGTTACGATCAAAGCGTCCACGGACGGGTGGAGAATCGGGCCTCCTGCCGAAAGGGAGTAAGCTGTAGACCCGGTAGGAGTAGCAACTATTATCCCATCGGCCAGGTACGTATCAAGCAAGGAATCGCCGGCGAAAACCGATATCTCGGCAATGCGAGATAGAAGCTCCTTCAGGACGCATACCTCGTTCAAACACAGCGCTTTGAAGACACGCTCTTCCCCCCGGAGCACGACGACTTCCAGCATCAACCTGGGATCGAGGACGAAATCGCCCCGGAGGAACCTGGGGAGCTCTCGGAAGAGGTCGTTTCGCTCGATTTCGGAAAGGAATCCGAAGTGGCCGAAGTTCACCCCCAGGAGCGGCACCGCTTGCGGGGCGAGGGCTCTGGCCGCCGAAAGAAGGGTACCGTCACCCCCCAGGACCAGGGCGAGCCGCACCGTCTCCCCCCACCGTTCCACCGGCAAAGATAGCTTTTCAAGGCCCAGGGCACCGGCGACGGCCGGGGGCAGGACGGCTTCCTCCCCGCGACCACCCAGGTACCTGACGAGTTCGAAACAAACCTCGCTCGTGCCGGCTTTTTCAAGGTTGGGAAAGATACCGATTCGCTTCAAACACATCCCCCGTGTACTTGATTCTCCGGTCATGAGTCTCAAAACGGCCCCTGATCAGGCGCCTTGACCTGTGGAAACGGCTTCCGCGGAAACGCTCTGGCCTAAAAACCTCAGAATTTCCCGGGCGATCCCCTCGGCAGTGAGGCCGCACCTTTCCCGCAAAACGCTCTGGGCGCCGTGCTCCAGGAACCGCGAAGGCATCGCTATGCGCAATACCTGACATGTGACCCCGGCTTGGGAGAGAGCTTCCAGAACAGCTCCGCCGAATCCTCCTTCGGGCACATTCTCTTCCACCGTAACAACGGGCCCCTTTCGGGCGGCGGAAAGCAGCGTCTCGACGTCAAGGGGCTTGACGAACCTCGCGTTCACCACGCCGCACGATACTCCGCTTCGTTCCAGAATCTTCGCGGCTTCCACCGACGGATATACCATGGAGCCGATGGCGAAGATCGTCACGTCGCTCCCTTCTACGAGAACCTGAGCCCTCCCGACGGGCAGAAGCCGAGCTTCCCTCGGCTTCCCTCCGTACGCCTTACCCCTCGGGTACCGTATAGCCACAGGCCTACCCATTTCCAACGCCGTGCGGAGCATGTCTTTAAGCTCCATCTCGTCGGCGGGAGCCATAACAGTCATTCCGGGAATGTGCCGGAGGTAGCTCAGGTCGAAAGCTCCCTGGTGGGTTTCGCCGTCCTCCCCGACCACGCCTGCGCGGTCCACGGCGAAAACCACGCCGAGGTTTTGGAGGCACACGTCTTCGACTATCTGATCGTAAGCCCTCTGCAAGAACGTGGAATATATGGCCACCACGGGTTTCATGCCCCCGAGAGCCAGTCCTGCGGCGAAGCTCACGGCGTGACCCTCGGCTATCCCCACGTCAAAAAACCGCTCGGGGAAACGACGGGCGAACTCGGAAAGGCCGGTGCCGTCCTTCATTGCCGCGGTGATCGCCACCACCGCGGGATCTTTTTCAGCTATCTCTACCATGGCCTCGCCGAAAACTTCGCTCCAGGTAGGGATGTTTCCGGAGGAATACAGCTCTCCCGTTTCCACATCGAAGGGACCGGGGCCGTGGAACTTCTCGGGAAAAGACTCGGCCAGCGGATAGCCTTTCCCTTTCTTGGTGATGACGTGTATCAGCACCGGCCGGTCCATCTCGCGGGCTCGGGAGAAAACTTCCTGCATAGCCCCGATATCGTGCCCGTCGACCGGCCCGTAATACTTAAATCCCAGGTCCTCAAACCAGGTCCCGGGAAAGAAAACGTACTTGATTCCACCGCGAAACCGCTTGAGGAAAGCGAGAAAACTCGGCCCGAACCTGGGCAGCTCCAGCAGGGCTCGTTCGAACCTCGCCTTCGCCCTGGTGTAACTCCGGGCCATGCGCAGCCTGGTGAGATAATGGGATATGCCCCCTACGTTTCTGGAAATGGACATGGAATTGTCATTAAGTACCACAATGATTTTGGTGCCGGAACGCCCCGCGTTGTTGAGTCCTTCGAAAGCCAATCCTCCGGTCAGAGCTCCGTCTCCAATAACGGCGATGACGTTGTAGTCCTCGCCCGCCCGGTCCCGCGCAATGGCCAATCCCAGAGCAACCGAGACGGAATTGGACGCATGACCCGCGTCGAAAATATCGTGGGGACTCTCGGAACGCTTGGGAAATCCGGACAAACCGCCGAGTTTCCGTAGCGTCCCGAATTTGTCGTACCTGCCAGTGACGAGCTTGTGGGCGTAAGCTTGATGCCCCACGTCCCAGATGATTTTGTCCCTGGGGCTGTCGAATACCGAATGCAGCGCCAGCGTGAGCTCGACCGCACCCAGCGACGCCCCCAGGTGACCGCCGTTCCTGGACACCGTTTCTATTATGCGTTCCCTTATCTCCCCGGCGAGAGAAGTAAGTTCTTGAACGGACCTGCCTTTCAAATCTCGAGGAGACTTCACCTCGTCAAGACGGATCATTCCGCCGCCTCCTCCTCCGGCCGGCATCCGGATGCCCGGTCCGGACACGCTTCTTCCGCGACCCGAACCACGGAAAAACTCCCCGCAATACGCTGGATATTAATCCAAGATGATACACAATAGATTCAGCGCGCTTGAGGCCGATTCCTTTCATGAGAGCTTTTCCTCCAACGGCGAGCGCCGCAGCCACACCCACCGCCAGAGCCGAAAGCACGGGCCGGGTCAGTCGCGTACTCCCCGCAAATTTGAAGCTCAGCCCCACGGCGAGGCCGCCAGCTACGGTGGCGCAGACGTCACCGAGGAGGTCGTTTGCCAGAGACGAGACCTTGTCCGCGTTCCTGATGAACCAGAGGGCCTCCTTTGCGCCTCTCATCTTCTTCGACGCCATCGAGGTGAGAGCTGGTTCCCGAGCTCTGGCCGAAGCGATCCCCACTACGTCCGCGGCAATGCCGAGGACTACGACGACCAGGATAAAAGGGAGGCTAAGGTACGGCGATAAGCTGAAAGAAACTTTATCGGAGAAGAAGTTCAGCACAAAGCTCAGGACCAGGGCCGAAATCCCCAATATAAAAGCGGAAACGATCCTGGAACTCCTCTTGGCAGCACTGTTTCCGGGCATTCTCCAGTTCCGCTTTCATCTCCCCTGCGAGGCAGCGGCAGCAGTAAATCTTGTGGCTTAAGGTCCGGCAGGCTTTCCCGGAAGCTTACCCGAGCTCGCGCTCCGGGCGGTTCCCCTTTAAAAGCTTCCCCGGCGGGTCACCCGCGCCGGCGCCGGATCACCACTTAGTCCACACCGCAATCCTGCCGCCGCCCCTATCGAGGACAGTCTAGGAGATTTCCTCGAGGGCTTCGCTCCTAGCCTCTTTTGCAGCCGGGCTTTCCGGATGAACCTTCCCACCCGGCCACTCAAGGCAGCTATCCCGGAACACCGGGTACAAGCCCCAGGGCGCCGCGCGCCCCGCGAAGAGAGGGTCCACGCCCACATGCCGTTGTGGATCGCCCTCTCCTCCTTGCTCCTGCCAGCCGACCCGAAGCTGGGCGCATCGAGCCCGCTGGAGGCGGAAGGGCATAGCTTCGACGGATTTTTAGGCCCGCCCTCAGAGCGAATCGCCCACTAGAATACTGCGCCTCGCAGGCGAATTCATGCATGAGTATAACACATCCCGGCCATACGCGCTTTTAGCCCGAAATCCGCCGCTTATGCGCTCTTAGCCGCTTTCCCGGCCCGCAGCAGCCGAAAGAGGCCTGAGTTTCGACGGGTCCGGAACCACGAGGTCGCCAGCTCCTTCCTCCACCGGAACCTCCCGAATACACAACCATGCTCTCCTTGAGGGATAGAGCTCCGTTTCGCGGGAAACATACCACGTCCCTGCAGGCGAGATTGACGCCCCTCAGGGGACATGATAGAAGTCGCATTGAGACTCGTGTTTTCGCCTGAACGTAGCAGCGGAAAGGAGCGGATTTGTGTGAGAATCGGCCTGTCGCGCGCCGAGTACGCCCGGCGCAGGCAAGCGGTCCTGGACCTGATGAGAGAAAAGGAATTTGGTGCTTTCGTTTTCTTCAATTCCACCAACATCTTTTATCTAACCGGATTCGCTTTCATCCCCACCGAAAGGCCTATAGCCCTCATCCTGTCGGCTGATGGTCGCAAGACCATTTTCGTGCCCAGACTCGAAGAGGAGCATGCTCGGGAATTCGACGAGATCGATGACGTACAATGTTACCCCGAATATCCCGGCAAAACCCACCCCATGAACTTGTTGGCCGAAATCCTGGTGAAAATGGGGGCGGCCAAAACGACGGTGGGAGCCGATGCCGACGGATACAGCTCACCTCAGGGTTACCGCGGTCCAAAGCTATCAGAGGCTCTGTCGCCGGGGAAGATGGAAGTAGTTCGGGATTTCATTTCCGAACTCAGGGCAATCAAATCCCCCGAAGAAATCGCGCTCATCCGGGAAAGCGCCAGGTGGGGCAATCTCGCCCACGCTTTGCTTCAGGAATACTCTTTGCCTGGCCGGACCGAGGACGAAATTTCCATGCGGGCGTCCATGGAAGCTACCATCGCGATGTTGAGAACTCTGGGCGACTCGCTCCCCCGGGGGTCTTCCACCAGGACCGGAGCTCATGCCGGTTTTAGGGGGCAAGTGGGACCCAACTCAGCCCTTCCTCATGCTGTCAGCATAAACGCCGTGCTCAAAACGGGGGACGTTCTGGTGACGGGGGCCACCGCAAACGTGGCCGGGTATTCCAGCGAACTGGAACGAACGATGTTCGTAGGAGAACCCAACGCAGTCCAGCGCAAGTTCTTCACTTTGATGAAGCAAGCTCAGGAGATAGCTTTCGAAGCTATCAGGCCCGGAAGACGCTGCTCCGAAGTGGATGATGCGGTGCGGGAGTTCTTCGAGAAGGAAAAATTATGGGATTACTGGAGGCACCACACCGGTCATGCTTTGGGACTCCTCGGTCACGAGGCGCCGTTCTTCGACACCGGGGACGACACGATCATCCGGCCGGGCATGGTGTTCAGCGTGGAACCGGGGCTTTATGTACCGGGCGTCGGAGGCTTCCGTCACTCGGACACAGTGGTCGTGACGGAGGACGGTATAGATTTCATCACCTACTACCCGCGAAAGCTCGACAAGCTCATCTGCGGGGTAAAGTAATGTGCAAACTCCCGGCACCAATACCCCGAGGGAAACATATAACGCTGTCGAAAGGAGCGGGAGCTCGGGAAAGGGTTTACCGGCGCACGTCTTCCGGGAGCCTGTCAAACCACCCGCGAACCGGGGCGCCAGCCTCGAGTCTCGCTTCTTTCACCGCGAACGAGCGTTTTCCATGTGTCAGGCTCGGGAGAAGGCAGGGTACTCATTTGAAGCTCCCGGTTCTGGAGAGTGGACCGTGAAGATTTCGTGCCCTGAACGCAAAAACCAGGGAACCGTTCGTCCGGGGGGCAACGCGGTATCGTCTTGTGCGGATGCAGCCCCGCGCAACCGGGGCGTTCTGGTTGCGGAAGCCGGCCTTGTCCGCTCTGGTCAACCAACACCAAATGCACCTCGTCGCTACCGGGCGGTGTTTCTCTCGGAAAGCGCTGACAGCATCGACTTCCGCCCGATCGATGGCCCACGGCCTCCGGCGCCGAAACCCGGTGCCACGCTGGGGCTTGGACGGGAAACCGCGGAAGACACCGCCGGACCAGGTGCCTCTCGGCGGGGGAGCCCCGTTGAATCTTCCCGCTCCCGTTTACCGGGGCGAGAAGGCGCAGCCACCCCGGGACGAACCATGGCGCTTACGGGTAGCCATCCTGGCCTGGTCGACGAAATAGATGTGGTTGTGGAAAACATAGCCATCAGGCTGTCGAGGGAACTCAAGACCGCGCTTCCCCATGAGGTGACGGTGGTCGTGCCCAGAGTAGATGTGAGCAAGAAGTTCCAGGATGGAAAGCTGGTCGAAGTCAATGTGGCATACACCGGTATTACGGTCAGCCACTCTCCCCGGTTCCCGCCACGGGGTCCTTAGAAAAACGTTTTTGCCGTTTCTTGTGAGAAACAAGCTCTTGTGGCGGCCGCTACCTGGGTCTTTTCTGCACCCGTCGGGGACCTCCTCAACGCAGCATTCGTGAATGAGGCACGACGGCCCGGAAAAGCCTCAAATCGTATTGAGACGATTCAGGTAGAACCGGGAAAGCTCGGGGAGAAACCAGGTTTGTCCGGGTCGTTCGAAGCAAGACAGATGCTCCAGACTTCTCGTCAGTGCCAGAACCGCCTCCCTGGCGGCATCTTGAACGGAAGTCTCGGCAACGAGAGTGTCGTCTTCCGTCGAGGAGATAGCTTGAGCGTCTTCTATATCATCGGCGATTTGGAAGGCGTAACCGAACTCCCGGCCCCATGCCCCGAGGGAATCCAGCGACCTGTCATCGACGCCCGCGAGAATACCGCCGATTCTCGCCGCCGACTCAAACAACGCGCCCGTCTTCAGCAAGTAAATCCTTTTCACGGCTTGCGGACCGAGCCGCTTTCCCTTCGCCTCCATGTCGAAGACCTGTCCCGCCACCATACCGGCCGCACCCGCTCCCCTCGAAAGCTCTGCGCATGCCCTGGCTCTTTTGTTGCGGCGTTCAGGGGGTAAAGAAGCGCCGCCCAGCCCCACCTCGAAAGCTGCCGTCAGAAGCGCGTCCCCGGCCAAGACGGCCATGGCTTCACCGAACTTCCGGTGAACCGTGGGCTTTCCTCTCCGGAAATCGTCGTTATCCATGCAGGGAAGGTCATCGTGGACGAGGGAATACGCGTGCACAAGTTCGACCGCTACGGCTAAGTCGAGGGCATCTTCGGAAAGATCATCCGCCGCGGTGCCCACCAGTTCGCCTTTCCCCTGGTTGCTCCCCTTGGTATCGGCACCGTTGGATATTACACAGGGTACCCCGGAGGGGAATTGGACGGCCCGCGACCCTTCTTTTTCGGCTTCGGGTTTACGCGCGGGAAACGGTAGAGGAGACGCCGGTGTAAACGCCGGTATACCCGACAGGTAACCGGAAACCGCCAGCACCACCGCGCCGCGCAGCCGTTTTCCGCCCTCGGCCGCGTAAATCATCATTTCCCCGAGGGGCTGCGGATAGCGGGATAACACGTTTTGTATAGCTTGATCGATCGCGGTCCTTTTTTCCGCAAGGTACTGGTCGAGGTATTCGCCGGGATCCACGGTCGCGTCGCTCATGTTCTCACCACCCGAGGCTGCGAGACTTAAAACCGCACTTCAAAATACCTATCCAAATGCATGCACCTTGTTCTGCCGGACGATTCTGCAGGGCCGATTCTGGAAAATAACGAACACCGAAGCTTCAGTTCTCAGGTCCCCCGGGACCCTGGGTCCGGACGGCTAGCCCGGTTCTTTCTCCACCGGCACGGTGTAGATCCGCCCGTCTTCGTCCCGCAAAACCTGCTCTATCCTGGCTTGAGCTCTGTCCAGGATCTCCTCGAGCTTGCGCACGAGGGCCGTGCCCTCCTCCCAAAGCTTGAGGGACTCCTCAAGGGGCACATCCTCTTTTTCCAGCGATTGTACAATCTCCTCAAGGCGCTTCAATCCTTGTTCAAAAGAGAATGCTCCCCCGGCTTCCGAACGGCCTGCCGCTCCCCCCGCATTGGCGCTCACATCTCCGGCCTTTGCCACGCCCCCGCTCGGGCCGGCGGCCTCGCCAGCCTTGCACGGAGCTCGCTCGTCGCCCGGCGGTACACGAGGCCCGTCCTCGTCCGGGCGCAAAGAGTCTCCGCTCTCGAACGAGTTAAATTCGATATTCAAAGAATCGGGCGGCTGACCACCCTTTTCACATCTCACCGCGTTTCCCTCCTTGTCGTTCCCTCTCCTCCGTCGCCGCTTGTTCCCCCTCCTCCGCCGCCGCAGGAATCGTTCGATCTACCGTGCATTCGACCATGCCCCTTCTCAAGATGACTTCTATCCGCGACCCCGGGCGCACTTGAGAACTGTCCTTCAAGACGGCCCTGCCTGGAAGCACCCTTGCCAAGCTCCAACCCCTGGCCAGAACCTTCAGCGGGCTCAAAGCATCCATCCTGAGGATGAGTTCTCTGAAGCGAGCTCTTTTCGCATTCAACACCTGCTCAATCGCTTCCTCCAGCCGGCCGTTCAGGGACACCAGCTTCTCCCTGTTTTCCACCAGGCTCCAGTCAGGCCGTGTGAGGCAGGGCCTGGAAGAAAGGGCTTCCAGTATTTTGCGGTAACCGGCCACCCTCGAGGCGACGAGCGATCTCGCCCTCGCCAGCGCCCCTTCGACGACCCGGCGCAATTCGCGCACGTCGGGAACGACCAGCTCCGCAGCGTTGGAAGGGGTCGCCGCGCGAACGTCGGCCACGAGGTCCGCGATGGTCACGTCCCGTTCGTGCCCGACGGCGGAAACCACCGGTACCCTCGAGCGAAATATAGCCCTGGCGACGGTCTCAGAATTGAAGCACCACAGGTCCTCCTGGGCACCTCCGCCCCTACCCACGATGATGACGTCGACCTCGGGCACCTCGTTCAGGAGCTCAATTCCCCGAGCTATCTCGTCCGCTGCACCCTCCCCCTGAACCCGCGAATCAGCTACGACAAAACGGACGCCGGGGAACCTTCGCCGTCCGACCGTGACGATATCCCGTATGGCCGCGCCCCGAATAGAGGTGACGATACCCACTTTCCGGGGCAGAAACGGGAGGGGCCGCTTTCTCTCCCGAGAAAACAGCCCCTCGGCTTCGAGCTTCCTTTTCAGCTGTTCCAGGGCTACGTACAGCGCTCCGAGCCCCGAGGGCTCCATATAGCTCACGTACAGCTGGTAGTTGCCGTCCCTTTCGAAGACGGAAACGTATCCCATGGCAATCACGGCCATGCCCTCTTCGGGGACGAACGTGAGTCGCGCAACGTCGTTCCGCCACATCACCGCCCGGACGCTGGCTTTCTCGTCCTTGAGAGTGAAGTACATGTGCCCCCCGTACATCCGGACGTTGGCCATCTCGCCAATAACCGCGACCTGCCTCAAGAGTTCGTCTTGCCACAGGACTTTCTTGATGTACGCGTTGAGCTGACTGACCGTGAGAACGTTTTCCCTGAGAATCATCGGACTCCTTTACCCGGCCCACCCGGGGACTACCAATCCTTTGAGCCGCTTTCCAGATACCTATGAATGTCCTGGGCTGCGGTTCTTCCCGCCCCCATCGCCAGAATGACCGTGGCCGAACCGGTCACGGCGTCCCCGCCGGCCCAGACGGCACGTCTCGTGGTTCTGCCGGTAGCCTCGTCCGTGATGAGACCGCCCCAATCATGAGCTTTGAGGCCCGGCGTTATCCTAGACAAGATAGGATTCGGGGTGGTTCCCAGCGCCATGATCACCGTATCCACATCGATGGTGAACTCGGATCCCTTGACCGGAATCGGTCTTCTCCTGCCCGACTTATCGGGCTCCCCGAGCTCCATCCGTATGCATTCGACCGCCTTGACCCATCCCTTGTCGTCCCCGATGATCCTCACCGGGTTCGTCAAGAAGTGGAACTCTACCCCTTCCTGTTCGGCGTTTTCCACCTCTTCGGCTCTGGCTGGCATTTCCTCTCTTCCACGCCTGTAGAGGATCATGGCCTTCTCCGCGCCCAACCGGACGGCGCACCTCACCGCATCCATCGCCACGTTGCCTGCGCCTACCACGGCGACCCGCTTCCCGGCTTTTATCGGGGTATCGTACTCGGGGAACTTGTATGCCTTCATCAGGTTGATCCTGGTGAGCCACTCGTTAGCCGAGTAAACACCGTTCAGGTTTTCTCCGGGAATGTGCATGAACATGGGTAACCCGGCACCAGTGCCGATGAAAACGGCTTGGAAGCCTCTGTCAAAGAGGTCATCGATGGTGATGCTCCGGCCCACAACAACGTTGGTTTGAATGTCCACGCCCAGTCCTTTGACGTACTCTACTTCTCGCTTGACCACAGCCTTGGGCAACCTAAACTCGGGAATTCCGTAGATCAGCACCCCGCCAGGAGCGTGCAGAGACTCGAATATCGTCACATCGTAGCCCAGCTTGGCCAGGTCCGCGGCGCAGGTGAGTCCGGCCGGACCCGAACCGACGACCGCCACCTTCTTACCCTTGGGGGGCGCCTTCTTCACCGGGCTCCTCCCGTTTTTCGCCTCCCAGTCGGCGAGGAATCTCTCGAGCCGGCCTATGGCCACAGGCTCGCCTCTCCTGCCAAGGATGCACTTTTCCTCGCACTGGCGCTCTTGCGGACATACCCTGCCGCACACGGCGGGCAGGCTGTTCGTCTCCTTTATTTTATCGATGGCTTCCCGGAACTTCTTTTCCTTCAACAGGCTGATGAAAGCGGGGATGTTCACGGCAACCGGACAACCGGTAACGCACTGAGGGTTCTTGCAGTTAAGACACCTCGAAGCTTCGGTTAACGCCATTTCCTCCGTGTATCCCAGCGCAACCTGGTCAAAGTTCTTTATCCGCTCCCTGGGGTCGGCGACGGGCATCGGAACTCTTCCCGGACGCTTAGACATGCTTCTCACCCCCGCATCCTGCGCAACGTTCCAGCGCTATTCGTTCTTCATCCCGGTACATGTTGGCCCTGCGTATCGCCTCTGCCCAGTCAACCAGGTGACCGTCGAACATGGGACCGTCCACGCAGCAGAATTTGGTTTCGCCGCCCACCGTCACCCGGCAGGCGCCGCACATACCCGTTCCGTCCACCATTATCGGGTTCATCGACACCCAGGTCTTGATCCCGAAAGGCTTCGTGACTTCGCACGTAGCCCGCATCATCGGAAGCGGACCGACGGCTATGACTTCATCGGGCTTTAAACCAGCGGTGAGAAGCTCCTTAAGTTTTTCTGAGACAAACCCGTGGAAGCCCTTGGAACCGTCGTCGGTGCACACATGCAGTTCCTCCGACACTTCCCTCATTTCGTCCTCGAGTATCAAAAGCTCCTGCGAACGCGCGCCGATGATGGAAATGACCCGTACGCCCCTCTTGGTCATTTCCTTGCACTTGGGGTAAATGGGCGCAACTCCCACTCCCCCTCCCACGGCCACCACGACCCCGGCTTCGGGCAACTGGGCTGGAATGCCGAGAGGGCCGACCAAGTCTAAAATCGCGTCCCCTTCTTCCAAGAGACCCAGGAGCTTGGTCGTCAGACCTACCTCCTGGAACACCAAGGTGATGGTGCCTTCCTCCCGCGAGTAATCGGCTATGGTGAGAGGGATTCGTTCCCCCTCTTCCCTCACTCTGACGATGACGAACTGGCCCGGCTCGGCCTTCTCGGCCACGTAAGGCGCTCTTACTACGACCAGTTTCGTCTGGGGAGTGAGTACCCGTTTCTTTAAGATCTGGTACACTTCGCCTGCTCCTCTCCCGTGGTATGGAAGTTAACCTGGTCAAACGGCCAAACGGCTGGATTCCCTGCAAAAACTGAGGGAACCAACCAAAAGCCATTTAACCATAAGGAACATTTCGGAGCAAGGAGACGGGTTCGAGGTTCTGGGTGCTTCAGGTGATTGCTCTTAACCTGTTGCTGCTTTTCAAGTGGCGGGCCTTGAGAGAGAAAAGCCTGACTCTGCTGGAACTGGCCAGAGCAATTCTGGTTGGCTTGGCGCAGTTGCCCGAGCCCTTGTTCAAAGACTCCAGTTGAAGCTGGTGGAACCTCGGTAAGAAGAGTGGTCGGGAGCAAGCAATAACGCGCAAAAACCTCGGGAGAAAGACCCTTTGAGGGTCATTCCGTCTCAAACGGGAAACCCTCGATTCAGCTATTCCGCTATGTGCGACCTGGTCAGGACAGAGCGCGGCTAGTTTTGCGGAACCTCTGAACATCATAGACGCGAGCTTGCGGGTTCAAGCGGGTTGGTTTAAGCTTAGTAGGCAGATAATATTTCGTTGGCCAGGGCCGGGGAGGCAGATCGATGATCACCAGCAAAGCCGAATACCTTCTACGCATCCTCATGCATTTGGCGGAAGAATCCTCCAAAGGTCCGGTGACTTCCGGCGAGATTGCCGCCAGGCAGGGCATTCCTCCAAAGTACATCCCACAACTGATGGCGATGTTGACGAAGAAGGGCTGGGTGAGCTCGCAGAGAGGGGCCCGGGGAGGGGTGAAACTGGTGGCGGATCCCGCGTTCATCACGGTGAGGGAGGTAATCCGGCTCGCCCAGGGCGATCTATTGATGAAGGACTGTCTTGACCCGGCGTATCCATGCGACCGGAGGCGCGGTTGCCCGCTTCTTCCCATCTGGATCCAGGCTCAAGAGAACGTCGACGAAATCATGGGGAAAACCACCATTGCCGATCTTGTAATGAGACACAAACCCGCGGGCGGTGCCAGGGCGTTGCCTTAAGCCGTGAAGAGACTCGGGAGAGAGAATGCGAAAGAGACTATTGACAAAGATTTTGTGGCCGACTAATATAAGTTAGTTACTTAGTAATGAGGCTTCCGGCAGGACGCCAGAATGCCGCAATAACGGAAGGCGGGGCGCCAGCATGGAGCAAGGCTACAGTCTCAAAAAGGAGGAGAGGGATTCATGTCGGTTGAGCACATCGACAAGTTGGCGGATGTCCTGCTTGCAATCAACAAGGGGGAGGTCTCGGAGGAGGAAGCTGGCAGGGTATTGGGTGGGATCTCGGAGGTGGAACTATCCCTTGCCGAACAAAGGCTTCTCGAGCGGGGTGTGAAACCCGAGGAACTCAGAGGACTTTGCGCCGTACATCTCCAGGTACTCAACAAAGAAGTTGAGGATCTCAAGAAGAAGACGGGCCCGGGTCATCCGCTGTACACGCTTGTGAGCGAGCACGACAGGATACTCGGGTTCCTCGAGACTCTTGACAAAGCCGCGAAACTTGTGTTGTCGAGACCGGCTTACGCCGAAAGCGATCATCAGCTCCGCGCGGCCCTGGATGATATCAAGAACGTCGCTTATCACCTCGTCGAAACGGAGAAACATCATGCCAGGGAGGAAGAAGCTCTGTTTCCAGCCATGGAGGCCAAAGGAATAACTGGCCCCACGCGCATAATGAGGCTTGAGCACGATGACTTGAGGCCGAGGAAAAAGGCTTTGTACGAGCTGATATCCAGAGCGCGAATCGAGGATTTCGAGGAGTTCAAGAAGACCTTGAGCGAGATCGTATCGTACATCGGGTTCAACCTGCGGGATCACATTTTCAAGGAGAACACGATTCTTTATCCCGCTGCCTACAAAGCGATTGTCGAGCCGGAAACGTGGGACGAAATCAAGGCCCGTTCCGACGAGATCGGCTATTGCTGCTTCACTCCGGGGCACGAAGTAGCATAGAGGGGAGGTGCTGGTCGTGCAGATAATCAAAATCAACGAATTGCCTGTTACCAGGTCTCCAAGGGGCCCGAAAATTCGGAACGTATTTTCATCGGAGAAAACTACAATCACCAATGTCCTGCTTGACCCAGGGGGGATTCTTCCCATGCACACCACCCCGGTGGACACGATCTTCTATGTCAGGGAAGGCTCGGGCTACGTGCTCATAGGGGACGAGCGGGAACGGGTTGTTGCCGGCGATATGGTCATCAGCCCGAAAAACGTCCCGCACGGTCTCGAAGCAGGTGAAGAAGGCTTCAGCGTACTCGTTTTCAAGCTGGGTTGATTGAGTGCAAGTGGAAAGCGGAAAGCCCCGCGCGTTCGTCCGGGGCTTTACCGTTCCCATTTGATGAACTTTTTCGGCAGTTCCACTGCCGTCTCTGGAATCACAGTAGGTTCTTTACCATGTGCCCGGCACTCAAGCATGAGCTTGCAGACTTCTTCCAGGGCTAGAGCAGCGTTTGCAGCCTCACGAAGCGTCGCCCCGTAAGTTACCAGGCCGTGATTCTGGAGAAGCAGAGCAGGGCTCTCCGTGATGCTCCTTTCCACCCCGGCAATCAAGTCCTTCGTCCCAGGCATAAACCCTCACCGGCTGTGGTACTGGCTGCGGCGTTTCTCCACCGCACACCCGTGGGGGACGCCATCGCCCCGACTACCTCGAACTTTGACACTGCTGCAACCTACAAACCAAAATCCTTTTCTCCTGCCTTTGATGCACGCATGTAGGCTAAAACTTCCTCTCTGAAAAACTTCTTGACCTCGGGCCACGAGATAGCAGGGTCAAGAAGTTGCAGCTCGGGCTCCCGCTCGGCATCTTCGAAATATGTGAGGCTGCGAAGAATATGTGCCAGCGAATATCTTTTGCCAAACTTGCGCGGCAAACTATCTAGGGCTTCTTTCAGGGACCAGACTCGAGTGCAAATCGCGTACAAGTCGACAAAGTCCTTCCGTGACCCGCGGTTAGACACCGCAACGATCTTCATCAAGGAGATGTCGCGTAAGCTGGCCAGAGTCAACCCCTGGTAGTTGGCTACCGGGGCAATAAGGGGATAGGCGTACTGGAAAAACGATACGCGCACACCGCTTATGTGGACGTTAAGGGTATCACGGGCAGCGCTTACCACGTGTACGTCACCCAGCTCGGACAAGCGGTCCACCAGCTTATCCGGGTTAAACGGTTGCGGAGAAAAGAAATCGAGATCCACGGACTGACGGTGCCCCAGCTGTAGAGCAGCAGCAGTACCGCCCGCCAAGTAGAACCCCTCGGAGGAGACTACGGACGCAATACCGGGCAGGAGCAACCTAATCGGTTCAGGAATGACTTCTGAAAACACCTGTCCACTCCTCCTTTGTCAGGGACCGCACTTCGTCAGGCGGCACATTGTATACCAGCGCCCAGAAGGTTGCTGCCTTCCTTGTCAGCCGTCTCGAATTTCGTATGACCGAGATAACTGCATCATCCGGAAACTGCTGCCACATCCACCTTATTGCCGGAATATCTCCGTAGTTCAAGATGCGTTCGATGACAAACGACTCATGGCCTGGCAGCAGAGAAGCTGGATCAACGTCCCAAAACAACGGCGTAAGGAATTCTGGCAACTCATAACCCGAACCCACGTACACCACCACCGGCTGTTGCTGCAGACACAACCTGTTACGCTGGATTTTCACCCCAGTGTCAGCCGACCCATGCACGTTTGTTTTGCTGGTTCCCCACCTAGCTTTGCAATGATCGTTGCTAGCAAGCTTTTGAAAGTAATTCAGCTCTTGCTCGCCAGCGACCTCTCGACTCGTGTACTGCAGATGCTATTGCAACTGGTTTCTTGCGTCAAGCAGATCTTAAGGGACGTTGCCTTTGCTGCATAAGTTTGCTACTCACTATTGGTTCAATATCATGACTCCGTAAGCGTCAAATAGCCCCCACCTGGCCTTGCGCTGCAGAGTGAAGGATAATCTCCCCGAACTTGCGTGAATCGGGGAGGCTTTCTGCGATGACCAAGGCTGAACAGCAGGTACGGCGCCAGCAGTGGCAGCAGTGGATAGCGGAGTACAGAGCCAGCGGCCTTAGCGCTAGGGAATGGTGCGCGTCCCACGGGGTAAAGCCAGACCGGCTGTGGTACTGGCTGCGGCGCTTCAGGACGGAAGAGGAATCGGGCTCAACGAAGTGGTTGCCGGTAGACCTGAGCGGTGTTGAAACCAAAGGACAGCCTGAGGGCGGTTGCCTTGTGGTGAGGGTGGGAAAGGCAGCTGTTGAGGTCCGACCCGGTTTCGACCCCGAACTGCTTTTGGCGGTAGTGAGGGTGCTTTCAGCCGCATGTTGAGTGAGACCGGGTACGACAGGGTGTACCTCGCGTGCGGCGCCACCGACCTCAGGAAGTCCATCGACGGTCTGGCCGCGCTGGTGAAGGAGAGTTTTCACCTCGACCCTTTCTCCAGGAGCCTCTTCGTCTTCTGCAACAGGCAGAAGAACAAGCTCAAGATTCTGAAGTGGGAGCACAACGGGTTCTGGTTGTACTACCGCCGCCTCGAGCGCGGCAGGTTCCGGTGGCCGGAGAAGAACGACGGAGACACCATGGCTGTCGACTACCGCCAGTTGCGCTGGCTTCTGGATGGTCTTGAGCTCAGGCAGCCGAACGCGCACCCTGAGGTGAAAGCAAGGACGATCGTGTAGGGGGAAGAGAAGGAATCCTTTCATTTTGAGTCTTATCTTACATCTTAGAGGAATTATATACTTGCTGTCGAATTGGCTATATCATGGACAACTCAATCGCGGCGATGAGCTTAGAAGAACTGAGACAGCGCTATGCTCTTCTGGAACAGGAAAACGCCAGACTAAGAGAGCAAATCGCACAGCTCACAACCCAGGTCAACTGGTTCATGGAGCAATTCAAGCTGGCAAAACACCGCCAGTTTGGAGCGTCCAGCGAGCGCAGCGTCCCCGGCCAGAAACAGCTGTCCTTCTTCAACGAGGCGGAAAAGGAAGCCAGCTCTGAACCCGTTGAGCCTGAAGTCGAGACCATCACTTATACCCGGAAGAAGCGAAAGGGACATCGCGAAGCTCTGCTCAAGGACCTGCCGGTGGAGACAATCGAATACCGGCTGCCTCCGGAAGAGCAGGTGTGCCCCAACTGCGGCGGCCCGTTGCACGAGATGAGCACCGAGGTCCGCCAGGAACTGAAGGTCATCCCGGCGCAGGTCAAACTGGTCAAGCACGTGCGGTACGTTTACTCCTGCCGCAGGTGTGAGCGGGAGGGGACGAGCACCCCGGTGATAACAGCGCCAGCAGCGTCACCGGTGATCCCAGGAAGCCTGGCTTCTCCTTCCGCAGTTGCGTACATCATGAACGATAAGTACGTGAACGGCCTGCCCCTCTACCGTCAGGAGCAGCAGTGGTCACGCCTGGGGGTTGAGCTTTCCCGGCAGACCATGGCGAACTGGGTGGTGTACGCGGCGGAGAGGTGGCTGGAACCCCTCTACGAAAGACTGCACCAGGAACTCCTGAAGCACGACATTCTGCATTCGGACGAGACCACGGTACAGGTGTTGCACGAAGACGGTCGTCCGGCCGAGACCCAGTCTTACATGTGGTGTTACCGTACGGGGAGAGATGGTCTGCCCATCGTGCTCTTCGACTACAAGACCACCCGTGCGGGAAAACACCCGAAGAAGTTCCTTTCGGGGTTCAAGGGTTATCTGCACACGGACGGCTATTCTGGTTACGACCAGTTGCCTGATGTCATCCTTGTGGGATGCTGGGCTCACGCGCGACGGAAGTTCGATGAGGCACTGAAGGTACTGCCTCCGGACAAGCGCGCTTCGCCCACGGTCGCGCTTGAGGGGTTGAGTTTCTGCAACAGGCTCTTCGAGATAGAGCGAGAGTTGGCAGAAGCGACTCCGGAGGAAAGATACAGGGCCCGGCTCGAGAGGAGCGTTCCTGTGCTCAACGAGTTTTGGGAATGGCTTGAGAAGCAGTCCTCCCAAGTCCTTCCTCAGAGCGTGTTGGGGCAGGCCATAAGGTACTGCCGGAGCCAGCGGGACAAACTTCAGAACTTCCTTCGGGACGGAAGGCTTGAGATCGACAACAACCGCTGCGAGCGTTCGATCAAGCCTTTCGTGATAGGCCGGAAGGGGTGGCTGTTCTGCAACACCCCTAAGGGAGCCAGGGCCAGCGCGGTTGTATACAGTATCGTGGAGACGGCCAAGGAGAACGGGCTCATACCGTTCGAGTATCTCCGCTATCTTTTCGAGAGGTTCCCGAACCTCGGGAACGGGGACCTCGACGAGCTGCTTCCGTGGTCACCTTCTCTGCCTGACACCTGCCGTGCCCGCAAGGACGGCTAGCAACCCCACCCGAGCAAACCAATCAGGTCCCTCGATATCGTCCCCTACAAGGTGGGGGCTATTTGACGCTTACGCAGGCGGCCTGGAGGCACCGGACCAAGTACCTACTTTCAGTCCCCTCTACTTCGGGGAATCCGCTGCAACGAAACATATGTTCGTGCACTATTGAGGCTTCGCCAACTTTCAGTCCCCTCTACTTCGGGGAATCCGCTGCAACCCGAGGATGCGGGCGGCGACGAACCCGACGGGCATCTTTCAGTCCCCTCTACTTCGGGGAATCCGCTGCAACATTTTCGAACTGGGGGACAACGAAGCATGACTCGGCGCTTTCAGTCCCCTCTACTTCGGGGAATCCGCTGCAACGTGTTCGTCTAAGGTCGAACATGCTGAAGGCTATCGCTTTCAGTCCCCTCTACTTCGGGGAATCCGCTGCAACGAAATATGCAACTTTGTATAAGACCCGGCGAATGGGCTTTCAGTCCCCTCTACTTCGGGGAATCCGCTGCAACGGCACTACACTTTCGTCAGTCGCCGTCGTGCCGCTGACTTTCAGTCCCCTCTACTTCGGGGAATCCGCTGCAACTGAGTGCTATTTTCCACATCGTCCGGAGAGCTACCCTTTCAGTCCCCTCTACTTCGGGGAATCCGCTGCAACATAACTACGGCCGGGTACGACAGGGAATCAATTTGCTCTTTCAGTCCCCTCTACTTCGGGGAATCCGCTGCAACGGAACGTGAGCGGCGTGGCGTCGCTGGCGTATGTACTTTCAGTCACCTCTACTTCGGGGAATCCGCTGCAACTCCCAGGACGTCACGAGGCGATAATCGATCTAGACACACTTTCAGTCCCCTCTACTTCGGGGAATCCGCTGCAACTCAGCTACCGTCGGCGGACGCGGTTCTAATTATCGACTTTCAGTCCCCTCTACTTCGGGGAATCCGCTGCAACTTGTTCACGTTTTTTCAGTTGTTCCTCGTCTTACTCTTTCAGTCCCCTCTACTTCGGGGAATCCGCTGCAACGCAAAACGTCTCAGCCCCCGACGCGTGGGCGCGGGGCTTTCAGTCCCCTCTACTTCGGGGAATCCGCTGCAACAGGGAGTTTGAGTCTAAGTCGGGGGTGCGTTCTTGCTCTTTCAGTCCCCTCTACTTCGGGGAATCCGCTGCAACCCGTAACATCTCTGTCTAACCTGAATCTGATTGTCCTTTCAGTCCCCTCTACTTCGGGGAATCCGCTGCAACCCGTAACATCTCTGTCTAACCTGAATCTGATTGTCCTTTCAGTCCCCTCTACTTCGGGGAATCCGCTGCAACATAATGATGGGCGTAGGCTGGGGTTGGTCCATAAACTTTCAGTCCCCTCTACTTCGGGGAATCCGCTGCAACTTGCGGAAGACGGGAAAAGGCCAAGTAAAGATAAACTTTCAGTCCCCTCTACTTCGGGGAATCCGCTGCAACTTGAGATAGTTTTCGGCGAGGTAAGACTCCGCAACCTTTCAGTCCCCTCTACTTCGGGGAATCCGCTGCAACTGGATCTCATCAGAGAAAGCATGATAGCGGTTTATGCCCTTTCAGTCCCCTCTACTTCGGGGAATCCGCTGCAACTTGGCCCATATGGCTTCCGCTTCTTCTTCGGGTCGCTTTCAGTCCCCTCTACTTCGGGGAATCCGCTGCAACTGTCTATGGCGAATCAAACCCGAACTGGTGTATCGCTTTCAGTCCCCTCTACTTCGGGGAATCCGCTGCAACTGTGGTACGATGATGCATCCAGACGGGTGATTGTGGCCTTTCAGTCCCCTCTACTTCGGGGAATCCGCTGCAACAGGCCCTTCTTGCGGAATTCGTATTCTAGTTTTCGCACTTTCAGTCCCCTCTACTTCGGGGAATCCGCTGCAACTCAAAGGCCCACGGCTCCCGATGGTACGAACACGCTTTCAGTCCCCTCTACTTCGGGGAATCCGCTGCAACCCGGGTCTTACCAACCCGGCCTTCGCTTTTATGGACCCTTTCAGTCCCCTCTACTTCGGGGAATCCGCTGCAACAAGGGCAACCCCAACAGGGTCCATCCCGGTATCGCGTCTTTCAGTCCCCTCTACTTCGGGGAATCCGCTGCAACAGGACGTTTAGCAGGCCAGCCAATACGAAGACAGCCAGCTTTCAGTCCCCTCTACTTCGGGGAATCCGCTGCAACTCACCTGGTAGTCGTAGAGAAACACGCCCTTCTCGTCTTTCAGTCCCCTCTACTTCGGGGAATCCGCTGCAACCCAGCGTTACAGAACGTGTCGCGGTGCGCCGGGCCCTTTCAGTCCCCTCTACTTCGGGGAATCCGCTGCAACAGGCATGTTCGCAAGGGTGCGTTTGCGGAGTGCCGCTTTCAGTCCCCTCTACTTCGGGGAATCCGCTGCAACTCTCGCCGGGTTCGACGACCTGCGCTCCTGCGACCCTGCTTTCAGTCCCCTCTACTTCGGGGAATCCGCTGCAACGGAATCGCAGGCTGGCGGAGGACAATGCTGCCGTCCTCGCTTTCAGTCCCCTCTACTTCGGGGAATCCGCTGCAACAAATGTGGACGACTCGGGAACTCGCGGAGTATTTCCTTTCAGTCCCCTCTACTTCGGGGAATCCGCTGCAACCGAGTTTGAGCCCGAGGAGGTGACGGCCGTGGCCGGCCTTTCAGTCCCCTCTACTTCGGGGAATCCGCTGCAACTTTCGGACGGGATAGCTGTCGGGTCGTTGTCTGCACTTTCAGTCCCCTCTACTTCGGGGAATCCGCTGCAACCATGATGTGTCAGACGTCGTTCGCGTATTTTCTCGACTTTCAGTCCCCTCTACTTCGGGGAATCCGCTGCAACCGAATCCAACGGCCACGGCCGTCACAAAAGCTACTAGCTTTCAGTCCCCTCTACTTCGGGGAATCCGCTGCAACATGATGGCGGGAGTACTGCCGGTTATTGGGTGCCGTGCTTTCAGTCCCCTCTACTTCGGGGAATCCGCTGCAACGCTCGTACTTGGCTGAATTGTTTCTACGACTCGACTTTCAGTCCCCTCTACTTCGGGGAATCCGCTGCAACATCAGCGGGTACGTGGCGTCAAGCGGCGGCGTCTGGCTTTCAGTCCCCTCTACTTCGGGGAATCCGCTGCAACTTCGATGTCGCGGCGCGGGTCCTTAGCGCTGGCCAACCTTTCAGTCCCCTCTACTTCGGGGAATCCGCTGCAACCTCATCGAGCGCGGCCGGACCGAGGTCGCTCGAGCCCTTTCAGTCCCCTCTACTTCGGGGAATCCGCTGCAACGGCCGACCCGGTGCCGACCACGGACCCGCTTCCCGCTTTCAGTCCCCTCTACTTCGGGGAATCCGCTGCAACCCCGCCCACGGCAGGAGCTTCACAAGCTCGAAACGCTTTCAGTCCCCTCTACTTCGGGGAATCCGCTGCAACCCGGATACATCCGGCGGGCCGTCAGGCCACGGGCTCTTTCAGTCCCCTCTACTTCGGGGAATCCGCTGCAACGTAAAGGGTTGTAAAGACTCTGGTGAGTCATTCGACTTTCAGTCCCCTCTACTTCGGGGAATCCGCTGCAACTCCATACGTTAGACGCGAAAACAGGCCAAACTCACCTTTCAGTCCCCTCTACTTCGGGGAATCCGCTGCAACCTCGTCGATCGGTGGCAACGGGTCGGGCTCGAGGACTTTCAGTCCCCTCTACTTCGGGGAATCCGCTGCAACAACACGCAGGTGACGTATACGATCACCGATGGCCTGGCTTTCAGTCCCCTCTACTTCGGGGAATCCGCTGCAACGCACATGCAAAGGAAGGATAACTCGTACTCATACATGCTTTCAGTCCCCTCTACTTCGGGGAATCCGCTGCAACAGGCGTGAGGATTTCCCTTCCGCGTCTCAGAGAGATCTCTTTCAGTCCCCTCTACTTCGGGGAATCCGCTGCAACCGGGCCGACGCGAAAGGACGCAAACCGGTGCTCGTTCTTTCAGTCCCCTCTACTTCGGGGAATCCGCTGCAACGTCTTTCCGGTTCCGGGGCCTCCGGTGATGATGCTGCTTTCAGTCCCCTCTACTTCGGGGAATCCGCTGCAACTAAAAAACGGGCAGGAGTCCCCACAGTGCCATTTCTCTTTCAGTCCCCTCTACTTCGGGGAATCCGCTGCAACTGACAGTGGGGCTTTCGGAACGCTTCGGCGGTGCAACTTTCAGTCCCCTCTACTTCGGGGAATCCGCTGCAACCCGCCTTTGCCAGCACCGGGTTGTGAGTGATTACGCTTTCAGTCCCCTCTACTTCGGGGAATCCGCTGCAACGACAAGTACGGCGGTTTTGCACTTGCAGGTTCCTCATACTTTCAGTCCCCTCTACTTCGGGGAATCCGCTGCAACAGGCGGAAGGCGGAGGGCGCGGAGCTGGTTTACGTCCTTTCAGTCCCCTCTACTTCGGGGAATCCGCTGCAACCCTGCCCGGCGTCAGCAGGTGCCGCATTGACGTTTTCTTTCAGTCCCCTCTACTTCGGGGAATCCGCTGCAACCAGAGATGGCAGCTGTGGCTAGACACGTGGCCTCCGCTTTCAGTCCCCTCTACTTCGGGGAATCCGCTGCAACTGGAGGTGAACCAGATGGAACTGCGGAAGGCAATTCCTTTCAGTCCCCTCTACTTCGGGGAATCCGCTGCAACCTGCTCGAAAACGGTAAGCGTCGTATCTCCCTAGAACCTTTCAGTCCCCTCTACTTCGGGGAATCCGCTGCAACCCAGCGGGAGATCCGCAAGCCGGTTCGAATCCGGACCCTTTCAGTCCCCTCTACTTCGGGGAATCCGCTGCAACCAGGAGTTCGGTGCGCGACTCTTCTCTCAGGGAGCACTTTCAGTCCCCTCTACTTCGGGGAATCCGCTGCAACAAAATTACCCAGGCCGGAATCGCGCCGACATTCGTTGCTTTCAGTCCCCTCTACTTCGGGGAATCCGCTGCAACTACGCAGTTTGAACCAGGGTCGGTACAACGTTGTGCCCTTTCAGTCCCCTCTACTTCGGGGAATCCGCTGCAACAAAAGCGAACGCTACTTTTACGATGCCGAGGCGATTACTTTCAGTCCCCTCTACTTCGGGGAATCCGCTGCAACCGTAAGACACCTGAAGCCAAGGCGAAACGCAACAGCTTTCAGTCCCCTCTACTTCGGGGAATCCGCTGCAACGTGGATGAGTGGACGACTGCGAAGTTCTCATTCGACTTTCAGTCCCCTCTACTTCGGGGAATCCGCTGCAACTGCGGGACGGTGATCGCCCGGGTGCCCAGGCCATGACCTTTCAGTCCCCTCTACTTCGGGGAATCCGCTGCAACCTGGACGTCGGCGGAGAGGACCTTCACCCCCTGAATCGCTTTCAGTCCCCTCTACTTCGGGGAATCCGCTGCAACTCTGCAAGGTCAGGTTAATCGCTACGATGGTATCCCTTTCAGTCCCCTCTACTTCGGGGAATCCGCTGCAACTCCCGCTGACGGGACGCAGACTGCTGCGCCTGCTCGCTTTCAGTCCCCTCTACTTCGGGGAATCCGCTGCAACACCCAAGGTTCAACCAGTGCTCGTGGAAAGAGAGTTTGCTTTCAGTCCCCTCTACTTCGGGGAATCCGCTGCAACCCGGAATTGTCGAACGCCGGAACACCGTCACATACTGCCGCGATGGTCTTGGCGAACATGTTTCCGACGTTCGAAACTGTCGACGCAGGCGGTTCTGCGCCAAAACCGAGCCCAGCGGCGACAAAACCGCTCCCTCCCGATAATATCATTCCGCGCTCATCGCTACTGAGCACCACGAGTCCGGTTACCTCGTAGGACATTGCCCGCCCTTTGCCGTGACTTATTAACCGAAGCACCCGTGTTCCTACCAGACCAGTCATGAGTTACTTGGCCACACCCTTTGCAAAATCCTGCTTTGCGTTCTTCGTCGCTTACTGTCGAGCCCGCCGGCGAGCCCGGTACCATCTGCCTGGACTACTGTTTCTAAATATGGCTGGGTGAGTAAGATAAGATATCGCTAACCGGTGCGCCGATGCTTATACAGGAAGCGGCCCCATCCCGGAAGCTACGCCGGAGAAAGCCTTTCCCTGAGGATTCCCATGAGCAACCCGTTGACGAAGGCCGGAGTATCTGCAGTACCGTACTCCTTGGCGAGGTTGACCGCCTCGTCCAGGACGACCTCGGTCGGCGCGTCACCCGCGTACATGACCTCGGCCAGCGCCAGTTCGAGGATGCATCTGTCCACCACAGGCATCCTGTTTACCGTCCAACCCTCCGCTCGCGACTCGATGAGCTCGTCCAGGGTCTTCAAGTTTTCGACAGCCGCCAAAAAGAGATTCTTAGCGTAGGCCACGTATGAGGACAAGGATTTGCCCTCGCGGGGGCACCCATCCGCCGCTTCGTTTCGCGCCGTCGATGCCCCACCGGGTTCACCCCGGCGGATTCGAGAAAACCTGGGGTAAAAAGCGAGAGCGTCCTCGAACACCTGGTCCGGATCTTTGCCGGTCAGGTGGTACGAGAACAGCGCCGAAAGAGCAAGGATCCTCGAGTCGTGTCTGGAAATCCTCGCGCTCAACGGAAATCAGGCCTGCCCGGAAGCTTCTCTTCGAGGAGCTCCCTGATGCCTTTCCTTTCGTCCGCCCACTTACCCACGTAATAACCGAGGGAGCACATTAACGCGATGACTAGAGTCTTCCAGAACCCGAGCACTACGAGACAAATCCCAAGCACCAGGCCCAGACCCGTACCAATCACCCTCTTGGGGTGGTTGCGGAGGTATTGCAGGAATTCTTCGAACACGGCGGTCCCTCCTTAACGGGATTCATGGGCTACATCGGAAACTGTGACCCTCACGCTTTCCACTGCCACTCCCACAACATCGCGAACATAGGACGATACGGCCTTTTGAAGTTTATCGCAAAGCTCCGGAAGGTTTACATCGACCGCTACCTTGAGCACGAGGAACACCTGGATTCCCTGGGTACCAGGTCTCACGTAAGCCTTGACGTCGCGCACGCCCGGGGTTTTCCACGCGACCCGCGCCACCAGGTTCTTCACGGCGACTAGGGAGATTTTGACCTGGCCCATGGTCGTATCGCGTACGAGGGCCTGCGCGGGCTCTCTACGAAAGCCAAAATGCAGAAACCTCGCGCTCGCCAAAAAAAGGAAACTTGAAACGATGCCCAGAGTCACCCTTCCGCCGGGAAGCTTGACCCATTCAATCAACGCATCCAGCGGACGATTCCACCCCAGGGCCGCTAGCACCATAGCAAAGGAAATTACCAGCAGGGCAAAGGCGTACAGCGTCAACACGCTTCTGTCGAATACTCCCATTTTGATTTCCCCCAGCTCCCCGTCGCAGCCCGTTGAAAATCGGGTTTGCGAACCTAACCGCTTCCCTTGCCACCGGAAGCTTCTTTTTCTTCGTCCGGGAAAACCACGCCCCGCACGTGGATGTTGACCTCGGTGACCTTGAGGTCGGTCATGCCCTCCACCGACTTCTTCACGTTTTCCTGGACCTTAAAAGCCACCTCGGGGATCCTCGCACCGTATTTCACATTGAGGTAAAGATCCAGAGCCACCTCTCCGTCAGATCTGGACACCCGGACGCCTTTGGCAAAGCTCTTCCTGCCTATTATCGCACCGATATCCTCCACCAGGGTCCCGGACATACCCGCAATGCCTTCGACCTGGTGAGCGGCAAGTCCTGCTATCGCCGCAATTACTTCTTCGGAGATCTTGAGCGAGTCAGCGAGGTTCTCTTCCCCGGTTCCCGCCAATGGTCTCACCTCTTCCCCGCCTGGCCGGAGGGCACCTCGAGCGCCGTCTTTGAAGACCATTATATCTAGCGGTCTCCAGCCGGAACAACTGCTATCTTATCCAGACCGAGACCGGTGACTCTCTGCACCACATCGGCTATGACGGCCACCTGATCGGAGCCGAGATCCCCGGCCCACACCGCCACTGTGCAGGAATCGGCCGTGACAAAAGCCAGCGCGTCCCAACCTTTCGTTTTGAGAATGCCTTCTATATCCAGTTCCTTCCCCATCGAGTCCACGAGAGAGAGATACCTGGCATGGTATGCCTGCTTGACCCCGGCTTCGAGGTCCGAGCGAGCCAGCATCTCCTGGATCATGCTGATCTGCTTCTGGTAGAGTTTTTCCCTTTCCATCCTGAATTCGGCGAAATATGCGGACGACGAAAGACTTTTAGCACCTTCGGTGACGTCCGGCGAGCTAGTTACCCGAGATACGGGCAACCTGGCAGGCCTGTGATATATGACCACGTACAGCGCAACAGCCAGAAGAAGCAGAAAGCCCAGGGCCTTCCATATTTCAGCTTCTGAACTGGACCGTCTTCTTTCGGAACGCACCGGTGTGACCACTTTCAGCGACCTCCTTTCATGGGAAGGACTTCGACTTTGTGGGCGGGAACCTCGAGAAGAGTGGTGACAGCCTTGTAGATATTGGCCTTAACCCGGGGATCGTCCGCACCCTCGGCAACGACGACCACTCCCGCCACCTTGGGCAAACGGGTCCGGGGAACAAAGGGAGACTCTTCGCCGGAAAGGCGAGCGCTCACCATCTCTCTGCTTACGTTCTCCTGAGACGTCTGTCTCTCGGTGCCCTGGCCCTTTTCTACGGTGCTCTGCCTGGAAAGCTGAGTGGACCATAGCGTCTCTTTCTCCAAGCCGGCTTCGAGTTTAACCGATACCGCGACCCTTCCCACCCCCTCGATGCTCGAAACTATCCTGGCCACCTCTTCGGCTAAGCCTCGCTCGTAGGCCAGAAGGGAGGTGAGGAGTTCGTCTCCTTCCCCTCGAGCCGCACGTCCGGAGCTCATGAAGGAACCCGCTACGATCAGGAGAACCCCAAGCGCTCCCAACAGGACAAGGCGTAAGGTCGAGCCTTTAACCAGATCTCCCCAGTTCATGGTTCATTTTCCTCCTTCAGCGAACTCGATTATCACCGAGGATTCGGGAACGCCTGTATATAAGCTGACGAGCTTTCTGAAAGGGTCCGGAAAGACCGCACCTCGAGCCTCAGCTTCCGAAGCTCCAGCCTCCCTCGGTGGGATAACTATGGTTATCCTGGAAATGTTGCCCGTCGCCGCATCCACCTCCAGTTCGAGGCTGGAAACGGAAAGACCGAGGCTCTGCACCAGAGCTTCGACCTGCCGGCGTGTCTGGGCGAGGTAAAGCCGCCGGAAAGCATCGCCGTCGGTTCCTCGGGGCAGATAGGACTCGAGGACCAGGGAGGCCGGACGGGCTCGAACCAGCGATATCCACCTCCATGCAGGGGCAACAACCGCGGTGAGCACGATGATCTCGAGGACGAAAGCCACATTTCTCTTCATTCTCTCCGGTGCCAGCATGAGTATCATTGAACAGAGCACCGCCACCAGAGAGACCGAGCGGGCCCAGTCCTTGACGACCTCCACAGATATCACCCCCGTCGCCGGGATTTCGGTCCGAACGTGCCCATGCTCCAAGTTCTGGACCTCACAGGTGGCCGACTAGAAAGCCCTGACAGCCCCCGCCACCAGGGAGATGCAGATCACGAAAACGAACGCCGTTACTCCCACGCTCGTGGCCACAAGCCCGATGGCGGAAGATACCGCCCTCATCGATTTCCCGGCTCTGCTCGGAAGAAACGCGCTGCACGAGGCCGCCGCCAGTTTCCACGCCAGGAGGACTCCGAGAATCCTGATGAGAGGTAAAGACGCGACCGCGAGGACCAGAACCGATCCCGCAACTCCCAAGGCGGACCTCAGCGCGGACGAAGCTAAGAAGAACATCTCCATCGTGTCGGAAACCATCTTTCCGGCTACCGGCACGAAAGTGGAACTTAGGTATTTCGCAGTTCGCAGTGCGACACCGTCCGCCACCCCGGCGCTGGCACGCTGGGAAACAACGACGCCGACGAAACTGGCCATCGTAACTCCGATGACCATCATGGCGACCTGCCTCAGGAGTTCCGAAGCTCCGGAGACCCGGCCCTCCACTCCCAGCCCCGCGGCAAATTCCATGGCCGTCGCTGTAAACAGAAGAGGAAGAGCGATGTCGGTGATGACGGTCGCCACCACGTATCCAGCCCCGAGCACGAGGGGATGCAGGGCGGCCGCGGAAATGGGGGCACCGGATGATGCCGTGAGGCCCGCCATCACGGGAACGAGCGCGTACAAAAGGGTCAGGAGGTCGTTCACAGCCTGCCGGGCCATGTCCGCGCATTGCTGGAAGCTGCTCCAGGCCATCACCGCAAGGACCAGGAAACATGCCCACGTGGCAACATGTGCAGCACCGTTCCTTGTGATGGAGGACGCGATGATCTCCAGAAGCCCCATGACAACGCATACCAGGATGAGCTTGCCCAGAAACGGCACGATGGTGACGACTTGCCCGAGGACCTTGCCCGATATGTACAGGCCGATTCTCTTCCAGTCCGGCCCTTTCCCGGAGAGAACGTCCCCAACTAACTCTTTCCAGCTATAGGAGGGGAGCGCCTCGAGCTCGGACTGAACTTCGTCGAGCACGGCGGAAACGCCCGAATCGTCCAGGGAAGTCAGGGGTGGACCCGGGAGGTTTCCTGAAAGCACCGGGGACCCGGAACGCGCGTTTCGTTCAGTCTCCGTCCCCGGCACTCCTGCAAACCCTGCGATTCCCACCGAGCACATAAGGAGCGACAGCAGGAGAGCGAGCACGGCTTTGCCGATCAGGCCGGTCCTTCCGGATAAAGCGTTTTGTCTCGCCTGCGGGCGGGACTTGCAAGAACTGGCCGGTGGCTGTAACCAGGGGCCCAATCCTTTCACCTCCTCGCGCCTCCAAAAGGCAGATGTCTTTCGTTCTCCGAACGCGCCGCTACCGGCGGTAAACCGCATCCTGCGGCTTCTGTCCCTATCCCATGCCGGCGCCGGCTTCAACTTCCTTTATTGCACATGCGATAATCCTGCTGGGTGAGCTTCTGTCCCTATCCCATGCCCGCGCCGGCCTCAACCGACGCAGCGTGCCGGTGGCGCAGGCCCACATCCCCGGCCCTGGCGGCCGGCTTTTGAGACCTCGCGCCCGCCTTCCGTTTGGGTTCAGTTCCCGTTTACCAACCGCTACCTGTGCCTTCGTACGTGTTCAACGGCTGACGCATTTAGCTCAGGAGAGATTGGATGAGCTGGAATACTCCCTCGATCACGGGTAGGGCCGCCACCAGAATCAGGATCTTTCCTGCCAGCTCCACTCTGGATGCCAGGTTCTCCTCTCCTGCGTCCCGACAAAGATCCGCTGCAAAGTCCACTACGTAGGCGATCCCCAGAACCTTGAGCGCGACGCCAAGATAGGTGCTTCCCACCCCTGCCCTTTCGGCCGCGTCTTTAAACACCAGCATGATTCCCACGGCTCTCGGGGCGACCAGCATCAAGATAAAGGCACCCGCGGCCAGGGAGAGCATAACCCCCATTTCGGGCCTCTCTCTCCTGATCAAGGCGAGGACAAGACTGCAAACTACGCCCAGAACCGCCACCTGAAACACGTTCATCGGTCTTTCCTCACGGTAGCTGGAACATTACCCGAATCGTGGAGAAGAAATCCCATATCAGCCTGGTAACCATGGTAAGGACCACCACGACGCCGGTAAGGGTGATGAGCCATGCGTACTCTTCTTTTCCCGCCTGTTTGATGACGGAATGGAGCACGGACACGATGATGGCTATGCCGGCGATCTTGAAGATGAGGTCAACGTCCACGGTCCTCGCCTCCCGAGTTCCTACACCAGCAGCAACACGAGCACCACGGCCCCGAGAATCCCCAGATGCCTGTAAAGTTTCCCGTATCTGGCGGCATCGTCGGCGGCGTTTTCCTTGAGGATCCTGAGTCGCTCGCGGGTAGCGTCTAAGAGCGCTATCTGCTCGGACCTGCCTGATGTTCCGAGACAGGTCGCCATTTCCAGGATGACGTTCCGAACTTCCGGTCCCAGCGCCGCAAGCTCGGCCCCGGACAGGGCCTGTCTGAGGGCTTCGGAGGGAACCATGCCCCCGCGCCGGCCCACAAGCTCCGAAGCTTTTGAAAAAGCCCGGCCCACGAGGCCTCCTGCGACCTCGCCGGAGACCTGAAGGGCCCGGGGAAGAGGTGTGAGGCCGTAGGATATCTCGGTCTTGAGGTGCAAGAGAGCTTTGTCCAGGCAATCCAATTCGCGGCATCTCCCCGCGAGCCGTGACGAGCAGGATATCCCCAGCAAAAGGCCGGACACGAGAATCAGCACCGAACCCAGAACCTTCATCGCGACGAACAAAACTTCTCATCCCCCTCGGTGCGCGGTCCGACGTATTCGACCGTTCCCGGACCGTTTCTCCGGGACAACACCACGAAAACCTCAAAGTACCCCTTATCGACGAGCCAGGAGGAATAGGGTCTTCTGGCGAGGTCCTCAATGTCTCGACCGTGCGCGCTGGCGAGGATGGCCACTCCTGCGGCGCACGCCTCCGCACAGGCTCTCGCATCCTCGTCGCCGCCGATTTCGTCCGTGACGACCACGTCGGGGCTCATGGACCTGATGATCATCATCATCCCCATGGCCTTCGGGCAGCGGTCCAAGACATCGACGCGGGGACCCAGGTCATGCTGAGGAACCCCGTCGTAGCAGGCGGCTATCTCAGATCGCTCGTCCACCACTCCCACGTGGCACGGGGGAAGCTCCAGATCGGCCCGGCCCTCTGAAAGAACGCGCGACAGGTCCCTCAACATGGTCGTCTTACCGGCCCGGGGCGGCGACACGATGAGGGTCGGACGAGGCTTTTTCTCGGGGCCGCCCGTGAGAATCAGGGGAACAACCTTATCGGAAGCGCCTCTGACGTGGCGGGCGATTCGGATGTTAAACCCGGATACTTCACGCAGAACGTACTTCCCGCTGGAAAAGGCGGCCATCCGACCCACAAGACCCACCCGGTGGCCGCCGGGAAGAGTGATGTAACCCGTGGCGAGTTCGGGTTCCATAGCGTAGGAAGAGCAATCGGTGAGAAGCGCGAACGTCTTCTGGACTTCCCCGCCGTCGGGACAAAACCCAGCCTCCGGCCTCACTTCGGTTCCGTCCCGGGAGAGGAAGATGTCGCCGGAAGAAAGCACGAGACAGAGAGGCAAACCTTTGCGAATGCGGATTTCTTCGAGGCTCTCCCGGCGGAAAGGGGCTGTCCGTTGCAACCAAGCCGACACCGCCCGCGCAATTCCGGATGAAAGCAGGGGAAGCACCTGGCCTTCGATTCGGGTCCGTATTTCCACCGGTCCCTGCCCGTAAGCTCGGGCGGGTGCGGCATCAACGAGTCTGCAAGTCGCCGAGCTCACCCTGTCCACCTCTCGTTGTCATAACATATTGAGGTGGACGAGCTCTTATGACTCGCAGCTCCGAGTTACTCCTTACTCACTCGAAGACGGTGAAAACTCAGCGTCTCCTCCTGGACTTCCTGCCTTTAGCTCGGTAGTCCTCGTCTTCGTCCTCGTCTTCTTGGTCCTCGTCTTCGTCGTCGTCGACGTCTTCCTCCTCTTCTTCCTCTTCGTCCTCTTCGTCTTCGACCTCTCCAACTTCGATGTCTTCATCCCCGGTTTCGGCCCACTTTATGTCCTCGTACCGGATTCTTTCCCCGCATTCGGGGCACACAACTTCCACGTCCTCGTCGCTCAAGGCATCGAGGTCAACCTCCACGATCTCTCCGCAATGGGGGCATTCGACCTCGACGAATTCATCTCCGTAAACCTCGCTTTCCAGGTCTGACAGATCCTCATCGATGGCGTCCAGATACTCCTCCAGGCTCTCCTGTTGTTCCGCTAGGTCCTCGATGACTTCCGCCATCTCCTTCACGACCTCGACCAGAGCCTTTATGGCCTTGCCTTCCTTGGTGTCCGCCGGTATCTCCAGACCCTCGACCAGACCTTCCACGTACGCAGCTTTCGCCTTCAAGTCATCCACGGCAAATTCCTCCTCTATAGGTCGTTAAACTCTTTCGATGTATTGGCCGGTTCTCGTGTCGACCTTGACCACGTCACCCACGTTGACGAAGAGCGGCACCCTGATCACGGCGCCGGTTTCCAGCTTCGCCGGTTTAGATCCCCCCGTAGCAGTATCCCCCCGGACACCCGGTTCAGTTTCCACCACTTTCAGTTCGACAAAGTTGGGCACCTCAACGCCGATTATGCGGCCGTCATAGGTGAGGATGTAAACGGTCATGTTCTCCTTGAGGTATTTCACCCCGGGTCCGACCGCCTCTTCCGTCAGGGTCACCTGTTCGTACGTCTGCGTGTCCATGAACGTGTAATCCTTATCCACGCTGTACAGGAACTGGGCCTCCCGTCGCTCTATGTGGGCGCGGGGCAGCTTCTCACCTGCGTTGAAAGTCCGCTCCAAAACCGCTCCGGTTATCACGTTCTTGATTTTGGCCCGCACGAAAGCTGACCCTTTTCCCGGCTTGACGTGCTGGAACTCGACGACAACCCAGGGTTCGCCGTCGATTTCGATGGTTGCTCCGGTGTGAAAGTCGTTGGTAGATATCATACCCGCTCTTCCTCGCTTTCCGTCCAAGTTTTCTCGGGTTCCGTCCTTTTTATGTTTGAGAGCGGCCCAATGCGCCAGTGTGCCGCCGGAACACCGAGAAGGGCGATTCTATGACTTTCTTACCTTTTCAACCCTCCGAGCACCTTCAAGTCTTTCGGGAAAGAAGTGAGGATCTCCGGTCCGTCGTCGCCTACTACGACCAGGTCCTCGATGCGCACACCTCCGAAACCGGGAATGTACACCCCCGGCTCGACGGTGACCACCATGCCCGGCTCCAGGATATCCTCGGATTTCTGGCCGAGCCTCGGGGATTCGTGTACTTGGAGCCCGACGCCGTGGCCGATCCCGTGCGCGAAGTACTGACCGTATCCTGCCTCCTCGATGACTTTACGCCCCGCGGCATCCACCTCGGAAGCTTTGACGCCCGCCCTGACCGCGCGGAGGCCCGCCTCCTGCGCCTTCCTCACCACTTCATAGATTTCTCTGCGTTTATCATCGAGGGGCTCCACTACGAAGGTCCTGGTGCAGTCGGAAACGTACCCGTTCCATACGGCCCCGAAATCCACCGTGACGAAATCTCCGGGTTCTATTTTCTTATCCCCGGGCTCCCCGTGGGGCAAAGAGGATCTGGCTCCCGAGACGACGATGATGGGAAAGGCCACTCCTTCGGACCCCATTTTCCTCATGGTGAACTCGAGTTCCAGCGCCACCTCTCGTTCGGTCACGCCCGGCCTTATCGAAGACAACACCGCCGAGAAAGCATCGTCCGCCAGTTTCGCGGCTTTTCTTATGGCGTCGATTTCCTCAGGGGTCTTTTTAGCCCTCAGCTTCTCGACCCATCCCGAAACCGGGATGAGCTTCGTGTCCTTGAACCGCTTGGTCATGTTTTCCCATGAAGCGTACGTCACGTGCTCCGATTCGAAGGTGAGGGACTTGATTCCGAGAGAGCTCAGGGTTTCGGCGACCACGTCCCTGTCGAGCCTCGTTTCGACAACCCGGAAGTCGGGGGCCTGCGATGAAGCTTGCTCGGTGTACCGACCGTCCGTGAACAGTATGGCTTCGTTTGCGGTGATGAGAAGCGCTCCCGCATCCCCCGTGAAACCCGAAAGATACCGCATGTTGTACCGGAAAGATATATACGTCGCATCCGCCTTTTCCTCTTCCAGCTTCTGCCGTACCGCCCTTATGCGGTCCTCAAAGGGCTTCAAAGGCATCACCTCCGTGCCTCCGGACGGGCTCATTCTACCATAACGGACGAGGGATTCACCATAATCTGCCGTGCGATTTGCCGTGTGGTTCCGATCGGGGCGCAGTGCTTCCGGCCACCGGGCCCGCCAGGGGCGGTTCACCGTAATCATCCGCCTGACTCCGGCAGCGGCTTCGCACGGAAAAAGCAAACCGCCGACGCGAACACCCCTCCGCCGGCTGACAGCAGCCGGATCCCGATGCCTCCGCGGGGGCTCAGATCGTCGCGCTACGTCGCATAAAACGGGAAAGCGGACGTGAGTTCCAGCACCTCCTCGCGGATCTTATCGAGCTTTTCCGGATCATCTTTCGAGGCGAGAGTCCTGTCGATGAGTTCTGCGATGATCTTCATCTCAGGTTCCTTCATCCCCCGGGTGGTAACCGTCGGAGTACCAATGCGGATTCCCGAAGTGACCGTGGGTTTGCGTTTGTCGAAGGGAATCGCGTTTTTGTTCACGGTTATACCCACGGCATCCAGCGCCCTCTCCGCTTCGAGACCGGTTATCCCCTTGGGCGTAAGGTCCACCAGCATCAGATGGTTGTCCGTCCCGCCCGAAACCAACCGGTAACCCCTGGCCATGAGTTCCTCGGCCAGACACTTGGCGTTCTTCACTATCTGCTGCTGGTATTCGCGGAAAGCCGGACTCATGGCCTCTTTTAAAGCCACCGCCTTGGCGGCGATCACGTGCATCAGAGGACCTCCTTGAGTCCCGGGGAATATGGCCTTATCGATAGCCGCCGCCCAATCTCGGGAAACCAGGATCATCCCGCCCCGCGGACCGCGGAGGGTTTTGTGGGTGGTCGTGGTGACGAACTGCGCATGGGGTACCGGCGACGGATGAATCCCCGCGGCGACGAGACCGGCGATGTGCGCCATGTCCACCATGAGCAGCGCGCCGACTTCCTCAGCTATGGACCGGAAAGCGGCGAAGTCGATGATCCTCGGGTATGCCGAAGCGCCGGCCACGATGAGCTTGGGCCGGTGCGCCCTGGCAAGCTCCCTCACCTGATCGTAATCGATGGTCTCGGTCTTGGGATTTACGCCGTAGGACACGAAGTTGAAGTATTTCCCGGATATGTTGACGGGACTCCCGTGGGTGAGGTGACCGCCGTGGCTCAGGTTCATGCCCAGCACTGTGTCTCCTGGGTTCAAACAGGCGAAATACACCGCCATGTTGGCCTGCGCGCCGGAGTGAGGCTGGACGTTCGCATGGTCCGCGCCGAACAGGGCGCAAGCGCGCTTTCTCGCCAGATCCTCCACGACGTCTACGAATTCGCACCCTCCGTAATAGCGGTGAGCCGGATACCCCTCCGCGTACTTGTTGGTCAACACGGAACCCATAGCTTCCAGCACCGCTTCGGATACGAGGTTTTCGGAAGCTATGAGTTCTATCACCCTCATCTGCCTCTTCTTCTCGTCCTGTATTGCCTGGTATATCTCGGGATCTTCCACCATCAGGCTTTTTCCCATGATGCAAACCCCCTTTCCGATTTGCTGCTTGCCTCGGCCTTTACCGCTTACCTTGTCAAGAGGTGTATGGGCCTGGAAACTACCCCGTGGCACGCCTCGAGCACGGCTTCGGGCAACGTCGGATGGGCGTGGACCATCTCGGCAATGTTCTTCGCGGAAAGCCCGGCTGCCATCGCGAGAGCTCCTTCGTGAATCAGATCGTCGGCATGAGGTCCCATGATGTGCATTCCCAGGATCTTGCCGTTTTCGTCGGCTATCACCTTGACGAAGCCCTCGGTTTCTCCGATGGCCACGGCGCGACCGTTGGCGCTAAACGGGAACCTCGAAACCTTGAGGTTCGGGTAAATCGCGGAAGCCTCGGACTCCTTCAGACCCACGGAGGCGCACTCGGGTATAGAAAACACGCAGTTCGGCACCACCTTGTAATCCATCGTCCTGGGATGGCCGAATATGTTGTCCATGGCCACAATGCCTTCGAAAGAAGCGACGGGAGCCAGGTAGGTCTTCCCGACCACGTCTCCGATAGCCCATATGCCCTCTCTCGTCGTGGCCATCCTCGCATCCACCTGTATGCCTTTTTTCGAATAGGCGACACCGAGCGAGTCCAGGTCGAGCCCTCCGAAATTCGGCTTTCGACCCATGGCCACAAGGATGACATCTGCCCTCTTCTCCACCTTCTGACCGTCCTTGTCCTCGGCCACCAGCACCTTTTCCCCGTTTTCTTCACGGATCTCCTTGACGTACAGACCACTGGAGACGGTGATTCCTTTGCGCTTCAAAATCATCATCAGTCTTCTGGATATCTCCTCGTCCATCGGGGGAAGTATCAGCGGGGAACGTTTGACCATCTCTACCCGGGCGCCGAAGGCGTTCCAGATGCACGCGAACTCCACGGCTACCACGCCTCCGCCGATCACCAGAAGCCTCTCGGGGACGCGGTCCAGAGACAGAGCCTCGTCCGAGGATATGGTGTGGGAGATGCTTTCCGGGGAAACCGGCGGGAGCTCATGGGTGGACCCCGTCGCTATGACGATATGGCGGGTTTCCAGCATCTCGCCGGTGCCGTCATCTCCTTTCACCTCGACTTTCCCCGGCGAGGGTATGGAAGCCTTGCCGCGATATATGTCCACCCCGTTTCCTTTGAGGAGCTTCTCAAGGCCCGAGACCAGCGTGGTTACCGTCTTTTCCTTGTGCGCCATGACCTTTTTCAGGTCGAGGCCGACGTTTTCCGCGATTATCCCGAATTCCTCTGCCCGCTTAGCCAGGAGATAAGCAGTGGCGGAGTGAACGAGAGCTTTTGTGGGGATGCAACCCACGTTCAGGCATGTGCCACCGAGCTTGTTGGCTTCTACGAGGGCGATTTTGCCGCCGAGCTGCGCGCCGCGAATGGCCGCCACGTACCCGCCCGGCCCGGAGCCTATTACTACCACGTCGTATTTCAATGCAATTCACCTCTGACATCCGAGTTTTCATTAAGAGCAGGGCAAGCGTCCTCGTCTTCCTCCATCCTTCCCCTCTCCAGGTTCCACTGGGGCGTTCCGTACTTCTCTCTGGAGAGCCGGTAAGCTTCGAGGAGCTCCTGGCGGGTCATCCCATCTTCGACGAATTCCCAGCCGAGCTCCCGTTCAAAACCCAGGCGCAAAGCCTCTTCCACGTCCCGGGGCTCGACCCTGCGCCCCAATACGTCCGAGAGGGACGACGCCTTCTGGGCCAGGGTGGCTTCGAGCTTGTCCCTCGACTCCTCCGAGCTCACTTTAAAGCAAGCCGCGACCCTCTTCGGCGAAAAAGTCAGGGGAATCGAACCGTGCTGCAGGATGACTCCGTTCCTTCTGGCCTGCGCCGAGCCCACGATCTTGCGGCCGGAGGCAACAACCTCGTACCAGGAAGGGGCCGAGAAGCAAGCTGCCCTGGCAAAACCCTGGGGTGCCCGGGCTCCTCGTTCCAGCGCCACCATTTCACACCTGACGCCGAGAAGAGAAAGCCCGCGGATAATGCCACGGCATATATGCCTGTAGGTTTCGAGAACGCTTCCAGGGGCATACGACTCGGGAATCGTGACGCTGTAGGTCACCTCATCGTCGTGAAGGACAGCTTTTCCCCCGGTGATCCTCCTGACCATTTGGAACCCCATCCTCGACAGCCCGTCGAAATCCACTTCTTTCTGGGCGTCCTGAAAGTAACCCACAGACAAGCAGGGAGGATTCCATCCATAAAACCTGAGGGTGGGAAGGGACTCTCCCCGCTGAAGTGAGATGAGGAGCGCTTCGTCCACGGCCATATTATAGGCGCCCCTGCATACTCCGGTCTTCAAGAGCCTCATCTTCACCGGGATCGACCTCCAGAACCAGACTCCCGCGCCGTCTAACGAGCCCCGAGCTGGATACGCACTGCCGCGCTTGGAGGGCGTTTGGCTCCCACGGGTAGTTCATCATGACCCCTCCAGGTCTTTCGTTGTAGTAGGGTCTGTTGCATCCGGGGCAACCCGTGGTTTGAAATGCTTTCCCCTCCAACAATTCCGCTTCGACCTTCTCGATCCTGTCGCCGCAGCGGATTTCCGTTATGCGTCCTCCGCTGAATCGAAAGTCCTCGATGCTCAGGCCCTCCTTCAAAAGGTAGAGGGCGATCTGGAGCCGCCTGTAGGTCGAAACTGGCGGCGGTTCCAGTTTTTCGAGTGCCGTTCCCTGCACGGGCGTGAAAGAAAAAAGCGCCACCGTAACCCCGGCCTCCAAAGCACGGGCCATGGCCTTCACCATTTCCTCCTCGGTTTCACCGAGGCCGGCTATGAAATGAGTGCTGACCTGGCCAGGAAAAAGCTTCGCGGCACCCATCAGGACTTCCCAGGCTTTTCGCAAGTCCCCCCCTTTAACCCGGGCGTAGACATCGGGGTTCACCGCATCCAGCGGCAGCCCGACTCTGGACGCCCCCGCTTCGAAGAGCGCACTGACCCGCGCCACCGAGTAGGGAGAAACCGAAACGCTCACGGGTATGCGCCCGAGAAAGCCGGACGAAGACCGGATTTCCCTGAGTATCTCAAGACACGCAGGCATTGTTCCGGGAGATTCCACCAGTTGAAGGCATATTCGGGACAAGTGCGTGCCCGATCTCCAGCTCGAAAGGCGCGACAGGACCTCCTTCCACGGAAAGGAAGGCCAGGTGACCCTGGATATCAGGTCCCCTCTCGCCGTCGACGAACTCGCCCTCGGACAAAAGGAGCAGTCCCTGACGCAACGTTCGCCTATGGAGAGGTAGGCCGTGGTGGGAAGACAATCGGTTCTGGCTCTGGAAAGCCCCAGCACCACGGCGGTCCCCAGGGAAACGCCGACCTTAAAGTCCCGGAGCAGATCCTCTGAATCCTCACCGCGTTTTGAAACGTAAAGCCCCGAACCACCGGCCCGGTCCTCCCAGCCCCCGCCCGACCGCACCGGCTCTTCAATCGGGGCACCGCGCGACGTCACCCTCGCCGGGCCTGGCTCTCGTCGAGCATCGTCTTCCCCGGGCGCCCACGGGAAAGCGCAGCACTCTTCCTGCCTGAGCACGGCCAAGCCCAGCTCTTGCGCCTCGTGCGCGGCTTCCCTCGACGGAAAGACGATCTTATCCACCCCGGCCAGGACCGCCAGTCGGTCCAGTTCCCTCCTGTACCTTCCTCCGGGACGCATGCAGCCCAGGGATAGAGTCACGTGCGGAAGCTTCTGCCTGCTCCAGGCTATGAGTTTGGCGACGTCCACAACGGATGGAGGGGTGAGTCCGGCCCATCTCGTGCCGGGAGTCGGGATGAAGACTATAAAAACCAGGGTAGACAGTCCTTCTCCGGCAAGCGTTTCGATGGTTTCGTACTCCCGTCCTATTTGTCCACCGCGGATCCCCACGAGTACGTGGGGGACGAGCTTGTCTCCAGCATATTTGCGCAGGTACCGGTAGCTTTCGAGGTAATCCCGGGCGGTAAACCGTCGCCCAAAAGCCATTTCTATAGCCAATTCATCCTGTATGAAATCGAACGATATAACCTGGGCGATCCGGGCGATTTGAGCCGCCCGCCCTTCTTCCACCAGTCCCGGATGGATATTCACCTTCACATGGGGAAGAATCGACCTTAACCCGTTCAGATTTTCCAGCACCGGTACCTTGCCATCGGGGTCGCAACCCCCGCTCAGAAGGACGCTGGTAGCTCTCCTCTTCTGGATGGCTTCCTCCACCTGGTCGCAGGGTATCATCTTCTCGAGGTATCTCCCGCCGCAGTGCGCGCACCCTAGAGAGCACTGCCTGCCGGTCACAGTGACCGGAACGGTCCTGGTGGGAAAAACGGCTACGAGCGAAGCCGGCCGGTTTTCCATTTTTACCTCGAAAGCTCTTTCCAGTTTTTCGCGCAAGGCCGCGTCGGCCTGCCGCGTAATTTTGTCCAGAGCGTTCCGGGAAAACGCTCTATCTTGCCGGAAACAAGGTAATTTCCCCCTTCTTCAGGCGAGACCCTGGCTCCGAAGCCTTGCAGTTCTTCGTCCGGAAGGACGGGGACGACACCGGCTACCCCTCTCCCTCCCACAACCCGGTTCCCAAGGATTCGGCTCACACACCCATTGAGAGAGGGAGGGCTCATGACGATGCCCTCCCCCGGGTCCAAATCACGCAATCCACAACGCCCGAAAACCGGACCCGGCTAAAAAGCGCTTTTACCGGGCCTGGCTTCCTTCCCTGACCCACCTGAGGACGGGGTTTCTCGCCGCTCCGGCTTCGTCGAGCCTCCCCACCACTGTGGTGTGCGGTGCGCCGCGCAGCTTTTCGGGGTCCTCGTAAGCTTCCTTAGCTATGGCGATGAGAGCGTCGGCGAAGTAGTCCAGCGTATCCTTGGATTCGGTCTCCGTCGGCTCTATCATCAGGGCCTCGTCCACGATGAGCGGGAAGTAGTTGGTGGGCGGGTGCACTCCGTAATCCAGAAGCCTCTTGGATATATCCATGGTATGAATGCCCGTTTCCTTCTTGATGCGCGCCGGATTGACGACGAACTCGTGCTTGCAGTGGCGGTCGTAAGGCAGGTCGTAGTAACCGACTATCCGCCTGAGGAGGTAATTGGCGTTCAGCACCGCGTCTTCCGAGACTTTCTTGAGTCCGTCGGCACCGAGCGCCCGGATATACGCATAAGCTTTGACCATCACCAGGAAGTTTCCGTAGAAAGACTTCATCCTGCCGATGGTCTGCGGCCGGTCGTAATCCAGGTAATATCGTTTTCCGTCGAACTCCACGGTGGGAACGGGCAGGAACGGGATCAAGTGCTTCTTCACTCCCACGGGTCCCGACCCGGGCCCGCCTCCTCCGTGAGGCGTTGAGAACGTCTTGTGGAGGTTGAAGTGCATGACGTCGAAGCCCATGTCGCCCGGCCGGCATATACCCATGATGGCGTTGGCGTTGGCCCCGTCGTAGTACAGAAGGCCGCCTCTGGAGTGGACTATGCGCTCGATCTCCTGGATGTTTTCATCGAAAAGCCCGAGGGTGTTGGGGTTCGTCAGCATCAGCCCGGCCACGGTGTCGTCCATGAGCTTATCCAGCGCAGCGATGTCCACTCCACCCCGGGAATCCGAGGGCACTTCCACGGTGGTAAAACCGCCCAAAACGCCCGAAGCCGGGTTCGTCCCGTGAGCGGAGTCGGGGATCAGTATCTTCGTTCTCTTGGTGTCGTTCCGCGACCGGTGGTACGCCCTGATGATATTGATGCCGGTCAACTCACCATGAGCTCCGGCGGCCGGCTGGAGGCATATCTTGTCCATGCCGGCGATTTCCGCGAGATAGGTCTGCAAATCGTACATGAGTTTCAGGGCACCCTGGACTAGCTCCTCGGGCATGTACGGGTGAAGCTCGGTGAACCCTGGGAGGTTTGCCACCTCCTCGTTGACCTTGGGGTTGTACTTCATGGTGCACGACCCCAACGGGTAGAAACCGATGTCCACTCCGTGATTGAGCTGGGAAAGCTTCGTAAAGTGACGTACGACATCGACTTCGGAAACTTCCGGGAGGTCGGCATCGGTCTTTCTCCGGTATTCCGCCGGGATGAGTTCGTCGATGCTCGCGTCGGGGACATCGAGAGCCGGCAGCGAGTACGCCTTCCTGCCCGGCCTTGAATATTCGAATATGAGCGGCTCGAGCCTCATACCAATCCCTCCAATCCCGAGACCAGAGCATCCATTTCCTCCCTGGTCCTCTTTTCGGTGACCGCGATCAGGAGGTGATCCTTCAGCTCGGGGTAAGCTCTTCCCAGAGGATAGCCGGCGAGGATCCGGCGATCTAGAAGCGACTTCACTATCTTCTCCGGGTCAACCGGGCACTTCACCGCGAACTCGTTCCACACCGGCGCGTTGAAGGAGATCTCGAACCCCTTTATCCGGGCAATGCGCTCTCGCAGGTATCGGGCTTTCTTCGCGCACAGAAGGGCGAGTTCCTTGAGCCCTTCTTTCCCCAGCCAGCTGAGGTAAACGACGGCGGCCAGGGCGTTCAAGGCTTCATTGGAGCATATGTTGGAAGTAGCTTTCTCCCTTCTAATATGCTGCTCCCGGGTCTGAAGGGTGAGGACGAAGCCTCGTTGCCCCCTCACGTCTTTGGTCATGCCGACCAGCCTTCCCGGCATCCGCCTCAGATACTTGTTCCGGACGGCGAAGATACCGAGGTACGGACCACCGAAGGCCAAGGGGTTGCCCAGAGGCTGCCCCTCTCCCACGACTATTTCGGCTCCGTACTCACCGGGAGGCTCGAGAATGCCCAGGGAGAGAGGGTTCACGGATGCGATGAGCGTCGCGCCGTGGGCCGCCGCAAGCCCCGATATCTCCCTCATAGGCTCGAGGCACCCGAAGAAATTCGGATGCTGTATGACGAGGCACGCCACTTCCGGTCCCAGCATAGCCTTGAGGTCCTCAACGGACGTAATCCCGCCTTTCATGGGGATCTCCTTGACATCGATTTCGTGACCCGCCGCATACGTCCGTATGGTTTCCCTGGTTTCGGGATGAACCGTCCGCGACACTAGAGCGACCTTTCGCCTGGTCAGTCCCGCCGCTATCGTCACCGCCTCAGCCGCAGCGGAAGCTCCGTCGTACATGGAAGCGTTAGCCGCGTCCATCCCGGTGAGTTCGCAAATCATGGTCTGGTACTCGAATATGGACTGCAAAACCGCCTGGCTCACTTCGGGCTGGTACGGCGTGTATGCGGTATAAAACTCCGAACGGGCAAGGACGTGCCTCACGACCGCGGGAACGTAATGATCGTACGCGCCCGCGCCGATGAAACACGCATATTCCGTGAGGTTCTTGTTTTGCGCCGCCAGCTCGCGCATGTGCTTCTGGAGCTCCCATTCGGACATGCCGGCCGGAAGGTTAAGAGGCCTTTTCATGCGAAGGGCAGGAGGAATGTCGGCGAAGAGCTCATCGATGGATTTCACGCCGATGGTCTTTAGCATCTCCTGCCTGTCCTTATCGGTGTTGGGAAGGTAGTTCATCAGTGACCGCCCTCTTCTACGTGTTTGGTGTAAGCTTTCTGGTCCATGAGATTCTCAAGCTCGGAAGGATCCTTCATTTCGATAACGGCGATCCAGCCCTCCCCGTAAGGATCCTTGTTGAGTAGATCGGGGGAATCCTGAACTTTCTCGTTGACCTTGACGATCTTTCCGGAAACCGGAGCGTAGCAATCGGAGACCGCTTTCACCGACTCAACGGTGCAGAAGACCTCTCCCGCTTTGACTTCCCTGCCGACTTCGGGCAGTTCGACGTAGACGATGTCACCCAGCTGGTCCTGGGCGTAGTCGGTCACGCCTACGACCACCTGATTCCCTTCGACCCTGGCGTACTCGTGGGTCTTAGTGTATTTGAGATCTGCGGGAAAGTTCATTTTTTCTTACCCTCCCTGCGATAAAATGGCATCTTCACGACAACAGCGGGAACCTTCTTCCCGCGTATATCCACGGTGAGCTTCGTTCCGATCTGGCTCCACTGCACGGGAACGAAAGCCATAGCCAGGTACTTGTCGAGAGTCGGGGCATATGAGCCTGTGGTGACGTAGCCGAGCTCCTTTTCTCCCGTCTCATCGAAAACCTTGTACCCGGTCCGCGGCACTCCTTTTTCCACCATCTCAAGACCAACGAGCTTCACCCGAAGCCCCTGCTCCCGTTCCTGCATTAGCGCCTCTTTGCCCACAAACTCCTTGTCGAAACAGACAAACCTCGAAAGCCCGGCCTCGAGGGGTGTGTGGTTCTCGTCGAGTTCCTGCCCGTACAGGGGCATCGAAGCTTCAAAACGCAGAGTATCTCTGCTCCCCAACCCCGCGGGAACGAGACCCTCGTCGGCACCGGCTTCCATGAGGATCTCAAAAAGTTCCACCCCATCTTCGGCCTTGGTGTAGATCTCGAACCCGTCTTCCCCGGTATATCCCGTCCGCGTGACCAGGCATTTGAGGCCACCCACGTCCACGTTTTCCCGTCCGTGGTAGTACTTCATCTCTCTCAGCGGGTACGAGCAGACTTTCTGAAGCACTTTTTCCGAGTTGGGGCCCTGGAGCGCCACTTCGGCGATGTCCGAGGAAAGGTTCTTCACGTCCACCCTCCAGAAGTACTTCGCCAGCCCGGATATCCACTGGAAATCCTTCTCGATGTTACCCGCGTTGACCACCAGCAGATACCTGGAGTTTTCCAGGCAAATCACCATCATGTCGTCGACGACACCGCCGTGCGGATAACACATGGGGCTGTATATCACTCTCCCCGGATATCCTTTGGCGATGTCGTTCACGAGCAGCATCTGGAGAAGCGCCAGCGCGCCCGGACCTTCCACCATGATTTCCCCCATGTCGGAGACGTCCCACAGAGCACACGCATTCCTGCAAGCGTGATGCTCCTCCTTGATGCTGGAAAACTGCACGGGAAGAGCCCAGCCCTCAAAATCGATGATTCTTCCTCCGTATTTGACGTGCACCGGGTACAAGGGCGTCTTCTTGAGTTCTCCCGCCAACGGTTTCACCTCCTCAAAAAAGATGCTTTACGCCGGAGAATTCTCGCTGGTTCCCTGGGATGGGCTGTTCTGCCCGGTACCGGGCCTCGACAAAAAACAAGGGACCGGTCCTTGGTGCGACTGTCCCTGTCCCTTTAACCTGAGAGATTCCCCGGAAAACACACCGGGTTACCCCTTTGGCGCCGGAAAACCGGCTCTCCAGAGATGCGTCCGGCAGCGGTGTTTTTGCCTGAGAGTTTCAGCCCCAAGGCTTTGCTCCTTCGGCGCCCGGCGAGGTCGGCCGCCGGGTCTCTCCCGCCGCCTTCATCCGCCGCGATATTCACTTGTCTCCAGCTCCATCCCGAAGGATCCTGCGGCAGGTTCATTCTACGAACGGATCGAGTTTTCCTCTTTGCTTTGAGGTACCGCCGCTTCTTGTTTCATCTCGCCGGAAGTGGCAGGCCGCAGCACCGCTCGGAGGAATCCAGCGGGCATTCGAGCGGGGAGTTTTCGGAGAACTCTGCTTTCCCGGCCAAAACGTTGTCCGAGCACATTTCCGTATACGAGGAGCGTCCGGCACGCGACGGTCTCCCAGGAATACTTCTCGAGGGCCTTCCGGCGGGCAGAAGCCGCGAGATCTCGCGCCCATGTCCTGTCCCTGAGAAGAGCCTTGATGGCGGATGAAAGTTGGGATGGGTCGCCCGGGGCAACCCTGAGTCCATCTTTCCCGTGCTCGACGATCTCTCTGAGCCCGCCCGTATCCCCCACCACCACGGGAGTACCCGAAGCCATGGCCTCAAGGGCCACGATACCGAAGGGCTCATAGGAGCTGGGAAAACAAGCTACCCACGCTCGCGAATAGAGGTCTCTCAGACGGACGTCGTCCAGGTGTCCCGCAAGAGATACTGCGCGTCCCAGTCCCAGTTCAAAGATCCGGTTCCTCAAAGCCGGTTCCAGCGGTCCGGATCCGGCCAAAACCAGAGTGGCGGTGGGAAATTCCTCGAGAACCCGAGGCATGGCCTCGACCAGGGTCTCCGGGCCTTTCTCGGGCACGAGCCTGCCGGCGTAAAGAATCAGGGGATTCTCTCCCTCCTGTCTCGGCGTGGTGAACCATTCGGATGAAATGCCGTTGGAAATCACCTCGATCTTGTCTGCGGGCACACCAAACAGCGACCGTATCTCGTCTTTCATGTAGTTGGAGCAGCATATCACCTTCCAGGCCTCGTAGCACAGCCACCATTCGGTCTCGGATATGTGAGCCTGTAGCGGATTGTGTATTCCGCCGTGCCTTCCGTGTTCGGTAGCGTGGATGGTGGCTATGAGAGGGCAGTTGAGGGCGTGCTTCAACGCCCTGGCGGCGTAGGCCACCACCCAGTCGTGGGCATGTATCAAATGGAAGTCTTCGCATCTCCCCTCCTTTATGAACGCTTCGAGGAGGGCTACGTTGAGCTCGACTGCCCAGGTCAGGAAGTCTGGAGGGTGGAGGGAATAGGCCGAAACGCGGAAGACCCGCACATCCCCGTCCCTTTCCCAACCGGTCCTGTTCCCTTCGCCTCTGGTCAGGACCGTGACTTCGATACCGAGATCCGACAGAGCTCTTGAAATGTGCCGCACGTGCCTCCCGAGACCGCCAACGTGGTCGGGAGGGTATTCCCACGCAAGCATCAGGACCTTCATGGGCGGTTCGGTCACCCCTCCGGAATTCTCTTTCGGGCGCAGACGGCGACGGGTCAAAATCCAGCCCATCCCCTATTCTTCGGCATTCCCGGTTTCGTAATGCTGGGGAGAAGTTTCAGGTGAAAGGTTTGCAGGAAGACTACTGGAGATCACGCTTTTCTCACGCCCCCACCCGGCACGACCTCAGGGAGCTGGTCGCCGGTTCCCCGACCTCGATTTCGTCCAAAAGTACCTCGCACACGAAGTCACACCCACGCTCCCGTTTCGAGACCGGTCAATACTCTGAGCGCTTCCGCCACGCTCCACGCTTGCGATACCGCACCCCCGGGTGACCAGGGAGGATCTCCCGAGCACACCTCGAAAATCGTGCCGGCGCACGGGTGCTCATCGAGGTCGGCAATTCGAGCGAAGATGAAACCGCAAAAATCCCCAAGAGTCATGCGACCGGTAGGGAGCTTGGGACACGCCGCAGGGCCGGTCCCCGCGCCGAAGTCAGAGTGGGGCCTCGGGTCCGCTCTCCCGCCCAGTTTCCTCGCCACGTCAACCAGCGGTCCGAGAAGCCATGGCCAGGCCGTTCCCTGGTGATAGGCGCCATCCCGCTCCTCCGGGCCACCCGAGTACCGCCCCACGTAGCCGGGGGCACCGGGCTCGAGGGTTCTCAATCCGAACGGCACGAGGAGAACCCTCAAGGAGCTATCCAGAACCTCCCGGAGCGTTTTCCTTCCCAAGGGGCAGCCGTCTACGGAGCCCGCTATCACCGCATTGGGTCTCACCTCTTTCACGGGCGTTCCGTCTTTCAGGAGTCTGTCGTAAAGGCCTACGCCCGGCCAAGTGAACCGACGGACGAATTCCGCAGCGGCGGTCGCGCGGAGCTTGTCGGCGCTCTGTGCGAATTCAACGTCGCCAAGCTCGGCCGCCCAGGTTGAGGCCAGCGACAAACATCGTAGCCAGAGGGAATTTACCTCGACGGGGTAGCCGTCCCTGGGGGTGACGGGGACTCCCCCGACCTTCGCGTCCATCCACGTCACCTGGGTGTCCGGAGTCCCGGCTTTCAGGAGCCCCGATGGACCGGCGCCGATTTCGTAAACGGTACCCTGGACCAACGCGCGGATCATGTTCCTGACGGCGGGGTAGAGTTCTCGAAGGACCTGCCGGTCACCGGAGGCATCGATGTACTTTCCCAGCGCCACGACGAACCACAGGGAGGCGTCGACCGAGTTGTAGGCCGGCTCGTCCCCAATGAAGTTGGGGATGAGGCCGTACTTGAAGAACCGCGAAAACCGCAAGAACACGCCGCGCGCTTCCTCGTGGCGTCCGGACGCGAGAAGCAATCCTGGAAGGGAGATGAAGGTGTCCCTGCCCCATTCGCCGAACCAGTGGTATCCCGCGATGATCGAAGGCTCCCCGGTCCGGGTTTTTATGACGAACGAATCGGCTGCCAGGGAAAGCCTGCCCCCGAGGCCTCCCCCGGCCCTGTCGTGAATCCCCAGTCTTCTTGCGATCTCATCGCGCCTGGTGCGTTCGAGGACGTCCTGCGTATCTCCGGAGGTACCCGGGGCGGAATGCCAGCTCCGTATGGGCAAACAATCCAGGGGGCCGGCCCAGACATACAGGGTTTCGCCCGGACAGAGATGCACCTGAAACTCGCCCGGACACAGGTGGTCTTCGATGAAATCGAGTCCTCTTTCCCTCTCCCGGGGATAAACCATGGACCGGTACCATACACACTCGTTCCGGAACGACCCTCGCGAAACCCAGATGCTCATGGATCGCCCGGCCCCGTGAGGGCTCAGGACTATCCCTGAACCTTCCGGTGACACGTCCTGGCCCAGCGGACTCACCTCGGGAGCCCACTGGCCTTCCCTCGCCAGATGGTGGTAGAACCGGGAGTTCACCAGGGGTCTCAGCGAAATTTCGACCTTTTCGGGCCCGGCCAGGACTTTGTAGACGATGAACACGCCCGGCCTGCCCTTGACCATGAAGATCTCTCTTCTCAGTATGACCGGGCCCGCTTTGTACAGAAAGACCGGATGGGGGTCCAGCTGCCATGCCCAGAGAAGCTCGATCCCCCGGGGATGAAGGGCACCGGGGTAGAGGTTGGAGCCCAGCTCCCACCGTCCGTCCCCCGTGGTCAACCGCTCTTCCATTTTGGATAAGAACAGCCACCTGTCGCCGGGGTTTGACCCCGCGACGAACAACCATCCGTGATACCGGCGGGTGTGAATGCCGTACGAAGTGGACGACGCAAAGCCCCCGAGGCCGTCCGTTTCAAGCCATTCCTGAAAGGAAGGCTTCCGGCGACGCTCGAGCCATGAGAATCCGGACCAGCAGTCGCGTGCCCCGAAGTTTTCGCGCATCCCGGCGTACGTCGTCCCAAAACACCTACCCCGGAATCTCCCGCCTACCGGCCTGTCGCGCTGCCCGTTCGGAGCCTCGGGGACACATAACCGCGATTGAACGCGGTCACCGCCGAGCTGCCCCGTGCTCGCCACACGCCGGCAGGATCCAGGTGCTGCCGGAGACACTCAACCAGACCAAAGCGCGGGCAAGGACTCTCTCGATGCACCTTCTTTTCAGCTCCTCATACCCTGAGGGATGGGGGGAGGAACTGCATGTCACAAACGCTCACCACCGTTTTCCGGAGGCCCCCTTCCCTACCTTGCTTCGACGCGGGCACCGAGTTTTGTCCCTGCCCCCTGGCGGAACTGGGTCACTGCGTAGCTTGCTCCGTCCTGCGGGGCGAAAATCGATGTGATTGCGGGTGGGGCGGGGTGTGTATCTACGAGGAATTCTTGCGAAACGGGAGAAAGGCCGTGCCCGTCAGGCGGGAATGGGAAGCTCAGGTCATCCACAGGGAGGAAATCGTGCCTGAGAGAGAAGCCTCGGTTGAATCTGCCTTCTGGTTCCGGGTCCGGGCGCCCGAGGAACTGACCAGGTGGTTCGTCCTGCCGGGCTCGTTCGCATTCGTTCGAATTCGAGGTAGGCCTGAGATGTTCAACGTGCCCCTTTCCGCAATGGACCGGGAAGGGGACATCCTGACCTTCGCTTGCGAGGTCCTGGGCCCCAAAACCCGGGACCTGCGGAGGGAAATCCGGCCGGGAACGGAGGTGATCTTGAAAGGACCATTCTGGTCCGGCGTTCAGGGGCTCGGCGCCATAAGGGCGCATCCGGCGGGCAAAAGTCTCATCGTAGCTAAAGGCATCGGGCAGGCTCCTGCCGTGTTTCTGGCCAGATATCTGAAAACCAGGGGCGGCGCGGTCAAGGCCCTTCTCGGGCCGGGAAGTTTGGGCGCGATATTCATCGAGGACATCCTGGCCGGGTTCGGTGTTTCCGTCGTCAAGATGCCCAAAGAACCCGACCACAATCTGGGTCGCATCGTCGAGGAGATAACGTCCGAGGAGTACGACCTCGTAGTAAGCTCCAATGCCCGTCATCAGCACAAGACACTGTGGCGAGTCATCGCCAACCTTCCCCGTTCGCCCGCTTTTGCCTGGGTTTCCGATGTGACGATGAACTGCGGCGAAGGCCTTTGCGGCGCGTGCCTGGGAGGGCGAGAGACTCGCTTGTGCAAAGCCGTGTTCGACGCCGAGGAGTTTTTCGCCTGAGGGGAGGAAGATCGCGTGGATTACCGTCACGAAGTACTGGTGGTGGGAGGCGGGTGGGCCGGCGTATCCGCAGCTGTATCTGCGCGAAAAGCCGGCGCCGATGTGGCCATCTGCGAGAAGACCGACATGTTGCTGGGCGCGGGACTGGTCGGAGGGATCTTCAGAAACAACGGAAGGTTCGTGGCCGCCGAAGAACTCATAGCCATGGGAGCCGGAGAGACCTTCCATCTCCTGGACGATCTCAGCCGCCACCGCATGGTCCAGTTCCCCGGCCACAGGCATGCGAGTCTGTATGACGTGGTCAAGGTGGAACCGGCGGTGAGAGCGCTCCTGACTAGGTTCGGAGTGACCGTTTACACCGGGACCAGAATAGTTGCGGGAAAAACTGCGGACGAGGGGAAATCCGGAGGTATCAGGTTACGGGCGGTGAAATCCGAAGACGGAAGATGGTTTGTGGCGGAGTCTTTCGTGGACGCCACGGGTTCCTCAGGCCCGATGGGAATCTGCCGCATGTTCGGCAACGGCTGCGCGTGCTGCGTACAGCGGTGTCCGGCTTTCGGCCCGAGGGTGAGCTTGTCCAGGATCCTTGGCCTCCCGGAGCTCATGTCCACCAGGAGAAAAGGGTCATATGGCGCCATGTCTGGTTCGTGCAAGCTGGCCAAAGAGAGTCTCAATCCCGAGGTCGTGAGCGAACTCGACGAGACGGGAGTGGTGGTGCGAAAGCTGCCGGAGCACCTGCGCAACAGCAAGAAGCTGAACATGAAAGCTTGCCAACAATACGCCCTTCCGGAATATGCGGACTGCCTGGTCGTTTTAGATACCGGTCAGGGAAAGCTCATGAGCCCCTACTTTCCGCTGGATGAGTTGAGGTCCGTGCCGGGATTCGAAAACGCCAGGTTCCTCGATCCTCTGGGCGGAGGCAAAGGAAACTCCATCAGATTGGTGGCCGCTTCCCCCAGAGACCGGAGTCTCAAGCTTGCGGGAACGGACAACGTATTCGTCGCGGGAGAACGCGCCGGCATACTGGTGGGGCACACCGAGGCCATAGTTACCGGGACCCTGGCGGGAAAAAACGCGCTGCTTCACGCCAGAGGTAAGCCTCTCCTGGAAATCCCAACCGCACTTGCCATCGGCGACTTCATCGCCTCGAGCGCGGTGACCCCCGAGGGCCGGGGGCTGGACGCTTCGTACACCTTCGCTGGTTCCGTATACTTCCGGCGCATGATCGATCTAGGGCTTTACGACCCGGATCCCGGGGTCATCGCGAAACGGGTACGAGACTGCGGGATGGACGGGGTTTTCGCGTAAATCCCATGTGAGCGGCCTGCGGAAGGATGGACGCCAGAGCCACGATACCCCACTGACGAGGACTCAGCGGAACGGCGTTGAAGAACGGGGCAAGGTAGGGGCACTCGACCACCGCGAACAAACCGAGCCAGGACACGAACACCGCAAGGATCAAGTAGGTGTTCGAGAACGTCCTGAGCTTGGTGATGTCGTACTCCTCGGACCTGGCGTCAAAAGCCGATGCCAGCTGGGAGGTGACGAGGGTGGCAAATGCCATGGTGGACGCAGTGGCGAAACCGAAGGTTCCGAGGGCCCAGAAGAAGATCAGGAGAGTTGCGCCACCTATGTAAAGGCCCCGCCTCACTATCCTTCCCAGGAGTTTCGGGGAAACCAAGCTTTCCCCGGGGTCTCTGGGCTTTCTTTTCATCAGGTCCTCGACGGGCGGGTCTACGCTGAGGGCCAGGGCGGGCAGTCCATCGGTGACCAGGTTCATCCATAAGAGCTGGACCGGAGTCAAAGGGAGCGGGAGTTCCAGCATGAGCGCCCCCACCATCGTCAGGATCTCGCCGAGGTTACATGAGAGAAGATATCTGATGAACTTCCGTATGTTGTCGTAAATCGCCCGCCCTTCCTCAACGGCGCGCACCACCGTCGAAAGATTGTCGTCGAGGAGAATTACCGACGCCGATTCCCGGGCCACGTCGGTTCCCACGGCACCCATGGCCACCCCCACCGCTGCCTCCTTCAACGCAGGCGCGTCGTTTATCCCGTCACCTGTCATGGCTACGACGTGGCCGGCCTTCTTGAGAGCCCGTACTATCCTCAGTTTGTGTGCCGGGGAGACCCTGGCGAAAACCGACACTTTTGCGATCCTGGCCGGCAACGCGGATTCGGGAATCCGGTCCAGGTCGGCGCCGGTAAGGCCGGTCTCATCACTTCTGGCTATTCCGGCGCTTCGGGCGACGCTCTCCGCGGTCCTCAAGTGGTCTCCCGTAACTAGCACCACTCTTATACCGGCTTCCGCGCAGCGCTCGACCGTCTTGCGAGCTTCCGGCCTCGGCGGGTCCACCAGTCCGATACAGCCCAGAAACGTAAGGTCCCGTTCCCATTCCTCTTCCGGGGCCGTTTCTGCCGTTTCTTTGCAGGCTACGGCGAGGATCCGGACTCCCTCTGCGGCCGTTTCGTTCACCCAGGCCTCCCACCGTCGCCGGTCCTCTTCCCGAAGAGTCCTCACCCCTTCTTTCCCTCGAACCCGGGAACAAAGCGGAATGACCGTATCCGGAGCTCCTTTTACGCAAATCAGCGCCCCCTTTTTGTATCTGACTTTCGTCGTCATCATGCGTCGCTCGGAGGAAAAAGGTTTCTCACCCAGGCGCGGATGAGACTGTCGCAGCGTGACGGGGTCGATCCCCATCTCCAGAACTCTCGTGACAATGGCCTTTTCCGTCGGATCCTCTCCCGGAAGTTCCTGACCTGACGAGCTTTTTCCCTGCGGCATCCGCCCTCGCCCGCCCGCGCTTTCCGGTTCCCCCGCACGGGCATCCGATGCCAGCGTCGCGATCTTTAGTATCTCCAGTTCGAGCTCCCTTGAACGATCCGCAGTCCACGTGGTACCCGCAGGTCCTTTTCCCGCCTGACCCTCTCCGTCATGAGCCCCCGCAGGAGCGACCAGCGCAACCTCCATGCGATTTTTCGTGATGGTGCCGGTCTTGTCCGTGCATATCACCGTGACCGAACCCAGAGTCTCGATAGCCTCGAGTTTCCTGATAACCGCCCCCCGCTTTGCGAGCCTCTGCACGCCCATGGCCAGGCATAACGTGACGATGGCCGGAAGCCCTTCGGGAACCGCGGCCACCGCCAGACTCACGCTTAAAAGGAGCATGTCGTGGAAGGAGTGCCCACGCAGTAGCCCGACTACGCCCAGGCAGCCCGCGGCAGCAAGGCAGATACCCAGGAGCAACTTCCCCAGCGCGTTGAGGCGTTTTTCCAGGGGGGTCTTCCCGGGGTCTGCCTTACCGATGAGAGAAGCGATGCGGCCCATTTCGGTGCAGTCCCCGGTGGCCGTCACCACGGCTCGACCCCACCCGCCTACCACCAGGGTCCCTGCGTAAATCATGTTTTTCCTCTCCGCAAGCGGCGTCCCCGGGAAGCATATGTGCCCGGCGTGCTTGGACACGGGGACCGATTCGCCCGTGAGGGACGACTCGTCCACCCTTAAAGACTGGCACTGAAAGAGGCGCGCGTCGGCCACCGCCCGCATCCCCGGTCGCATGACCATCACATCTCCCGGTACCACCTCGTCTGCGGAAACGCTCCCTCTCCACGCCGTCCCGCAGGACAGAGCGACAGAGCAAGAAATTCCTCCTCTTCTGATTTTTT
>JADBKE010000018.1:0-62500 GCA_014896535.1 Candidatus Fermentithermobacillaceae bacterium
CCTCGTCCCCTTTTCTCTGGCCCTGGCTTGTTCAAGGAACCTTTGTCGCTGATCGTCGGGGTCGTTCAACTCGGAAAAGGCGTTGGCCAACTCGATGCCCCCAACGAAAGCCTCAAAGCGGTAGACAAGTCCGGGGTCATCTTCGCGACGCTTGGCCAGAGGAGAGATCTCGACCGGATAGTCGAGGACAAACACCGGCCCTGCGAGGTTAGGTTCCACTTTCTCAGACATGACCTTGTCAAGGACGGCACCCTTCGTCACAGCCTTGGTCATCTTGATCCCGAGTCTCTCTACGATGTCCCCGAGCTTGGTCTCGTCGTGGAAATCGTGCCGGGAAAGGCCCGAGTAGCGAGAAATCGCGTCCCAAAACTTTATACGCGGCCAGGGAGGACGCAAGCACACGCGATGACCTCGCACTTGAATCTCATCGGTGCCGAGGAGTTCCATACTCAAGCGATAGATGAGATCCTCGGTAAGCTCCATCATGACATCGTAGTCCGCGTAAGCTTGATATAGCTCGAGCATGGTGAATTCGGGATTATGCATGGAGTCTATGCCTTCGTTGCGAAAGTTACGTCCGATTTCGTAGACTTTCTCAAGTCCCCCAACGATTAAGCGTTTAAGGTAGAGCTCCAGAGAAATCCTCAAATACAGTTCCATATCCAGCGCATTGTGATGTGTAATGAACGGCCTGGCGGAGGCGCCTCCTGCGAGAACCTGCAATACGGGGGTCTCCACTTCGATAAACCCTCGCTCATCCAGGTACCGACGGATGAAGGATATTGCTCTTGAGCGGGTCAAAAATACTTTCCGCACATCGGGGTTTACGATCAAGTCCAAATATCTTTGTCTGTACCTCAGGTCGACGTCCTGAAGGCCATGCCATTTTTCTGGAAAGGGCCTCAAGCTCTTGGCGAGAAGGGTGAAGCTCCTGACTTCAACCGTAGGTTCTCCCGTCTTCGTTCTGAAGACCCGACCTCTCACTCCCACTATGTCCCCGACGTCAAGAGAAGATATATCTCTATAAGACTCCTCGCCGAGCACGTCAATGCGGGCGTGGAGCTGAATCCTCCCGGTCCGGTCGTGGAGGTCGAGGAACATAGCTTTTCCGTGTCCGCGGAACGCCATCAGACGACCAGCGACGGACACTTCCTGGCCCGTCATCTCGTCGCATCGCGTTCTCACGGTCTCGGCATCGGAGGTCACCTCAAATCTCCGCCCAAACGGGTCGATGCCGCGAAGGCGCAACTCTGCGAGTTTCTGTCTGCGCCGCGCAATCTCAGCTTGCAGGTTGTCCGCTTGCAAACCGGCGGGTTGTAAGCTCTCCGGACTCCGATTTCCCACTTCTCGCTCGTGGCCCAACCTCATGACCTCCTGGCGAACAAAGTCTTAGCTGTTGATCGAGATTATCTTGTACTTGACCAGTCCCATGGGTACGTTTACCTGCACCACATCGCCCACCTTCTGCCCGAGCAGGGCTTTTCCCACCGGCGACTCGTTGGAGATCTTCTTCTTCGCAGGATCGGCTTCGTGGGAACCGACGATGGTGAACTCGTAGACGTTCCCCGAGGCGAGGTCCTGGACCTTAACGGTTGCACCGAGAGCGACCACTTCGCTAGCGCCGTCGTTGGACGCGACCCGAGCATGTCGCAAGATGTTCTCCAGCGAGAGGATGCGCGCTTCCACAAAACCTTGCTCGTTCTTGGCGTTGTCGTATTCGGCATTCTCGGCCAGATCTCCGAATTCCCTCGCCGCTTTGATTCGTTCGGCGATTTCTCGCCTTCTCACCGTCTTCAGATAGTTAAGTTCCTGTTCCAGAAGGCGCTTTCCCTCAGGGGAAAGGATAATCTCTTTGTCGCTCATCCTCCTGCATCTCCGCCTTTCCTGGACATTTCAGCCCGGTCGTCTTACCGACGCAACCGGGCAAACTTAAATCAGTTTATGTCCTGCCTCGCCCCCCAATTCCCCTGCCTGAGATTCTTGCAGCGTCGAAGAACATAGCCTCCGCATAGAAAAACCGCCGCCCCGCAAAGGGGGCAGTGGCTCCACTGACGTTATCGAGTTTTGCGGTACCTAGATTATAGTCAGCCCCACCAGTCCAGTCAACAACCGCCCGGCCTCCGCGTTTTGGCCCTCGCCTCCTCTACGACCCGCTCGATTTCTTCCCGGGAAACCGGTCTCTCGAAGCTTCTGAAGCCCGCCAGTGCAAACCCGTGTTTCGCGGCAAGGCGCGATATCTCTTTGACCCGCGCCGCCGAGAGATCCCGTCCCAAGCTGAAGTCCTCATATCGTTCCTCCATAGCCAGGATCATCGTTTCGGCCATGCAGGCGTAACACAGCCCCTTGGGGAACCCGAAGTCGAAGTGGAAGTCGACGTCACCCGGAGCACGAACCACTCCTCCTTCGATTACCAGGACGTCCCTGCGGAAACGCGCCACCTCCCTGGAAACGTTTCGAGGCCGCGAGACATCCACGACCAATGCCCCGGGCTTCAGATCCGGTGGTTCGACGATCACATCCAGAGACGAGCTGACGCAGAACACGACGTCAGCAGAGCGCAACGCTTTTTTCACATCCGTGGTAATGCTGGGTGCAAGACCTGTCCTGTCCAGGACGCTTCTCGCCGCGTATTCCAGTTTCCGTATGTTGCGGGAAGCCATTGTGATGTCGTAACCGTCGTCCGCCAGAAGCTCCGAGAGCACCTTACCGATGGACCCCGTAGCCCCCAAAACGAGGATCCTCGCGTCCCGCATGTCCCGGTCCATGAGCTTCAGCGCTTCCCTGGCAGCATCGATGGCGGTAGCCACCGTGTAGCTGTTTCCGGTCGTCACCGCGATGTCCACGCTTTTGCGAACGGTGACGCCTGCATCCCCCACCACAGAGGTGAAAGCACCCAAGCCGACTATGCCGGCTCCAAGCTTTTCGGCTGTTCTCGCCGCCCGGATCACCTTGTCCAGAACATATTTCTCCGGGAGTCTCATCATCTGTTCTGCCGTCAAGGGGCAAGAGACAAACCAGCCTTCAGCCGAGCCATGGGGCGACCGCACACCCGTTATCCGCGAGGTCACGATAGGAGGAAGTATCCTGAGCGTCCATTTGACCAGGGGATCCGGAAGGTACCTGGCGATGGGAAACTTTCTCGCCACGTCGGCAAGCTCGATAGGGTGGATTATGAAGGCAAAAGTACCCATCGTGGGGCCTCCTCCGCTGTAGCCTCTGAGGTTAGCCGAACGCTAGCCGGCCCGGCCTCGAAAAAGCCGCACATCGGCGTTATAATGCAGGATACTTTGGGAAAAAGAGCTCACGGGATTAGCGAGGGTGGGTTCAGCACTTCCACCCTGGGTTTGAAGTTCAGTTTATCGAGAAGCCCGTTGATGTCTTCATCCGTGAGCTCTTCGGGGCGCTTCCCGGAAAGTGCTACGAGGAGCGCTTCGAGCACGTTGGTGCCGAAGGATCTCCCGTCCATTTCCGGAGTGGTTGTCACCAGTGTGCTGACTCCCATTCGTTTGAGCTCCTCGACATCCTCCTCGGTGACGGTGTTGGTGATTATGGACCGGCCCGGCAAGCTTTCCGGCATGTACTTCCTTATATAGTGAAAATCGCCCGCGATTATGTCCGCTTCGAGGTAATACCGGGAAAACTTATGGACCGACCTCTTTTCCTGCTCTTTTCCGGTGGGATACAGCACCGAGAAGGGCAGTCTCACCGCGATGGGCGCGATGATCCTGGCGGCCAGGTCCAGGGTGCGGAGGGATGTAAGTTTAATCGGTAGATGCAGCGCGAAGATGAAGTCGCCCAGGATGAGTTTGGCCCCGGTGGCCTCTATCGCCTCGGCCATCCCGAATCGGTCAAGCCCCGATACCAGGAGCACGGTCTTGTCTTTGAACGGTACCTTGAGAACGTCATTGAGATATGCGATAACCCGGCGTTCCAGAGTAGCTTTTATCCTTCCTCCATCGACAATAGGAGTAATCTTCGCCGCCCTGGCGATGGGCACAGCATCTCGCAGCATGTAACGGCGCTTCCCGCAGCCTATGTAAAGGTCGATGCCGCCCATCCCGAAGGCGTCCACCTTTCCGTCCAGCTGCCGGATGAGTTCAATTGCTTTCGGTATAGATCCGTCCGTTCCGATGCGCTCGATGACGACCTTCTCGCCGAGGAACTCCTCTTCCACTCTCTTATTTCGCTTGGAGGAACCGAGGCTAACCGACACAACCCTTTTCACTTGATACACCTCCCGCTCTCATGTGACGGATGGTTTCCCGCAGGTAGTCCGGGCTAAGGTACACATCCCCGGTCATCGGTGATTTTCCGATGACGATGGTTTTAACGTCTGTCCCCCTGTCGAGAAGTCCCTTCATGATCTCGAGCCGCTTGTCGGAACCGATCAGGATGACTTTGGGAAACCTCCTAACCTTGGCAATGATCTGCATGAGCTCGTTCAAGAGCTCGGCGCCGGACCTCTCGCGAACGAACCGCCACCTTTCCTCGTCGTTGAGGAGGAGGACGAACTCCACTCCCTCTTCCCTGGCCACACGCTCGAGCTCTTCCACGTTAGCCAGAGGAAATCCCACAATCGCAATGGCGCCTCCGCGCTGGACTTCCCCGAGCGACTCCAAGCGCGAAACGAAAGTCCTGTCCACCCCCAGACGAGAAGCTACTTCTTGCTGCGAGAGTCCCCTGGAGCGCAAAGAGAGGATCTCGTTGATGGAGTCGTAAATCTTCTCCATGCTGAGGACCTTATCTCCGATGCGGATAAAGTCCATCCACACAACTCCTTGTGCACAATCTTGTGTACAAGATATCACGGGTTTGTGAGCAAAACAAGAGGGTCGCGAAAGATCAAAGGTAATTCCGGGGGTGCATATGGAGAGCGGGGGTTACTGAATCTGGGAGTCCTCCGCGGGTATGCCGGCTTCCATTATTACGGAATCCGCAACGTAAATCGGCGCTTCGGCTCTCAGTGCCAGGGCTATGGCGTCCGAAGGTCGGCAGTCGATTTCCTCCCGCTCACCACCCACATCCAGTACCAAAGAGGCATAGAAGACTTCGTCCTTGAGCTCTCTGATCAGTACCATCACTACCTTGGCGCCGAGTTTCTTGATCACTTCCAGGAGCAAGTCGTGGGTGAGAGGCCGCGGAGGCACAATCCCCTGGAGAGGCAAAGCTATCGCCGAGGCTTCGAGTGTCCTCACCCAAATCGGGATGATGGTTGTCTTGGAGAGGTCGGCCAGGATGATTACCCCCTGGTCGGTAGTGCTATCAAGCCCTACCCGTTCGACGGTCACCTGGACCATTTGAGCTCCCTCCATCAATCCCATTTTACGTCGGCCACTGAGGGAAATCTCTTGAGCTCGTCTTCGATCTGTTTTTTAATCCGGGATAACGCCTCGGGCGTCCGTCCTTCACACCTCAACACCAGAGCCGGCTGAGTATTGGAAGCTCGAACCAGGCCCCATCCGTCGTCAAACAGGACCCGGACTCCATCCACGGTAATGACGGGGTGTTCTTTGGCGAAGATCGCGGTGAGTTCCTCCACTACCCGGAATTTGTCCCGGTCCGGGCAGAAAACCCTCGTCTCGGGGGTGAAGTAGTACTTCGGAACGTCGGAAAGAAGCTCGCGCACCGACTTTCCGGTCCGGGACATGATCCTGAGAAGTCTCAGGGCAGCATAAAGCGCATCGTCGAACCCGTAGTATTCGTCGGCAAAAAACATGTGCCCGGAAACCTCGGCCGAGAACAGGGCCCCGGTTTCCCTCATTTTAGCTTTGATGAGCGAGTGCCCCGTCCGCGTGAACTGCGGTTTCCCACCGAGTCTTTCCACCATATCCAAGAGAGCCTGAGAGCACTTGACCTCCACGAGAACCAACGCTCCGGGGTGCCTTTCCAGGATCTCCTTCCAGAATATGATCTGAAGCTCATCGCCCCACACGGGAGTCCCGAATTCGTCCACGACTCCGATTCTGTCCGCGTCACCGTCGAAAGCTATACCCGGGCTGTAAGCACCCTTTTTAACCACGGCAATGAGGTCGACGAGGTTCTTCGGCTGAACAGGGTCCGGGTGATGGTTGGGAAACCTGCCGTCGGGCTCGCAGTACAGACACAGGTAGTCCAGACCCAACCGTCGCGCCACTGCGTGAACCACGGGTCCGCAGGCCCCGTTCCCTGCATCGAAAGCAGGTTTTACCGTGTGAGGGCCGAGAGAAATTCTGGTGAGAAGGTCGTCGACGTAGTCGGGGAGCGGGTCCCGGCTTGAGTAACGACCGGCACCGGAGGCAAACTTGCCGCTCTCGGCGATTCTCCTCAGTTCCTGAATCCCATCGCCGAAAAGGGTGTCGTGTCCGTACGCCAGCTTGAAACCGTTGAATTCCGGCGGGTTATGGCTGCCGGTAACCATGACGCCCCCTTCGATGCCATAATGCACGCGAGAAAAGTAAAACGCGGGCGTCGTCACCATGCCAACATCGATCACGTCCACTCCGCACTCGGTCAGCGCTCTGGCCATAACCGATGCGTAGGTTGATGATGAGGGACGTGGGTCGCGACCGACTACGGCGGCGGTCACGCCTTTTCCCCTGAGAAAAGTTCCATACGCTCGCCCCAAAAGCTCCACCGTTTCCGGGGTGAGGTCCTTATCCACAACGCCCCTCACGTCGTATTCTCTGAAGATATCCGGGTTAAGTACTGGCACGCTCACCGACCAACCCCCGCCTTCCTCACTTCGTTGGAACACGGATCCTCCTCACGTTCCTGTTTCTATCGAGCCTGACGTTGATCCTCCATTTCTCTAAGAATCCCCTGGCGAACGCGGGGTAACACTAAAGGAGGAGGTGAACGACGTGACAGAGGTCAAGTGCAGGGTTAGAAGCTGCCACTACTGGGGAAATGGCGACATATGCGAGGCGAACAAGATCGAAGTCGACAACCGGGTTGGCGCCAGGACGACCATGGAGGTGGGCGAACTGGGGGCGGATTACGATAGGCGCCAGGACCGCGACGCAAGCCCGGGGACAACCAGAGCGGGTGCTAGAGGTACAGGAGGGCTCGAAGCGCGGGCCAAGGGAACCCCCATGGAGGTCGGCGAGTTAGCCCCGGGTGCCGAACGAAGAGTCGGAGAACCTCTCGCTTCGACATCGGAAGAAGCGGTATGCCGCACGTTTAGGCCGAAGGGCTCGACCGCGGAAGGGTACAAACCGGAATACAGGTAGAGCCGGCGACGGGCTGGGAGACAGCTGCTCGACTTTAGGGGGCCGGGCGTTCTCTCCCGGCCCCGCGGCTGACTTGAGTAGGGCTCGGGCTAATTCAGTGCCCGGCTAAATCATTATCCTGAACCCGCCGGTGTCGGGTTGGGACCTGGCCTCATCCCTGGGATTGCCGGATTCGGCCGTGCTCGGCTGCTCGGCGTTGCGCTTGTACACGATGTAGAGCCCTTCCAGCGTGAGGTAAGGGTCGACCGTCTGGATAGTTTTGGACTCGGGCGCCACGAGATTCGCAAGACCACCGGTGGCAACTACGTACGGCTTGCCCCCGAGTTCTCGGGAGACGCGTCTGACCAGTTCGTCGACCTGCCCGGCAAAACCGAAGATGATACCCGCCTGCATGCTGGCCACGGTGTTCCTCCCTATCGCGGAAGGTGGTCTTTGTAGTTCGATCCTGGGAAGCCGGGCCGTCTTTTCGAAAAGCGCTTCGGTCGCCGTGAGTATCCCGGGAGCAATGGCCCCACCCAGGTATTCCGCATCCTTGGAAATGACGTCGAGAGTAGTGGCAGTTCCGAAATCGACGACGATGACAGGTCCGCCGTATTTCTGGTACGCAGCTACCGCGTTGGCTATTCTGTCCGGACCAACATCCTTAGGATGCTCGTACCTGATGTTAATTCCGGTCCTGACTCCCGGGCCGATGATTAGCGGAGAACATCCCAGGTAAGACCGGACCATTTTTTCAAACACTGGAGTCAAGGGCGGCACAACCGAAGCGATGGCGGCTCCGGTAATTTCCTGGGGCTTTATCCCGGCATACCCAAACATACTGAGTACCTGGAGCCCGTACTCGTCCTCAGTTTTCTGCCTGTCGGTCCCGACGCGCCAGTGAGCCCTTAGCACCCCTTCGTCGAATACCCCGAGGACGGTATGAGTGTTCCCGATGTCGATTGCCAGAATCATGCTCTCCTCAACTCCTTGCCCTGGAACGGGTCGCTGCCTGAACCCCCGAGTGGACCAACGTCACGAGCACCATGGCCACGAGCGCTTCGGGGATCCCATGTAGCACCGCAACGGCCAGGGCTGCCGGCAGCGGCAGGTACCCGAACGCCACTGCGAGACCAAGAACACCTATTGTATTGGTCATCGTTCCAACCAGCGCGGCAAGAGGGGCCCCGCCCTTTTTACGACCGCCGGTCACCCAGAGCCCCCAGGCGACGGATGCTCCGACGATCGCAGCCACCGCCACGTGCCACAAACCCGCGGCGGCGCCCGCGCCTCTAATCCGCAGCGATGCCCAGTACGCGGTGTATCCCAGTATGCCTCCGCCAGCCAGGGCCAGAATCACCCTCCCCCACTTACGTTCGGCGACCCGAAAGGCCCAGTATGCCGCCACTCCTATCAAGATCCTGGGTCCGAACGCGATAAGAGGGTTACTGAAGATGAGTTTCGCGACGGGGTTAGGCTGGCCCTGCGCTCTGTAAAAGCTGAAAGCTCCAAAGATGGCCCCGACCAGGCCGCCCACTACCGGACCTTCGAGGATACCCGCGAGGATAGTGGGAAGATGCATCGTGGTGGCCGAACCCGCCGGTGTCGGCACGGGTATGAAACCTCCGACGGGCATGAGCCCCAGAGCTACCGTCAGACTTCCGAGAAGTCCGGCAACGACTACCTGCCTCGTGCTAAACTTCACGAGCGTATACCTCCTTCCGGCTCCTCTCCGGATGCCGTTGGACTCCAACGGGGGGGTTCGCCTTCGGGTTTCAGCCGCCCGCCAGGATTTCCCTGGCCGACGGAACCCCACCCAGACCCTCTGCGTGGGTCACCGCATCGAGGACGGCTCGGGCCGCGAGTTCCTGGGCCAAGCCGCCTATAGCGGTGAGCAGCCTGGACCGCTCTATCCGCTGGTCCGGCATTGTCTTGCTGGATTTCCCGGTGGCCAGAGCGAACATCGTGTCTCCGTCGTACGGTGTAAACACCGGTCTTATCGCCCTGGCCAGACCCGCCTGAGCCATTAAGGCAAGTCTTGCAACCTCTTCTTTGGTGAGCGCTGCATCGACTCCGACGACACCGATGGTGGTGTTCCCGCCGAACTCGGTGCCACGACCGAAACCGAGGCTAAAGAGCTCCTTTTCACCTCCCCCGCCCGGGCCGGCGCGGAAGCGACCGGCGAGAAACCGTTTTTCCTTCCTATCATATGCTCCAGCCAGGATGCGTCCGCTGTCAGGATCATAGATGTCGCCCAGGGCGTTGACCACGACGAGGACCGCAACCTTAAAGCCTTCGATTTCGCCTGAGGCGACCCCCAGTCCTCCTTTCATGGCGAAATCCCAGCCGAAAAGCTTCCCAACCGTCGCACCCGTGCCGGCACCGATGCTTCCCCTGGCGCAGTTCGTCGGCTGAGCACTCGATGCTGCGGCATACGCCATTTCCGGGGTAGGCCTTGCCCGGCAGTCGCCGATGTCAAGATCAAAGATGATCGCGCCGGCCACCAGAGGGACTCTGGCCGGGGGCACGGAAAGACCAACCCCGCGCTCCTCCAGATACTGAACTACTCCTCGGGCGCAATCAAGCCCGAAAGCAGAACCCCCGGCCAGAAAGATGGCGTGTACCACATCCACCGTATACGAAGGACGCAGAAGGTCCGTCTCTCTAGTCCCGGGGGCGCCTCCTAGGACGCTGACGCCCCCGACGGCCCCGTCCTCCGCAAGGACCACCGTAACACCCGTGATGCCCGACAGGTCCTGCGCGTGGCCGACCTTCAAGCCCGGCACATCACCCAAGCATCCCATTTAAAACAGCCCCGTTATATTCCCTTTCTCGTCTATGTCCATATGAGCACCGGCGGGATCCGTCGGCAAGCCGGGCATGGTCCTCATTTCGCCCAGCAGGGGATACAGGAAGCCGGCTCCAACCGAGGCGCGTACCTCCCTGACGGTGACCGTGAATCCCCTGGGCCGCCCCTTGAGTTCGGGGTCGTGGGAGAGGGAAAGATGCGTCTTGGCCATGCAAATGGGCAGCTTGTCGTACCCGAGTTTCGTGTACCGCTTTATCTGCCTTTCCGCCAGGGGTGAATAAGCGACGCCGTCCGCTCCGTAAATCTTTGTGGCGATGGTCTCGATCTTTTCTTTGATCGGCATTTCCAGCGGATACAGGAACCTGAACTGCGACGGCTCTTTATTCGTTACATCAATCAGTGCCTGAGCCAGCTCTATGCCACCAGCACCACCTTTGGCCCATACTTCGCTGACGCAGGCTCTGGACGCTCCTGCCTTGAGCGCTCTGTCGAGGACGAATTGGATTTCCTTGTCGGTGTCCGTCGGGAACAGGTTCAGCGCCACAATGACCGGAACACCGTGGAGGAGCACGTTTTCTATTTGCTTGTCCAGGTTCTCGCAACCCTTGTCCAGCGCCGCCATGTCTTCTCTGGCGAGGGCCTCGGTATCCAGGGGCTTGCCCGGCGTCACCCGGATCATCCCACCATGCATCTTCAACGCCCGTATCGTCACCACCATCACCGCGGCATCGGGTTTCAGCCCGCTGTAGCGGCACTTGATGTTGAACATCTTTTCAGCTCCGATATCCGCGCCGAACCCAGCTTCCGTTATCGTGTACTCCGCGAGTTTCGTGGCAATGAGATCGGCAAGGATCGACGAGTTACCGTGGGCCACGTTGGCGAAAGGTCCGGTGTGCACGAAGACCGGCGTGTTCTCCAGGGTCTGAATGAGATTGGGCTTTATCGCATCTTTCAGGAGCACCGCCATGGCTCCCGCGCACCTCAGGTCCTCAGCCGTAACCGGCTTGGAATCGTACGTGTAACCCACGACGATCCTCCCCAGGCGCTCGCGGAGATCCTTCATCCCGGTGGTCAGAGCCAATATCGCCATGACCTCTGATGCCACGGCGATATCGAATCCCGTTTCCCGGGGGATGCCGTTTTCCGGGCCTCCGAGACCGATCACCACTTTCCGCAAAGCTCTGTCGGAAACGTCCACCACCCTCGGCCACGTTATGGTGAGCGGGTCTATATTCAGCGGGTTTTTATGTAGCAAGCTCGCGTCGAGGAAAGCGGCCAGGAGGTTGTGCGCAAGCGCGACGGCATGCGTGTCGCCGGTGAAGTGCAGATTGAAGTCCTCCATGGGCACACACTGGGAGTACCCGCCGCCGGCTGCGCCTCCCTTAATTCCGAAAACGGGACCGAGGGAAGGCTGTCTGATGGTATTGATTACCTTTTTCCCGAGCCTTCCGAGAGCTTGCCCGAGACCAATGCAAGTCGTGGTCTTGCCTTCTCCCAGAGGAGTGGGGGTGATAGCCGTGACGACCACGTACTTTCCGCGAGGCCTGTCTTTGAGGTAATCCAGGATGTCCAGGGAAATCTTAGCTTTATACTTGCCGTAGTTCTCAACCATGTCCTCCGGGATTCCGATTTCCCTTGCGATTTCCACGATGGGCTTCATCTTCGCTTCCCGAGCAATTTCGATATCCGACTTCACTTTTGCCACACTCCTTTCCGAATTAACCGTTACTCAGCAGCACCGCAACCCCGCCCGAGGGTCACGGCCAGGATGAAGCCTAGAAAGATGAACAGCAGATCCCACTTTGTCAGGAAGGGCTGCTTTTTAGCATCGTCCTTCTTTTCTCTGACTTTTGGTTCGGGTTCTGTCGAAGCTTGCCTGGCTCGCCACTCCTCGTACTCTTTGAAGTTGTCTTCAAATGCCTTTTCCATTTCGGACTCCCTCGGCGGGGCCGGCACAGGCCGGTCTTTAGGACTCACTTCGGTTCACCATCCTCCCCTTGTTCGCCTGAAATACCACCTTTCCCTTCTTAAGCACTTTCCACACAAGATTTGCCCCAAATCTGTACGGCACCTCGACGTACGAAGAGGCGTCCAAAATGAGGGCATCCGCTTGCATCCCCGGTTGAAGCCCGCCGACCCTCCCGCCAAGTCCTATAGCCCACGCCGCATTCCAGGTAGCCGCCACAAGAGCTTCCGCCGGGGTTAGACCCGACATCGAACAAGCAAGAGTCATACACAGGGGCATCGAAGTGGTGGGAGACGTCCCGGGATTGAAGTCCGTTCCCAGAGCGACCGGTATGCCCGCGTCCACCAGCTTCCTCCCGAGCTTGCCATGGTCCTTCCCCATAAAGCACGAAGTTGCGGGCAACAACACGGCCACCGTGTCGGATTCTCTAAGGGCTCTTACGCCTTCCTGGGAAATCATACAGAGGTGGTCGACGGAAACGGCTCCCAGAGCAGCCCCGAGTTCTGCGCCCTGGGTATTCCTCAATTCATCGGCGTGAAGCTTGAGTTCGTACCCCAGCTCCTTGCCTCTTACCAGTATGCGACGGGCTTCTTTCGAAGTAAAAGCCCCCTCATCGCAGAACACATCGAGAAAACGTGCAAGCCCTTCGCGCCTGACCAAAGGCAACATGGTCCCGATTATCTCCTGTATGTACCCTTCCCGGTCCTTGGAATACTCGTGAGGAATGGCGTGAGCCGGCAGGAACGTGGGCACTACGTCGAGGCAGTGCTCGGCTTTAAGCCGGCGGATTACCCGCAGTTGCTTAAGCTCGTTTTCGGTGTCCAGCCCGTATCCGGATTTGATCTCCACGGAGGTGGTACCGAGGGAAAGCATCTCGTCGAGAAAGGAAAGCGCTCGCTGGAAGAGCGCTTCCTCCGTAGCTTGTCTCGTTTGCCTCACCGTCTCGAGTATGCCGCCCCCGGCCCGGAGGATCTCCTGATAAGTCGCGCCCTGACACCGCATCACGTATTCCTGATACCGCCAACCTGCGAAGACGAGGTGAGTATGGGCATCGACGAAACCCGGGACTACCGCCCTGCCGCCCGCGTCCAGCACGGTGGTTTCCTCCTGACTCTTTTCCGCGTCTTGTCTCTGGTCTTGCTCTGCACTCTGTTGCAGGGCGTCTAAGAACCGCGGTAGCTCCGCCCGCGGACCTACGGCGATGACCTTACCGTCTTTCGCGGCCAGGAAGGCGTTCTTGATTACGGTAACCATCCCCTGAAGGGAGCCGCGCCTGGGCGCTCTCGGCCCCTCCATCGTAACGAGTTCGCCGATGTTGTCCACGATCAGCACCAATTCTCACACCCCGCTTGAAGCGCCCGGAAAAGTTCACCGGACACTATTATCTTTCTCGCCTCCGCGATATCCGGTCCCGGGTTCCTGTCCCCGTCAAGCGGCATCACCCGTTCCCTCAGCTTGTTGTACGCCCTCTTCGAGAGCGGCGCAAGTTTGTCCGGTCCCCTGTATTCCAGCGCCTGGCAGGCTACGAGGTATTCGATGGCGAGGACATGGACGAGATGATCCAGAATGCGCCTGCACTTAAGCGCAGCCGTGGCCGACATGCTTACGTGGTCTTCCTGATTAGCCGAGGTAGGGATCGACTGGACGCTTGCTGGCGACGACAGGACCCTTGCCTCCGCACAGAGACTGGCGGCGGTATATTGAAGCAGCATATAACCGGATTCAAGGCCGCTGTCTTTGGCCAGGAAAGCCGGAAGGCGGCTTTCATCGGAATTGAGCATTCGGGCTATCCTCCGCTCCGAAATGTTCATCAGGGTCGTGAGGCCCATCGAAAGAAAATCCGCGGCAAATGCTACGGGCTGACCGTGGAAATTGCCCCCGGAAATCACCCTTCCATCCTCGAGGATGAGGGGGTTGTCCGTAGAAGAGCCACTCTCGATCTCCAAAGTTCTCCTGGCGTAGTCTATTGCGTCCCGGACGGCGCCGTGTACTTGTGGGATGCATCTGAGGGAGTAAGCGTCCTGCATATGGGTCTCCCCGGGCCTCGACGTGAGCCCGGAACCCTCGAGAAGTGCCCTCATGTGCGCAGCAACCGTCCGTGCTCCCGGATAAGGCCTCGCCGATACAAGCCCATCGTCGAACGCGTCGGGGATAACATCCAGAGCTTGCGCTGACAACGCGGCGATGATATCAGCAGCATCCGCCAAGCAAGCGGCATCCCCTACGGTCAGAGCGAGAATTCCTGCGGACACTTGTACTCCGTTAATGAGCGCCAAGCCTTCTTTGGCCGAAAGCTTTAAAGGGACAATTCCGCATCTCTTCAACGCCTCTGACCCGGGCATCCTCATTCCGTTGACCCACGCCTCACCCTCCCCCATTAAAACCAACGCGATGTGGGATAGAGGCGCGAGGTCGCCGGACGCCCCCACGGAGCCCCTGGACGGCACCACCGGAGTTACCCGGTGGTTCAGAAGTTCCAGAAGCTTCTCCACCACCTCCACCCTGACGCCGGACATACCTCGTGCTAAGGCATTAGCTCGAAGCAGCATCGCCGCCCTGACTTCCTCTTCGGACAGCGGATCTCCCAGGCCGCAGGAATGACTGCGTATGAGGTTTTCCTGAAGGACTTCAACTTTGTCCGGAGGTATGGATACGTCGCACAGCTTGCCGAATCCGGTGTTGATGCCGTAAGCCTTTGAACCCCTCTTGAGCACGTCTTCCACCGTACGCCGGCAGCGGGCCACCCGCTCCCTTGCGGTTTCGGATAAAACCACCCGTTCACCATGGCGTGCAACAGCGATGATTTCTTCGATGGTAAGAGGCCCGCCGTCGAGGATCACGTCTCTCCCTCCAGACGCTACGCGGAGAGCTGGCTTTCTTCAGTCATGCCGAGGCTCATACCAAAGTGATCAGTTTCTAGCACCGGCGCGTTTGTTCCTCTTTTTTATACGAGCTTGCATACGAATTGAGGCCATGGGTATCGGGGATCAAAAACACGTGAGCCAGAAAGCGGGGATCGAGGACGGAAAGTCTTTCCTCCACCTCTTGAAGGGTTATGCTTTTCAGAGTCTCTCCGTAAGAAAAAACATCTTCCCCAATGAAGTAGAGCTGGCACTGAGACTCCGCTATGAGGTCGAGATCGTCGAAAAGAGTGATGTAATGCCCCCATGCGGCGTCCTTCGCCCGTTCGAAGTCAGAAGCAGCAATCCCTCTTTTCCGCGCCGTATCCACCTCTCTGAGGACCTCGTCCAGAAGCTTTTGAGGCTCGACCGTTTCCGCGGTGATGGTTGCAAAAGAATAGTCCGGCCAAGCTTCGTAGCTTACGCCCAGGTCGTCCGCCAACCCTTCCTCGTATAGTCTCGCGAAAACGGGCGAACTTTTCCCAAAAAGTATGTTCAGCAGGAGATCGGTCGCGATTTCGCGCCTCAACAGCTTCTTCCCGTCATGACCGCCGGGCTGGTCCTTCCAGCCGATGTTTATAAATGGCCTGGGCACATGCATTTTCACCGTAGCCGAAAGTTGCCGTGGCTCGGGAGGTTCCTCCGGCCGCTCTCTTACCGGCCGGGCGCCCTTGCTCGGGGCAGCCGAATCAAGGATTTCGGCTAATCTGAGAGCTTCATCCTCGGCTTCAAAGTCTCCGGCGACGAACAAGGCCATGTTGAAGGGTCGATAGAAGGCGGCGTGGCACACGTACAGGAGCTCCGGGGTAATTTGCCTGATCGACTCCTTCGTCCCGGTAACGTCGATTCTGACGGGGTGAACGTGGTAAAGGGATTCAAGAAGCGCCCGGGTCAGCCTGGAATAGGGCTCGTCTTCGTACATCACTATTTCCTGCTCTATTATACCTTGCTCTTTCCGAACCGACTCTTCGCTGAAATGCGGATTCCACACCAGGTCGAGCAGGAGCTCAAGACATTTTCTAAACTCATCGACCGTCCAGAAAGTGTAGGAAGTAAAGTCGTTACTGGTGAAAGCGTTGGCCGAAGCTCCAAGAGCGGAGAAATCGTCGAATGCGCTTCCTCCGGGTCTATCGAACATCTTGTGTTCGAGGAAATGGGCAATTCCCGGAGGAGTCTCAAACCTGCGGAGGGGACCGACGCAATTGCCCGAAAACTCCGAGTCAGGCAAGGAAAAAACAACGTCGTTCGAGCCGTAAGCTACCGTTACCTGGGCAAATTTCTTCCGGTAGCCGGGCTTGGCCATGACGAAAACCGCCATGCCGTTTGCCGCCCGGGCAAAAGCTATCTCCTCCCCAAACCCCCGCAAAACCGTCACGAAGCATCCCTTCCTCCGACACCGTCGGGGATGCCTCTCAAAACGTACGAGGCAACGGGTTTCACACCTTGCGCGACGTTTATCACGTCCTCTCTGGTAACCTTCAGCACCATGCGGACAAGCTCTTCATCCGTGTTGGGCCCGCCCAAGACGATCCAATCCAGCGAGCGCCGGATCAAAGATGACGGAGAGTCCTTTTGTGACATAATGCGCCTTAGCAGCCCCTTTCTCGTCTTCTCCAGTTCGTCCTCGGACACGTGGCCGAGAGCTATGGACCGGGCTTGCTGAAGGATCAAATTTTCCGCTTCTTTCCTCCGTTCGTCCCGGACACCGGCGGTCGCGATGACCATCCCTCGCCACGAGTTGATTACGGTATCAGCAAAGTAGGCCAAACTCGCTCTTTCGCGGACCTCGGTGAAGAGCCTCGAATGCGGGAATCCTCCCAGGATGCCGTTGTACATGAGAAGAGCTGGAAAGCGAGGGTCAGCCGCATCTATTCCAGCATGAAGGGCGACGCACACAATGGTCTGAGACCCCGGAAGCCGGTCTTCCACCTCAATCATCTGATCTGGCACGGATGGCGGCGTCTTTTTGACCTCCAATTCAGGACGGTAGTTTCTCTGCGCCGGAAACGCCCAATCATGAGCGGAACAAGCTGCGGCCAGCGTGTCTTCATCAACGCCCACGACGTAGACGTCCACGGGACTGGTGGAGGCCGAATTTCGCCATGCCTCCCACGTATCTATGGGGCCGACATGCTCGAGATCTGACAGCGAGCCCCACGCGGGCAAACCCGACGGATCTCCTTGGGAGAGTATCTCCATCAGCCGCACCATGGCGTATTCAGGCCTGGAATTGACGATGGCCTCGATATCGCGGCGCTGTTCCTCCTTTTCGTGAGCGAAAACGTCTGGAGGATAGCCGTCTCCGTCCATACGCGGTCGTACCGCGCAAGACCAGGCGAATGATAAGAGTTCTTTGACCAGCGAACGCGCGCGGGCACCACCTATTGCGGACGGGGTCGGGAAGCTGACGGAAAAGTTGAGGATCTGACAGTAGCCGATTTTGGTGGCGCTGGAATGCATCCTGGTTCCATAGTGCTCGTCGAGGAAGCGGGCCATTTCGGTAAGGCTCGGGAGCTCCCTGGTCCCCCTGGCAGCTAGTCTCGGTACGAGACCCAACCTCGTCACCGTCTCCCTTCTCATGGGCACTCTGAAGACCACCGTAATGGAAGCCGTCTTCCACCGCCTGACGGGCAACCATCTTAGGGTAACTCCCGGCTCTATTTCGGTTGCCACGAAGGATTCCTCGTTTTGGACCAGCCCCGATGATGGGACTTCGGGGGATCTGGTTCGATTCATACTTACATCTCCTTCTTACATTGCCTCATGTTGGTCGCGCTTGAATGTGCATCTTTTTCCGTGAATGTGTATCTTGCTTCGTCCATCATCTGTCCTTCGTTGCTCCTCGCCTTCGCCAGGACGCCGCGGGAGCGTTTTGTTGTGCTTTCCCACCCTGCTTGGCCCCCACTAACGTAGTCTAACCGGACAGCCAGGCTTCCTCGCTACGAAGTACGCTCTCGTGGTTGCCGGATGAACCGGATTAAACGACAGGGTGTCGTAAACCCAGGCCGACTCGAATCCGACCTCCTCGAGCCATGCTTTTACCGACTCACAGGAATGAGCCTTTTCAACGTGGTGCTCATCAAAGCGTTCCCAAACACCCTCCACCTTCAAGAAGCCTGTTAGCTTTACCTCCCAGGAGCTATTCGCAGGGTCTGGAATGTCGCGCCACACCAAAACGTAGTCGGGTCCCTCAATCAACGTAACTTCCTTCGGAATAGTCGCCAGCCGGTGCTCCGTGTTCATGTCGAACACGAAGAGCCCGGAGGGTACCAGGCTCTCGTAAACGCACCGGAAGGCCCGGGTTAGGTCTTCGGGGGTGACGAGGTAGTTGATGCTATCGAATACGCACACAACCGCATCTACCGGCAGCTCAAGCCGAAAATCCCTCATATCCGCGAGGACGAACTGGACATCGAGTCTCCGCCGCAAAGCCTTCGCGCGAGCTTTTTCCAGCATAAATGGGGATGAATCCAGACCGATTGCCCGGTAGCCCCGCTGGGCCAGGAGCAACGTCATGTTTCCCGTTCCGCAAGCGAGGTCGAGCACGGTTCGGGGATGGGCGTTATGTCTGTTCCAGATCTCTTCGATAAAGCCCAACCACCGTTCGTACGGTACGCCTTCCATCACAGAATCGTAGATTTCGGAAAATCGCTTATAGGGTCTCAGATCCTCCCGATTCATGCAGTCCACCTCGCGCCCTCGTTTTCGGCGTATTATCGGAGCTCGGCTCCGAGAACCGCACCGTGTGCGGGCGGGGGCGCGGTCAGACTATCGTTTACAAGCACCATGAGACCCCTGCTGCAACGTGTAACAGGGGTCTCTCTCGCAAAACAGCACCGAGATTTTTCAGTCGGCTTCCGGCACCGGTTGGATTCGCCCTTTGACTTTCTTCACGCCTTCCAATTGCGCGTCGTCCGCCGAGCCCTCTCGTAACTCCGTATCCCGCCCAGCTGCCTCGGGATTCACCCCTTCGGGAACTTCCGGCTGCGCAGATTGGGTCCGAGATGGTTCTTTCAGGAGTTCTTCGAGCTCGTCAGCTTTCAGGGTCTCCTTTTCCAGGAGAGCTTCGGCAACCCGGTTAAGAACCTCTCTGTTTTCGCTCAGGATTTCCCGAGCTCTCTCGTAGCACCTGGATATTATCTCGCGTTCCTCTCTGTCGATGGCCGCTGCTACCTCCTCGGAAAAGTCCCGCTCTCTTGCCAGGTCCCGGCCGAGGAACACCTGGCCCTCTTTCCGGCCAAACGTCAGCGGCCCGAGTTTCTCGGACATTCCGAACTCCATGATCATTCTGCGAACGAGTTTCGTTGCTTGCTCGAGATCGTTAGCAGCACCCGTGGATACTTCGCCGAACACCATTTCCTCGGCAGCTCTACCCGCCAGAGCCGAAGTGACTCTGTCGATGATCTCCCCCTTGGTTATGAGGTACTTGTCTTCTACAGGCAGCTGCAAAACGTGACCCAGTGTGACGCCCCTGGGGATAATCGACACTTCCTGAACCGGATCCGAGTTGGGTAACTTCTTCGCCACGATGGCGTGGGCAGCCTCGTGAAAAGCGACAATCCTCTTCTCCTTCTCGCTGATGATCCGGGATTTCTTCTTCGGCCCGGCGACGACCCTCTTAATCGCTTCCTCCAGCTCCTCCATGCCGATCCGGCGCTTCCGCTTCCTCGCCGCGAGAAGCGCTGCCTCATTCATGACGTTCTCGAGGTCTGCCGGAGTGAAACCCGGCGTCCTCTTGGCGAGAGCCTCCAGGTCTACCTCCTTGGCGAGAGGCTTGCCGCGGCTGTGGATCTTCAGGATTTCCACGCGAGCTTGCAAATCGGGCCGGTCGAGTACCACATGCCGGTCGAACCTGCCGGGCCTGAGCAATGCGGGGTCGAGGATGTCAGGTCTATTTGTCGCCGCCATCACGATGATGCCTTGGTTAGCGCTGAAACCGTCCATCTCTACCAGAAGCTGATTCAGCGTTTGCTCGCGTTCATCGTGCCCGCCACCCATCCCTGCGCCACGCATGCGACCGACTGCGTCGATCTCGTCAATGAAGATTATGGCAGGCGCACGCTTCTTCGCTTGCTCAAAGAGATCTCGCACGCGAGCTGCTCCAACGCCAACAAACATCTCAACGAAATCGGATCCGCTGATGGAAAGGAAGGGAACCCCCGCTTCACCCGCAACAGCCCGGGCAATGTACGTCTTGCCCGTCCCAGGAGGTCCGAACAAGAGCACACCTTTGGGGATCCTCGCCCCAATCTCCGCGTATTTCTTCGGGAACTTGAGGAAATCCACTATCTCTGCCAGCTCTTCTTTGGCCTCCTCACAGCCGGCCACATCGGCGAAGGTGATGCGCTCGTGAACTTCCGACTGAAGTCGAGCGCGACTCCGGCCGAAGTTCATTACCTGCCGTCCCCCGCCTTGAGTTTGCTGCGTCATATAGTACATCATCGCCACTACCAAAACACCCGGCAACACCGTATAGGTGAGGAGGTTTAACCACCATGGCGGCTCAGGAGGCTTCTGGAACGTAACTTCCGCGCCCGCTGCAACGAGTCTCGAATACAAGCTGGGGTCATCCGGAACCATGGTGGTGAACTTGGTCCCGTCTTTCAGGGCACCGGTCACCGTTCCGTCAACGATAATCACACTAGATATTTTTCCTTCGGACAACAATTGGAGGAACTCGGTGTACTTGAACTCTTTGTATTTTTCCTTGTCCGCGAGCTGGTGTGCAAACGAAAGAGCAAGGAAGATCAATAAGACGTACACGGCGAAGCTTCGCCATATTTTGCTACTGTTCACGTTCGACCCTCCTTAGGATCGTCAAGATCGTCAAGATCGCGCAGCGTTGGCGGAACCTTCTGACTCTAAGACTCCCCGATGTTAGCACAATTCCCCGGGTGGCGCAAGGAAGGTTCAACCTCCATGCCTAGCAGAACCTGGGTTTCGGCGTCCACTTTAAATCTTTCATCCAGTCGTAATCCTGCTACCCATACGATGTCGCCCTGGTGCTCGATTATGGGGATGAAATCTCGATACCATCGAAAGAGTCCTGTGGATACGAAAAGATCTTGAAGCTTCTTAGAGCTTCCTCTCATCCCGAGGGGTTTCATCCTGTCGCCCGGCCTGCGAGTCCTGACCAGAAGGCGAATCTTCCCCGAAACACCGGCTCGAAGCTTATTGTAATCGATGTAGACCCGCCTTTCCAGGAAAATCCTGCCGGGGGTTTGCTCTGCACCAGAACGACCCAGCAAATCGCAACCGCAAGCAGCCCGCTTTGGCGGGAGATATCGGGTAGACGGCACACCACGTACAAAACGGGCTTCGCCCCGCAAGATTTCCTCCCGCAGGGAAAGAGCTTCCTCAGGCTCCACGAGCCACGTGCGTACGCTCACGCCCATCTCCGGAACCCGCGCGAAGCCCGGAACATCCAGTTCCACCAACACGTTTTTAGGCGCGGGGGGGAAAAACGCGACGAAATCCCCCTCGTCGCGCGCCCTGACTCCCATGCCGAGGTCGTAGAGCTGTTGGGTCCGGTCCTTCAGTGCGTATAGGAAAGATAATACGCGTCGTGACTCCGGGGTCTTGGGTGCCCGCAAAACCTCGGCAAAAGCCTTTCGCACCATCCGCGAGCTCAAAGCAAGCGGCCGCGACAAGAGATCCTCCGTGGAAACGAAGGTAATTCGGCCTTCCGAAAAGGAGCCGCTATAAAAAGCCCGGGAAGCTTCTTCATCCAGGAACTCCTCATCCCATCTGAGCAAAGTCGCCGTATCCGAGAGCGCGTCCACGATGGCGGGATTGAATTCCTTTGTTAGCATCGGTATAAGCTCGTGCCTGAGCTTGTTTCTCACATATCGCATATCAAAGTTGTATACGTCCGTCGTCACCGGAAGGTTTCTTTCCCGGACATACTCTTCTATTTCGGCCCGTGCCACCTCGAGAAGCGGCCTAATGATCCCGTCCCTGACAGGAGGAATTCCCGCCAACCCTGCGGTGCCGGACCCTCTGAAAAGCCTCATGAGCACCGTCTCGGCTTGATCGTTTCTGTTGTGGGCTGTAGCGATTTTGGCCGCGCCGATCTTCCCGGCCAGCTCCCTGAGAAAGGTATACCTGGCGATTCGACCGGCCTCTTCAAGGCCGACACCCTGACTCCGAGCCAGGGCAGGAACATCCCACTTACCCACGGTAACCGGGATACCGCGCCCGGACGCGAACTCCGAAACCATTCGGGCATCGCGGTCGGCATCTGCGCCTCTCATCCCGTGGTGAAGGTGGCCAACCCAGAGACGTATACCGAAGTCGGAAGCGACGTGGGCGAGGCAATCCAAAAGGCACATGGAGTCCGGCCCGCCGGACACCCCCACGACAACCAGTTCCCCTGCCCGTACCATGTCGTGACGGGCTATCATCCGGCGGACGCTGGACCGCACGTTTTCTACAGAATCAACTGGAGGCGTGGTCATTCCCGGCGCCACCACCGTGGAGAGAGTCATCTATTAAGATATCAGAAAAGAAGGATCAACTGTCATAATGCCGATTCTTCCGGTTCTTCGGCGACCTCAACCCTCTCCACTTTGATGGCCACCACAGTGATATCGTCTTCGGGCTTACCCCCTTGCCTTCGGATACCGCGCTGGAGCAGACTGCGCACTACGGAGTCGGGGCTGTCGGCTTTCAGTCGCGCAAGGTACGAAACGAGCCACTGCTCCGCCCTTTCGGGCACGGGACAAGATCGGAACAGCCCGTCCGATACGAGAAGGATGGTGTCACCGTCCTCTATTCGCTCGCTCGAGTTCACCCAGGGAACGGACTTGAGGGAACCAGCAGGGGGTGCGGCGCCTTTTACGACCACTACGTTTCCGTCGGCCCGTCGGATAAACGAAGGAGCCGCTCCGAGCTTTTGAAAATATGCCCTCTCGGAAGCCAGATCCAGAAGAACGCAGTCGATGGCCACGTAGGACTCGGGCCGGAAGGCCAGATACAGCGAGGAGTTCAGGAATGAGATCGATGCCTCGTAATCAAGCCCTGACTCCAGGAGCGAACGGAGGATATCCAGAGCATCACGGCTTTGACGGGCCGCCAGCCTTCCCTTGCCCATGCCGTCGGCTATCCCCACGAAGATTCTGGTAGAGTCGATATCGAAAGCTGTCCAGCTGTCTCCGGGCTCCTCTCCATCGCCCCCCGGAACCGCTCCCGATCTCACCTCCGCCTTCAGGTGTGGCTTTCTGCCCTCCCTGGCAGCGGGCTTCGAGTTTTCCAGGAGCTTCCCGAGGTATGCGTACTGGGCTGCTAGACACTCCCTGGTTTCGTTGTAAAACTTCGTTTCGGCCAAATGCACGCTCTGGATTTCCTTTTCGTGGTTAAGTTCCATGACCATCTCTTGCAGTCTGGAACACTTCTCTTTCAGCACCGGGGCAACGTCATCTGCTTTTACCCGCCCCGTTATCCCAAGACCTCGTATAAGGCCGCACAAAGCTTCGAACGTGTCCCCGAAAGTCTCCTCCCAGCAAACCAGCCGGTTGGGGCAATCGTGGCATACGCGCGCCACCACCGTAAGAATGGCTTCTTGCGCCCAGTTAATCGGGGAATCGCCCGATACCGATGCCTGCGAAAACAGGTCCGCCATTTGCTTGAAAACTCTGGACAGGGTAGCCGGATGCCCGACGGCGCCTCGCAAGGCCTCTCTCCGAGGAACGTGATTCCTGGGAGACAAAATGCCCTTTATCGACGCGGCCAACTTTGAGGGCAGCGCCATGACCGCAGCAGATGCTATCATCTGCTCGATGAGCCTTGAACGTATATCCTCCGGCCCCGGCTGGAAAAACGACATGGCCAGACCTGCGGCCAGATGCCCTGCCACAGCTTCGGCCCTTCCAAACCAGCCGCCGATGCCAGCCACGGTCCCGCTGACAGCAAGATAGTCAATAATCCGCAGCGGGCGAGAGGAAGTGAGGGCCGTTATCAGTCCGCCCGTTACTCCCGCAACAGCACCCCCTCCCGGACCGGTGAGGCAGGCCCCCAAGAGCGTGATGGCCGACGCCAGGAGGATCTTGACGTTAATCGACGATAAAAAGAGATCCGGCAGACCTCCGATGGATAGGAGGCCAGCCGCAACCAGCGCCTGCTTGGAGAATCCGCTGGCTTCATCTGATGTGAGCATGTCCGAGGCCTGGGCGAAGAGAGCTGAGAGGAAAAAGATGGAAACCGCCTCGGTTGCGGCGATTATGAACGCGTCTGCCGTTATGCCCCCCAGGTTTCCAATTACCACCCTGACCCCAAAGGCGGCCGCAGCTGAGAGAGCGTGTCCTACAACCTGGGAGAAGCGCCTGCGACGGAGGAACGGGGGATCGACTAAAAGGGTCGCGAAGAGCATTACGAGAGCTTGATTCAAGAGGATGCTAGTGTCCCCGGTTGTGGCCGCGCCAAGAAGGGAGATCAGGGCGAATATCAGGTTGCCAGGGGCCCTCATAACTCTGAGCCCGGCGTACACCGCCGGGCCAAATGGGGACAGTACCCGGGCCACAACCGTTCGCCCCAGGAAAAAGCACATGATGCTGAACGCCAAGGTGAGCCCGGCGCTCTTTCTGGAAAAGAAGTTTCGAGCCCGCGAGAACGTACCCGAGGTCATGGCGAACCCCCTGGCACGAATTCTATTCGTTCCAGGATGAGGAATTTGTCGGTACTTGTCCGCATCCGGGCTCGGGGATGTCGAAAGACCGATTTGGGCCACCACAGCATTGGCGCACAAGTTACCGGAGTTCGCGAGCCGGGCGGTGAAACAGTTCTGGCGCTGCACTCACTCCTTCGCTACTCCTCCGGCAGATGTTGGTTTCTGTTCCGGGCTCGGCAGGACAACCGAAAGAAGAGTCTCGTCAGCAACGGGTTTTTGTGAGAGGCAGCGGTTTGCCACAGAAACGAGATTCCGCGGCTGCATCTGAGGGTTATGCTGGGGTTTATGCTGGTGGGCCATACAGGACTCGAACCTGTAACCACCCGATTAAGAGTCGGATGCTCTACCGGTTGAGCTAATGGCCCACCTGTTGGTAGCGGCGGCTGGACTCGAACCAGCGACTCTGCGGGTATGAACCGCATGCTCTACCAACTGAGCTACGCCGCCGTCGGACGATCCTGATTATAAGGGTAAAAACCCGACGAGTCAATTTGCCCGGGGCCAGTTCTAATGTATACCTTTGGCGTACGTTTGCCGCAAGAGGATCATTGTCCCCTCACGTTTGTCGCACCCTGGTCGATGCAACTCACAGTCATGAGAACGTCGGTTTTTTTCTCACATTCTCGTAAGCCGCCTGGCGCCACCCAAGCGTGAGGCCGCAACCTTCTGGTACGTGTACGAGACCCAACCTATTCATCGGGTGTGTCGTTGGTGGTGGTCGGTGATGCTCGCCTCCGGCGAACATCCTCTAACAGCGCCGCACCGGCGAGGACGAACAAAGAAATCGCCGACAAGACGAAGGGCAGAGATGGATTTCTAGCGTACATTAACCCCGCCGGATACGGTGCGATCGTTTGAGCGATCGCCGTCACCAGGCTAACCACCGCAAACCCCCGTCCCCGCATATCCTGGGGCATGGCGATGGCCGCAATGGCCGAAAAGAGGCTCCAGGAAACCCCGGCCACCCCCCTCAACAGCATCGATAAAACCAGCCCCCCAAAGGTGCGCGTAGCCACCAGCGTGAGGAAGGATACGCCGAGGAGTGCTAAAGACGCGGCCAATCCTTGCTCCCTGCCTGCTCTGTCCGAGAAATGGCCGAGAACCGGACTGAGCAGCACCCCGCCGACGGAGATCACAGACCCGAGAAACCCGATTTCGGCAAGGTCGAGGCCAGCCACATCTCGAAGAAATGGAGTGGAAAACGGAATGGCCAAGAACTGGGCAAAGTAGATTCCCACGCCCAGGGCCAAAAGCTCCGGCATTCGGGGCACCTTCAGTACTCGTCCGAGATCACCTAAGCCCTGAAAGTCCCCGACAACTTTCTGCGACCGCAAGCCCAGGAGGACGAGGGTTGAGGCAAGGTAAAGGATGAACGACCCGAAAAACACGGGCTTCATACCAGCTTTTTGAGCCCACAAACCTCCAATAGCAGGCGAGACGATGAGACCCACCGGCCACGACATGTCCAGAATCGCGAAAACGCTGGACAATCGCTCGGGAGGCGCGAGGTGAGCCATGTAGGCTCTCACAGCGGAATTGGAGAACATCGATATGTTGTACAGAACGATTCCGGGCAACAGGTGGGTCCAATGCCGGGCTAAAGCGTACAACAGCGGGGCGGGCACTGCCACTGCCCACCCCACGACCATGATCCACTTGCGGTCGAACCTGTCAGTCAGATAGCCTCCGGGCAGGTAGGAAAGAGCCATCACTGCGAAACTGATGGCCTGGAGCAAGCCTATTTCAGGAGCTCCGCCGCCCATCTCGGTCACGTACACGGGCCACGTGTACATGTAAAGACCGGTACCCAGGCCCCACAGGAGCATGGATGCAAAAAGCAGCCAGAGGCTACGATCGAGTTTCACTTGAGACCAAGCTCCTTAAAAGCTTCGAATCAGCTCGTCCACGAGAGACCCCACGTAAGCTACTGCCTCTCTTATGGGGTCGGGTTTGGACATATCCACCCCTGCCATGGCTGCGAGCTCCAGCGGTTTCTTGGTTCCGCCCGCCTTCAGAACCTCCAGCCATCGCGTTACTGCGGGAGTACCCTCCCGGCGTATAGCCCTTGCCACTGCCGTGCCTATGGTGAGCCCCGCAGAGTAAGTATACGGGTATAGCCCCATGTAGTAATGGGGCTGCCGCATCCAGGTCAGGCGTGCCCCATCGTCTATTTCGACCTCGCCACCCCAGAATTCTTCCAGAATCTCACCCTGAACCTTGTTCAGCAAAGCGGCGGTAACAGGCTGACCCTGCTCAGCCAGAGCATAAATGCGACGCTGGAGCTCACCTTCTATCAGGTGGCGCACGAAGTTATGGTGATACGTGGTGAGGAGCTGCATGATGACCCAGCGGCGCATCCGAATATCAGTCGCTCGCGAAAGGATGTAGTCCCCTACTAGAAGCTCGTTGATCGTAGACGGAGCCTCCACGAAGAACGTAGACGTGCGGCAGTTAGAGAACCTCTGATTTCGCTGGGACAGGACACCGTGTCCGGCGTGGCCGAGTTCGTGGGCAAGCGTCAGGGTGTTTCTCATACTGTCGGTCCAGGTTATGAGGATGTAGGGGTGGACCCCGTAAATTGAGTTACAGAAAGCACCCGTGGACTTCCCGATATTGTCGGCCAGGTCGATCCACCGGCCACGCAGGCCTTCGGCGATGATCTGCGTGTACTCGGGTCCCAAGACCGACAGGCCCTTCAGGATTATCTCGGAAGCTTCCGCGTAAGTCGTCCGAGGGTTGTACTCCGGATCGAGGGGAGCTTCGATATCGCAGTATAGCATCTTGTCCAGGCCCAACACCCTTTTCCGTAGCCGTGCGTATCGCCTCATGTGAGGCGCCAGCTCTTTCAAAATTATGTCGTGCAGGTTGTTGTAAACCTCGACGGGAACTTCCTGAGCATGGAGGAACATGTGTATGGCCGACGGAAAGCCACGGAGTTTCGCCATCACAACGTTCTTCTTAACTTCGGTTGCCCAGAGGGCACCCCAGGTGTTCTGATAGGCTTTCAGGCCCTTGGTAAACGATTCGAACGCGTTTCGCCTGAGCACAGTATCGGCAGACCGCTCGTAGCTGTTTTCATAAATGGCGAAGGACATCGGAAGCTCTTCGCCTTTGCCGTTAACTACCGGATCAAACGAAATGTCAGCCGCTTTCGACCGGGCATAAATAGTTGAGGGAGCGTGCAGGACTTCTCCCAGAGCCGCCAGAGCCCTTTCCGTCTCCGGATGAAGGGTATACGGCTTCTCCTCAAGCATCCGCTCGATAGTCCGGCGAAAAGGAGATAACCTCGGCTCTTCCGCGAGATAGCGCTCGAGCGTGCCTTCGGGAAGCGCCAGTGCTTCCGACCGAACGAAGGAGAGCTCGGCGCGGATCTTTGCGCCCAGGGAGGATGCCCGACCCGAAGCAACCTGGTTCTCCTGAGAGGTCCCGTCTGCGGAGAGCTTCAGAGAAGCGTAAGACGCCACCCTCGTGTACCTCTCCATGAGTTTTTCCTGCGCTTCAAGGCAAGCGAGGAATATGCGGGGCCCCTCGCCGAGTCTGCCTTTGTACTGAGTCACTGTGGAAATCGCCTCAGAGACCGATTTCAGCTCAGCTTCCCATTCCTCTTCGGTGCGGAAAATGTCCTGAAGATTCCAGGTAAGTTCTTCCGGCACTTCTGACCGACTGAGACGCCTTTTCACCGCAATCACCCCTTCGCTCTTTTATTTCTAGACCCGAAGGGTCTTCACCTGCCGGCACGCCGAGCTTCGTACATCAGTGGACTGTTCTCCTGCCTGTGTCGAGGGCAGCCGGTGCAGCCTATTCCCGTTCTCGGGAGTACCCTGCGGGCGATTCGGGTGTTAGACTTAGACCGAGATCAGTCTGAGACCATGTCAGGTAAACATAGCAGGTAGTAGGTGATTGATTTCTAATGCTGGAAATAATTGATACATTCCCTGCTTTCCTTGACTTTTGGGAAAGGTCGAAGGACCTGGCCCTGGAAGACCAAATACGACTATGGTCCGACGAGTATATGGCCAACTGGCCGGAGCTTCGGTTCCTTCAAATCGAGGACTATCGGAAGCAGGGCGTAGATTGGCTCGACGTAGCTCGAACCAGGGTCTTCCCGTACCTGGCCCGACGAATGCCTTCGATTATCCAAGCTCATGAAAACCTCGTGGTTGAGCTCCCGCGCGTGTATGATTTGGCCGGTATCAGATTGGGGATGACACAGGATCTCCCGACGGTCATTTACGTGGGGCTGGGGTGCGGAGCTGGCTGGGTCTGCCGTTACAATGGAAAAACCGCCGTCCTGTTCGGCCTCGAAAACGTGGCAGAGTGCGGCTTTACCGGCCGGTCCTCCCTTGCAGGGCTCGTCGCCCATGAGTTGGGCCACGTATTCCATCGGACCCTGCGGGGAGCAACGCGGCGCGAAGCCGCCGTAACTTCGGACGGTACCGATGACCTGGCCAATGACGAACTGGACGAGTCAGACCCCTTGCTTAGCCTTTACACGGAAGGGTTCGCCCAGAGATGCGAACATCTCATAATGGGAAAAGAGACCTGGCACGAGTCGAAAAACCACGGAAACTGGGTTTCCTGGTGCAGGCAAAACCAAGCGCGTCTGGCGCGGGAGTTCCTGAGAAGACTCGATCAGCACGAGGATCTGAGGCCCTTTTTCGGGTCCTGGTTCGATATCGAGGGTAGAAGCCAGACAGGCTACTTCCTCGGACACCAGGTGATCCGGCAGCTCGAGGAACGATTCCTGGAGCTTGCGACGTCCTCCGGCGTCTCCCCCTTGAAACTGGTCGCCGTCCTTTCCGCCGAGCAGGTTCGCCGCCTTGTTCGAGAGGAGCTGGAACGGATAGCAGCCGGTCCGTCAAAGGATGCTTGACGAGGACGACTGGTCCGTAATTCCGTCCCACTCCGTCTGCCACTTTCGCTAGTCGCGGAGCAAATCCTCGAGTCCCCAGCATCCCCTGCGAACCGGGATGAAAGGTTCCACGCCTTCTGCGTTCGCCCACTCGGCAACCGCTTTCCGGACGCTGTCTCTTTCCTCCAGCGACGTGGCGTAAAGGATCAACACCCGATCCGTTATTATCATAGGGTGACCATCCGGCGGTTCGCCGGTGTTTACGACCCTGACTGGCTCCCGGGATACCTTTGCAAAAGAGAAAACGCCCCTGCGTTGCAACTCTTCTATTAGGTTCAGGCAAGCTTCGTCGAACGTCGGGTAGCACCCGGATACCCTTTGCATTACCGGTCCATGCTCCCAGAGCTCCACATGCCAGCAATCGACGCACTCCCGCCCGGGTTTTCTCGTTCGGGCGACCATAGCCCGGCATACCGCGCACTTTTCCGCCCACAACGCGTTGGGATAACCGAAGTACCTCCATACAGCATCCTCGAGAAACCTCACCGGGTCACCTTCTTCCTCACAGGCTTCCACGAGTCTCTCGGGAGGTCCAGACATTCCAAGACATCCTTGTACAGACCAGCGGGATCAGTATATCGGTGAGCGACGCCGGTGGTTAATTGGTACCGTGGGGAATTGGCCGTTTTGGGGAACCAACTGCTACGAAGAATTGGTGCCGGGGGCGGGATTCGAACCCGCACGGGCGTTACCGCCCAAGGGATTTTAAGTCCCCATTGTCTACCGTTCCAACACCCCGGCAACCACGACATTCACGTGCGACCGCTTGCTGCCGGAACCGCAAGAGCACCGGCGAAGGAGGTTTCGCCGCCCCCGGGATCATGAAAGCCTACGCTACTATCCCGGAAACCCGCTCGCTGGTACGAGGGGGATGGAGGCACGGATTAGAAACGCGAACCGCGCGAATTACCAGTCGCGACGGGTACCTCTGCCCCCGCGCTTGGAATCAGTGCTCCTGCGAAGGTCAGCTTGCCTTTCGTCGCTCTCCTTGAGGAAGCGCTGGAGTTTCTCTTCGAAACTCGCCTTCATCCTCCTCATTTCTTCGGGCGACCGCCTCGGCCTGTACGACGGATCAGCCTGCTTGATACTGAGCCCTATCTTGCCGGCTTCCATCGACAGGATTTTAACTCGCACCTTGTCGTTCTTCTTGAGGTACTGATTGATGTCCGTCACGTACCTGTCGGCTATCTCGGAGATGTGTACGAGCCCCGTCTTACCGTCGGGCAGAGTGACGAACGCACCGAAACTGGTTATTCCCGTGACAACGCCTTCTACTATCGCTCCGACTTCGAGCGGCATGATGCGCGCATTCCTCCAAATGCTTATCAGTATGGCCGGCAAGAGGATTATAGCTTATCGCTTTTTTTGGTGTCAAGAACGCATTTTCCAAATACTGTACCGGCCATCCGCGCACGAGGCACGTCATCCGGTGGGCTCGACGAGCATAGTATCTCCTGACCGATCCCGCGATGGGGAAGGCGCCGGGAGGTTGATGCCTCATGCCTGACGAGAACATCGGAGGCCAAACCTTGCACGAGCTCACCATTTCAAACCGGGAAAAGCTCCGCATCACAGGCGTGGTGCATGTGGCAAGTTTCGACGAGCACCAGGTATGTCTGGAGACCGAGGTCGGACTTTTGACCATTGAAGGCGAGGACTTCCACATCACTACCGTTGACCTGGATCGAGGCGACCTTCAGCTGGAGGGCCTCATTACCGCCCTGGAATACAGCCCGGTTGACCGAGCCAGGGACAGGCGGCAGAAAGAACGGGGCTTCCTCGCGCGCATTTTCCGCTGATGTTCGAAACCGTCGGCCTTCATCTCTGGCGCTTGTGCGCTCTTTTCGTCCTGGGCACCGCGCTGGAGGTTGTGTTCGAGATGTATAGCGCGCTCAGGGCCGCTTTTCGGCTCCCCAAAACGGTACAGTCCATTGCCGATGTGCTGGTCGCCAGCTTGAGTTTCTCCGGACTGGTGGTATCCCTTTTTTTCATCAACGGAGCCGAGCTTCGTCTTTACGTGGCGGTAGGCCTGGGTGCGGGGTTCGCCACAACCCGGTACTCGGTGGGGAAACCCCTGTCCCGATTCTTTCGCAGAATCTTCGGCCTGGCGGCCCGGGGCATTAGCTGGATCCACCGAAGGAGCGGGTCATCCCTGGGTACTGCCGTCAATAGCATCCGCACACTGGTAAAGAAATTCACCTCCTGGTTTGCATTGCCCGCCTAGGCAACCTCGGCTGGCTGGAACGCTCATAGCTCGGGAACCTCTCGGCACGCACGTCATGGTCCTACCCGCGTCAATTTTCAGCGCGTGACCTTTTGGCATCTGGCGACGCACTGGAAGGATCGTTTCCGGCGATGTACAATAAGCTTGTACACAATCTGTCCACAATTTGTGCATAGTTTGTGGATATCCCAGGGGATGAATCCTTCCCGTGCAGATAGAGATCAGAGGGGCCGAAAGGCTGAGCTACCGGGAGCGTCAGGTGGTAGTCCTCAAAGAGCTGGGCTACTCATCTCAGGCCATAGCGGATCGCCTCGGTCTGAGCACTGCAACCATTGCCACGCTTTACAACAGGGCGAAGGCCAAGGGCTACCAGGTTGTCATAGTTATCTCGGGTGATCCTTTGAACATATTCGGCGGCCCCGGAGAGGAGGGTGGAGAAGATGCTGAATCAGATAAGGGTGCCGGCCAGTAAGAGCGGGCGGCGAGCGGACCGCAGGTTCCAGCGACGGTCGGTGGAAACCCGAGTCTCGGAGGTCTGGTCCCCGGGGCTGCGCCCGTCACCTTCCACCGCAGGTATGATGCCGTCCGGTACCCCCTTTTTCGGAGGACAGCAGGGGGGCATCGGGGAACCGGGGCCGATCCTTTCTCCCGCTTTCGGCGCCAGCATCCCGCCTTCCGGCAGAAGACCTGGCGTGCGCGACAGGGGAAGGAACATGAAGCGGCGTTTCGGCCTGGGCGGGTTCCTGGCCGTGGCTTTGGCACTGATGCTGGCCATCACTTTCTTGGTAAGACAATCGCAGGTGCGACAGCTGGAAAAGTACATCGAGGCCCTGGAACAGGAGATCCAATACTATACGCAGGCCAACGAAAACCTGAGAGATCAGATCAACATGCTCCGCTCAGACCAGTACATTGAAAAAGTGGCCAGGGAGAAACTGGGTCTCGTCAAACCCGGGGAAGTGCAGTATATACTCACCGAACCGGGGGCGACACGCCAAGATGCGACGAACCAGAACCCCAGCGGAGAACCGAACGGAATCACGAAGAAGTAAGTTCCTCGTACATCCTGTCGGTGCCACGGTGCTCAACCGTTACGACCCGTATGCGCGTCACCTTCCACCCAAAATCGATTTCCAGTACGTCCCCAGGATTCACCCTGGCACCTGCTTTAGATACCCTGCCGTTTTGACGTACCTTCCCGGATTGGCAAAGCTCCTGCGCCACGGTTCTTCTGCGGATCAACCGTGATACCTGCAAGAACTTGTCGAGCCTCACTCTATCTCCTCCGGTTTCCCCTCACAAATCCCCGGCATCCACGTTGGTGTTCCTTGCCCGGGACCCCACCGGCAGACTGGAACGGTGCACATACCGCCACGCTCCCGGGCATGCTCGGAAATTCCGACAGTGTGGGCTACTGCTCGTCGTCCTCTCCCGCCTCTGCTCCTCCTACCGCAACCCTGAGGTTCCTGCCGGGCCGAAACACAGGCACTTTTGTGGCGGGGATCTGAATGGGTTGGCGGGTACGCGGATTCACGCCTTCCCTGGCCGCCCTATTCCGGACCAGGAAAGTGCCAAACCCCAGGATACCTACGGACTCACCTTTGGCCAACGCCTCCTGAACGACGTCGATAAAGGCGTTTATCACTTTCTCCGTGTCCTTCTTGGTCAAACCCGCCACCTCGGCCACCCTCGCGACCAGTTCGCTCTTATTCAATCTGTCCGCCTCCCTCGGAATCACTCTTCTGGTCTAGATCTTTCCACGCTTTCGCAGCATTCCATAGCTGGTCAAGCGCCTTTTGGTCCAGGTGCTCCAGCTTGGTGCCCGCGACGCGGGCCTGTTCTTCCATGGCCCGGAAACGAGCGGAAAACTTGTCCACACTGCGCCTAAGACACGTTTCCGCATCCTGTCCCAAGTGGCGCGAAAGATTCACCACAGCGTAAAGCACGTCGCCAATTTCCTCGCCAATGGAAGTTTGCGATCCCTCTTTCATCGCTTTTTCCAGTTCCCCGATCTCCTCTTTCACTTTTTCCAGAACCTCTTCGGGACGTTCCCAGTCAAACCCAACAGAAGCGGCAAGGACCTGCTGCTTTTGTGCCATGAGCAGCGATGGGAGACCCTTTCCCACGGAGTCCATGAGAGAACCGGGTCGATCGCCGTTCCTCTCTCGTCTCTTGATTTCCTCCCAACGCCTCACCACGTCCTCGGGTGCGGAGATGGTCTCGTGCCCGAAGACGTGAGGATGCCGGGATATGAGTTTCCGGACAATGGCCGATATCACATCCCTGTCACTGAATCTCCTCTGCTCCCGACCAATCTGTATATGCAGGGCGATTTGAAGCAGAAGGTCTCCCAGCTCTTCGACGATCTCTTCGGTCTTTCCCGAGGAAATCGCTGCAGCGAGCTCGTATGCTTCCTCCAGAGCGAAGGGTACTAAACTTTCGTGAGTCTGCTCTCTGTCCCAGGGACAGCCGTGCTCGCTTCTGAGCTCCGCCACGACGGAGAGGAGTTCCAGCCACGTACCGAGCGACGTAGCCCGGTCTTCCGCAGGCGCGGCAGGGACAACCACCGCCGTTAGATGGTCGATGCCTTCAACCATGTCAAGGGAGGAGAGCTGGATTTCCGTTACGCTCTGACTGCCTTTGATTCCTGCGCTCTTGACCACGAACACCCTAGCCGAAGGAGGGAGGAACTCCATCAGGTAGAGTTTGACCCACGAGGCCGTGAACTTGTCGTGCACCTGGCCGATGACGTGAGGAACATCCGGGGCGTAATAGGGCGGATGTTTTCGTTGGGAAACTTCGTATGCGTCCAGTACCACGTACCCCGAAGGAGCCGGCACCCTGGCGGCCTCAAGAGCAACCTCCGCGAAACTGCGGGCCCCTATGATCTGCACGGTGGGCCCAGCCTTCTCCAAGAGAATTTCCACGGATCGTTCGGCCACCAAGGGATTGCCCGGAACGAGATATACCACGGATCCAGGTCCTTCCTCCGCCGCCGACAGAACCTCCTGGGCCATCGCGGAATAAAGAGTGGAAAAGTCGGGCGCGGTTTCGTAGAGGAAGTCAAAGCTTGTGTACGAAACCCCATGGTCTTTCAGGATTGTCACCGACGGATGTCGTTCGGTTCTCAAGAAGACCTTTCGGGCTCTCAGACACTCCTCGATGACTTTCGGCGGAACTTCTTCGGGAGCCCCGGGACCGAGCCCGGCCACCACCAGCCTCGCCTTTTCTCTGGTTGCCGCCAAATCTTTCACCCCTTGCGCTCTTCACGCTCAAAATCGCGCATTCCCGTGTCCGCGGCGCCGACCAATGCTTCGAACCTTGGCCTACTTGCGACGGAGCTTCCGCAAAATACCGGCGGCAAGAGGTCCTGCGCCGGGAATCGCCGCGAGGTCCTCCTCCTTGAAAACCCCTGTGAGGAGAACCAGTACTCCGTAAACGAGCATACCCCATATGATGCTCCCGACGGTAGCTGCTTTCGGGGCGATTTGCGAAGCGAGGGTTCGATAGACGAAACCCGTGCTGGAAGCCATTGCAGCTGAGGCAACGGAAGCCGCAGCGAATGGTCCAACCTCGATGATGTTTTCCACTCTTCTCCTGATGGCGGTGAGGTTGAGGCAGGCGGCTATGAAGAAGTAGGCGGTGGTGGCCAATGATGCCCCCTTTATCGCGAGCGCGGGATCGGCTACGAGAAACCAGGTGAGAACGGCCTTGGCCAAGGCGGCCCACATCAGGTTCACCACGGGCACGAGCAGGTGTCCGAGCCCCTGGAGTATAGCGGTGCTCACCTGCTGAAGTGCGAGAAACAAGACGGCGGGCGCCATCGGCCTCAAGACAGGACCGACCGCGGGTTCGCCGTAAAGGAGGTCGGGGATGGGTTCAGCGAGTACGAGAAGGCCAAGCGCAGCGGGAAGAGCCAGAGCGTAGGTCAGGGTGAGAGCTTTCGCTACGCGCCTTGAGACGAGCGGGAAATCCCGCCTCACCGAAGCGGCAGCAACGGACGGTACCAGGCTTACTCCAAGCGCTCCGGTAAATACCGTCGGCAAGTTTATGAGAGGAAAGGCACCTCCCGACATCCTGCCGTAAAGCATGGTGGATTCGGCCGGGCCGATACCAGCAGCCCGAAGTCTCGAGGGGACGAGACTCAAATCGATGAGTTCGTTGAGACCAAATACCGCCGAGGCTACTGAAACCGGGAGCGCCACCGAGATCAATTCACCAAGGAGAACCACGCTCCGCGGGGTCTCCGGCTTCCGTTTGCCGTCCCGTTCCCTCCCGGGCCTCCGGAAAGCGTAAGCAGCCCCTAAATAGACTAATCCGACCAGGGCACCGATGGACGCGCCGGCGCTAGCTCCTGCGGCAGCATAGTGTATGCCTTTCGGCAGGAGGGCCCACGCCAGTGAAAGCATGCTTGCCAGACGCCCGATCTGCTCAAGCACCCCGGAAACAGCGACGGGGCCCATCTCCTCTAGACCCTGGAAGAAGCCACGAAAAGCAGACATTATAGCTACTAGGAGCAGCGCGGGAGCGATGGCCTTAATGGGAAGAACGGCTCTGGGGTCCCTGGCCATGTACGATGCGATCCACGGGGAAATTAGATAGAGCAGGGTGGAAAAAGCGAGCCCCGACATCGAGAGCAACGCAAAGGCGACCCTGAAACTGGCCAGGGCACCCGCAGGGTCTCCCCTCGCCATTTTCTCCGCCAACACTTTGGAAATAGCAACGCTCAAGCCCCCTGTGGAGACGATGAGAAGGATCGAGTACATCGGGTACGCCATTTGAAACAAGCCCATACCTTCGCTTCCCAGAAGCGAGTATAAGGGTATCCTCGAAATGGCCCCTATCACCTTCGCGACCATTCCGGCGAGGGTGAGGATGAAGGCGCCTCTTAGAAAAGCCGAATCGGATGAGCGCACAATCGGCAAGATGCTTCCCCTGTAGTCAAGAGTATTCCGGTCTTAAGGCGATCCAACACAAAAGAAGGTGGCGTCGTGGGCCACCGTTCTTCGTTACGCCTGTTTGGTCCCGCCCGGCACGTTCCGGAACCTAGGGCCGGCTGTGGGCGGCTCTCCAGGAGCGGACCTGCTCTTACTCTCTTTTACTCTTCCATCTGTTTTGCGAGGAATCCCGCTGCCGTCTGGGCCAGCTTGAGTTCCGTTTCCCCCAGGGTAACTCCAGGGTCTCTGGTGCAGATGATCACCGCACCAATAGGGTCGCCCTCGGCTATAATTGGAGCGATGACTTCAGACGTAAAAGTACAACCAGCCTCGTCCTCCGTGATGCATTCTTTGCAATACCGCTCCTCTCCCGGCTTGGTGATGAGTACCGGCTTCCGTTCCTCCATTATCTTCTCCAAGGCCGGGGATATGCGCTTGTTCAGGAATTCCTTTTTCGGGGCTCCCGAAACGGCGATAATGGAGTCGCGATCGGCTATCATCGCGATTTGACCAGTGGCTTCCGCCAGCGAGTCAGCGTATTCCTTAGCAAAATCACCTAGTTCTCCAATGGGCGAGTACTTCTTCAAAATCACCTCGCCGTCACGATCGACGAATATCTCGAGGGGATCTCCTTCGCGAATCCGCAACGTCCTCCGGATTTCCTTGGGAATGACCACCCGCCCGAGGTCGTCGATGCGACGCACAATTCCGGTTGCTTTCACGGTACCACCCCCTTCGACCGAAGCATGACTTGTCGTGTGCTAGTATATAGGGGTTCTGGAATCCTTATTCAGGTCGGCGACTGGTCGCAGCGGCAGGTACCGGCATCTATGGTAATAGTAACCTGGCAAAGCCAAGGGCCTGACTGAGGGCTTTTTCGGGAGATGAGTCGCTGAGGAAAAGCTCGACGACATCTTCTTTGCTTCTCCGGATTCTTCCTCTGGAGTCTCGCGCCACGTTTGCAAACTTATCCTCGGGAAAGAGGTGAGGTACTTCTATTTTGAACAGAAGGGTCTTGCGCTGCTCGTCCACGTTCACCGCCGTTATGCCCAGCGAACCCAGCGCCACGCGCAACCTGGCCACATCCAGGAGGTTTGTGGTCTCGACCGGCAAGTTACCGTAGATGTCCCGGATTTCTCGCTCAACCCGGTCCACATCTTCCCAGGACTCGCATCCGGCGATCTTCTTATAGGCCATGTAGCGCTGCTGCTCGTCCTCGACATACCACCGGGGTAGATAGGCGTTTACCGGAATGTTGACTTCCGCGAGGATGACGCGCTTCTCTTCTTCTTTGCGTCCCTGTAGTTCAGCTATGGCTTTATCCAGGAGTTTCATATAGAGGTCAAAACCGACCGCTTCGATGAAGCCGTGCTGTTCAGGGCCGAGGATGTTTCCGGCGCCCCTGAGTTCCAGGTCCCTCATGGCCAGCTTTAACCCAGAACCAAAACCCTGCAGCTCCTTCAGGGCTCGAAGTCGTTCTTCGCCTTTGTCCGTGATGTGCGCATCCGGCCTGAAGGTGAAGTAAGCGTAAGCTATGCGATTTCGCCGTCCCACTCTGCCTCTGAGCTGGTAAAGCTGAGCCAGGCCAAGCTTATCGGCGTTCTCCACAATGAGGGTGTTTACGTTGGGAAAGTCCAGGCCCGACTCGATGATGGTGGTGGAAACGAGTACGTCATAGCGTCCGGCCAGGAAGTCCCTGATCACGCGGGCCAGATCGTCTTCGTTCATCCTGCCGTGGGCGCACGTCACAGAGGCCTCGGGCACCATTTCCTTTATCCTTTTTACCGCTCCCTCCATACTGCCGATCCGGTGGCACACGTAGAAAACCTGCCCTCCCCTGCCTATTTCCCTGCGGATGGCCTCGGCGAGGATAGGGCGGCTGTAGGGAATTACGTATGTCTCAACGGGGAATCGCCCCTCGGGCGGCGTTTCGATCAAGGAAATGTCCATGAGCTTCCCCAGCGCCATGTTGAGAGTGCGCGGGATGGGAGTAGCGCTCAGAGTCAACACGTGGACCGTTTCCTTGAGCTTTTTCAGACGCTCCTTTTGTGCCACGCCGAACCTGTGCTCCTCGTCGATGATGAGAAGGCCGAGATCCCGGAACTTCACATCTTTGCTGAGGAGCCTGTGAGTTCCGATCACTATGTCAACGGAACCCGTTCTCAAGCCCTCGATGATGGACTTTTGTTCCTTTTTCGAGCGGAATCTGCTTAGCACCTCGATATTGACGGCGTACCCCTTAAAACGTTGGGTAAAGGTGGTGTAGTGCTGTTCAGCCAAAATGGTTGTGGGAACGAGCACTGCGACCTGTTTCGACTCCTGTACCGCCTTAAAGGCGGCACGCATGGCGACTTCGGTCTTGCCGTAGCCCACATCCCCGCAGAGCAGACGGTCCATGGGCACGGGCTTCTCCATGTCGCGTTTTACTTCTTCAGCTGCTCTGGCCTGGTCGGGCGTCTCTTCGTACTCAAAAGCTTCCTCGAACTCTTTTTGCCAGACCGTGTCCTCGGAAAACTGGTAGCTGCTGCGGGTTTTTCGCAAAGCTTGCGTCCGTAAAAGCTCCGCCGCGAGCTTCTCGGCAGCTTGCTTTGCCTTGGCCCTGGTCTTTTGCCATTCGCTCGACCCCAACCTAGACAGGGCGGGCACGTGTCCGTCGCGGCTTGTATACTTTTCCAGAAGGTGAAGTTGATCCGTGGGAACGTAGATCGCGTCGTCGCCAGCATATCGAATGTGCACGTATTCGCGGGTAACCCCCGCAACGGTCATGGTTTTCAGCCCGACGTATTGCCCGATGCCGTGGTGTATGTGAACCACGTAATCTCCCGGGCGGAGCTCGCGCCAGTCCAGGGGAACCCTCGCCTCAGCTCCCCTCCGGGCTGGCGCAAGCCTGGGCCTAGGGAACAGCTCGGCGTCGGTGAAGACCTCGAGTCTTTCTTCCGGCCACGACACTCCGGCCTGGGCGTATCCGTGGAGGAGGTAAATATTGCCAGGCTCGAGTGTACCGCCAGAGGAATCCGGGGCGACGCGCATCCCCGCTTCCTCCAGCCTCCGCCCGATCAGAGCCCGACGTTCGTCCGAGGAAAGCAGTACAACCACTTTGCGACGCTGCTCGATCATTTCCCGAAGGGCGGAGATGAAATCGGTCCACCTTCCGTGAAGTTTGGTTTGTGATAGGAGACCGACGTCGACGATGGTACCGGGGTCCAGGCGTTCGATCGGGTAGACGATGCCCTGAAAAACGACTTCGACCTCAGAGCTCAGCCGCTGCCACAGGTCTTCCCAAGTAAAGTAATCTCGAGCTTCTTCAGACCGCATCGTCCCGGCCAGTAGACGACTCGTGGCGATCTCCTGCGCGATCCTCTCCATTTCCAGCCCGATTTCCTTGCACCGCCGAAAGCCGGAGAGCATGACGATACCGCCTTCGGGCAGAAAGTCCAGCAAAGACACTTCCTCCGCTTGATCCGTAGGCCGGTCGGGACGAGGCTCTTCGGGGATAAGCGAAGAGTCCCCGGATACGGTCCCTTTCTCCACTTCATCGGCAGGGATGTAATCCGCGCTTTCGATGAAAGCTTGAGTCAGCTGGCTTGAGGGATCAAACGTACGGATCGAGACGACCTCGTCGAAGCCGAATTCGACCCTGACTGGAAGCGAACTCTGAGGAGAGAAGAAGTCGACTATGCCCCCGCGGAGGGCTACCTGCCCCCTGCTTTTAACCATGGGAACCCTTTCGTACCCTGCAGAGACCAGCTTCTGGACAAACTCGGTGACCTCAAGTTTGTCCCCCAGGGAAATCGCGCCCGAACCCTTCGTAAACCATGCCGGGGACGACAGCTTCCGCATGAGAGCTGCCACAGGAGCAACTACCAGAGGGGGTTCCCCTTCTCCGGAGGACACCAAAATAGCAAGGGTCGCCAATCTTTCCCAGAGCCGCTCGTCAGGTCCTGCTCTTTCATAGGGGATCGTTTCTCTGGGCGGAAAGAGTCTTACCCTCCCCTCTCCCAGGAGCGCCGTCAAGTCCCGGGCGGCCTCCAGCGCTTCTTCGGGCTCGGGCACGACCAGAAGCGTCGCTCTACCGAACTCCCTGTGTATGACTGCCGCTAGCAGCGACCTCCCGTATCGTTCGTCGCAGGTGATGTAAACGGGGGTTTTCCCGGTGAGCAAAGCCTCGAAAACCAAGCGGGCCGCTTTGCTGCCCGCGGCAGCCCGGAGGAGGCTCTCCGAAGACATGCCTAGATCCCCCCGGCGTTCTCAAAGGGTTCGTCGTTTCCTTCTTGGGAGGCGCTGCAATCTCGCGGGGCCGTCCTGCAGTTGTGGCGGTTCATGGCCCGGTCAACTCCGAGGGTCACGATGTCGAGGCAAGCGTCCGCAGCCTTATCGAGGAGCTCTTCTACGGCGCAGGGGGCTTCGTCGAACGGAGACAGCACGTAATCGCGGGGCTCGACGTTTTTCGGAGGCCTTCCGATGCCGACCTTCACGCGGAGGAACTCCTCCGTTCCCAGGCAGGAGATGATAGACTCGACTCCTCGGTGACCTCCTGAACCTCCGTTTTTCTTTATCCTCACCGAACCAAAAGGAATATCCATATCATCGTGGACGACGATGAATTCCCACGGGTAGATCATACGGTCTAAGCTGAGCGAGGCCAGAGCTTTTCCGCTTTCGTTCATGAAAAGGAGCGGCCGAACCAGAAGGAAACCTTCGCCCCACACGCCTCCGGGAACGATGGCAACCTGCGCGTATCGCAAACTCGAATCCCACGAAACACCCAACCGTCCGGCCAGTCGTTCCACCACCATAAAACCGGAGTTATGCCGGGTGTTCTCGTATTTCTGCCCCGGGTTCCCCAGTCCGACGATACAGCGCAATCACACCCATCCCCCAAACGCGAGCGCGAGGTGCTGGCCTAACGCCTTGGCCCGGGCTCCTCTGGCTTCGCGCCAGCTTGCTCGCCCGCGGAAGCCGCAGCTTCTCCTGCGGGAGCTTCGGTAACCTCTTCAGCTGCAGTTCTGGGCACTACCACGACGGCCACGACTTCCGTCGGGGGCGCCAGGATTTCCACGTCCTTGGGAGCGACCAGGTCTTTAACCAACAGAGCGTGCCCCGGCGCAAGCCCAGACACATCTGCGGTAAGCGCATCCGGTATGGCCTCGGGGAGGCATTCTACCTCGATTTCTCTCATTTGTCGCTGCACCACAAAGCCCCGCTTTTCGACCTCGTCTTCCCCAGCAAGCACAATAGGGACTTCCACTCGAACCCGCTCTCCCATGGAGACGTGATGGAAATCCAAGTGAAGGATCTGCCGCGAAATGGGGTCCTTTTGCACTTCTTTAAGCACCACGGTACCGTCAAAACCCTTTTCTTTCACCACGATGCGATGAACGTGCCCGGCCTTGGGCCCCAGCACTTGAGCGGCGGCCGCTTTAGTGAGGGCTACATGAATAGGCTCGAGGGTCTTCCCGTAAATGACCGCCGGGACGAAACCTTGCTTTCTCAACTTGTTGGCAACCCTTTTCCCAGTTTGCCTAGGAACCGCGGTAATCTCTGACGGCATAAGCGGAAACCTCCTCTAGAGCGGCCCGGACTAGAAAAGTTCGGACACGGATCGTTCTTCGTGAATCCTCACTATGGCTTCGGCCAGAAGATTGGCCACAGAAAGAACTTTTACCATAGACTTTATCTCGGGTTCAAGTGGGATCGTGTTGGTCACCACGATTTCGTCAAAACACCCTTCCTTAAGTCTTTCGGCCGCCCTGCCGGAGAAAACCGGATGGGTAGCGCAAACGAACACACTGGTGGCGCCCCTCTCACGAAGGGCGCGGGCCGCTTCCACTACACTGCCACCCGTGTCGATGATGTCATCCACGAGTATGGCGTTCATGCCCGAAACTTTTCCCACGACGTTCATGACCTCGGAAACGTTGGGCTCCGGTCTTCTCTTATCTATGAATGCCACGGGGGCTCCAAGCTTCTTGGCCATATCGCGAGCTCTGGCAATCCCACCCGAGTCCGGCGATACCACGACGACATCTTTGAGATTCTTTTTAGCCATGTAATCGGCAAGGATGCCCACGGCGGTCAGGTGGTCTACCGGGATGTCGAAGAACCCCTGAATTTGACCGGCGTGAAGGTCCATGGTTACGACCCGGTCCACCCCGGAAGTCACAAGGAGGTTGGCCACTAGCTTCGCCGTGATAGGCTCTCTACCGCGCGTTTTCCGGTCCTGCCTGGCATATCCGTAAAACGGCACGACGGCCGTGATCCTTTCGGCAGAAGCTCTCCTCAAAGCATCGATGATGATCAGAAGCTCCATCAGGTTATCATTCACCGGCGTCGAAGTAGGCTGGATGACGAAGGCATCGGATCCCCGTACGTTTTCTTGGATGATCACCTTTATTTCGCCGTTGGAAAATCTCCCCACCTCGATTTGGCCCAGCGACATCCCGAGATGCTGGACGATCTCCTGAGCCAGCTCCGGATTGGCATTACCCGAGAATATCTTGAGCTTTTTGTCTCGATAAGGCGCCACGTACCACACCTCCGTGTCGTAGGTCCTCAAACGTTGCTGCTCTATGAATGCCCGGAAGCCCGGAACAGAGAGAAGCTTTCCTGGCGCCGTTTACGCTGTCGCCCGGACTTCTACCGGTTTCTCAGTTTCACCCACCCTTCCTTCACCACCTGGCGTTCCCTGGCGATGGCCAGAGAATCCTCGGGAACATCTTCCGTGATGGTAGAACCGGCAGCCACGTATGCGCCCTTCCCTATGGTAACGGGAGCCACGAGGTTAGAATTGCATCCGATAAAAGCCCGGTCCCCGATTACGGTAGGATGTTTCTGTTTGCCGTCGAAGTTTACGATGACGGTCCCGGCACCCAGGTTGACCTCTTCCCCGATCGTCGCGTCTCCCACGTAACTGTGATGAGGGATCTTGCTCCCTGCCCCAACCCGAGAATTTTTCACCTCGGCGAAATTGCCTACCCGCACACCCGTTTCCAGGACGGTACCCGGGCGAATATGAGAAAACGGCCCGACCGTGACCATCGGGCCAATTCGACTTGACTCGACGACGGAGAAGCGAATAATCGCTCCGTCTTCCACCGTCGAATCAACTACCTCGGTACCCGGTCCTATGGAACAACCTGCCCCTATAACAGTGCGGCCCCGCAGGAAACTGAAGGGGTAGATTACCGTGTCCGGCCCCACAGATACCCCGTAATCCACGTAAGTGCTGGCCGGGTCCACGACGGTCACCCCGGAAAGAGCCAGTTTCCTCAGAATCTTTTCTCTCGCCGCAGCTTCTGCCGCGGCAAGCTCGGTCCTATCGTTGACTCCCAGGAAACAGCGGGCATCCCGGGCCAGCAAAGCTTCAACCCTAAGCCCCTTTTTGCGGGCAAGAGCTACGATGTCCGTGAGGTAAATCTCGCCGGCGGCATTATCGTCACCGACTTCTCCTAGAAGTTCCCATATGAACGGCAACCCGGCTACGTACACGCCGGAGTTAACCTCTTTTATTTCGCGTTCGACGTCGGTGAGGTCCTTGTATTCAGCTATCCGCTCGACCGAGCCGTCCGACGAACGCACCACCCGGCCGTAGCGAGCAGGTTCGTCCAGTATGAAGCTGTAAAAACTGAGGTGGTTGCCGCGAGCTCTGTGCGTCGTGACGAGGTCCTGCAAGACTGACGTCTCTAACAGAGGAGTGTCGCCACACAGAATCAACACATCGCGAAAGGATGCTCCGATTGCCTCCCTGGCCGTCAGCACCGCATGTCCCGTGCCCCTTTGTTCTCCCTGCCAGACGATGGACGCGCGCCCGGATACCTCTTTCGCCACCTCATGACCTCCGTGTCCCACCACCACCACGATGCGACCGGGGGAAAGACCTTCCGCGGCGTCTAGAACCCAGTGAATCATCGGTCTACCGGCTATGCGGTGCAGAACCTTGGGGACAGACGACTTCATCCTCGTCCCCTGTCCGGCTGCCAGTATCACAACGGATAGGTCTTCCATCGCGGCTCACCTGCCCCACAGACGTTATTATATAGCTCCAGAAAGCGAGACCCCGGCGGATGGCCGCGGCGGTCCGACAGCGTGGCTGTTCGATCACCATCCCCTCCCGTCGAAGCCCACGTGCGGTGTTACCCTAAAGACGAGAGAACCCGCGAGCACAGCTCGTAATCTTCCGGCTTATCGACGTCCACCCCGACTTCCGGTGGCGCCCCTGGAATCGCCCGCGGAACGATTCCCAGCAAGGTACTCACCCTGCGTTCAATCTCTTCGATGCCGGCCCTCCCGAGGGCTATCTTTAGCAGAAGCGACCAGCCCAAAAACGACGCCATTTTTACCGGAGACTTTCTGTGCCGGACCATGAGAGTAAGGAAAGGCCAGGCATTTTCGACTACCTCTTTTCTGGCGAAAAACACGTTACCGCCGGTGAAGGTCCCCTCTTTAACCCGCGCATACGTGCGCTTGGAACCGGGGTATTTTCGTTCCACGTCTTCCTTGTAGCAAACGGGGTAGCAAAAATCGGCCCCGGTGGCTTCGAACCTCACCATAAGCTCGTCAAGAATGGAGGAAGTTATGAGGGGTATGTCGGACGTGAGTACGAGGATGAAATCCGTCCGGCATCTCTCTATTCCCCTCTTTATGTTCTCCATGATGTCTTGGCCGCTTTGCACCACGGTTACGCGAGGGCCCTCATACGCCTTGAGCTCATCTGAGGGACCCACCAGGTAAACGGAAGCCACGTCCTTGGCCTTCAGCACAGCGTCCAGCACGTACTGGACCATAGGTTTACCGGCGATTTTGATGTTAGCTTCCAGGGCTTCGCCGGAAACCTCCTTTAGCTTTCCGTCGTTATATCTACCTGCCAGCACCACCGCGTCGGCTTTCAAGAAACGGCACACCTCCCTAATACCCGGCTTCTTCCGACCAGGACGAGCTCCTTGATACCCGGTCGTACCGGTAACGACGATGATTTCTCTAGCCGTTGAGCTCTTTCCCCGGCCCAGATCCGCCGGAACTCGCGGCACACGCGGAGCCCGTGGCTCGGATCGATAACGATCCCCGCGACCGTAGAACCGCTTCCCGTCATAACGGCCCCGAGTGCTCCAGCTTGACGGAGGACCCGTTTAACCTCGTGAATCAACGGGAAATCGGTCGCGACAGGCTTTTCCAGATCGTTGAAAACGGATGACCCGAGAATGCGAGCGTCCCCGGTTTTCAGAGCCTCGACTATGAGGGGTATACGAGAGTCCGCAAAGTTGGTGGTTCGCCCGTCCGCCGGGTGCCGCCGCGCGAACATTTCGTCCCAACGGGCGTACGCCCACGCCGTGCTGACGGGGAAATTCATCAGAACCAGCACGAAATAAATCTCGGGAAGCTCCGGGGACCGGACCGCTACCACCTCGTCTCCCCTTCCGCGGAGAAGAAAAGCCGCCACCTGTCCTTCCTGCGTGACGTCCTCCGGGAGAAACATGGGGACATCGGCGCCAAGCGTGCAGGCAATCTCCGTCAGAGTCTCTCGGGGTGCCGGCTCCCCCAGAAGCATCCAGGCAGCTTTCAAAACGGCAGCTGCGTCGGCGCTCGCTCCCCCCATTCCTCCACCGACCGGAAGTCTTTTGGATATCGAGATATGAAGTCCGAAAGGGGCTCGAAAACGTTGTAGCACGGCCTGACCGGCCTTAAAGGCTAGGTTTTCCTCAGGCGGACCGGGCACACCCGGGCAGCGTACCTCGATGCCATGCGGCACCGCACGCACGGCGACGTCGTCGGCGAGGCCGACCAGAACCGCGACGCTCTCGACCTCATGGTATCCGTCGGGCCTTTTTCCAAGTATACCGAGGCCGAGGTTTATCTTACCCCTGGCCCTCACGCGAATCTCCCTTGGAGCCATAAGGGTTGATTCTCCCGGGATGCCCGGTTATCCTCTCACGTCCCGCGGCTCGACCCTCATTAGGTTGAATCCCCATACGAGCCCCGCACGAGTGCTAAGGGTACCGGCTGGTTCGCCAGGCGTCTTTGCCCATGCGGACCAGAGCCTTCACAAACGCACCGCAAGCTGCCCGAGAACGTTGTCGATTCTCCCGAACACGGAGACCGTGTCAGAACCAGCCGAAAGGAGGCCCACCGCTCGGATGTTCTCGTCAACCACGAGCGAACCGCTGTCACCGGGTGCTGCAATTTGCGTGGTGACGATCTGTTCGGCGAAAATAGCGTCTCCGGCGTCGCCCATGGCTATCCTGACGGTGGCGTCGACCACCTTGACCCTGCCCTTCGTAAGGCCGCTGGTCCTGCCGCTTTTCATGACGAGCTGCCCTATTTCCACGTCGGCCGTTTCCCTGGGAGTTCCCAGTTCTAAGATGTCGGGAAGTATATCGTCAACGGAGAGAGGTCTCGCGACCGCTGCATCTACGAGGTTTGGCGAACGGGATACTCTGTAGAGCTTAACCTGGTAGTCCTTCTTCATCTTTTTGATGGCATAATTGAGCACATCTTCGGCCATAGACGCGATTTTGCAGCGGGATTCGTCCACTTCCTTGTAAATCGGGACGAACCTTTCCAGCTTGGCGATGACGTCTTTTTCGGTGCCGCCGTCATACCTTCCCGGTTGCAGGATTGGGTCTCCGGGGCGGGCTCGACCGTCCCGGCCGTTCGTGGAGTTAGCCAGTACGTGGTTGTTGGAAAGGATCAAAGGCTCTCCGGTCTTGACGTCGTAAACTACGGCGCCGAAAGTGCCCGCTGTGATTTTGTAGTGACCTATGCTCATTCCAGGCCTGGCAGGCCTTTCCCGGTCGGTCCGGCCAAGGGCTCGGATCTCTCCGACTTCGATCACATCGGTCTCGGCATCACCGAGACTCAACGGAACCATCGCCCACCTAGGTAGCTCTCTCTTGGGGATTTTCTTCGTGACCATGACCGTGACGACAGGCTTTCCGGTGTTCCGTCCTCTTACCTCTTTGTAACCACGCCCTATACCTACCACGTTGGGTAAGCACAAGAGATGGCTGCACCTGGAAAGGGGCTGACGCGACTTATCCACCGGCCCTCCCTCCCTTCTGTCGGGGTAGTTCGTAACACTTTATGTAGCCAGAGGAAGCTTTGTGAGGGTGGTCGGGGGCTTGCGTGCGTGCTTGAGACAGAAGGACACCCAAATGTGGACGGGTGGGGGTTTACCCCTTCAAGGCTAAAGCTGCGAGGCGACAAACGCGGAGTTCAACCCAACAACGTAAGCCTGCCACCGGAAAACGTCGCAAAACAGATTGACCGGGGTTTCCTGCGTCCCCGGTCAGTCGCGGGCTTCCGCCCCGGTGGTCCCGTTCTTCCTGGTTTCTTCACACGTGTCGGGGAATTCGATTTCCACCGCGTCGGTCAGCACATCAGCGTAGCTCCATGAAACATACCTTCCATCCGCTTCGTCGAGCTTGACCACGAAGATGCTGGGGTAGGTCTTTTCCAAAATTCCCTCTTTTTCGAGCGTACGGCGCCGACCTTCCGAAGACCTCACTCTCACCCTTTCGCCGACGTGACTGTCGAGGTTGCGCCGGATGGCATCGAGCGTTCTCTTGACTGCCACGCTCATCCTCCTTTTGCCGAGTTACTTTGAGTGCTTATCGGCAACCTGAGAGGCACCGTAAGCATCAGGCTTGATTTTGGCGGCGAACCCGCTTCCCACGATAACAGCAACTAGGTCCTTGATGAGAGCCCTCGTTTCTCCGTTTCGCCCCACGTCCAGGTGTATCTCGACGTTCAGATCGGAGTGACCGTTGGAAGCCATCTCCGCCGCAAGCTTAGACGCTAAATCCAGACTGAGGTGAGCTTCGTAAAAGATCCTTTGCTTCAAACTGGGCATCTTTCGCGCCCTCACTCGCGTGTAATAATAGCGCCCGCCCTTGCCCAATCTGTGCACGATCACGGCTGTGACGAAGTTCACGTCTTCTCGGACCTGTGAGTCGGTTCCGACGATGAGCTTGTATTCGGCGTCCTTGTCTTCTTCCATGAAAGACGTAATGTCTTGGAACATGGTTTCAAATGACATAGGTCCCTTCGTTGGACTGATGAAGATCATCGTCGGCCCTCCTTTCACAGCCGCCTGACGTCATAATTTTAGCACAGATTCGCCATTGTCGTAAGTCTGGCGTAAATTGGCCCAGGTCAATAGGGCAAACCGTGGCACAGGATTTGCTTAAGGAACTTCCCCTTCCGGTGCGGTTGAAACGCGCAGAGTTGACATCAACCTGGCCAATCGTATGTAAGCCTCAAGAGGAATCTGTTCGGGGCGGCTGTCGGGGCTGATTCCCGCCTCCTCCAGGGCGCTCAGGAGGCTCTTCTTCTCCTCGAACATCTCTTTCAACGCGTTGGCAATCGTCTTCCGCCGCTGAGCGAAGGCGTGCCTGGAGATTTCGTCGAGGCTCTGCTCTTCAGAAGGCTTGAGCGGAAATGAGCGGTGGAAATCGAGGGTAACGAGGCACGAGTCTACGCGAGGAGGGGGTGAGAAAACGTGTCTTGGTACCCGCCTTTGGATTCTCACCGTCCCTCTGTACCCACACCACAGGGAAAGCCTTCCGAAATCGCGGCCACCCGGGGAAGCGGCCATCCGCTCTGCCACTTCTTTCTGAACCAAAAAGGCCAGCCTGGAAAAGCTCGTCCTCGGGATAAGGACTTTGTACAGGAGCTCCGCTGTCAGGTAGTAGGGCAGGTTACCACAAAGAACCCATGAAGTTTCTCCCTCGCTCCTTGTGCTGGAAACGAGCTTTTCAAGATCGATCTGGAGTACATCCCCCCAGATCCAGGAAACGTTCCCTCCCGACGTGAAGTGCATCTCCTCCACCACCGGCTTCAACCTCGTGTCTATTTCGATGGCGATCACGCGCAGCGCGAGTTTGGAAAGCTCGGAGGTGAGGGTACCAGCACCCGCCCCTACCTCGACGGCGGAGAAACCCGGGCCGGGGATCATGAGTTCAGCGAGTTTTCTCAGCAGATTGCGATCGGTTATGAAGTGCTGACCCAGGCGCTTCTTCGGAGCAATTCCAGCGGCGCCCAGAAGGCGCCCTAGCGATGGACGTTCAACCGACTCCCGGGAAGAAGCAATCAATTCGGAAGTATGTACACCTTGACTTTCTTTACGCCCCATCTCAAAGCTTCCTGGTGCGTGTCGAAGCAGACGTCGATCCGGTTTCCTTTGATGGCCGAACCTACGTCGGCGGCAACGGCGAATCCGTACCCGTCCACGTATACGCGGCTTCCCAGCGGAATCACGCGGGGATCGACCGCTATGACCCCACGCTTCGCGGGCACCCCCGTGTAAGTATACCCGTCGGCGTTCTTCCCGCAGCAAATCTCACACGGGCAGTACCCTGTGGCGAGGACTTCGATGGCCCGAACGAATCTTATGACGGTGCCCTCTCTGGATACTTCGGTCTTGGTACCGAGAGCAACCAGTTTCGAAACGGGCTTCTTGACCGTGGCCCTGGATATCTCCTTCCTCGATACCTCAATACCGTCCTCATATTTGACCATGTACCTGACATTTGCAACTCCACTCTGGCCGTTCCTGCGGACTGCCTTCAACCCAGCCTCGAGCTGAGGGTCCTTGACGTATTCGGTGGTGAAGGGAATGTTTTCCGTCACTACTTCCTCGCGGAAAGTGACCCGTACCACCCTTATGTACCGGTCATCCGGAACCGGCTCGTCCGGGCCCGGGTCCGAATAGTCGTCGGGCCCGAGGGAAATACCCGCTTGGGCCAAAACTTCCGCCACGGTCGCCGCGGAAGAAAGGAAAGCACGGGTTCTGCCGTCCGCTCGGACGAATACCGGCCTCCCTCTGCTAACTGACACCGTCATCCCGTCTTTGAGGCGCTCGTCCATGGGAAAGTTCACCGCATCCGCGGTGCCGACGATAATCCCGAGCTCGGTCAGGAGCTGCCCAACGGTTTCCTTTGCCGTGGTCACGTCCATAACCCGGTCCGGGAGCACTACCCGGACCCTCCGGGAGTTCGATTTCAGCCAGGCAGAACCCGGAACCAGACTGATAACCGCCGCGATGCATAAGAAGCCTGCGATTAAGGGGATTCGCCTTTTGTCGAATATCGATCTCCTCAAGGCCTGCACCTCTCCAACAAAATTCGAGTTCAGGAAGGTCATTTCCTTCTAAGGATCTTGTCCGTGAGCATAGCATTTATTCCGTCCCCAGGTAAGCGCTGGTTTCCTGAAGTCGAGTCTGAACGCGGAAATGGTGTTTTCCGTCAATGTCGCAGCCAAATCTTCCCGAGACAGCCCCGTTATTCGCGAAGCTTCCGCCAGAGTGTATATGAGATATGACGGCTCGTTTCGTCTTCCTCGGAAACTCTGGGGAGGAAGATAGGGACAATCTGTCTCGAGGAGCATTCTGTCGGACGGGCAGTACTTGAGCACTTCTCTCAATTCATCCCGACGCGGGTACGTGATGGGGCCCCCGAAGCCGAGATAGCCGCCGAGGTCCAGCCGTTTTCTCGCGGAGGAACGGTCCCCCGAGAAGCAGTGAAACACGATGGGGCCACCCGGCGGATGCGCTTTCAGGATATCCAGTACCTGGTCGCCCGCTTCTCGTTCGTGGATGATCACCGGGAGCCCGAGCTTTCTCGAGAGGTCTAGACCCCGGATGAAGCACTCCGCCTGGACCTTGCGAGGTGAAAGGTCCCTGTAGTAGTCGAGGCCGATTTCCCCTATGGCGACCACTTCCGGTAGCCGGGCAAGTCCCTCGATGTCCTCCCATTTATCCAGGTCTTTCGCGGCATCATGGGGGTGAACCCCAACCGCAGCAAAAACCCCTTTTTCCCGAGCCAGCTCCACGCCGAGTTTGGAGCTTTCCAGGTTGAACCCGACCTCGATGAAGAAAACGACCCCCGCCGCTTTAGCGCGGGCGATAACTTCTTCTCTGTCCCGGTCGAAATCCCGCATACTGACGTGAGCATGGCTGTCGATCAACGCGATGGGCGACACCAGCTCGCCGGAAGAAGAACCGCTTGAAACATCCTTCATCTTACCTTGCTCCCCGGGGCGATGTCCCCGTCCACCGTGACAAGGCGCAAAGTATCACCGGACGATGCAGCCAGCACCATGCCGCGCGACATAACCCCCCTTATCTGGGCCGGGGCGAGGTTTGCCACCACGACCACCTTCTTGCCCACCAATTCGTCGGGGTTGTAATGCTGGGCAATTCCGGCGACCACCTGCCGGACTTCCGTGCCCAGATCCACCTGAAGCTTGAGAAGTTTAGTAGCTCCCTCAATCCTTTCTGCGGCGATCACCGTGCCGACTCGTAGGTCCATTTCCCGGAATTGTTCGATGGTGATTTCCCCGGCTGACCCCTGGCTTGCTTCCTGTTCGGCTGTCGTCTGTTTCTCTGCGTCCGCGGCGGGAGACTTGACCGCCTCCATTTCCACCCTGGGGAAGATGACCTTGGGCTCGCCGACGTCCTGCCCCGGCACGATCACGCCCCAGCGCCCTGCGTCGTCCCATGGTCGGCCCCCGATGGCCTCTTTCATACCGAGGGACTCCCCGATCGTATCCGGTGTCAAGACCATGAATGGCCGCAAAAGCTCGGCCACTATCCGCAAACACTCACACAGGTAATATGCGACGGTGCCGTAGCGGGGATCGCCGTTTTTATGGAGAGACCAAGGCGCCGTTTCGTCGATGTATTTGTTGGCCCGAGCGACGAGACCCATAATCTCCTGCAGGGCACCGTCAATGCGCAGAGCGTCCATCTGCTCTTCAACGCGGCCTAGGGCACCCAGACAAGCCTGCTTAAATTGCGCGTCGATCTCATCTTCAGGCCCCGGGGAAGGAATCTTGCCCTGAGATAACCTCTTTATCATCGAAACAGTCCGGTAAACAAGATTGCCGAGGTCGTTGGCGAGATCGGAGTTAATCCGGGCCACCAAGGACTCCTCGGTATAATCACCATCCGCCCCGAACGGCACCTCCCGGAGGACAAAGTACCTGACCGCGTCGAGTCCGTATTTCTGCACAAGAACCGCGGGATCTACGACGTTACCCATGGTTTTGGACATTTTCTTGCCTCCGAGGTTGAGCCACCCGTGCGCGAACACCTGCTTTGGCAGGGGCAAATCCAGCGCCATTAGGATGATAGGCCAGACGACGGCGTGGAATCGGAGGATCTCTTTTCCGATGAGGTGCAGATCACATGGCCACCACCGGTTGAACCTCTCCATGTCGTCGGGATATCCGATGGCGGATATGTAGTTGCTCAAAGCATCTATCCAGACATAGACAACGCTGCCGGGATCGAAGGGAACGGGAATTCCCCAGGTAAATGATGTCCGGGAAATACAAAGGTCCTCGAGCCCGCCTTTGATGAATTGAATCACTTCGTTTCTGCGGGATTGCGGCTGGATGAAATCGGGATTAGCTTCGATATGGGCAAGGAGCTTATCCTGGTATTTTGAGAGTCGGAAGAAATAGCTTTCCTCCTTTACCCGCTCAAGCGGGATTCCATGGTCCGGACATATCATCCCCGGGAACGACCGTGCTTGAGTCTCTGTGTAAAAGCTTTCGCAGCCGACGCAATACCAGCTCTCGTAGGCAGCTTTATATATGTCCTGTTTTTCATAAAGGGTCTGGAAAATGTGCTGCACAGTTTTGCAGTGGTGGTCGTCGGTAGTCCGGATGAACCCGTCATAGGAGATGTCGAGGGTGCGCCACAACTGCTTTATCTTCGCAACTATACCGTCCACGAACTCCTTGGGAGTTTTGCCCGCTTTTTCAGCTTTTCTCTGCACCTTCAGGCCGTGCTCATCCGTCCCGGTCAAAAAATACACGTCGTAGCCTTTCATCCGCTTGTAGCGAGCCAGAGCATCCGCTGCTAGAGTGGTATACGAATGACCGATATGAAGGTCGCCGGAAGCGTAGTAAATGGGGGTAGTAATGTAATACTTTTGCGCCACAGAGACCACCTCCAAGAGCCTTAACCGATTCTAACAGTTTCCGTCGATTAGTGAAAGTTTGTGCCGGTCTAATGCTTGACTCTTTCTACCACGTTTGGTATGAGCTTAATTGGTACCTGTGTCGAAACATAGGACACCGGAGGGAGGAGAGGTGAACCGGGTATGATGAAGTCTACTGGCGTCGTCCGCAAGGTTGATGAGCTCGGTAGGGTGGTCATCCCCATCGAACTCCGTCGCACTCTGGAAATCGGAGAGAAGGACTCTCTAGAGATATTCGTTCAGGGCGAGAGCATCATCCTCAGGAAGTACGAGCCCGCCTGCATCTTCTGCGGAAACGCGGCGGACGTTGAGATTTACAAGGGCAAGCGCGTTTGCAAGCTCTGCCTCGAAGAGCTAGCGAAAAAAGGCAGGCAGTTGCAGTAACATAATCATCACCTAGCGAAGCACCCGGTATCCGAGCGAGGAACCGACCAGGTTACCAAGAAGGGGGGCAGTGAACCCGGCTGCCCCCCTTTCTTTTAGCGTTAACTTGAGGACCGCATAAACCTCGATAGAAGCGATACAGGCATGACAGCTCAGGTTGGGCGTCTGTCGGCGCAGTCGGGTTTGGAGGAGCTGTACGCCACAAGCACGTACTCACCCCGCACGTTGTTGCTGTCCAACCTCTGAAGGACTTCTTCGATTGTTCCGACAATTGCTGACTCGTGGACTTTGCTGATCTCGTGGTACAAAACTACCTCGATCCCTGGCCACACCGCAGCCAGATCCGAGAGGGACTTGAGTAGTCGGTGGGGCGCCTCGAAAAACACCGAGGGCCAACCGGGTTTAATCCACTCCCGGTAAAATCGCCTTCGCTCACCGGACCGCCGCGGAGGATATCCGGCGAACACGAACCTGTCGGCGGGAAATCCCGCGCCGGAAAGGGCCGCCGTTACGGCGGACGGACCGGGAATCACCCACACCGGGTGCCCTTCTTTTCTCACCGCGCGAACGAGTCCGGGACCGGGGTCCGAGATCCCTGGGGTTCCCGCATCGGAGAGAAGAGCGAAGGTTTTGCCTGAGCCCAGTTCTCGGAGCACATAAGGAATCCTGTCGGCTTCGTTATGCTGGTTTAAGGAAACGAGGGGCTTCTTGAGCCCATAGTGCGTGAGCAATTTGAGGGTCCTTCTCGTATCTTCGGCGAGGACCACATCCACAGATTTGAGGACCTCCAGGAGCCGAAAGGAAACGTCCCCGAGGTTTCCGATGGGCCCACCGCATACGTAAAGGCTCACTGGGGCTCGCGCCCTCCTCCATCTGCGCTTTGCCGATTGTCCCCTGAGCAACCGTCAGAACTTCCGCACCGGGGACAATCTCTGATACCATCGCAACCGGGCGGTTCCGCTCCGGAGTTGCGCTCGGTCCGGGTAGGTTCTTTTTCGGCAGGCCCGCCGCTAACATGCTCTTGGCCTGTACCGCCGTCTGGCTCTTCCTCGAAAGCGACCTGCTCCCGGTCGATGAGTTCGTCGGTTTCTTCTCTTTCGGTGGTCAGAGCATCAGAAGTCCGCGCCAGCTCCGACTCAAATCTGAGACAGCAGAGAAGACGCCCGCATACTCCGGAAATCTTGGCCGGGTTCAGAGAAAGGTTTTGTTCCTTAGCCATTCGAATGGAAACCGGGTAGAACTCGGACAAAAAGGAAGCGCAGCACAGTTGACGCCCGCACGGGCCTATACCTCCGAGGATTTTAGCTTCGTCTCTGACACCTATCTGGCGGAGCTCCACCCGCGAACGCAAGGTCGAAGCCAGGTCTCGCACCAGTTCGCGAAAATCGACCCGCCCGTCGGCTGTGAAGTAAATGACCACTCGTGACCTGTCAAGGGTATACTCGGCATCCACAAGCTTCATGTCGAGTCCTCTGTCCAGGACTTTTTGTTTAGCAATGGCGAGGGCCTCCCGAGCTTTTTGCCTGTTCTCCTTTTCCCTCTCAAGGTCATCCGCGGTAACGACCCGGATCACCTTCTTCAGAGGTTGAGTCACCCTTTCTTCGGGAACTTCTCGCCCGGGGAGCACCACAGTACCGATTTCGGTACCCCGGACCGTCTCGACGACGACTCTAGTACCGACTGGGAGGTCGAGCTCTCCGGGGTCGAAGTAATATATCTTGCCCGCCGGCCTAAACCGGATACCGACTACAAAAGGCATCATTCCGACCTCTTTTCTTGAGCTGAAAGCTCTTTGAGTTCAAAGAAAAGTCCGGCAAACGTCAGGAACGGTGAAACGTTCCGCTCGAGCCTGCGTTTGGCCTTCATGATGGAAAGAAGGCACTCCCGATAAAACCGGAAGTCTCCTTCTTTCGCTTCTCTCTTCGTTTCTTCACTTTGCGCCTCTAATGATAACTCAAGGCGCTTTTCCAGTTCTACTTGCAACGCATCCAGAAATTGTGTCTGCGCCCCGGCGTCCATGTGAGAATATCTTTCCGCTTGTACAATCGGGGATTCAGCCAGCGCGTCTTCGAGAAGGGTCGCGAAACCGCGGAGTCCGTTCCGTGCATCCAACAGCAAAAGCGCCTTCTCGACGCTGCCGGCTGCAAACCTCGCTGCTTCGATAGCCTCATCGGGCGTAACGTCCCGAAGCCCCGAAATGATGTGGACCAAAGCTTTTACAGGAAGCGGGCGGAAGGGAACCGACTGACATCGGGAAATCACCGTGTCCGGAACAGCTGCTGGATTAGAACTGGTCAGGATGAAGCAGGTAGACGGAGGCGGTTCCTCCAGCGCTTTTAGCAGGGCGTTAGATGCTTCTCTGGTCATGTTCTCGACGTTCCTCAGAAGAAAGACCTTACGGGAGGCAAGAAACGGCTTTTTCATTGAGTCCTCGATCATCTGATGCGAATCTTCTATTTTGATTGTCCTCTGGTCCTTACCCACATCAAAGAAATCAGGGTGCGTCCCATACGAAAACCTGACGCACGATGGGCACTGCCCGCAAGGTTCCTCTGATTTACCCTCTGATACACGGGAACAAAGAAGATATCGCGCAAACACCCGCCCGGTGGTGGCTTTACCGCAGCCCGATGGCCCGCGGAATATATAAGCGTGGGCCAAGCGCCCTGAGGTCAGGGACGCTCTCAGTACGGCTATAGCCAGGTCTTGGCCGACGATGTCTCCGAAGCGCGAGGGTTCACTCAAATTGCGGCCCAGCATATGTGCTTCGCACGGCCTATCCCTTCGACCTGTCATGCTCTTAAATCTTGATAAACCGGTCGACGTTGAGGATAAATACGGTCGCCCCGCCCACGATGACGCCTATCGGGTAAGGAACGTACGACTCCCCTGGTCCCACGGGAGTCACCGGAGTGACCAGTTGTTCTCTGGACCTGCAGGTCTTCTTTATAACGTCCAGAACCCGTTCAACCTGGTTTTCTTCGACGCCGATTAGAAACGTGCTGTTGCCTTCGCGTAAGAAACCGCCGGTCGACGCCAGTTTCGTCGCGGTAAATCCGGCCTTGACGAGCTCCTCCATAAGCTTGGGAACGTCTTTATCCTGAACGACGGCGACTATGAGTTTCATCACTTCGAGACGGCCTGGACCGCCCGGCTCGCAAGGGCCTTTCTGGAAACCCGGTCCCTTGGGCTGCCCGGCGACAGGCGCCTTCCCTCCTTCCCTCGTAAAGACTTCTTCTGCCCTGGCGAGAACTAAAGCAAGCACCTGGTCGGAAATTTCGTCTGGGGACCCCGAGGGAACTACAACCTTGATCCGCTCCGGGTACCTTCTGGCCAGAGATCTGTAGCCGTCCCTCACCCTGGCTTGATACGCCCGCCCGCGGGACTCGATTTTGTCTTTGGCCCTCCCCGAACGGATTCTCCGGTCGATTTCGGATAGGTCATCGGCGTCCAGGAGGATCGTGAGGTCCGGCGAAAGACCACCCGTGGCTATGCGGTTTATTTCTTCTATTTCTTCGATGGGAACTCCTCCAGCTATGCCCTGATAAACGAGGGTGGAATCGGTAAAACGCTCAACCACCACAAATTGGTTTTCGTAGAGCGCTGGCACGAGCACCTTCCGGACCAGCTCTGCCCTGGACGCGGCATAAAGCAACGCTTCTGCAAGAGCCGTCCTCTCCGGCCCGTCTCTATCCAAAAGCAGCGAACGGATAGCTTCCCCAATCGGGGTGCCGCCCGGCTCCCTGGTGGCAAAAACCCGGTATCCAAGGTCCCGAAGTCGTCGAACCAAGAGAGAGATTTGGGTGCTCTTGCCGGTCCCATCGCAACCTTCGAACGTCACCAGGAGTCCACGCAAGCCAGCATCATCTCGCTCTCCCTTTGATATACGCCTAGAACCGCTAGCCCTTCGGACTCGCAACGGCGAATATATTCTATAGCTTCTACCGAAACTTCTTCTCCCGGGACCAAAATGGGCACTCCCGGCGGGTATATCATGACGGTCTCGGCAACCACCATGCCGGCGGAACTGTCGATGTTCACGTACTTTCGCGTCGAAAAGAAAGCTTCCCGCGGAGGCATTCTTTGCGCAATCCGCGGGGCAACACCGGCTGAGCGGATGTCGCAGCACTGCAGCCCCCGGCTCATCATTTCCCGGACGCTTTCCACCATCCGACATATGGCGGACTCATCGTCGGCCCCGGTAACCACCAGCAACACATCCCTTTCTCCCGCCATTTCCGGTGAAAGGCCGGCATTCATCAGAGCCCGGGCCATGTCCCGCCCTCGGACCCGCCAGTTACAGGCGGAGATGCTTATCCTGCCCGGATCCCACCGGAACACGGCCTCGACTCGCGAACCCATTCGGGCTTGCCCGCACCTGCCCTGACCGGGGAGTTCGCCACGCAAGAAAAGATCCTGGTTGACACATATATCCGGTATTCGACCCAATATCGAACTGAGCTTGGTGGCTGTTCGTATCCCCGAATCCACCCAATCCGTCTCAGCTGCGATTCGCACACCCCTTTCGATGGAGCTCATCAGGATGTAGGAAGGAGAAGACGTGGCCACGAGGCGGAACGCTTCCTCGACAAGCTCCACAGGTACCAGCGACTCGAGTCCGACGTGCAAGAGTCCCCCTTGGGTCAGCACGGGCAGGCTTTTGTGAACCCCGTGAATGACGATGTCGGCCCCGGCGGTCAGAGCGGATGGGGGGAGCTTCCGGGAAAAGGGGAAGTGACTGCCGTGAGCTTCGTCGACGATGACGGGCACGCCTTCTTGGTGAGCCGCGGAAATTACCTGCGATATGTCTGCACAAAGCCCGTAGTACGTCGGGTTCACCAAAAATAAGCAGGCGAGTTCGGGGCCGTACTCTTCGAGAACGGGCATGACATCCTCCGCGCTCGCCGGAAGGTAGCCCCCTAGAAATGGTACGAACTCCGGATAGAAGAATACCGGCTCGAGGCCGGCCAGGATGATCCCCGAGATGGCGGAACGATGCGCGCCCCGCGTGAGGGCCGCCTTGCTTCTCTCGGGATGAAGCATCTTCGCGGCGAGGAATGCGGCCAGCACCCCTGCGGTGGCGCCTCCTGTTGAAATCACGCTCCTTCGGGCGCCGAAGACCCGAGCAATCCATTCCTCCGTCTCCTTGATGCACGCCTTGGGATAAAGAAGGTTGTCGAGTCCTTCCGCTTCGGTTACGTCGAATCTTTGAACCAGGTCGAGCGCTTCATCGAGCTCAACGTGACCCCGTTCCCACAGGGTGTCGGGTCGACCTCGGGTGGAAGCTCGCCCCTTGTGACCTGGAAAGTGCGCCCTCACGGAATACGTCCCGGTATATTTGGAGACCGCGCTGGTCAGAGTTTCGGCACCCTCACCCTCGCTTCGATTCACTCCGGACCCCCCTCTCGTCATCTCATGCCCCAAACCAACAATTATCCACAGCAGCTGCCACTTATCCCCAGACTTGTCAACAAGGGTTGCGATCAACTGACGCAAAGATACCTAGGATGAGATTCCCCACCACCTCCGCAGAACCTTGCCGTTCCGTAGGAGAATTCTTCGTTTTCAAGGTTTGCTCGTCGAGCTTTTTGTAGGCTTTATCCACAGGCACTAATTTTCGATATTTTGTTAATGAAGAGCTTCCACACGGAAGGCTCTCGTTTGGAGGGATATCAGATGTCACCAGGCAGCGAAGAGGTCTTAAGAAATATCGTCCAGAGAGTCAAGGATAGCCTCGATCTCAGCGCCAGACTGGCTGCGGGCCTGGAAGATCAAAGCGGTCGTGGACAGGTTCTTCGCGATATGGTTGGTCGAGTCAACGACGCGCTGCGGCAAATCGCCGAAGGAGCGGACAAGCAGGCCCGGGACCTATCGAAGGTGTCGGCCCTGGCTCAGGAACTGGCGAAGGCCACCGAAAAGATGGTGGCCATGGCATCAAGCGTGTCCGCCGGGGCCCAAAAGACGCTGGGCGGGGCTAAAGAAGGCCACGATGTCGTCCGCAAGATGAACGAGCGGGCTAAGGAGATCAAGGATGCAGCGGCCATTTCCGAGCAAAAGATGCGCGAACTCGAAGAAATGTCGTCGCGAATTGGGGAAATAGTCAATGTCATTACCGAGATTTCGCGGCAGACCAATCTCTTGGCGCTGAACGCGGCCATCGAAGCGGCACGCGCGGGCGAGCACGGTCGGGGTTTTGCGGTGGTCGCAGCCGAAATCCGTAAACTGGCCGAGCGCTCCGCGAAATCTACGAAGGAGATAGATGCAATAGTCAAGGCCATTCAGGGGAGCATATCCTCGGCCATGGCTGCCATGAGTCAAAGCACCGCTGCGGCAGACCAGTGGAGTTCCATGGCCAGGAGCACCGGCGATCTCCTCCAGGAGATCGCGGGGATGGCCGATGACACGTACAAGCAGGCCCAGAACATAAACAACGCGCTGGCACAGAATTTCCAGAGCATAGCAGACCTGGCCAAGTCCATAGAAGACGCCGCAGCCATAACCCAGGAAAACGCGGCTACCGCCGATGACCTGGCCGCCCAGGACTGGTTCTCCTCGGCCATACGGGGCTTTAACGAGGTTTGCAGCTCCTCGATGCAAGTTTCCACTGAGTTAAGGAAGACTCTGGAAGAGGTTCTGCAGAAGCTCACAAGCGTCGTTGGGTAGCGCCTCCTCTGTTCCTCACCGCACTTGGCCAAAGCCCAGCCTCCAGCGGGGCCAAGCCTTTCGATTCTGGTGGTGGGGCACGCGCCTCGACGTGAAAGAGCCCTGCGCATTTGCAGGGCTCTTGAAATTAGTTCCCGGCGGCGACCTACTCTCCCGGGCCACGCGGGCCAAGTACCATCGGCACTGGAGGGCTTAACTTCCGTGTTCGGAATGGGAACGGGTGTTTCCCCTCCGCCATTGCCACCGGAAAGGTTTCGTCTGTTCGAGATGGTCCTTTTTGCAATGGCCTTTGACGGCCTTCACTTAAGAGAGGGGCAGGTCCGGGTTTTGGGACTACCTCCGATGTCCGAGGGTCGAGGCCTCGACCTATTAGTACCGGTCAGCTCAAGACGTTGCCGTCCTTACACCTCCGGCCTATCAACCTGGTAGTCTCCCAGGGGTCTTACCGGACTTACTCCGTGGGAAACCTAATCTTGGGGTGGGCTTAGCGCTTAGATGCTTTCAGCGCTTATCCACTCCGCACTTGGCTACCCAGCTTATGCCCCTGGCGGGACAACTGGTACACCAGCGGTGCGTCCATCCCGGTCCTCTCGTATTGGGGACGGCTCCCCTCAAGTTTCCTGCGCCTGCGACGGATAGGGACCGAACTGTCTCACGACGTTCTGAACCCAGCTCACGTACCGCTTTAATGGGCGAACAGCCCAACCCTTGGGACCTGCTCCAGCCCCAGGATGCGATGAGCCGACATCGAGGTGCCAAACCCCGCCGTCGATGTGGACTCTTGGGCGGGATCAGCCTGTTATCCCCGGGGTAACTTTTATCCGTTGATTGATGGCCCTTCCACCCGGAACCACCAGGTCACTAAGCCCGACTTTCGTCTCTGCTCGAGATGTCTCTCTCGCAGTCAAGCTCCCTTCTGCCTTTGCACTCCACGCGCGATTTCCAACCGCGCTGAGGGAACCTTTGGGCGCCTCCGTTACCTTTTAGGAGGCGACCGCCCCAGTCAAACTGCCCACCTGACACCGTCCCCGGACCCGTCTCGGGCCCCAGGTTAGAACTTCGTTGTTCCAAGGGTGGTATCCCACTTTCGGCTCCCCACCCCCTGACGAGAGTGGTTCCCCGCCTCCCACCTATCCTGTACATGAAACAACAAAATCCTATGTCAGGCTACAGTAAAGCTCCACGGGGTCTTTCTGTCCAGTCGCAGGTAACCTGCATCTTCACAGGTCATTCAATTTCACCGGGTCCCTCGTTGAGACAGCGCCCAAGTCGTTACGCCATTCGTGCGGGTCGGAACTTACCCGACAAGGAATTTCGCTACCTTAGGACCGTTATAGTTACGGCCGCCGTTCACCGGGGCTTCGGTTCGGAGCTTCGCGCTTTCGCGCTAACCCCTCCCCTTTACCTTCCGGCACTGGGCAGGCGTCAGCCCCTATACTTAGCCTTTCGGCTTAGCAGAGACCTGTGTTTTTGTTAAACAGTCGCTTGGGCCGTTTCTCTGCGGCCCCCTTTCGGGGGCACCCCTTCTCCCGAAGTTACGGGGTCATTTTGCCGAGTTCCTTAACGAGGGTTATCCCGCGCGCCTTAGGATTCTCTCCCCGCCTACCTGTGTCGGTTTGCGGTACGGGCGCCATGAGGATTGCTCCTTCCGGAGCGCTAGAGGCTTTTCTCGGCAACACGGGACAGACCTGCTTCGGTACTCTAATTTCCCTCGCCATCACACCTCAGAACCACCCTCCGGATTTCCCTGGAGGGCTATCCTCGGTGCTTGGACCGGAAACCAACACCCGGCCAGGTCCTCCTCTTTGCGTCACCCCATCGCTCCTCACGGCGGTACCGGAATATCAACCGGTTGTCCATCACCTACGCTATACG
>JADBKE010000018.1:67500-168579 GCA_014896535.1 Candidatus Fermentithermobacillaceae bacterium
CATGATTTCAAAGAGTCCCGGACCCGCCGTCCGTCCCGTGATGGCCAGGCGGGTCGGATGGATAAGCGCGGAGGCCTTCACTCCCTCTCTTTCGGCCAGCTCCCTATAGCGTACCTCCAGCGTAGCGGCGTCGAAATTATCCACGAGTTTCAAGGTATCAACGCATTTTCGTAGCAAATTGGCGATATTTCGGTCCTGAAAGTACTTTTTCACCCCCGCAGGGTCGAACTCCTGGGGATCTCGGAAGAAGTAAACGGAGGCTTCGACCATTTCCGTGAGAGTCCGCGCCCTTTCCCTGAGCGCGGATACAACCTTTTTCAACCATTCCCACCTTTCACGCACTTCGTAGCGTTGCAGAAGTGACGATCTCACGGCGAAATCGGCGTAAAGACCGGTAAGACGGTCCAAATCGATGGTGCGCATATAATATCCGTTCATCCAGGTGAGTTTGGTCACATCGTAAACGGCGGGCGTGGCCGACACTTTGTTCAAGTCAAACTGGCGCACCATCTCCTCGAGGGAAAGAATTTCCCTGGACGGGTCGGGAGGAGTCCATCCGAGAAGTGCGATGTAATTCACTATGGCTTCCGGAAGGTATCCCGCGTCCCTGAATTCCTCAACGCTCTGAGCACCATGACGCTTGGATAGTTTGGACCGGTCTGGGGCGAGGATCATCGGAACATGCGCGAATTCCGGCGGCGTCCATCCGAATGCGCGGTAGATCATGAGTTGCTTGGGCGTGTTGGATAAGTGTTCGTCGGCCCGGATCACGTGGGTTATCCCCATGAGGTGGTCATCCACGACGCACGCGAAGTTGTACGTGGGGTAGCCGTCGGATTTCATGATGACGAAATCGGATATTTCTTCGTTATTGAAAGAGACGTCGCCGTGGATGATGTCTTTCACTACTGTCGTGCCAGTCAGCGGAGTCTTCAACCGCAGCGCCGGTTTCCGTCCCTCTGCTTCAAACGCCCGGATTTGCTCCTCCGAAAGGTGCCGGCATCTTCCGTTGTATCCGACGAAGCGGCCGGAACGCTTTGCCTCCTCCCGCGCTGCTTTCAGTTCCTCCGGCGTGCAGTAGCAGCGGTAAGCTTCGCCCCTTTCCAGGAGGACGCCGGCGTACTTTGCGTAGATATCGCGACGCTGAGATTGAAAGTAGGGGCCGAACCCTCCACCCACGCCAGGTCCCTCGTCCCACGTCAGACCCAGCCAACGAAAGCTTTCCATCATCCTCTCTGCGGAATCAGTGATGGTCCTGTCCGCGTCGGTGTCTTCCACCCGCAGAACAAACGTGCCGCCTGTGCGGCGGGCGAACAGCCAGTTAAATAAGGCGGTTCTAGCCCCTCCTATGTGCAGATAACCCGTTGGGGAGGGGGCGAACCTAACCCTTACGCCGCTCACGAGACAGACCCTCCTTCCACACGCTTCGGGGCCACCTTAAAACACCCCCAGATGGCGTTGGAACGAGACCGCGCGGGCGAGCTCCACGACATACGTCGTCGCAAAACCTGGGGGCCTGCCCGCGCGATTTCGCGACTGGTGCGGCGCTCAGTATGCGCCGCCTGCTCTCTCAAGATTCACCTTCCCGCGCAGCAACCGAGCGACAAAGAACCTCGGAAGCACGATGGGGCCGTGCCCGGGTACTCCCTCTCGGGCCTTACGATTCGGACTGAGCTAGGAGAGCCTCCCACTGTCTGTCCACTTCCTGCTGGAGTTCCTCAAGAAGACCCTCGTTGCCTGGTTTGAACAAATGATTAAACCGTCCCTGACGTTTTAAGAACTCCACGAGAGGTTTCTTTTCCTTTGGCTTGTAGGTTACTCGAATCTTACCGTTTTCCACCTCATATAACGGCCAGAAGCAGGTGTCCACGGCAAGCCGACACATCTCGATGGTCTCCGAGGAGTCGTGCCGCCATCCCCTGGGGCACGGAGCGATAGCGTTCAGGAACGCCGGTCCGTCGGCGGCAAAGGCCTTCTCAGCTTTGGCGTAAAGGTCGTTCCAGTGGGCAGGCGACACCTGAGCTACGTAAGGGATGTTGTGGGCCGCCACTATCTTCGTCAGGTCTTTCCGGCTCCTCGGCTTTCCCGCTTGCACCTTGCCTACCGGGCTGGTCGTAGTCTCAGCGCCTTTTGGAGTCGCCGACGACCTTTGAATTCCGGTATTCATGTAGGCGCCGTTATCGTAGCAAACGTATACCATCTTGTGCCCTCGCTCGAGCGCGCCCGATAAGCTCTGAAGTCCAATGTCATACGTGCCGCCGTCGCCGCCGAAAGCTACGAACTTAATCTCCTGCGAGATCTTACCTTGTCTTTTCAGGGACTTGTATGCAGCTTCCACACCGCTCAGGGACGCGGCAGTTGACTCGAAGGCAGTGTGAATCCACGGGCACTGCCAGGAGGTAAACGGATATACGGTCGTGGAAACCTCGAGGCAGCCGGTGGCGTTTGCTACGACTACCGGCCCGTGCGCCGCTCTCAAAACCTGCCTGACGACTATAGGGGCGCCGCACCCAGCGCACATCCGGTGCCCGGGCACAAGCATTTCAGGCATCCTCGAAAGCTCTCTTAAAGTAGCCATGATCCAGGCCTCCTATTCCCTGACGTCGAGATAGCTGACGGGCGTCTTCACCGAACCTCTGGCGAGATCGGCTGCCAGATCCGCAAACACCTTTTCGATCTGAGACGTCCCGACATCCCGTCCGCCGAGTCCGAAGATGTAATTTCTCATGAGAGGTCTTTCGGGAGCGTCGTAAAACGCCGCTCTGATTTCGCAAAACAGAGGCCCGCCCTGCGTGGAGAAGGTCTCCGCCCTGTCCATGATCGCGACGGCCCGTGCATGGGACAAGGCTTCTCTTAATTCACTGGCGGGGAACGGTCTTATGACCCTGGGCTTCAAGAGACCCACTTTTTCTCCCTTTCGCCTCAGCTCGTCCACGACAACCCTGGTAGTACCGGCGGTCGATGACAGAACCACTATGACCCTCTCGGCATCCTCGAGCCTGTAGCCCTCGAAGAAACCATACTCTCTTCCGGTCAAGCGACCGTACTCCTTGCCCACCTCCAGGATGACGCGCCGAGCTGCCTCCATCGCTTTGGCCTGCTGAAACTTCATTTCGAAGAGGTAGTCGGGAAGAACAAGCGGGCCGACGGTGATGGGCCTATTGACGTCAAGCACCGAATACACGGGCTTGTACTCACCGATGAATTGGGCGACTTCCTCATCCGAGAGGACTTCCAGGTTCTCTATGCCGTGACTGGTAATGAATCCGTCCTGACAGACCATGACCGGAAGCTGAACATCCGGATGTTCCGCTATCCTAACCGCCTGTATCATGTTGTCGTAAGCTTCCTGGGCGCTTTCGGAGTACAGCTGGATCCAACCCGTGGTCAGGGCACCCATGGTGTCCGAGTGATCGCAATGGATGTTGATGGGTCCGGAAAGCGTCCTGTTAACTACGGGCATAACTATGGGCAGCCTGTACCCGGAAGCTATGTGAAGCATTTCCCACATGAGCGCCAGTCCCTGCGAAGACGTGGCGGTCATCGCCCTGGCCCCGGAAGCGGCTGCGCCTATGGTCGCGGACATCGCCGAATGCTCGCTCTCTACGGTGACGAATTCGGTTTTGACCACTCCGTCTGCTACGAACTGCGAGAAAAACTGCACTATGTCGGTCTGAGGTGTAATGGGGTAAGCCGCCACCACGTCGGGGTTGATTTGCCTCATGGCGTGGGCGACCGCCTCGTTGCCGGTCATCGCCACGTGTTGTCTTGATGCCATCGCTAGATAACCCTCCTTGGATCGAAAAAGCTCCCACCGTTTGGCTACTTCAGGACTCGCGCTCGAGCCTCAACGCCTTTTCCTTTCTTGGGCATTCACGAACGCAAATCCCGCAACCCTTGCAGTGGCTGTAATCGATCCCCTTCATCTTCCCGTCTTCGACCTCTATCGCGCTGTCGGGACAATAAACCCAGCAAATAAGGCAATGGACGCACCCCTCGGGGATCCATACGGGTCGCTGACTTCTCCACTCACCCGTCCTGTAGGACCTGGAATTGCCGGGCGAGGCGATAATCCCGCCTATCGGAATGTCTTTGGCCGACTTTAACTCAGTCACTCTGATTTCACCTCTTCATAAGCTCTCTTGATCGCCTTGAGGTTGCCCTCAACCACATTCGTCCTCCCGTGAAATTTCTTCAGCAAGTCCTTTCTTATGGTTTCGAGGAACAGGTCGAAAGGAATTATCCCGGAAAGCCTCATCAATGCACCCATCATCGGGGTGTTGGGGATGTCCCTTCCAATTGTCGCCAGGGAAATTCCGGAAGCATCGACTGTGGCAATCTTCCCTTCTTTCAGGGGTAGTCTCTTGCGAGCTTCTTCGGGCGAGAGCGTGGTATTGATGAGCACCGTCCCTCCCGGTCGAAGTCCTTCAGACACGTCTATCGAGCCCAGGAGCGTCGGATCGAGCACCAACACGAAGTCCGGGTGTTCCACCGGAGCGTGGATGGTTATCGGGTCGTCTCCCACTCGGTTGAATGCGCGCATAGGCGCCCCCATCCTTTCGGGCCCGTACTCCGGGAAACCCTGGACGTACTTGCCGGCGGCATGACAGGTCTCGGCAAGAAGCGTCGATGCGGTCTTAGCCCCCTGCCCTCCTCTGGCGTGCCAACGGATTTCGATGATCTTTCCCACGAGTACTGCCTCCCTCTTGGATTGTTGATCTATCCTCTGTAACACAAAAAGCCGTGCTCCGAAGAGCACGTTTCGTGCAAGTCGCCGGTCCATTCGGCGTTAGCACGCATAATCACTTAGACACCTCTATTTAAAAAGACACTAACAAATGGGTGAACTAAGCGTCAAGTTACCCGCCCAATGGCACGTCAAGTCATATTGCCAGCAATATCCACAAGGAAACGAAGCTCGTCTAAGGGTTTTTTCTCCGAAAGAAGGATCTTCGGTGGTCGAAGAAAAAAGGGGGACAAGTATAGTCTCGATTCGGGGAGGAAGTCCGCCATGTACGATTTGGTCTTCAGGAACGCCCGGATCCTGGACGGAACGGGTGCACCTTGGTATAAAGGCGACGTCGCGATAAAGGATGGGCGAATAGCCAAAGTCGGTATGGTGGAGGGAAAGGGCCGTGAGGAGGTTGACTGCGCCGGCAATTACCTTTGCCCGGGCTTCATCGATGCTCATTCCCACTCGGATCAGGCGCTGGTAACTACCCCGACCTGCGATAGCAAGGTCATGCAAGGTGTCACGCTGGAAATCATCGGCCAGTGCGGAGCGTCCGCCGCTCCGCGGGGTATGGGACCTGATGACGGCGATGAAGAAGGTGACGAGACCTTCAAACCTTCGTGGACGGACATGGCATCGTACCTGGACTTGCTCGAGACAAACGGCATCAGCGTCAACGTAGCTGCCCTGGTCGGTCACGGGTCCGTGAGGCGCCAGGTGATGGGTTCTGCCATGCGGGCTCCCACCGCCGACGAGATGAACCTCATGAAGCGCCTCGTCGCTCAAGCGATGGATCAGGGAGCCTGGGGGATATCCACTGGCCTCATCTATGTCCCGGGCGTGTACGCGGAAACAGAAGAGATTATAGAGTTGGCCAAGGTAGCTGCTTCGCGCGGGGGCGTGTATTTCACCCATATGAGAAACGAGGGCCCGAATCTCCTCGAAGCTATCGAAGAAGCGTTGCGTATTGGAAGGGAAGCGGATGTCCCCGTCCAGATATCCCATTTCAAGGCGGCGGGCAAGGCTAATTGGGGAAAAGTTACGGAGGCAATCGAGATCATCGAACGCGCCAGACGCTCCGGCCTCGATGTCACCGCCGATCAATACCCGTATATCGCTTCTTCTACCGGACTCGGGGCCTTCCTACCATCGTGGGTTTGGGAAGGCGGCAGGGAAGCTGCCCTCCGCCGCATGAGGGATCCCGTTGAGCGGGGGCGGATAATCGAGGCTATCTCGGGACGCGACTTCTGGTCCGACCTGGTGATAGCCAACGTCTCCTCAGTATTCGACGCCCAGTTCGTCGGTAAAAGCGTTGCAGACATCGCCGGGTTCCTCGGGGTTTCGCCGGAGGAAGCCTGCCTCGGGCTACTTGAGCGAAACATGGGCGTCGTGCAAATAGTGAACTTCGCTATGAGCGAAGATGATGTTAAGACCGTCATGAGGCAACCGTGGGTAATGGTAGGTTCAGATGCAAGAGCCCTTAAGAAGGAGACCGCCAAAGGTCAGCCTCACCCGAGGTCGTACGGAACTTTTGCCAGAATACTGGGCAAGTACGTCAGGGAAGAAAAAACCTTGCGCTTGGAAGAAGCCGTCAGGAAGATGACTTCTCTACCGGCTATGCGTCTCGGCCTCCAAGACAGGGGTCTCGTCCGGGAGGGAATGTGGGCCGACCTTGTCCTGTTCAATGCAGACGAAATTGCCGACGTAGCTACCTACACGGACCCCCACCACTACGCCAAGGGAATCCTTCAAGTGTTGGTTAACGGCGTGACTGTGGTAAAAGACGGGAGGCACACGGGTAGGCGTCCGGGGAGGGTTCTGCGGCGCTAGGCCATCATCGTACCGGAGGATGGAGCCTCGCTTTAGGTGCCAGGGTCGCGGCGTATTCAAAGTGCGTGGAGCCGGCGATGGGATTCGAACCCATGACCTGCCGATTACGAATCGGCTGCTCTACCGCTGAGCTACGCCGGCTCGATCTCCCGAGATTTCTTCGGGGCTGTGACGGAACAACTCTGCCGTCCGGGGGCCGTGTCCGGAGCACAGCCAAAGCCAATTCTACACGAACGCAACCCCCGGAGCAACAGTGGTTCTCGGGGAGGTCTGGCGGCACAACCGGCCGCAGCGCCGGTTTTCAGGTCAAATATCGCCCCCCTGCGGTTCGCCTTGCACCGGTTCGCCCCCATCAGGAACAGAGTTTGCCGGCGCCCTTCAGCCGGCAAACTCACTCTCGGCGAGCCGTTCTGTTTCATTGCCGCGCTCAGTTCAAGTCGGCAAAGGTGACGTCGTCGATGACCGTGGGATCCGTGGCGGTAAGCGAGGGCGACCTGGTGAAGAGAAGTCGGCAAAAGGCCGCCTCGGCAGGCACCGTATCCGTCAAGGCCGTCACTGTCACGTAAAAGCCCGCCGCGGGTGCGGGAGATGGAACACCGGAAATGAACACGTACAACCCTTGCCCGATCTCCAGCCCGGTAGCTGACAGCCATATGCCTGAGACCGCGAGGTCGCCGGCGGCCGTACCGTTTACGCCCCACGCAAACGTGAGCTGATAACGTCTACCCGGTATAACCGGGATGTCCTGAAAAAGCATCGCGGGGTCGCTCGGCGTAACCTGGCCCAAGGAAGCGGCCTGAGCTCCCGTGTGGGCAAGGGTGGCTCCGACGATGGCAACATTGCTGGACTGCCATTCTGGCGGCGGCGCCCCCACGGTACCCGTCTCGAACCCTCCGTTCGCAACCAAGTTACCCTTGACCGCTGTGAAGAACATTACCGCACCTCCTCGGTTTGGGTTTAAGCTAGTTCGCAGAAGAAGACATCGTCCACGAACAGCTCCGCGGTGCCTGCCCCCTTGGTGAGGGAAATCCGGGCGAATCTAGCTCCCATTGGAGCTTCATCGGTAACCCCGGTGTGGAGCGTCCATCCGCCGGTCCCAGCAGCTCCGATGGTACCGGAGGGGACAAGAGCCGAGTAGGCCAGTCCTAAATCCTCGCCGTCGGCATCAAGCCAGCGCACTTCCACCAACAGGTCAGCCGGGTTCGCCGCGGCGCCGGCTACCGCGAAGCTCAGTTGATAAATGCGTCCCGGGGCTACGCAAACATCCTGGTAGACAGCTGCAGGCTGGCCGGGGGCCTCAACGCCCATACCCAGCATGGCGAGGCCCGAGTGGGAGGTCAGGTCGGTGACCCTCACGTTTCTCAGGGTCAAGTCGGTGAGAGTCGGGGGAGTTTCCCAAAATGCCAGTCCCAGCTCAAACCCGGGATTCTTAACCAGGTTTCCTCTTGGTGCGGAAATCACTCATACCACCTCCTCCGCATGCCTAGCCCTGCTGCTCGAGCAGCACGTCATCGACGAGGACGAGGTTGCCTTCTGCGCCCGGGGCCTTGCTCAGGATGATCCTCGCCGCGACAGCTGTGGAAGGCGCCTGAGCTGTGTAAATGACTATGGCCCTGTAAGCACCCGTAGCTGCCGCGCCAATGGTCACCGCAGGCACCAGCACCGGACTCGGTCCTTCAAGAGCAGTACCCAGGTCCGTTCCGGTGGTGTCGAGCCACCTCAGATCGATCGTCAGGTCCGCCGGTGCCACCAGCAAACCCGCGACGTAGAGGATGAGCCTGTAAAACCGTCGGGGGCAGATTGGCACGTCCTGCTGCATGAGAGCTGTCAGCGTGTTGTTGGGTTTTCCCATGGCGGCAGCGGCCAGTCCCTCGTGGGAATTGGGCCGCCCCTCAAGACCGACGTTGGAAACGTTGGTCCAGCCCGCGAGCCCTTCTTCGAATCCCCCGTTCAGTACGAGATTCGGCCTGGTGAGGTAAAACGGCACCTGATGCACACCTCCCCTTGGTTGTTTCAAGGAAGTCAAAGGCCAGTTTAAGAGTCACGCCATAATATTCACGACGCGGCTGTGGCGTGATGGAGGATACAGGCGCGGAACGAAGGGTAAAGGAGTTTCGTGGACGTAGATGGACTTGCCGAGACACGCTAGCGCAAAAGGCGGGAGGTGTGGTGAGGTCGAGGTGGAGTGTCAGGTCAGCTACAGAAAATAAAAGTGGAGCGAGAGACGGGATTCGAACCCGCGACCCTCGGCTTGGGAAGCCGATGTTCTACCACTAAACTACTCTCGCCCGGCAGCCCTTATTATATGTCATCCTCAGCTCTGACGCAACATCCCCCAAGTAGCTTCGTCGCGTCATTTTTCACGACGCGAACGTCACAAACGACCGGTTTCAAACCCGCGTTCTTCCGGCCGTGAGGGAACCGGCTCTGAGGCGTGTTTGACGAGATTTTCTTCAAAGGGCGGGGTGATCACCCCTTTCTCCGTAATGATGGCCGTTACCAGACCCGCTGGCGTTACGTCGAATGCCGGATTCCACACCTTAACGCCCTTAGGGGCGATATCTTTACCCATGACCGTCCTAACTTCATCCTCGTTCCGCTCTTCGATGGGTATCCGGTCGCCTGAAGGAGTTGCCAGGTCTATAGTGGAAAACGGCGCCGCCACGTAAAAGGGTATCCGATGAGTCGCGGCAAGGCACGCCAGCGAATATGTGCCGATTTTGTTGGCGACGTCTCCGTTCCTGGCTATGCGGTCGGCACCCACGATGACCGCACCGACGTGTCCGCGGGCCATGAGGTAACCAGCTGCGCTGTCCACTATGAGCGTCACGGGAATGCCATCTTGCATCAGTTCCCAGGCGGTGAGCCTTGCTCCCTGCAGAAAAGGCCTTGTCTCGTCCGCATAGACCATGCGGAGTTTCCCATCTTTCCAGGCCTGTCTTATCACTCCTAGCGCGGTTCCAAAGCCTCCTGTGGCAAGTGCTCCCGCGTTGCAATGAGTGAGTACCGACGAGCCAGGGGGGATAAGAGCTGCCCCATGCCTGCCAATAGCCATGTTACCTTCGATGTCTTCCCTTTCTATTGCGGCGGCCTCCTGTTCCATGGCGGCCACAGCGTCCGCAATTCCCCCCTGAGAAAGCGCCGCCATCCCCCGGGAAAGAACTCTATCGACGGCCCACATTAGATTTACTGCGGTGGGCCTCGCCTTTTTGAGGAGGTCGCTCATTTCCCGGAGCGAAGCGCGGAAGGAGTCATCTCCTTTCGCATTTCGGGCAGCTTCTCGGGCTCCTAGAGCGAGGCCATATGCGGCGGCGATGCCAATTGCTGGCGCTCCCCTGACGACCATATCCGCGATGGCGCGCGCGACGTCGCTCCAGTCGCGGCATGTAACGTAAGACACGCGTTCGGGAAGCAGGCGCTGGTCAAGGAGATCCAGTTCATCTCCCCGCCAGACTAGCACATCTACCAACTGCCTTCACCTCTTCCGGTTCTCGGTCGGGCAAACCGGGGCCCCTATTTCTCGGGGGGCATGGCAAGCAGGAGCTCCTTCTGACACGAGCAACCCCTCTGCTCCGGCAGGTCCCGTATGATCTCGCTTATCAGTTCCCTGAGCTTCTGATTGTTTTCGGAAAAGACCCTCACCACTTCCTCATGACTCACCGGCCTTATGTCGGGACGACCTTCCAGCCCGACATCGTAGTCGGTGATGAGGGAGATATTTAAGTAGCACATCCCGAGCTCTCGGGCCAGCACGACTTCGGGATACCCGGTCATGTTGATGACGTGCCAGCCCATGCCGGAGAACCACCTGGATTCCGCCCTTGTCGAAAAGCGTGGTCCCTGAATTACGACGATGGTGCCTGTCTCGTGGTGTCTGAGGCCGAGTTTCTTGGCTTTGGCAATGGCAACAGCCCTCATTTCCGGGCAATACGGGTCGGCGGTGGATATGTGAACCGCTCTAGGACCGTCGTAAAACGTGTCTTTCCTTCCGGTAGTCCTGTCCACAAACTGGTCGCAAAAGACGAAGTCTCCCGGTGCTATGTCCGGCTGGAGACTCCCCGCCGCACACGGGGCGATGATCCGCGTGCATCCCACTTGATGGAGGGCCCAAAGGTTTGCCCTGTAATTCACCATGTGCGGAGGATACTGGTGGTTCCGGCCGTGCCTGGGCAGGAAGGCCACTTTTCTTCCATGAATTTCTCCTAAGGCGATGAGGTCCGACGGAGCGCCATAAGGCGTGTCCACCTTGATTTCCCTCACGTCCGAAAGGAACTCATAAAACCCGGTGCCTCCGATGACCCCTATTTCGGCTTTCCGTTCGATTTCAGTCATCAGGCATCTCCCTCCGTGTCAGAGACTGAAGAAGTTCAAAGCCGGTTCAGGACTCCTCATCCTTTGACGACTCCCAGTGGCCGGGTTTTTACGACCTTCCTGGCCAAACCCGCCGCTACCGTCGCCTCCACCACATCGTCCACGTCCTTGTAAGCTTGAGGAGCTTCTTCTATAAGACCCTTCACTGTGGCAGACCGCACGTAGACTCCACGGGAAGAAAGCTCGTTCAGGAGCTCCTCCGCGGACATGGTTCTCTTGGCCTGCTGCCTGGACAGGGCCCGACCCGCCCCGTGGCACGCGGAACCAAAGGAGTCCCGCATTGCCTCGGAAGTGCCCACCAGCACGTAAGACGCCCGGCCCATGTCGCCCGGAACCAGGACGGGTTGCCCGGACTCCCGATAAATAGCGGGCAAGGCAGGATGACCGGCGGGGAAAGCGCGGGTGGCACCCTTTCTGTGAACCACGAGCTTTTTCTTCTGGCCCTCCACCTCATGCTCCTCGATCTTGGCGATATTGTGAGCTACGTCGTAGACGAGTTTCATACCCAGGGCCTCCGCGCTACTACCGAATACCCTGGAGACAGCTTCTCTTACGAGATGCAGAAGAACCTGCCGGTTTGCCCACGCGTAATTGGCCGCGGCGGCCATGGCTCCGAAATACGCCTGTCCCTCGGGAGATTTGAAGGGAGCACAATCCAGCTGCCTGTCCGGGAGCTTTATCCCGTATTTTTCCGTGGTTTTCCTCATCACGTCCAGATTGTCCTGGCAAACCTGATGCCCAAAACCCCTTGAACCCGAATGTACCCAGAACACGATCTGGTTTTTAAACAGGCCGAATGCTTTCGCCGTCTTTTCGTCGTACACTTCCTCAACGTAACCTACTTCGATGAAGTGGTTCCCCGAACCGAGCGTCCCAACTTGACCTTTGCCGCGTTCGTATGCCTTTCGGGAAACCGCGGAAGGGTTGGCCCCGGCCAGGGCCCCTCCTTCCTCGCACCGTTCGATATCTTCAGGCCACCCGTACCCCTTTTCCAGAGCCCATCTGGCCCCTTTGACCAGAAGCTCATCGGTCTCGCTTCTGGACAGAGACAGTTTTCCCTCCTTACCGACGCCGCTGGGCACCATCTGGAATATGGCATCGGTGATCTCTTTTATCCGGGGCTTGACTTCGTCCAGCGTCAGATCCGACCGGCAGAGCCTGACACCGCAGTTGATGTCGTAGCCTACTCCTCCGGGAGAAATGACCCCTTCGTCCAGGTCGCAAGCGGCCACGCCGCCGATGGGAAAGCCGTACCCCTCGTGTATGTCAGGCATGGCAATGGACGCCATGACTATGCCCGGAAGATGCGCGACGTTGATTGCCTGCTCCAGAGCTTTTGTGCCCTTTATGTCCTCCAGAAAGTCCTCCCCGGCAAAGATGTAGCAAGGAACTCTCATGCCACGCTGGGCATCTCTGGGTATGACGAAACGACACCTGCCTACTCTTTGGATCGGAGGACTGGTCGCCATACGGTTCACCTTCTTTCCGGCATTTTGAAAAACGGCCGATGAAGCCCGGGTAGTCATTTCCATCGATAGTATGCCTTGAGCTGCTGAAACTTCCTTGCGTTACAGGTCAAACGTCACTTCCATCAGAGTTGGGGTGATTAAGATGTCGTTGTAGGTGGCAGCCTTCACCTCTCTGAAAATCTCCACACCGTCTTCCACGGTTGCTCCCCGACACCTGGTCAGAACCAAGCGCGGCTCGGGAAACGTAACGAGGAGGTCTCTGACAACGAGTCCTTCTCCCGCAAGTCGGTACAGGTGCTCGTTGAGGAGCTTCACAACGAGCTCCTCCTCGTCATCACCTTCGGCAGCGACTTCCCATCTCTCTTTGTCCGGGACCGCTTGCAGGTCTACCATCAGGGACCACATACCCAGACACAGGGCGCGTAGCGTCTCCGCGAAATCCCGACCTTCCGCCCTGACCCTCGCGTCAGCCTGGTGATCGAGGATGGTGTATTTCCCGGTCATAGGCTAGCTCCCCTCGAGAATGGCCACGGCACTCACCCTGTCCTCGGGGTCTACCTTCATGAGCCTTACCCCCGCCGTGTCCCGGTGGAGCTGTTTGACCTGGCTGATGGCCAGCCGAATAACGGCACCCTGAGCGGTAGCCAACACCGCCTCATCGCCCACCCTGACCACGCGCAAGGCGGCTAACTTGCCTGCGTACTCCGTCAACCTTGCCGCCTTGACGCCTAGTGCACCCCGGTTTCTGAGCGGGAATTCTTCCGCCGGCGTGCACTTGCCGTATCCCTTCTCGGTGACGGTGAGGACCAGGCTACCAGGGCTTATCGGGTCGGCACCGATCACGTAGTCTCCTTCTTCGAGCCGAATTCCCTTTACCCCTGCAGCAGTCCGCCCCATAACCCGCACCGAGTCCACACTCAACCGCAAAGCCTTGCCGTTATGGGTTCCTATGACGATCTCATCGCCGGGCTCGACCAATCGCGCGAGGACAAGCTGGTCGTTTTCCTTGAGGTTTATCGCGGCTACCCCGTTCCGCCGAGCGCTCAGAAACGCATCCACCGGAGTGCGTTTAACCACGCCGTACTTGGTTACGAAAAACAGATCGCCTTTGGACTCAGCGTCTACGGGGATGAGGGCGGTGAGCCGTTCGTTTTCCGCCAACGGGAGAAGCTTCCCAACCGGATAACCCTTGGCGTGCCTTCCGGCCTCGGGTATGTCGTAGACCCTAAGCCAATAGGCTTTCCCGGCATCGGAGAACACCAGAAGTGACTTCTTGGTCGTGGTGATCACGACCCTCTCGACGAAGTCAGACTCCCTGGTGTCCATTGCGGTGCTGCCTATACCCCCTCTTCGCTGGTTTCTGTAAACACCGAGCGGCATCCTCTTTACGTAGTTGGCGTGGGTGAGCAGCACAACCACATCTTCTTCGATGATGAGGTCTTCGTCGCTGATCTCTTCTACTTCGTCCACAATTAGAGTTCTGCGCTTGTCCCCGTAGGCCTCTTTAATCTCCAGGAGCTCTTTGCGAATTATGCCCAGCACCATTTTTTCCGAAGCCAGCACTGCCCGGTAATATTCGATGTCTTTCAGAAGGGCCCGTCGCTCCTGAATGATTTTGTCCCTCTCGAGTTTGGTGAGTCGTTCGAGCTTCATGTCCAGTATGGCATTGGCCTGGGTTTCGTCAAGGCCGAACCGTGCTACGAGTCCCTTGCGAGCTTCGTCCGGGGACGCCGAAGCTCGAATGAGGGCGATTACCTCGTCCAGGTTCGCCAGAGCGATCTCCAAACCGGCGAGGATGTGAGCCCGCTCTTCGGCTTTTCTCAGGTCATATGCAGTTCTCCTGATCACAACCTCTTTGCGGTGCTCGAGGTAGTGCCCGAGCATTCCTTTGAGGTCGAGCACCAGCGGTCTTCCGTGAACCAGGGCAAGCATGATAGCACCGAAACTTTGTTGAAGGGCGGTGTGCTTGAAAAGCTGGCGTAACACCACCTCGGGATCGGTATCTTTGCGGACTTCCACCACAACCCTGAGACCTGTTTTGTCGCTTTCATCCCTTATGTCCGAAACGCCCTGGATTTTTTTGTCCCGGACGAGGAGGGCTATTTGTTCTAAAAGGTTGGCCTTGTTAACCTGGTACGGAAGTTCATCTACGATGATGACGTTCTTCTGCTTTTGGCGTTCGATGCGGGTTTTCGCCCTCACCGTTATGATGGAGCGACCCGTGGTGTAAAGGACTCTCAAGCGATCGCGGCCGGTTATGAGCCCGCCGGTGGGGAAATCCGGCCCCTTTATGTACTCCATAAGCTTATCGTTATCCGCCTCGGGATCGTCTATCAAGGCAACCAGGGCATCTACCACTTCTCCGAGATTGTGCGGGGGTATGTTGGTCGCCATCCCGACGGCGATACCAGAAGAACCATTTATCAGGAGATTCGGTATCTTCGCGGGCAAAACCAGGGGTTCTTTCAGCGTATCGTCGAAGTTGGGTCCGAAGTCCACGGTTTCTTTCTCGATGTCGGCGAGGAGCTCGCCGGCTATTTTGGCCATCCGCACCTCGGTATAGCGCATGGCCGCCGCGGCGTCGCCGTCAATCGAACCGAAGTTTCCGTGACCGTCCACCAGCGGGTACCTCATGTTGAAGTCCTGGGCCATCCTCACGAGCGCGTCGTAGACGGCCATGTCACCGTGGGGATGGTACTTGCCGAGCACCTCTCCGACCAGGCGGGCCGACTTTTTGTATGGTCTATCGTGGCGCATCCCCTGTTCGTACATAGCGTACAGGATGCGCCTCTGGACGGGCTTGAGCCCGTCCCTGACGTCGGGAAGGGCTCTCGACACTATGACGCTCATCGAGTAATCGATGTAGGAGCGCTTCATCTCCTCCTCGATGAATGTTTCTACTATCCCCGCGTTTGTCGCCATTGTGTCACCTCCGCCCCACGAAAGCCACGACTACGCGATGGTGTCGAGGTTCTTCACTAGATGGGCGTGGGATTCGATAAACTCTCGCCGCGGTTCGACCTTGTCTCCCATCAAAATGGTGAAAATCTCATCCGCGACCACCGCGTCCTGAACCGTTACTTGCTTTAGGGTCCTGGTCTCGGGATTCATGGTCGTCTCCCACAGCTGCTCCGGATTCATCTCCCCCAGCCCCTTGTACCTCTGGATTTCCAGGCCGTCCCTCGAGTGCTTACGCAAGTAATCCTCGAGCTCCTCGTCGCTGTAGAGATAAGTTATGGCCTTGCCCCTCTTGACCGCGTATAGAGGTGGTTGGGCGATGTACAGGTAGCCCGCATCGATGATGCCGGGCATATAGCGGTAAAAGAATGTCAGCAAGAGGGTACGTATATGGCTTCCGTCCACGTCGGCATCGGTCATGATGATGATCCGGTGATACCGAGCTTTGGATAAATCGAAGTCCTCGCCCACGCCGGTACCCACTGCGGTTATGATTGCTCGGATTTCCTCGTGCGCCAGCGCCTTGTCGAGTCTGGCCTTCTCAACGTTCAGTATCTTACCTCGCAGCGGCAGGATAGCTTGAAACCGCCTGTCTCTGGCCTGTTTAGCAGATCCTCCAGCGGAATCTCCTTCCACGAGGAACAGCTCGCACTCGCTGGGGTCCCGCGAGGTACAGTCGGTGAGCTTGCCCGGCAGCGGAGTGACCTCCAAGACTCCCTTGCGTTTCGTGAGCTCCCGGGCCTGTCGCGCGGCTTCCCGGGCCCGCTGAGCTACCACCGACTTCTGGGCGATCTTCTTGGCCAGAGCCATATCCTCGGCGAAGTACTGGGTCAGAACGTCGGTGGTAATCGCCTGCACAATTCCAGCTACCTCGGAGTTGCCTAGCTTTGTCTTGGTCTGACCTTCAAACTGAGGATCCTTCACCTTGACATGAAGGACGGCGACCATGCCTTCCCGGACGTCTTCTCCGGACAGGTTAGGATCGGATTCCTTGAGGACGCCCCCCTTCCGGGCCAGGTCGTTGATCACCCTGGTCAAGGCGGCCTTGAAGCCACTTTCGTGAGTACCACCCTCGGCCGTCCTGATGGTGTTGACGAAGGACAGCAAGTTCTCGAGGTAACCGTCGTTGTACTGGATGGCGAACTCGACGGAAACGCCTTCCCGCTCGGCCGAACCGTAAATGGGGGTAGGGTGTAGCACGTCCTTGTTCTTGTTCAGGGCTAAGACAAACTCGCGAATCCCACCCTCGAAGGCGAAGACACTTTCCCTGCCATCCCTCTCGTCCTTGAGGGTGATGGTGAGGCCCTGCTGAAGATACGCCAGCTCCCTGAGACGCGCAGCTACTCGCTCATAGTCAAAAATGGGGTTTTTGAAGATCTTGGGATCCGGCAAGAACCGGACGTACGTCCCGGTGCCTTCCGCGTCGCCGATTCTCCTGAGAGGCTTCACGGTTTTGCCCCGCTCGAACCTGATATAGTAACGGCCACCGTTTACCATCACTTCAACTTCGAGAAACTGCGAAAGGGCGCAGACTACTGAGGCACCGACGCCGTGAAGACCACCCGTTGCCTTGTAGTAAACGTTGCCTCCGAACTTGCCTCCGGCGTGAAGGCGGGTGTAGACCACTTCCACTGCGGGGATACCCGCTTTGGGGTGGATCTCCACGGGAATTCCGCGTCCGTTGTCCCGCACCGAGACGCTCCCGTCCCGGTGCAGGATCACGTCGATCCGGTCGCAGTAGCCGTTCATGGCTTCGTCAACGGCGTTGTCGACGATCTCGTTTATGAGGTGATGCAGGCCCTCGGAGCCGGTGTTCCCGATGTACATGCCCGGCCTTTGGCGGACGGCTTCGAGTTCCTCGAGGATTTGTATTTCGCTTGCAGAGTATCCATTCCGTCCGTTCTCGGTTTTAGTCATGGCTTTCAAACCACCCCTGAAATGTTAGCACAGCTTGGCAGGGCCGCCAAAGGAAGTTCTACAGCCGTCGGGCCCGCAAAGAGATGGTTGCAGGTGACAAAAACGACAGATAGATCTCGTTCGTGCATATAACCAGCGAGCGGTGTTCACGCTCTCCGAGTACCGTCACTTTGCCCCGCGCGCGAAGCGACGAGACCAGGTCCCGGTTGCTCCTGCATTTGAGAGCTTCCTGCCAACCAAGCACGCACACGATACTTTCTACCGGCACCATTACGCCCCCGCCAATATCCAGGCTCGGAGCGCTCACGACGGATTCATCTCCTTGAGCAGCTTAAAGTGGTTCTTACCAAGAATTCTTTCCAGTAGAGCGTCGTCTATCTCGCTCAGGGGGCGTCCAGCACGGAGCGAGGCCAGCTTTTCCAGAGTTTCGACCAGAAGCTTGCGGTTTGCACGGTTCTTTGTCACGCTACAAGCCCGGACCTGTCGGAGCAAAAGATGTTCCACGTGAGAACGGGCAGCCAAAAGGACGGCCGGGTGCACCGGACCCACCCGGCGGCAGATTTCTTGCCAGCCAACGGAGGGCTGAGTCCACAAGAGAGTCCAAGCTTGGAGGTAGGCCTTTCTTTCCCTTCTGGTTCTGCAATACGGACAATCGGTACCAGTCTTCCGCAGGGTTCCACAGTCAGGGCAGCGGGAGTAGCCGCTGGAGAGGAGCTTTTGTGCTCTGGAATTCAGGGCATTATACCAGCCAAGGAAAGCCTTTCGGAGTTTTTCGTCTTGTATGTCGGGGAAAAGGAGCGATGACTGTAACTCGGCCGGTTGCCCCGCCGAGGGTTGGCCGGTACGAGGAAAGACCTCCTGGTTTACCTTCTCTACGCAGCCGGCAGCTGCCGCTTGCCCCGTGCGCGTCTGTGCCATGCCGCGTTTTGCCTGGGATGATGCAGGCTTTCTCTCCACCACAAAGCGGAGATCCTCGAATGCGGCGCCAGGCAAAGCTGCATTGAGTTTTTGCAAGAGCTCCTCCTTCATGAAGGTGAGCTCTTGAGCCCAGACCGGCGACGAGGTTTTTACCGTCAGAACGGCACCCTGTACCTGGAAGACTTGGGCGTGACGCGCGATGCGCGGCCCGACTACGGTGTTCCACAGCTCGTATACCCGGTACCGCCTGGCCGCGGCAAGCTTGCCATCAGTTCCCAGGACCTTGCAGAGAATCTCGTATGCGGTCTCCAGTCCCGCGTTACCCACCGGTATCTTCTCCTCTCTCCCACGCTAAGCCCCGGGCTTCATGGGCATAACCACAAAAGTAGGTTTAACCGGTGAGTTGTCGTCCACCGGTTCGATGGCCAGCGGGCTGACCTCGCCGGTGGCTTTAAGCGCGGTCCGAGCGGTTCCGACACCCTTTGCCGCGAGAAGAGCGTAGCGATACTGGATGCATATCTCCATCTCGTCGCCTTCTACCTCTGCGGGAATTTCCTCTTCCATCCTGCCCTTATCGCTGGAACCTGCCCTCACCGTAACGGTACCGGGACCGATGCGAAGCCGCATAGCCTTGTCTTCCTCGCTCGCGAGCACCGAAGCTCGGGATGCCGAGGCGATCAACTGTTCGGTATCGAGTCGCACCTGAGTACGGAAAGACCTGGGAATGACCTGCTGGTAGGCGTAGTACTGACCTTCGATTAACCTGGCAAAAGCACTGACCGGTCCCAGGTAAAAGAATGCATGGTTCTGACCGATGCGGATCCGAATTGATTCCTGGTCCTGGTCATCAAGAAGGGAGGCGAGATCTTGCAGTACTCTGGCGAGCACGATCACACCCATTTCCCGACTTTTTACCGCGGTTCTCGCTACAGCCAGGGAAAACAGGTCGGTGCTGACCATCCTCAGCTCGTTATCCTTAACCTCCATGAAACACGCGGCCCAAAGAGGCCTGGCAGCGTTCGCGACAGCGCAGGCTGTCCCCACTTCTACCATCCTTCGAAAAACGTCTCTGTCCAGAACGATTTCGTTGTCATCGACCTCTTCCGGCCAGGGTGGAAAGTCCTCTCCGGGGCTTGCATTTATGTACATTTTTGAAGTTCCGGAGGTTATCAGAAGCGACCACTCCGACTCGGAAAGACTCATCCTGACTTCGCCAGGCGGAAGAGTCCTTATGACATCTTGCAGTAGCTTGGAGTTAACCGTCATTGACCCGTTGCTTTCGCATTGGCAGGGAATAGTCACTTTGATTCCCCAGTCGAGGTTTGTACCGGCAACCGTGATCTGGCCGGAGGTTCCTTCTATGAGGACATTCTTCAGGACTGGCAGGGTAGCTCTGGCTGGAATGGGCTTGGAAGCGGTTTGGACGAGCCAAGAGAGTAGCGATTTGTCCAGGCTGAATTCCATGCTGAGACCCCCGTTTCCGCGATTGAACGAGAGACGTCGTTTGCAAGAGCTCTCAAGCTCTTTCGTACCCTATCTCTGTTTTCAGTTCGGTAAGACTGATCCCCAGTCGTAACATTAGGGACTGTGGACGGTGTTTTAAGTCTTTATTAACCCTGTACGAGCTTCATTCCTCCTTGTTGATGAGTCTGTGGAGAAGCTGTTGACTGCCGGTTGAAAACGCGACACGTCTGAAGCATCCACAGTTTTATCGGTGTTGTCCACGCATTTTCCCCAGACTATCAACGCGACTTCCACAACGTTTACCAAGAGCAGATGTTCGAACGAAAAATCCGTTTACGACTCCTTGATCTTCTTCGTCAAAAGCTCGATGGTCGCAGCAAAGGACGAATCCCTCTTTATCTCCTCAGATATCTTCTCGCAGGCGTGAAGAACGGTGGTATGGTCGCGCTTACCGAACTCTTCGCCGATGCGCGGTAAAGAAGCATCCGTCAGTTGTCTTGCCAGGTACATTGCCACTTGCCGGGGAAAAGCTACGTTCTTCGAACGCCGCTTATCCCACATGTCTTCGAGCTCGATGTTATAGTGACTTGCGACGACCTCTTGGATGCGCCGGATCGTGATAGGCCTGCGCGGCTCGTCGGGGACCAGGCCGCGAAGGACTTCGCGGCACAGCTCTACGTCCAACGGCCTCCGGTTCAGAGAGGAATAGGCGAGCACCCTGATGAGAGCGCCTTCTAATTCTCGAATGTTGGTCGGAATTCTCTCGGCTATGTATTGGCAGACGTCCAGCGGAACGTCGACGCCTTCGAGCTCGCCTTTTTTTCTGAGGATGGCCACCCTCGTTTCAAAGTCCGGCGGTTGAATATCGCATATGAGCCCCCATTCGAAACGCGTCCTCAAACGGTGTTCCAGAGTAGCGATATCCTTCGGAGGCCTGTCCGACGAGATCACCAGCTGCTTGGAGGCCTGATGGAGTGCATCGAACGTGTGGAAGAGCTCTTCCTGGGTAGCTTCCTTGCCGGCGACGAACTGAATGTCGTCGATGAGCAGGAGGTCCACTCCCCTGTACCGGTTCCGGAATTGGGGCGTACTACCTTCCTGGATGGCTGTGATGAGGTCATTGGTAAAAGTTTCTGACGATACATAGCACACGCGAAGGCGCGAGTGATGGGCTATGACGTACTGGGCGATAGCCTGCATGAGGTGGGTCTTGCCTAGGCCGACGTCACTGTAGATGAAGAGCGGATTGTAAATTTTAGCCGGGGCCTCGGCCACTGCCAGCGCCGCTGCGTGGGCAAAGCGGTTGGATGCGCCGACGATGAAATTCTCAAAGGAGTAGCGGGGGTTCAGTACGCGAAGCTGTTCTTCGTTGTGAGACGCCGCCCTCCTCATCGCCTTGGGTCGGGTGTCCTCGTCGAAAAGAGTCTTCCTGGAGGGTTTCTCGGGTTCTTGCACCTGAAACCGGATGGGACACGGCTTGCCTGAAATTTCCTGCCAGATCGACGCAAGCACGTCCTTGTACTTGCTTTCTATCCACGAACGCGCGAATTCCGAAGGTACCAGGATGGTCAGGGCGCCATCACCCGATTGGACCGGGCGGGTCTGCCTGAGCCACCGCTCGAAGGATGGGTTGTTGAGCCGCGCCGAGGCGGTGGAAAGCACTTTTTCCCAGGTGTTCTCCACGAAGCTTGCCATACCGGGTCTACCCTTTCGCATTTAGTTGCATACAAAGAGTGGGACAAACGGCGCCATGCGATGGGGGGTATTCGAGAATGTATATACCCCCGTTCATGAAGAAGGCGCCGCATACCTCTGCCCTATTAAGTTGGTGATAAGCCGGGAGGCCGGCTGGTACCCTGCGCTCCGGCCGCGCCCCGGGTTGAATAAAGATCCCACAGGCTATTCACAGAGTTATCAACAGGTGTGGATAAAGGCCAGAAAACGCCGGGTTTTCGCCGGCGTTTCATTATTCTGTTGCTCTCGGGACTGCGTCCCGTTGAAACTATATCAGGATAGGGGGGTCCGGAACAAGGGATGTAATGGAAAACGGCACCCGTCTGTTTGACACACGTTTTGCTGGCAAGATATAATTCTTTCCGATTCCTGGCTTTGGGTTCCAGGAGCGCATCCGGCGGTGGAGGGATAAGCGGGATGAAGCGCACGTATCAACCGAAGAAAAGGAAGAGGCAACGAACCCACGGGTTCCTCGCGAGGATGTCGAGCGCCGGAGGACGAAAGGTTATTGCGAGGAGAAGGCGGAAAGGTCGCGCGGTCCTCAGCGCTTGAGACGATGGACGGCTTTCGTTCCGTTGGTGTCGATGAGATTCGCATCGACCTTCAACATGCCGGAGCTCGCCAGTGCCGTGACCGGCGACATGCGTTTTGCGCGGCTGAGGAATGATGGGCAGATTCAAACCCGCGTCGTTTCCCCAGGTTATGGAGCAGGGCCGGTCTCGGGCTAACCGGTACCTCGTTCTGTACTATCTTCCGGAACCTGAAAATGAGGTGCGGCTCGCAATATCAGTGCCGCGGAAAGCGGCAAAAGCAGTGGCGAGAAATCGCGTCAAACGGAGAGTACGGGAGGTTTTCAGGGTAGCTGCGGGAAATCTTAAGGCAGCGGGACAGTTTGCCTTCATAGTCCGGAAGAATGCGATTTCCGCAAGTTTCCAGGAGCTGGAGTGGGCGGTGAAGGACTTGCTCAGAAAGATGGAGCTCTGGAGCGGTGATGGTGGTGCGTAGGATTGCCGAGAGGGTTCTCGTAGGGCTGATCGACGCCTACAGGCGCTGGGTTTCCCCTCTTAAAGGACCTACCTGTCGCTTTTATCCTTCGTGTTCGAAGTACGCCCGGGACGCCATCGTAATTCACGGACCTGCGTACGGGCTGCTGTTAGCTGCGTGGAGGGTTCTCCGCTGTAACCCGCTGTCGCGAGGGGGATACGATCCCGTGCCCGGGTCCGGGGACGAGGGAGCGGTGAGCCGGCAAGAGAGGGGGCTTTAAATTGTCTTATCTGGTAAATGCGATGATCTGGGTGCTCGACTTCTTCTACGGCTTAACGTCCAGCTGGGGTCTGGCGATTATCTTATTCACTTTCCTCGTCAGGCTCCTCATCTTGCCCCTGAGCATCATGCAGGCCCGGGCCAACCAGCGGTTACAGGAACTGCAGCCCGAGCTGCAGCGGATTCAGAAGAAATATAAGGATGATCCGGAAAGACTCGAGCTCGAACTCGCAGATCTTTATCACCGTTACCGGGTGAATCCGGCGTCTGGGTGTCTCGTCTTCTTTGTTCAATTGCCGATTTTGTTGGGCATAATCCGGGCTCTGGAAGCTCACACCGCGTTGAAAGCCGCGACTTTCCTCGGGATTACGCTGGGACAGCCGGAGAGATTGTGGCTTCCTCTCATTACTGTCGCTACGACATATATGGCGTTTAAATTGACGCCGTCGATGGGCGGAGGCGCGCAGTCCGCCCAGCAGACGGGGATGATGGTCGCCATCCTAGCCTTGATGTTCTTTTTCTCTTTCCGGTTCTCTGCGGCTGTGGCTTTGTACATCATCGCGGCCAACGTGTTCGGGCTCTTCGAGAGGCTCGTGGTTCCAGTGCCCGGGACTCAGAAGGAAGGGGTCAGTACTCGTGAAAAGCGTAGAGGCCAAAGGGAGGACAGTTGAGGAAGCCATCGACGAAGCATTGAAATTGCTGGGTGTGCCGAGAGAGTGGGTCGAAGTAGAGGTGCTGGACGTACCTTCCAGAGGCATCCTTGGATTCGCAAGGAAAGATGCGAGGGTTCGGGTGACGGTGCGGCGGAGCAGAGCTGACTTGGCGAGAGAGTTTGTGGAAGGGATTGTCCGGCGTATGGGGATCGATGCTGTGGTGGAGGTGAGAAGAGCTGGGGGCGCTCTTCACGTCGACGTAGTGGGCAAGGACGTAGGTTATCTCATAGGAAGGCGTGGCCAGACTCTGCAGGCGCTGGAGTACCTCCTGAAAATGGCCACCGCAGGGTCCGAAGGGAGCGAAGAGCACCTGGTCCTGGACGTGGGGGGATACAGGCGCCGCAGGGAGAAGCAGCTGGAGGAACTGGCCAACAGAGCTGCAAAGCAGGTTATGCGGACCGGCAAGGCCGTCATGCTGGAGCCGATGGACGCACGTTCGAGGCGCACGATCCACCTGGCGCTTCAACGACATCCCGGCGTGTGTACGCACAGCGAGGGGGAGGAGCCGAACAGACGGGTCATCATATCTCCCAAGACGTAGGTATGGGGAGAGTCGGAGGAAGCTGAGCCCCGGCCTTTCGAGCCGGGGCTTCTTTTGTATGGCTAGAGGAGCTCCGCCGAAGGGCTGGGCTGGAATGAGAGCGTCCGGCAAGGGCGGTTTGTCGTAAAATCCGTGTTGAACATGGGAGTTTGGGTGAGGGATTGACCCGTGTGGGGAGCGGCAAAGGGGGTGGAATTCCTTGGCACAAGGTGATTGGGTGCAGGGGGAGACCATTGCGGCGATTGCCACGCCGAGAGGGACTGGAGGAATAGCCATCATTAAGGTCTCGGGCAAGGATGCGGTCGCGGTTGCGGCGGGCTGTCTGTCGGCACGGGGTGCACGCAAGCTTTCGCGGGCCCGGGGTTACACGGCGTTCTTTGACCGGGTGGTGTCGCCCCACTCGGGGGAAACCATCGACGAGGTCATCGTTCTGGTGATGAGATCTCCTCGTTCCTACACGGGTGAGGATGTGGTCGAGCTCCAGTGTCACGGTGGTGAGCTCGTGGCAGAGAAGGTACTGGACGCCGTGCTGTCTCGAGGTGCGAGGATGGCGGAGCCGGGGGAGTTTACCAGGAGAGCTTTCCTGAACGGGAAGATCACCTTGGATGAAGCTGAAGCGGTGCTGGATGTGGTGTCGGCGAAGACGGACCGGGCGTTACGGCAAGCTTTCCTTCGCCTCGAAGGGAAGCTCGGAAAATTGGTGCTCGGATGCAGGGAAAGGATAGCGGGTGTCCTTTCGAGGGTGCAGGCAGCGCTGGACTTTCCGGACGATATCTCCCTGAGGGATGAAGAGGTCGTTCCTGTCATCGAAGAGGTCACCGCCGAAATCGATTCCATGCTGGAGGAGGGAGTGCTGGGGCTGGCCCTCACGTCCGGCGTAGAGCTGACGCTGGTAGGGCGGCCGAACGTGGGTAAGTCGTCCCTCTTCAACGCGCTCATTGGGGAAGACCGGGCGATAGTCACGGAAATCCCCGGCACCACGAGGGATCTCTTGAGGGAGCGGGTGCAATGGTCGGGGATTCCGGTTGTGCTCGTGGATACGGCTGGCCTCAGGCAGACCCGGGAGATAGTAGAAGCCATTGGGGTTGAACGTGCTAGGAAGGCTGCAGAGGAGTCGTGGGCTGCGCTATATGTGGTCGACGCTACCGAACCCCTTGCCGATGAGGACTGGTACTGGCTGGAAAGGTGGCGGGATCGTAGAGTCGTAGTGGTCCTCAATAAGGCGGACATAGCCAGGGAGGACGTCAGGAGGGAAATATCGGCTCTTGTAGAGGCGAGAACGGGGTTTCCGGTGGTGGAGGTCTCGGCCCGGACGGGATCTGGTTTGGAGAGGCTGAAGGAAACGGTGGTTGGAATGTTTGGGGGGGCGGAGCGGGAATCGGTGGTACCCGGAAGCGCCAGGCAGGTGGCCTGCTTGAGACGAGCGCGGGAAGCTCTGGTCCGGGCTTTGGAGGCCTGGAAGGAGGGCTGGACGTGGGACGTGGTCGCATCGGAGATGGAAGAGGCTTGTCGGGGATTGGATGAGCTCACGGGCTCGCGGATAAGCGAGGACGTGCTGGATGAGATATTTTCTCGCTTTTGCGTGGGCAAATGAGCTTGATAGGACGGGTGTGGAAGTGTACGGGCGCTGAAGAATGAGGCAGTTAAAATATGACGCAGTGGTGCCCGGCAGAAGATGGCGTATGCTCAGTAACCCTACTTAAACGGTTGAGGAAGGTTCTCGTGGTGCTTCGGCGGGCGCCCCCGCTCCCGAGTGGAAATTGGGGGTGAGGGAAAGCGGAGATCAGGAGGGAGTAGCTTATCTTTGGAATACGTCGGGTCGAGGATCATAGGCAGCTGCGACGCATGCGTGGTCGGTTCGGGGCACGCGGCGTGTGAAGCGGCTTTGGCCTTGTCGCGCCTGGGGAAATCCGTCATCATGGTCACGCTCAATCCGGATAACGTAGCCGGGATGGCGTGTAACCCCGCTATCGGCGGACCGGGAAAGGCGCAAATCGTGAGGGAGATCGACGCCCTGGGCGGTGAGATGGCCCTTGCCGCGGACGAGGCGTGCCTCGAGATTCGAATTCTAAACCAGTCGAAGGGACCGGCGGTTCAGTCCCTGAGGGCGCAGTGTGACAAGAGGGTCTACAGCCGACACATGAAGGCCGCCTTGATGAAAGAAGGGCGAATCGCCGTGGTGCAGGGTATGGTCACCGATGTTCTGACGGGAGACAGAGCCGTGGAGGGAGTGATGCTTTCCGATGGGCGGAAGGTCGTGGCTCGCGCCGTGGTGTTGGCTACGGGTGTGTATCTGGAGTCGAGGACGATAGTGGGTGAGGATATCAGGGCGTCGGGGCCGATGGGGGAGCCCTCTGCGAGGGGGCTTTCGTCGTCTCTGGTGAGGCTGGGCCTCGAGATAGGAAGGTTCAAGACGGGGACCTCGCCGAGGGTTCGCAAAGACAGCGTGGACTGGGACAGGGTGCGCAAAGAGGAAGGGGCTTCGGTCCCGCTCGCCTTCTCTTTCATGTCGGTGCCCAGGCTATGGGACTTCGACGCGTGCTATTCGACGGAGACGTGCGAAGCGACACACGAGATCATCCGGGCCAACATTTCCCGGGCGCCTCTTTTCAACGGGACCATCGTGGGTACCGGGCCGCGGTACTGCCCTTCCATAGAGGACAAGGTGATGAGGTTTCCCGAGCGCAAACGGCATCTTGTGTTTCTGGAGAAGGAATCCAGAGATTCCGATGAGATATACCTCCTGGGCCTGTCTACAAGCCTTCCGCTCGATGTGCAGCAAGAGATGCTCAGAACGATCCGAGGACTGGAGCGGGCGGTGATCACCCGGCCGGGCTATGCCATCGAATACGATTACGTTCTTCCAAACCAGCTGAAACCCAGTCTCGAGGCGATCGGGATTCCGGGGTTGTTTCTGGCGGGCCAGATATGCGGGTCTTCCGGATATGAGGAAGCTGCAGCCCAGGGGCTGATCGCGGGGATTAACGCTTCCCGTTATCTAGACGGGAAGGAGCCATTGATCCTCGGACGAGATCAAGCGTACATCGGCGTGCTCATCGACGATCTGGTTTCGTCGCCCATAAACGAGCCCTACCGAATGTTGACGGCAAGGGCGGAGTACAGGTTGCTGCTGAGGCAGTCCAACGCAGACCTGAGGTTGACGCCGATTGGAAGGGAGATTGGGCTGGTTTCGGATGAAAGATGGGCGGTTTTCGAGAGAAGGCGGCGACAGATAGAGAGGGGTCGGAAGCTCCTTGAGCGGGAGATCCGGGGCAAACGAGCGGGGGATTACCTGAGGAGGCCTGGGAGCTCTATAGCTGAACTCATGCCGGACATACCGGAGCTTTGCGAGCTCGACCCAGATGTGCTCGAGGAAGTGGAGACCGAAGCTCGCTACGCGGGTTTCATACAGAGGCAAGAAAACGAAGTCAGGCGTCTGGAGAAATGGAGCGGCAAGAGGATTCCTCCCGGGCTTGACCCGGACGCGGTGCCCGGACTTTCTCGGGAAACCAGGGATAAGATAACGCGGTACCGCCCCGCTACTCTGGGCAGAGCGGCGGATGTGGGCGTTTCGCCCGTGGATATCCTGGTGCTGGGAGCATATCTTCAGCGGACGGGCGGCCGGACATGAGTAGCGAACCGGGCGAAGGCTGTCGGCGGTTGGTGGCATTGGCTGGTGGCATTTCGAACGCGAGGAGACTGTCCGGGCGCGGCTGGGCTGCGTCGGAAGACTGGTCTTGGCCGGGGGGTGTCGGGTGAGGTGGGCGGCGGTGCGGACGAAGTGGTCTCGTTTGCGCTGGAGGCCCTGGCGGAAATGGGGCTGCCCGTAAAGGAGGAGTTTGCAGGGCAGATTCGGGCTTGGGCGCAGGTCTGGAGGAGCTGGACTGGAAGGAGGGTGACGGGGCTCGAGTCGCCCAGGGAAGTCGCGGTGAGACTCATTGCCGACTCTTTTGCGTTTCTGTACGCGTTCGGTCCGAGCGCCGGGGAAGTTTGCTGCGATGTGGGGTCGGGCAACGGATGGCCCGGACTGGCGCTAAAACTGCACGAACCGTCCGTACATCTGGTGCTATTGGATGCGAGGAGGAGTTCGTGTGAGTTCCTTTGCGGCGTGGTGCGGGCAATGGGGCTGGAGGGCGTGGAGGTCTGGCACCGTAGAGCCGAGGACGTGGGCAGAGATGAGGGGACCAGAGAGATGTTTTCGGTTGCGGTCTCCAGGGCAGCGGGCAAGCTGCCGGTCGTGTTGGAGCTCTGCGCCCCGCTAGTCAGAGTCGGGGGAAAGGTAGTGCTGTGGCTCGGGCCGGAGGTGACGTTCGGGAGGGGCGGGGCGGGGGAGGCGGAAGAAGCCCGGGCGGGTTTGTACTGCCTGGGGTTGGCGGGTCCGGAAATCCGGCGGTACTCGCTGCCCGGAAGCGAAGGAGGGCGCGTGCTGGCTGTCTACCGTAAGGAGCGGCTTTGTGAGGCGAGGTTTCCTCGGACGGCGAAGGCCATCAGGACGAGACCGCTGTGGCGGGTTCCTTAGGGTTGAACGAGGGGGTCGGGTTGGGAGGGGGCGATGTGGCCAGGCGTGGTTTTGGGAAGTGAGGGGACGGCGTGGCGATGTGGACCGGAGGGAGGAGGGAAGCGTCTACTGGCGAATCCTTCCATGGGAGATGGGACTGTGGGTCGAATTGCGGTGAGAGAGATATATGCGCGGAAGCCGGTGGACATCCCTTTGCGAAGTGTTAGGAGGCGGGAAGATTCGGTCCCTCCTTCGGAGGCGTTTATGAGAGAAAGGGCCGCTGGCGAGGGACTTTTTGCGGGGGATGAGGGGGTGCTGGTGGTCCGAAGAGCATCCGAGGGGTACGAACTTCTCGCGGGCGACAGGGACTTCTTGAGGTGGGCCGCGGCGGGCAAAGAGACGGGACCAGCGGTGGTTCTAGAATTGGAGGATGTCGAAGCCCTCTTTGTCCGGCTGGTTCTGGCGTCGAACAGGCGAGAGTTGAATCCGCTGGAGGAAGCGAGGATCTATCAGCGATTAACAGCGGAATTCGGGATGTCTCAGGACGAGATCGGGGCGGCGATCGGCAAGGTTCAATCGACGATAGCTAACAAGCTGAGGCTGCTGAAGCTGGAAGGCGAGATCCAGGAGGGTATCAGGACGGGTCGGATCGGCGAGAGACATGCGAGGGCGCTGTTACGGCTTGAAGACTCCGAGCTCAGGCTCAAGTTGTACAGGGAGTGCGTGCGTAAGAATTGGTCTGCGGAGGAAATGGAACTGGCGGTGGCGCTGAAGGCCGGGATAAGGTCACCGCTGCAGGCGAAAAGCCGGCGGAGGGTGGGCGTATACCGGGATCTGAGGATCTTTCAGAACTCGTTGCGGCAGATCGCCAGGGAGATGCTGCGAGCTGGCCTTCGTTGCGAGGTGGCCGAGGAGGAGTCTGGAGGAACCTGGGTGTTCAGAGTGGCGGTGTCGTTGGAAGGGAAGGAGAGCTGTGGCAAGAGGCTCGGCGGCGAGGGGGAGGCGGGGCAAGCGGGCGGGTTAGGTAAGATATAATGGTACTCAGCGTGGCCGGGGACTCCGAAACGGAGGGCGGAGGGTGAACCCTCCGTTTTTGATTTTCAGAAGGGTTTGGTAACGTTCCGGAGAAGAGAGGGAATGGCGGGAGGTGAGAAACCTGTCGAGGGTTGTAGCTATTGCGAACCAGAAGGGTGGCGTTGGGAAGACCACGACGGCGGTTAACCTGTCGGCGTGCTTGGGCGAGATGGGGAGGACGGTGCTGGTGGTGGATAACGACCCCCAGGGCAATGCCACCAGCGGACTGGGAATAGACAAGAACTCGGTAGAGCTTTCGCTGTACGACTGTCTTGTGGGCAGCGCGGAACCGTCTCGTGTGTTGAGGGCCACGCCATATCAGGGAGTATGGCTTCTCCCTTCCTCGATTCATTTGGCTGGTGCTGAAGTGGAAATGGTTAACGCGCCGGAAAGGGAGTCTCTGTTGAGGAAGGTCATAAGCCGGATCAGGCCGAACTACGATTTCGTCTTCATCGATTGCCCTCCTTCGTTGGGGCTCTTAACTGTTAACGCGCTGGTGGCTGCGGACTCGGTGCTCATTCCCATTCAGTGCGAGTACTACGCTTTGGAAGGGTTGACGCAGCTTCTGAACACGATCAAGCTGGTGAGGAGTCGGTTGAATTCGAACCTTGAGCTGGAAGGTGTCCTCCTGACGATGTTCGACGGTAGGACGAACCTTTCGATGCAGGTTGCCGATGAAGTGAAGAAGTACTTCCGGGAGAAGGTGTACAGGACGATTATCCCGAGAAACGTTCGGCTGAGCGAAGCACCGTCTTACGGGAAGCCCATCAGCGTTTACGACCCGAGGTCGAAGGGTGCGGAAGTGTACCGGGAGCTGGCGGAGGAGGTGGTCAGGCGTGTTGAAGAGGGGTTTGGGACGCGGGATTGACTCGCTGATTCCGCCGGTGGAGCTGGAGCCCGGGGAGGCGCCGGTTGAGATAGCGGTGTCCGAGATCGACCCGAACCCGTTTCAGCCGCGGCGGGAATTTAATCAGGAGAGTCTCGAGGAGCTGGCCGCCTCTGTGAGGGAGCATGGGGTCCTGCAGCCGCTGATCGTCCGCAGGGTAGGGAGCCGGTTCCAGCTGGTTGCCGGGGAGCGGAGGCTGCGGGCAGCGCAAATGGCGGGGCTGGCCCGGGTTCCAGCGGTGGTGCGTACGCTGGACGACAGGCAGGTTATGATACTGTCTCTGGTTGAGAATCTGCAGCGTGAGGATCTGGGACCTTTGGAACAGGCGGAGGCATTCCGGCGATTGATAGAGGAGTTCGGATTGACCCAGGAACAGGCGGCGGAGCAGGTAGGGAAGTCGAGGTCTGAGGTGGCTAATACTCTGAGGCTATTGAAGCTGGAGCCGGAGGCCAAGAAACTCCTGGAAGAAGGGAAGATCACAGCGGGTCACGCCAGGGTGCTCGTGGGGCTCGAGCCGGAGCGTCAGAGGGAGATCGCCAGGATGGTGGCGTCGAGGAATTTGACTGTGCGGCAGGTTGAAGAGCTGGTGTACGGAAGGAAGAAGGAAAGGGGAGCTCGTGGGGTTGTGCGAATTCGGGAGGCCGAAGAGGTGTTGGCGGAGGCTCTGGGAAGTCCGGTGGTGGTGCAGCGGCGCGGCAACAGCGGCACGATCTCGATCCAGTTTTTCGGCGACGAGGATCTGGAGAGGCTGGTAGGTATTTTGACTGGAAGAGGCGGGGCGTGAGGGGGCTGAGCTTGGGGCGCTTTGGGGGTGAAATGAGTCGAGTTTTTCCTCGATGTGGGTGATATGGGGGGAAGGTAAAGGGTAGTGCCCCAAATGTTTCACGTGAAACACTCATACATCTTGACTGCTAGGAGGCGCTTTTATGCTCAGACCGACCTGGGCAGAAATCGATCTCGACAACTTTTGCGAAAACATTAAAGCTGTCGCCAGCGTAACCTCTCCATCTTCCGGACTACTTGCCGTGATCAAAGCGGACGGCTACGGATGCGGTGCCGTCCCCTGCGCGTTGGCGGCTCTGACCGTGCCGGCGGTGAAAGGGCTGGCGGTGGCGACTCCCGAAGAAGCGCTGGAGCTGAGAGATGCGGGGATTACAGGCATGATTTTGGTCCTCGGCCCCTCAGCCCCGGAAGCCATCCCCGAGCTGGTCAAACGGGATATCTCGGTGACAGTCACCGACCTCCGGGGCATCGAGGCGATGCAACGGGCGGGCATCCAGGCGGCGAGGAAATCCAAACTACACTTGAAAGTGGATACGGGAATGTCGCGACTGGGCTTTCGCCCGGGGCGGGAAATCGAGGAGGCTTTGGCCACGCTAAGCCGGAGCTCCGCCGTCGAGCTCGAAGGCGTGTACACGCACTTTGCCGCGGCTGACGAGGACGAGGAGTACACCAGGAGCCAGTGGGCACTCTACCAAGGCGTGCTCAAGCAGCTGCAAACAGCGGGCCTCCAGCCCCGCTACAGACATGTCGCGAACTCCGCTGCCATCCTGTGGCTACCGGAATCCCATCTCGACCTCGTGCGTCCCGGCATAATGCTGTTTGGCTCGTTCCCGGGGCAAAAAGTCCCAAGGAAGATACAACTCAAGCCGGTCATGAGCTTGAAAAGCCGGGTTGCCTACGTAAAACGCGTCCCCGCCGGAACGAACGTGGGCTACGGGCGGGCCTATACCGCAGCTGGCGAGACCACCATAGCGACGATTCCCATCGGATACGCCGACGGATACCCCAGACACTTGTCGAACATCGCTCCGGTGCTAATCGGGGGAAAGAAGCACAGGCTGGCGGGCAGGGTGTGCATGGACCAGATCATGGTAGACACCGGACAGAGCGGTTGCCGGCCAGGCGACGAAGTGGTCTTGATCGGCAATGATGGTTCCGAGAGAATAACCGTGGACGAGATCGCTTCTCTTGCCGGAACCATTCCTCACGAGATTCTGACGAGGATAGGAAAGCGTGTCCCTCGGACCTACCGGTTCAGGGGCAAAGCCTACGGATCTGCGGAGTCGCTGATCGAGGAATTTATCCGGCGACCGAAAGGGTAACTCGCATTCGTCCGACGATAGACCGCCTACGATACGGGGCGGGAAAAGATCTCCTGCGGTTTCCTTGCGGCAGGCAGGATTCCCGCATTTTTCGTCGAATTCATAACTCGGGGTTGCCATCTGGGTGCGGATGCGACCGACCCCGATAGCAGTGGCCTCGAGCGAAGCGAACGGGCTATACCTTTTTGATGAAATGAGGGACAGGCAGTGAGACGCGGCAACGCAACTAGACACTCCCCCGAGAAACCGAAGGTGGCGAAGAGCACCGCTCCGAGGCCAATTACCCTCATGTACGTACCCACTACCGGCGAGCCCAGGCGCCTCGTCACGTCCGCCAAGACGCTGAGGGGCCTTGGTGCCGCGCTTCTCCTCTTCCTGTCCTTCGTCTGCTGGCTGGTCTATTCCTGGCGCAAGCAGGGAGTCGAACTCGCGGAGCTGCGGTACCTCCACAGCGTTGCGGAACAGCAGAAAGCCCAACTCAAAGCCCTCCAGGAGCAGACCCGGACCCTCACGGAAAGGCTGAGGCAGCTCGAGATTCTCGAAACCAAGATCAGGCAGTCCCTCGAGGCCGAGGGGGTGTTGTCGCAGTCTTTCGTCTCCTCTGCTCTCGGCGTAGCTTCTCGGGAAACGGCGACCCTTCCCTCACGCTCTTCCGATGCGGTTCGGGTGGCGAACCGCGACATTGGCAGGGTAATCCAGTTATCCGAAAAGGAGCTTGCGGAACTGGATAACAGCTTGTCGGAGCTGGAGTCCCGCTATCAGGACCTGGACGGCTACGCAAAAGAGGTGGTGCGATGGCTGCGGGCACAACCGAATATATGGCCGACGCGAGGCAACGTCACTTCGAACTTCGGCTGGCGTCGCCATCCCATCACCGGACGGTACGAGTTCCATCCCGCCCTGGACATCGCCGCCCCATACGGTACGCCCATTGTGGCCACTGCCGACGGGTGGGTCGAGTTTGCCGGTTATAGGTCGGGCTATGGAAGGACCGTAGTCATCAATCATGGCTACGGTATCAAAACCCTTTACGCTCACTGTTCCACCATCAAGGTGAGATACGGCCAAAACGTTGTGAGAGGGCAGCTCATTGCGACCGTCGGCGATTCTGGTACTGCCACGGGGCCGCACCTCCACTATGAGATCCACGTCTCGGGGGTGGCGGTGAATCCGTTTAAGTACCTCAAATAGTTTGGGCGGGAGGTCGCGAGATTCGCCGTCGACCGCCGCGCGCTACGCGCTCCGGACGTCGCGGGAAAGAAGTGCCTCGCCCGAGCACAACAGCTAGAAGACCACGAGAGGTGATAACGTTGTTCGCAAAACCCGAAGCCCCTGCCAAGCCGGGACAAATCGAAAGCATTCTGGGAAAAGGGCTCCAAGTAAAGGGTACCATTTACTCCAAAGGCACGTTGCGAATCGACGGGACCTGCGAGGGGACCATAGAAAGCGAGGCCGACGTCATCGTCGGGGAAAGCGCCTTGCTCAATTGCGACATCAAAGCTAAGAACGTCACAGTGGGCGGAACCGTCACAGGAAACATCACGGTCTCCGGGCGGCTGGAGATCCTTCAAACCGGTAGGGTCAAGGGCGACGTCCATGTAGGAACCATCGTAATTTCCGAAGGTGGGCTTTTCCAAGGCAACTGCACCATGGAATCCAACTCAAAAGAACCGGAAACCAAGCTCTACCAGAAACCTCAGAACGCTCCCGCCACCCCGAAGGTGGAGCCCCCGAAGAAATAGTCAAGACCGTACATATGGCTGGTTTTCCAGTGCGGACCATCGGCTGGGCAGGACAGGGCGACGCGCTGAAGGTCCGGGCACCCCGAAAACACAGCTCTGCCGCACCCGCAGGCTAGGCGTACCAGTGCCGCGGCACCAGGGGCTTACCTGTAAGAGGTCGAGCATGCCAGTCGTTAACACAACAAACCTGGCTCACACTAAAGGTGCCAGGTTTGTTTTTCTGTCTCCGCCTCCTGGCTCGGGCCAGTGATCCCCCGAGGCGAGCAGGCAACGCAGGAGGGACCAGAAAAACACATGTACAGAGACCGGAACCACGCCGGCGAAGTGCTCGCTGGTCTCCTAACGGCATGGAAGAACCACAACCCCCTGGTTCTGGGGGTACCCAGAGGAGGTGTCATCGTGGCCGCAGTAGTCGCGGCGTCTCTCGAAGCGCCCCTGGACATCATCGTCTCGAGGAAAGTGGGCGCTCCGGGAAACCCCGAGTTCGCGGTGGCAGCAGTAGACCCCGACGGCGAATTGTTCATCGACCCGGAAAGCTTTGTTCGGGTGTCCCGGGAGTACCTGGAGCGCGCCGCGGCGGCGGAGCGCCGAGAAATCTCCAGGCGGCTTAGCCTGTGGAGGGGAAGCCGGCCAGAGCCCGCGATTAGCGGGCGCGTCGTGATCATGGTGGATGACGGCATAGCCACGGGACTCACGGCCATGGCTGCCCTGACCTACCTAAGACGCAAATCGCCCTCCCGTCTCGTCCTCGCCGTACCGGTCGCCCCGGCCGACACGATTGCTAAGCTCGAGCGATACGCCGACGAAGTTGTATGCCCGCTCAAGCCGTCGCTGTTCTTTGCGGTCGGTGAGTGGTACGAGGACTTCAGTCAGGTTACCGACGAAGAGGTGCGAAGAGCCCTCCTCGGCCCCGACGAATGAATTCCCGTGACCCCGGCGCATATTCTCTTAAGGGGTGCCGGCGATCCTAGAGCACATCCGCGAAATTAGAATCGACGCCTTTGCACAAAACGGACACCATGCCGTCGCCGACGCGCTCAGGGTCGTCCTGAAAACGCAGGGACTCGAATCAAAGCCCCTCAGAATAGTCTGCATAGGGACGGACAGGTCGACGGGAGACTCTCTCGGACCCCTGGTAGGTTCAATGCTGGTGGCTGCGGGGTTTGCTGGCGAGGTGTGGGGAACACTCGAAAGCCCCGTCCATGCCGTGAACCTCACAGAGGTCCTCTCGCGCACGGTGGAGGGCCAGTCTGCGGTCATAGCAGTCGACGCCTGCCTCGGAAGGAAGACCGAAGTCGGGTCCATAATGGTCGGGCCGGGGCCCGTGTTGCCCGGCGCCGGGCTTCGCAAGCGGCTGCCAGGCGTTGGTCATGCCCACGTGACGGGAGTCGTCAACGTGGGCGGCTTCATGGAGTATGCCATTCTTCAGTGCACGCGGCTGCACACCGTACTAAAGATGGCCTCAGTGATATCCCGCGGCATCCTCATGGTCGCAGGGCAGGACCAACCCGGCGATCGCGTCCCAGGCCACGTCCAACCCCTTCCTATTCCCTGGGCCCGAGAGAACGCCTGACCTCGTCTACCACTTGCTCGGGAGTGCGGCCCGCCGCCGTAACAATCGGGGCCTCTCTGGAGTCGGTTACCCCCATGAAGTCCGAATCCAGACCGCTTACCACGATGGCGTGTGCCCCCAGCGTGCGCAGGCTCTCCGGTCTTCTCAATTCGACCACCTCGAAGCCGGCATCTTTCAGAGCCTGTCTAAACGGTTCCAGGCCGGGCTCTACCGCAACACGCGTCATCGAATACACCTCCTACCGGAATTTCGAAAATATGCTTGCCCCAGCCAAGCCGCGATATACCAAAGTCCCGGAACGCACTCTGCGGCTTGTACCCGCTGGCCCCGAGCCGAGACAGGAGCTTTGGCCTCCGTGTGGAAAACATACGGTGGGGGGAAAACAGGTGAAACCGGTTCTTTCCCAAACCATCGCCCTGCTGAGAACGGGAAACGTTCAGAAGGCCGAAGCTCTCCTCGAGGCCAGACTTTCTTCGGGGCGCAACGAGCCTGAGTTAATCAATGCTCTTGGCGTGGTCCGCGCCTTGAACGGACGTTACGACGAAGCCAGGGAACTGTTTGAGGCATCGTTGCTCACATCTCGCAATAAAGCCAAGGTCCTATGTAATCTGGGGAATCTGTGCCTCGTTAAGAACGATCCGCAAGGAGCGTTGCGATACTACGCTCAGGCGATGGAAGCGTCCTTCATGGCCCCGGAGCCCAGGTACAATGCGGCCAGGGCGTACCAAGAATTGGGCCAGTTTGAAAAGGCCCTCCAATCCATTCTCGACTACGACGACTGTCGAACATTCCAGCGACGCCTGGGGATGATAACATTCCTCACCGTTCTGCTGGGGCTCGCATACGCTGCCGCGCTCATCCTGCGCTGAGGAAAGCGAGGGGTGATACTCATGCCCCTGATGGTTTCCTGGAGCAGAACTGGGGCATCCAGCCCTCGCGGGCCCAAACGGCCACCCTCGCCGCCCGCTAAAACTACCAGCAGGTCGCGGTTCCTGCGTACCCGAATGCCCCTTATCCTGACCTGCCTGTTTCTCACGTTTGCGTTTTTCGCAGTGACCCTGCGTCTGCGCAGCCCCGGCGACGCACACCTGGAGGTCGCGTGGGAAATCCCGTTCGGTCGACCGCTGGCAGTAAGCGACGAAAAAATCCTCGTAGCTAACAACGGTGACCACGTCGCGGCGCGGTCGGTACGTATAGTTGACACCAGCACGGGTGCGGCGAGCACCTTGCCGGTCCCTGTTCCCGACCATGCCTCTCCTGCCGGTCCGGGGATCGCCTGGACCGAAGGAGAGATCCTGACCTTCATCGACAAAGACGGACAGCAAGCCACTGTTCCCGTCCCACCCGAGTCATCCCCCCTGACCGCTTTCGAAAGAGCCGGATCGACGTGGCTGGTCATCGGTCATCCCAAACTTCACGGGGAAGAGAGCTGGTCGGGTGCCTGGACTCTGACCTGTCGGTCCATTCAAGGGCCGAGCTGGTCCATAAGTCTCCCCGGGATTCCCGTGCTGGCTAGAGCGGGCACCGCCGGGCTGCTGGTGGGAGTGACCGACCTCGCCGTTGGACCGACCTCCCGGGTGTACCTGCTCTCGCCCGACACCGGTCAGGTGCTGTGGCGCATGGAGCTCGGACCGGGCTTTTTCAGGGAAACGGAGTTCCTGCCTTCCGGGGAGATCCTCGTCTCATGGAGTCGGGGTGTGACGGTCCTGTCCTTCCGCGGTGAACACCTATGTATGTACCAGTCGAAAGGGACCGTAGTCTCGGCGGCTGCCGACGCCGGCCGGATCTATGTGATCGAAGCCAGAACGGAGGCCGACTCCCGTGCGCACCTCAAGGCCGTGTCGCGCGACGGCTGCACCGTCTGGCAAAGGCGGGTGAGTCTGCCCGGAGCGGTGAGGGTCAGAGGTCAAACGGTGCTTTGTCACCAGATGCAAAAAGTCCGAGCATTCTCCGCACATTCCGGCGAAGAAATCTGGTATTATGAAACCGGGAAAGGGACTACCTGGCTTCTCGACTCCGGGGTCCTGTGGTGGGACGGCCAGATCCTCAAACTGCTCAAATACCGGCCAGGGCCGGACTGAGCATTCGCGATGGGAGAGTACCTGCACTGCCGAAGGGGGACCAATCCCATGGTGCGCCTTCTCATACGTAACTGGCCGAGAGCGGTCATCGTCGGTGGTGTAGCTTTCGTTTCCCAGGCCGTCCTGAGGCCACTGGAGCCGTTTCCCTGGTTTATCCTTACGTTTCTTTTGGTCTACTTGGCCGACACCCTGGTGCTGACCTTGTCTGACAGAGACTTTGCCCTCTACGTCGAGGATCTGCTTTCCGGGGCGATTCTCGTCACCGTCGCAGCCGCCCTGGGCTTTGTTCTCGACGCGTTGTTAACGATGTATACATCAAGGCACGCTGCACCGGCCGTTCCGGCCCTCGTGCTCATGCTCACGTACAACATGGTGCGGAAAAATTAGCCTGAGAACGGCAGGCAGAAGAACAGGGGGTGAATAACGTTGACAAACTGGCTCGACACATTGTTCGCCCTGATACTCGTGGAAGCAGTGGTCCGAGGCTTGGTGAAGGGATTCTGGGTAACCCTGCTCTCATTTGCGGGAACCTTAGCCGGACTCATCGGAGCTTACTGTCTCACCGGCCCCGTCGTACGGTTCCTTGAGAGTCACTGGCAGGTCGTTTCCAACATCGAACGAACGGTCTTCGGGTCGCTGGCAGCGCTTCCCGCACTTAATCAGCCCTTCGGGCCAGCGACCGTTACCAGCATCTCAGATTTCGTTGGCAAGTATCCCGCACTCAGGCCGCTGGCAGCGGCAGCAGAACGAGCGCTTACGGATATCCTGGCAGGGAGGCAGGTCGCCACCGCCGGCGAAGCCATGGCGGTCCTCTTCGCGGCGCTGCTCGTCCGCACCATCGTGTTTATGGTCCTCGCGGGCGTAATACGCCTCGCGGCTGTGCTCCTGGCGAGGGGACTCGAACTTGCGACGGGCGGATCGATACCTTTGAGGCTCCTGGGCGGAGCCCTCGATGGTGCCGTGAGAGCGCTGTGGCTAGCCATACTGGTAGGGGGTGTGGTATATCCAATTGCCGTTACGGGTCAGATATCCTTTCTCCGAGATGCGCTTGCTTCTTCCCGTATTACCCCGTATCTCCTCGGGATATACCGGGTTGTGGCCAGGGTAGCCTTCGGGTGGGTTCGGCCCTAAGGTTCGGAGACTTCATGGCTGGGGAGGCTTTCTCGCATGCTTCTCGATCCGCCGCTTCGCCCGGGTGATGTCGTGGTGTTGAAAAAGTCGCACCCATGCGGTTCACGCGAGTGGACCGTGCTCATGGCTGGGGCGGACGTACGGCTACGCTGTAACGGATGCGGTCGGGTGCTCCTCATGGACCGGGTGAAATTCTCCTCGAAGTTTAAGAAGAGGCTTATAGCTTCAAACGGCGCTGGTCAAAACTAGGTACGAAACCGGGCGGTCGGCGCCGTTCCACAGTTTTTACACAACTTTTCCACCTGCACCCCGCAGAATCGGGATAAACTAGCCCCGACGAAACCAACTCCCTGACACCGTGCTTTTTTCCGAAGCTATTGGCCGGATACCGGAGAAGGTGAACGGGAAAGAGAATGCTCAAGATGCCAGGCAAGACCGAACGCCGAGGCTCCTGAGATTCAGGTGAGGTGGATTACCGTGAACCTGGACAAGGCACGCGACAGCAAGCCGACCTTAGGCCAAAGAATCAGGGGATTGTTTTCCCACCGCACCCGGGCCATGTGGGTTGCGCTGCTCCTGATTCTCGCCGGAATAGGCCTGTGGGGATTTCTGGCCTGGAGGAGCCGCATGACGGCTGGCAACCAGGACCAGACACTCCGACTCGTTCGAGTCACCCGCGGGCCGATTGAGGTGACCGTCAGCGGGACGGGAACTGTGAGGCCGGCGCGGCGCTGGGAACTCAGCACGCGGGCGGCTGCGGAAGTCAAGCGCGTCCTGGTAGAAACGGGCCAGGCGGTAAAAGCGGGACAGGTACTCGTTGAATTGGACTCAGATGATGCCTCTCTCAAGGTACAGGATGCGGAACTACAGTTAGAACAAGCTCGAGCCACCCTTTCCGACCTCGAAAAAGACCTCGCCTCGCTGATTTTAACCAGCGACACCGAGGGCGCTCTGACGGGGCTGTCGGTGAAAGAAGGCCAGTCCGTACCCGAAAACTACCTGGTCGGGACCATCACCAGCACCAAGATGGAAGTCAGGGCCTACTTTAACGCCAGCCAGGTGAAAAACATCCAAATCGGCCAGGAAGCCCGCGTTTTCTTCCCGAGTCTGTTGTGCAGCGTAACCGGTGTGGTGAAACACGTAAGCGAAACGGGTAGGGCCGACCAGAGGGGAGCCGTCCTGTACCCGGTCACCATAGAGATACAGAACGAGGGTGCTCTCACGCCTGGCATGGTTGCCACGGTGGAGGTGAACACCCCTGCCGGCGTCATGCAGGCGCCCGAGAATACGAACGAAACCTCGTACGTCGTCAGAGAGCTCCGGACCAAAGTAAGCGGCACGGTCAAGAGGATTCTCGTAGCCGAAGGTGACTATGTGAAACCCGGCGAGGTTCTTCTGGAACTGGAAAACGAAGGGTTAAAAAGGCAGGTCGAGACTCAGAGGCTGAAGGTAAAGCAGGCGGAGATGCAGCTTTCCTCAGCACAGGACGAGCTCGCGTCCCGGACCGTAACCGCGCCTGCGGATGCCACGGTACTGGACGTTAAAGTGCGTGAGGGAGACCGCGTGGGCGCCGGAACGGTCGTGGCCGTGCTCGGGGACCTAACCTCTATGGAGATAACGGTTCCGGTGGACGAGATCGACGCCGGAAAAGTCAGCGTAGGGCAGCAAGCTACCATAACCTGCGACGCCCTGCCGGGTAAGGAATTCCAGGGCAGGGTATCCGCCATCAGTCTCGAGGGCAAGCCGTCGGGCGGTGTCGCGACCTTCGACGCCAAAGTGACCGTTGAAGGTCAGACCGGACTTCTGTCGGGAATGACCTGCGACGTGCGCATCACCACCGCCTCCAAGGATGACGCTCTCCTTCTGCCGGTCGAGGCACTCGAACCCCGGGGAAACGAATACGTTGTGTGGGTGGTCTCAAACGTGCCCGCAGCCACCGAGGGTCAATGGCAATCGAGGCGAAGCCGTACCCCCGGTGCCGATAGGAGCATCCTATCCCAGGCGAGACCCGTTACAGTACAAGTAGGGCTCATGAATTCGACCCACGCGGAAATCCTGACCGGACTGAAAGAGGGTGACTTAGTCGTGGTGTTCGTCCAGAACACAGCACAGTCGGGTGGGATGGGTCAGTGGTTTCGCCCACGGGTCACCAACCCGGGCGTGACAAGAATGATCCCGAGGTAGGGGGACACAATCGTGATCAAGGTCGAGGACCTCCGAAAAACCTATCGGGCTGGACTCGTAGAAGTGCATGCCCTCAGAGGCGTAAGCTTCGAAATAGATAGAGGCGAATACGTCGCAGTAGTCGGGCCGTCAGGGTCTGGCAAGTCCACGCTGATGCACCTCCTGGGTTGCCTCGACGTCCCGACCGCGGGGCGGTACATCTTTGACGGCGTCGAAGTGTCCGCTCTCCGTGAAGACGAACTGGCCAAGGTGAGGAACCGCAAGATAGGCTTCGTCTTTCAGAGCTTTCACCTGCTTCCGCGGCTGACCGCTCTCGAAAACGTGGAGCTTCCTCTCGTGTACAGAGGAGTCGACACAGCTACGAGAAGGGAGCGGGCGCGCAGAGCCCTGGAAATGGTCGGCCTGGGCGCGCGCGTTCAGCACTACCCGAACGAGCTTTCCGGGGGAGAACAACAAAGGGTCGCGATCGCCCGGGCTATGGTGGGAGAACCGGTGTTGCTACTGGCAGACGAACCTACGGGTAATCTCGACAGCCGCACCGGTGCGGAGGTCCTTGACCTGTTCCAGCGCATCAACGACGCGGGCTGTACCGTCATCATGGTAACTCACGATCTGAATGCTGCCTCGAGGGCGAAAAGGATCCTCAGGATCCGCGACGGGCTCCTCGAGGGGGACGAAAGGGTGTAGTTGCGGTGGACTTCGCTACCAGTCTTAAGATTGGGCTAAAAGCCATCCTGTCCAACAGACTCCGGTCCGGGCTCACGATCCTCGGAGTGGTTATAGGCGTGGCGGCTGTCATCGGCGTAGTAGCGGTAGCCCAGGGTAGCCAGCGTCAGGTCACGAGCCAGATCGAGTCGCTGGGCACATACCTGCTGACGGTATCTATACGCGGTCGGGGAGCTGACAGGGTTCTGACCTGTGATGAGGTGATGGAGTTGACCGGGGGCATCGACGGCGTTGCCGGGGTGTCTCCGGTTGTCACGGGGTCAGCGACGGCCAAATACGGAACCCGCAAGTATGAGTGCACCCTCCTGGGGGTAAATGAGCAATACGCGACCGTAAGAGATTTGCGACTCCAGACAGGGCGTTTTCTCACCCAGTTAGATGTCAGCACCAGGCAGAAAGTGGCCCTTTTGGGGCAGAACGTTGTGACGGAGCTCTTCGGCCTGTCGGACCCAGTTGGCAAGGAAGTAAAGCTCAACGGCCAGACCTTTGCCGTGATCGGCGTCCTGGCCCCCAGAGGAGGTGGGCCGGCCGGAACCGAAGATGACCAGGTCCTCATCCCCGTCACGTCCGCCGAAAGGCTGATCGGAAGGCGAGGTGTCAGCACCTTCTACGTCAAGGGCCGGGATAAGGAATCCGTGGGGCAAATCTCCGCCGCGATTTCGGACCGGCTTTACCGGCGTTTTCGTGACGAGGAAGCCTACAGAATCTTTGACCAGACGCAGATGCTCGAGACGATCACCAACATAAGCCAGACCCTCACGCTGATGCTGGCGAGCATAGCCTTTATCTCGCTCCTGGTTGGTGGTATAGGGATAATGAACATAATGCTGGTGTCGGTCGTAGAACGTACTAGAGAGATAGGCCTGCGGAAGGCGGTTGGAGCAACCCGGCGCGACGTTATGAGGCAGTTCCTGATCGAGTCGGCGCTGCTGAGCGGTATCGGAGGAGTTGTGGGAATAATCACCGGGGCGACTTTGGCCAGGGGAATTGCATCCGCCATCAAAGTTCCGGCGGTATTCCCATGGGCCGGCGCCGGTATCGCGATTGCGCTTGCGCTGGCTGTTGGGATAGGTTTCGGAATCTACCCGGCCAGCAGAGCTGCTAACCTGGAACCCATTGAAGCCCTCCGTACGGAGTGACGGGGCTGCGAAGTAGGATCGTGGTACTGGGAGGCAGAGAGTGACTCCAACGTGACAAAGACCATCTTTGTAGTGGAAGACGACCGGAACGTCAGGTACCTCATCCAGCAGTACCTGGTAAAGGCCGGCTTTAACGTTGAGACCTTTCCCTCAGTTGAGGAACTGAAGAAGAGACTCAACGCAGGCTATCCTCACATGTTCATCGTAGATATCATGTTGCCGGGACAAGACGGACTGGACTTTTGCAGGGAGCTGAGGAAAGCGTCGGCCGTTCCGGTGATTTTCGTCTCAGCCCGAGGGGACGAAACCGACCGCATAATCGGACTGGAGCTGGGCGCCGACGACTATCTCGCCAAGCCCTTCAGTCCCAGGGAACTCGTGGCGAGAGTACGCGCAGTCTTCAGACGTGTTGACGCTGTGCAGCGCTCGAACGAGCTTTGCGTCGGTGACGTCCGCCTGCTAGTAGATGAGCACCGGGTCCTGGTTGGTACCAGGGAGGTTGACCTCACTCCAAAAGAGTACGACCTTTTACACATGTTGATGAAAAAACCCAACCGCGCTTACACCCGCCAGGAGCTCCTCGACGGGATCTGGGGTATTGACCACGTGGCAGACCTAAGGGCAGTAGACGACCTTGTAAAACGGCTCAGACGAAAGCTGGCGGAGGCCGGTGCAACCGTAAAGATCGTGACGGTCTGGGGGGTTGGCTACAGGCTGGAGCCATGAGATTCCGCAGCATCTCTACGAGAATATTCGTTTGTTACCTGCTGGCCATATGCCTCAGCACTCTCGTGGCCGGAGCATCTTTCTACTCCCTGGTCAGGCGTTATATCGAACGAGAAGCCGGATTGGCCCTTGCCAGGGAAGCCGCGCTCTTTGCCCAATCCCTGGCAAGAGGCTCGCGGAGGGAGTACTGGCCGACGCGGGAGGTTTTCTTCCCGATGATATTCCTTTTTGGTGGCCGGCCCATTGAAAGCCACTACGTGGTGACAGACAACCATGGTTCGGTGTTGTCGGCTACTTCGCCTGAGGACTTCCCGATCGGTAGCCGGTTGGACGACCTATTGCCTACGGGCCCCGGGTCCGACCAGCTGGGTGACAGGCCCATCACAAGATACGGCAGAGACATCGTCGCCGGTCTCGCCGCAATCCCCGGTTCTCCGGAATCGCCCGGCATGGTGGTTGTCTATACGAAGCGAAGCGTTCTTCGGGCGCTGAACATGGTGTTCGCGAAGTACGTTGTCCAGGGCTTCGGAATCGGGGCGCTGGTAGCGGCCGGATTTACGGTCTACCTCACTTCCCGCATCGTCCATCCTCTGTCCGTACTCAGGGATAAAGTAAGAGAACTGGCCCACCTCAATTTCGACGTCGCGGTTGACCTGCGGCGTAACGACGAAATCGGAGAGCTGGCCATGGCTTTCGATGATATGGCGAAGAGGCTCTCCGAGCACGAGGAAGCTATGCGGAGGTTCCTTCATAACACTTCTCATGAATTGAAAACGCCTCTCATGAGTATCCGGGGATATGCCGAGGGCATCAAGGACGGCGTATTCGAAGGAGACGAAGTAGCTTTTGCGCTGGATGTCATTACGTCGGAGTGCAAAAGGCTCGAGACGCAGGTGGACCAGCTTCTCTACCTGGGACGGTTGGAGAGCCCGTCCGAGCGATATGAATTCGTTCCACTGACATTGAAGGACGTGGTGGAGGCAATCGTCACCAGCCTCAAGGGGTGGACGGAAAAGCAGGGCGTAGCGGTGGAGCTTTCCATCCCCCCCAACCTGACCGTCGTGGCGGACAGGGACAAGCTCGGCTGTCTTCTCAGGAACCTTCTGAGCAACGCTGTCAGACACGCAACCAAGCGCATTCTGGTCTCTGCCACAGATAACACCACGGAAGGTTTTACCGAAATCGAAGTAAGAGACGACGGCCCCGGATTCAGGCCGGAGGATCTGCCCAATGTCTTCAAGCCTTTTTATCGGGGTCGGGACGGCGAAGCCGGACTTGGCCTTGCCATTGTAAAAGCCATAGCCGAAGCTCACGGGGGTTGGGCAGTAGCCGAAAATGCCGCAGAAGGCGGCGCGATCGTCCGCATCGGCCTGTCCCGAAACCCGGGTATGCGACCAGCGGCAAACCGCTTCGCATGAAGAGGGGAACACAAAAAACCGGAAGGGAAACATCGCCTACTGAGACACGACGTCAATACCGGGCCAGCGTGCGACGCGGTCCGCCTTCATTGTGTTTCGTCCTCGCGGGTGTTATAATCAGCGGCGCGCCGGTTGAGCGGTAGCTTCTCTTCCGTCCCGACAAACGGGACCATAAGTCCGTGGAAGGGGGTTAATTTCTCATTGCGCCTGTACGAACTGTTGTTCATCATCAGACCGGACCTGGACGAGGAGAAGGTATCCTCTATCATCAGCAGGTACCAGGATATCATCACCTCCACCGGCGGTCAGGTGAAAAAACAAGATAAGTGGGGAAAGCGAAGACTCGCCTACGAGATCGACCATCAACGCGAAGGAGTATACGTGCTCATAACGTTTGAAGGCGAGCCTGCTCTGACGAAAGAACTCGACCGACTCATGAAGATCGACGCCGACGTCCTCAGGCACATGATCGTCCGCGCATCCCCGTCAAGTCTCGAGCCCCCCAAGCCGAGGGTACGAAAGGGTCGTCCCACCGAAGCTGTCGGCGGTGCTGAACGCGACGAGGAGCGCGAACCGAGGGAAGGCGCCGAACCTGCTGCCGACGAATCGCTTGTCCCCACTCCACAGGGTCAACGCTGACGCATTGGCTTTGGACTAGCTTTTTCAGTCGTTACCAACATCCCGTTAGGGTGAGAAACTGGAGGGACGCTCGATGCTCAACCGGATCGTACTGGTAGGGCGGCTTGTGAGGGACCCGGAACTCAGATATACTCCCTCGGCCAAGGCGGTAGCTTCGTTTACCCTCGCCGTCGATCGCCGCCGCAACCAGCAAGGAGAAAGAGAAACCGACTTTATCGATATAGTCACATGGGGCCGCTTGGCGGAAACTTGCTCCAATTACCTGTCCAAAGGGCGATTGGTGGCGGTCGAAGGGAGGCTGCAGATCAGGTCTTACCAGACCCAGGACGGGCAGAAACGCAAAGTGGCAGAAGTTGTAGCCGACGGGGTTCACTTCCTGTCCGCGCCCTCGAGGGCCGAAGCCGAAGCTCTTGAAACGGCTTCGCTCGAGGAAGACGAGTTTGAGGATCCCGCCAGGATTGGCGAGGAGCCGCCCGCATCCGAGGGGCCAGATGTCAACGAGGAATCCGACGGCGAACCGGAGCCCGGAACCGGCGGGAAACCCGCTACAGGGAAGCCGGCGTCCAAATCCGCCCGGCACTGACGCCGAGGGACAAATAAGAGAACAGCTGAACTGCCACGACCGGGTATCACCCGGCGTTGGGCTCAGGCAGGTCAGGTAGGGAGGATGTCGCATTGAGGCGAGAACACGGTCGTAAAGCAAGAAGAAAGGTATGTGCGTTCTGCGTTGACGGGATAGAGGAGATAGACTACAAGGACGTTCCCAGGTTGCGGCGATATCTCACCGAGAGAGGGAAGATCCTTCCCCGGCGCATCACCGGGAATTGCGCCCGTCACCAACGCCAACTCACTCGCGCCATCAAAAGGGCAAGAGTGATGGCTCTTCTACCTTTCACGGTAGAGTGACCGGACCGGTCAGTACAACGCGCTGAATGCTTGAGGAAAACTCAGCACGACCGCGGGTTTACCGATCGGCAGGCAAAGGCGGATGCCTCCAGTCCGGGAAAAGCTCGGCAATGACCGGACAAGCGCGCCTGCATCGGGGAAAACTCGCTGGATGGAAGCGGGGCGCCGGATGTCTCCGGCGCCCCCTGTCTACACCGTCTGGCGGCAGCGGATGCCGAGCCAGATGAGCTGCGCCAGCCAAGATGGGGAGGGAGGAGACTATTAACAACGGCGCGATCCTGACTTGTATCACCGGAGACCGACATTCTCAGGGAAGGGAGATCGAATGACAGACAGAAGTCACACAGGCGCCCGCCGACCGGGCTACAGAGCTCTCGTCGAGTCGGCCTTCCTCGCTGCCTTAGCCGTCGTCATAACCCTGCTGGCCGAGTACGTACCGGTGGTCGGAATCGGCGCTGCTCTGCTCGGGCCGGTTCCCGTAGCTGCGGTTGTTGCAAGACACGGAATGAAATGGGGGATCATGTCTGGAGTAGTAGCGACCCTCATTTCCATGGCCTTCTTGAACCCCATCCTTGCGCTGGCTTCTGGACTGGTCCTCGTCTTTGGTGGTTTAAGCTTGGGCTATGGCATAATGAAGAAACTCGAGGCACAAAAAACGCTTTTCCTGATGACGGTTGCCGCTATCCTAATCGCCGTCGTGGAGGTGCTCGTATCCGCCATCATCCTGGGGGCTGGTCCTGAGGCCCTCCTCAGAGAGGCCATGGAGTCGATGGTGTCCGGTATGGAGCAAGGAGCCGAGCTCGCCGCAAAACTCACCGGGAAGCCTTTCGACGCAGCGGAGTGGGCCAAGACCAGAGAGGCCATGATCGCTTCTTTCACCGAAACCGTCAAACAGGCAATTGTGGGCCTCCTGGCGGCGACGGCGGTCACACACGCCTATCTCAACTATGCGGTATCCGGGGCGGTGCTGCGGCGCCTTGGGATACCCGTGAACGAATTGCCTCCGTTTTCCAACTGGATCTTCCCGCCGTGGTTAGGGCTTTTGTTCTTTTTGGCAAGCACCGTCCCGGCGGCCTTCGCAAACCAGCTGGCCGCGTATCCCCTGCTCCGAGCCGTTGTCATGAATTCGATCGTAGGCACCTCCTTCTTTACGCTCATAGAAGGCCTCAGTTTGCTCTCTTACTACCTTAAACAGGCTAAAGTGCCGACGCTTGTCGTTGTCCTCCTGGGGATTTACGCCGTTACCAATCCATCTTTGGGTTTTGTCGCACAATTGTTTGGAGCTCTGGACGCCATGATGGACTTCAGGAGGATTCGCTGGGGCAACCTTGAAGACTTATGATAGTATGGAACGGTGTCTCGCGTAAGGCCGTCGCCAGGTCGGGCACCGTGCCGGGCGGCAGGTCACCGGCGGGTTCCGGTCCCGGAACCAGTGGCCAGGGACGGCTCTACGCACTTTCAGTCCTGACCCCGTTCAGCCTTGAAGAGGTCCGCGGGTTCTGGCGAGCTGGGCGTCGAGCTCGAACCGAGCTTCGGGGCCCGGTAAGGCGGGATAGTGAGGTGAAGGTCGCCCCATGAGGGTCATCTTGAAAAAGGACGTTCCCGGCCTCGGACGCCGGGGCGATACCGTTCAAGTGAAAGACGGCTACGCCCGGAACTACCTGATTCCCCGGGAGATGGCCGTGCCCGCTACCGAGGGTCGCCTAAGGGAAGAAGAGTCAAGGAAAGAGGCCCTGAAGTCCAAAGAATCCAGGCTCCTGGAGGCTGCGCGTCAGGATGCCGCGAAAGTCCAAGGCAAACGAGTGGTGGTTTACGCCAAGGTGGGCCAAGGACGCCTCTTCGGCTCGGTCACGGCCCAAGACATCGCCGATGCTCTGGCCCGCCAGTATGGTTTGCAGGTCGATAAGAGAAGGATTCTTCTTGATGAGAATCTTAAGGAACTGGGCGTTCACGAAGTACAAATCCAGCTTCATCCCTCGGTCAAGGTAACTGTCGAGGTGGAAATCAAACCGGAGGTGAAAAAAGAAAAATGAAAACGAAAACGGGTAAAGAAACTCTCAAGAATGACGAGACACTCGAATTTTCTCTGCAAAGCGAAGATATGTTGAGGCGGCGCGTAGGCGCCATGTTCAACCTCCTCGCGTCGATTTACGGGCCGGATAAGCTCGTACTCAAAGCAGGCAGACTGGGGGCTCTCGGCGGTATGAGGTCCGATGACCTCTGCAGCCAGGTGTTGGCTCTGCAGAAGGTGGTGTTCGACGACCCCGGTTTGCGGGCCAAGCCCCGGATAGAAGAAATCCCGGTTATCCTGGATAACTGTCAGGATCAGATCGCTGACTTCGTGGCGAGACAATCGGTGGAGCAGGAGATGGAGGCACGGGTCTCCAAAAAACTCCAGGAAAAGCACCAAGCCTACCTCAACGACATAAGGAGGGAAGTGCTTCAGGAGGAGATCGGCCCCGAAACCCCTGCCACCAAGCAAAAACTGAAGGAGCTTTTGAAGCTAGAAAAGCGCACCCTCTCCGTGTCGTGCCTCCAGCTGGTCAGGCCGAAATCCCTCAAAGAGATCGTCGGTCAGGACCGGGCGATCAAAGATCTCATGGCTAAGATAGCCAGTCCGTATCCGCAGCACGTGATCCTTTACGGTCCTCCAGGTGTGGGCAAGACATCCGTCGCCCGACTCGTCCTGGAGGAAGCGAAGAAGATGGCATGTACTCCTTTTGCTCCGGATGCGCCCTTCATCGAGACGGACGGCGCGACGCTGAGGTGGGACCCGAGGGAGATAACTAACCCGCTCCTGGGCTCGGTCCACGACCCCATCTACCAGGGCGCCAGGCGGGACCTGGCCGAGGGCGGGATACCCGAACCCAAAATCGGCCTGGTCACGCTGGCCACCGGCGGGGTACTCTTCATCGACGAGATCGGTGAAATGGATCCCTTGCTCCAGAACAAGCTCTTGAAAGTGCTCGAGGATAAGCGAGTGACCTTCGAATCATCGTACTACGATCCGGACGACCCCCGCGTACCTAAATACGTCAAGAGGCTCTTTTCCAAAGGCGCTCCCGCCGACTTCATACTGATCGGCGCGACCACCAGAGAACCGGACGAGCTCAGCCCGGCCCTGAGATCCAGGTGCGCCGAAGTATTCTTCGATCCCCTTACGCCCGAACACATCATCGAGATCCTCAAGAATGCGGCGAAGAAACTCCGGGCCAAACTCAGCAAGGAAGCGCTGGAACTCATAGCCGATCACACCATCGAGGGCCGAAAGGCCGTGGGTATTCTGGCGGACGCCTTTGCGATGAGCCTCTACGAAGCCGGTGGCGTGATGCCAGAAAAAGGCTACATCCAGGTAACTGTGGACCACGTAAAGGAAGCAATCAGGTCTGCCAGACTTCTCCCCTATGTGACGGTTAAGGCCAAGGACGAGATGGAAGTGGGCCGCACGTTCGGTCTCGGTGTGCTCGGGCACGTGGGCTCCGTGCTGGAAGTGGAGGCCGTAGCTTTCCCTGCGAAGGAGCAGGGTAAAGGCGCCATCCGCATGAACGACACTGCCGGGTCGATGGTCAAGGACTCCCTCTTCAACGCAGCGGCTGCTTTGAGGAAGGTTCTGGGAGTTGATCCTGCGGCGTGGGATATCCAGGTAAACATCGTTGGAGGAGCTCAGGTTGACGGGCCCTCGGCGGGCCTCGCCATCTGCCTCGCGGTGATGTCCGCAGTGAGGGACATACCGCTGAGACAGGATGTCGCGGTAACCGGCGAAGTCTCGTTGAGGGGCTACGTCAAGGCTATCGGTGGGGTGTACGAAAAGATATACGGCGCAAGACAAGCCGGCATGAAGAAGGTCCTGCTCCCTCTGGAAAACGCCCAGGGGGTGCCCGCCGTGAAAGGGATCGAAATCGCGTTCGTGCGGGACGTATCGGAAGCTTTGGACCACCTGAACCCGAGCTGGAGGCAGTTCCTCCAGACGGCATAGCCGGGTGCGACCCGGCCTAAATGCAAAAACCGGGGACAGTCCAGGGCAAAAATGATGGGCTTCTTCTGAATCCAGGGCGGCATCGTCGAAAGGAGGGAGGCCCGTGGCGTCGGGCGAAGAGCGGCTACCGCCTCAGAACCTGGAGGCGGAACAATCGGTCCTGGGTTCAATGCTCATTGACAAGGATGCTGCGATTTACTGCGCCGATTTCCTGGACCCCGAAGACTTTTACAGGGACGCTCACCGGGTGATTTTCGCGCGAATGCTTGAAATGTTGGATAAGGGTGAGCCGACTGATCTCGTCACCGTATCGGATAAGCTCAGGGCTACCGGCGAACTCGAAAAGGTTGGAGGGGTATCGTTCCTGGGGATGCTGGCTAACTTCGTACCCACCGCCGCCAACGTCGAATACTACGCGAGGATCGTGAAGGAAAAGGCGGTTTTGAGGCGGCTCATCTCCGCCGCCACCGAAATCGCTGCTTCCGCGTATTCCGCTCAAACGGACGTCGACGAGATCCTGGATAAGGCGGAGCAAGCTATATTCGAGGTAGCCCAAAAACGACCGGGGAATACTTGCATACCGCTGAAAGACGTTCTCGTAGAGACCATGGAGCACCTTGAGCACTTGTCCAGGAAGCCGGGGGGTACCATCGGTCTCGCGACGGGTTTGAAGGATCTCGACAGGATTACGTCGGGATTCCAGCAATCGGACCTGATCATCCTGGCCGCCAGGCCTTCCGTCGGTAAGACCTCCCTCGCCCTCAACATAGCGCGAAACGTGGCCCTGAAAGAGGATGTGCCCGTCGTCTTCTTCAGTCTCGAGATGTCCAGGGAACAGGTAGCTCAGAGGCTCCTGTGTGCCGAGGCCAATATCGACAGCCAGCGCTTGCGGGGCGGATTCCTCGACGACGACGAGTGGCGCCGTCTGTCGGTGGCCCTGGGCCGACTGGCGGAAGCGAAAATATACATTGACGACACCCCCTCTCTTTCTACCATGGAGTTGAGGTCGAGGTGCAGGCGCCTCAAGAGCCAGACCGGCCTGGGACTCGTCATCGTGGATTACTTGCAGCTCATGAGACCGTCGAGAAGAGGGGAAAACAGGCAACAGGAAATCTCGGAAATCTCCCGGTCACTGAAGAGCCTGGCCAGAGAAATCAACGTCCCGGTCCTGGCCATGTCGCAGCTGTCGCGAGCCGTGGAACAAAGACAGGACCGCCGCCCTCTGTTGTCGGACCTCAGGGAATCGGGCGCGATCGAACAGGATGCCGACGTGGTTCTGTTTCTTTACACCGACCCCGAGATGGAAAACCAGAATATCATCGAGCTCATCGTAGCCAAGCAACGGAACGGGCCTACCAGCAGCACCAGGCTGTTCTACTCCAGAGAAACGTGCAGGTTCGAGGACCTCGACGTGATGCACGCATAGTCCCGTCCGGGGGCGTCGGAGCGGGTCGAGGGAAGGACGGTGGACTTCATGAAACGCTGGGACGTCATCATCGTGGGCGCGGGACCCGCCGGTATTTTTACCGCGCTAGAGCTCACCGAGAAACTTCCGGGCGCTTCTGTCCTCATGCTGGAGAAAGGTCCCGAGATCCACAAGCGCATCTGCCCCAGGAATACCCTGGCCCGAGGATGTCGGGAATGCTCTCCTTGCTCGATCGTGTCCGGATGGGGAGGGGCGGGGGCCTTCTCGGATGGAAAGCTTACCCTTACCCCGCGCTTTGGCGGACTCCTCCCCGAGTACGTCGGCCGGCAGGAGGCTACAGAGCTCATAGAGTACGTGGACGAGATCTGGAAGCGCTTCGGCGCTCCCGATAGGGTATTTGGAGCGGATGAGGAGGCTGTTTCCTCCCTGGTCAAGGAAGCCGCCAGAGCAGGCCTGGAGCTCATCCCGGCCCGGATACGGCATCTCGGCACGGACAAGTGTCCGGACATCCTCAAGGCGATGTACACCCACCTCAAGGACAAGGTGGAGATCCGTACCGGCGTGACGGTGGACAAAATACTCATCCGCGACGGAAAGGTCCACGGCGTCGCCCTGGCCGACGGTACTTCCGAGGTCTCCGCTACCGTCGTGGTAGCGCCGGGGCGAGAAGGGGCCTGGTGGTTTTCGGAAGAAGCCGAGCGAATTGGCTTGAGCCTCGAAGCGAATCCGGTGGACATAGGCGTCCGGGTGGAGGTTCCAGCGGTGCTCACGGACGAAATCACCGACAAGATATGGGAATTCAAGATTCATTACTATTCCCGAGCCTTTGATGACCTGGTGCGTACCTTTTGCGTCTGCCCCAGGGGCGAAGTGGTAATGGAGAACTCCGCCGGCGTCATCACGGTAAATGGTCACTCCTACAGCGGCAAGCGTACCGAAAACACGAATTTCGCCGTCCTCGTATCCAAGACTTTCACCGAGCCTTTTAAAGAGCCCATCGCTTACGGAAAGAACATCGCCACTCTCGCCAATATGCTCGGCGGAGGCGTTCTCGTGCAGAGGTTAGGCGACCTGTGGGAGGGCCGGAGATCCACCGCACGGCGGCTCGCCAAGGGAATGGTCGAACCGACGCTCAAAGACGCTACCCCCGGCGACCTCATGCTCGTGCTGCCCTACAGGTACGTCATGAACATTCTGGAAATGCTCGAAGCTCTCGAGGGGTTCATCCCCGGTGTGTGGTCGAGACACACCTTGCTCTACGGAGTCGAGGTGAAGTTCTACTCATCCAGAGTTAAAGTGAATTCGGACATGGAGACGGAGATCCCGGGTCTCTTCGCCGTGGGAGACGGCGCCGGGATAACCCGCGGGCTGGCCCAGGCGTCGGCATCTGGTGTCCGGGCTGCCCGGGCCATCGTCAGGAGGATGCAAGCCCGGCCGTAACGGCTAGCTCAGACAGGTCACGTGCGGACCGCGCCCGCCCGTCCGGTCAAATTGATCCACCCGGACCCTTGTGGTATCATGGCGAACGCGGAGGGGTGGCAGAGCGGCTGATTGCGGCAGTCTTGAAAACTGTTGAGGGTCTCGTGCCCTCCGTGGGTTCGAATCCCACCCCCTCCGCCACGTCGCGAATACTGCGCCCTTTTAAGTTTCCAGGTCGGCCGGGCTGATCATGGCGCGGACGCGCGTCCGTGTCCGACAGCTGATTCTGGCGTCCGACTGGCGCAGAACGGCCGGACGTGCTATGATAAGCGTTGCAAACGATGGCCGGGGTTACCCCGGGCATTCGTTGCTCGTCGGAGTGCGGAATAAAGATAAGCGGAGAGGTCGCCTAGCAGGCCGAGGGCGACGGTTTGCTAAACCGTTAAGGGGCCTAAAACCCCTTCGAGGGTTCGAATCCCTCCCTCTCCGCCATAGGTGCGCCCGTAGCTCAATTGGATAGAGCGGCAGACTACGGATCTGTAGGTTGTGGGTTCGACTCCCGCCGGGCGCACCAGAAAAGTTCCCAGTCGCGTCCCGGAAAGAGCCAGAAAAGGATTTCGCAGAGAAAACTTTTGACGTGCGCCCGTAGCTCAGTCGGATAGAGCGGGGGATTCCTAATCCCCGTCTGGCGGAGGTTCGAGTCCTCTCGGGCGCACCAGTTTTTCATGAGGGCGTCTTTGAGGTCCTCTCTGCCGGACCGAACAAAAGGCGGCATCTAAATTCCGCGGGGGTATGAAAGTGGCACCGGTGGAAAAGCCGATGGATAGACTTCGGGCGCGGCTCGACGAACACCGGATGGGGATGAGCGTCGCGCTGGAAGAGGCGCGACACGCGCTGTCAATAGGAGAAGTCCCCGTGGGCGCGTGCGTCGTGCTGGACGGCGAGATTCTGAGCCGGGCGTGCAATCTCAGGGAAACGCTCAGGGATCCCACGGCCCACGCCGAGATAATCGCGCTGAGGCGAGCGGCCTTCATGGTAGGTGCGTGGCGCCTTACAGGCGCGACGATGTACGTTACCCTGGAGCCGTGTGCCATGTGTGCGGGCGCTCTGGTCCTGGCCAGAATCGACAGGGTGGTGTTCGGGACGAGGGACCCCAAGGCGGGGGCCTGCGGCAGCGTCATGGACGTTCCGGGGAACCGTTCTCTGAACCACCGCGTCGAGGTCATCGGCCCATTCATGGAAGAGGAGTGCAGAGAGCTCCTGCAGGAGTTCTTCCGGTCGATGCGGAAGGATTCCCGGACCGACTGCCGGGAGATGCCAGGGGCGACGAGTAAGCATCCGGTCGGCAACGGTACGATGCTCAACGGTTTCGCATAACCAACATTTTTCTTGCCCTTATCGGGCTCTTGCCCTATTCTCAAATAATGGAGGTAACGGAGGGGTGTCGGAGCGGTTGAACGAGCCCGCCTCGAAAGCGGGTAGGCGTTTACGCGCCTCGTGGGTTCGAATCCCACCCCCTCCGCCACGCGAAGGCAAGACCAAGCGGAGGGATGTCCGAGTGGCTGAAGGAGCACGCCTGGAGAGCGTGTAGACGGGCTAAGACCTGTCTCGTGGGTTCAAATCCCACTCCCTCCGCCATGACTTTTCCCGACCCGTGGGATTTCGACAGCCGAAATTCCAGCGGAGTCCGGTGATTCAATTTTGGCCGTGCTAGACGGGGAGGTAGCGGTGCCCTGTAACCCGCAACCCGCTATAGCGGGGTCGAAGCCTTCCTGAGGCCGTCTCTTTGTGGGGTCCGGCCGTTGCGGGCGGCGAAGAAGGTTGGGTCCGGCGCAACGTGCCCCCGTGAACCCCGCCAGGTCCGGGAGGAAGCAACGGTAAGCGGATCGGTGCGTGTGCCGCCGGGGTGCCTGACTGGAGCAAGCTACAGCGGTATCGCCCGGAAGGAGCGGTCGAGGGCGGGTGCACGGCCATCGGATTTTCCGATTGGGGGGTTTGGCTTGTGCCCTACCAGGTCCTGTACAGAGCGTGGCGGCCAAACTCCTGGCGTCAGGTGGTCGGTCAGAAGTCGGTGGTCAGGATCCTCGAAAATGCCTTGCTCCAAAACAAGGTATCTCACGCATACCTGTTCTCGGGTCCCCGAGGGACCGGAAAGACCACCGTCGCAAGGCTTCTCGCGAAGGCCGTCAACTGTAAGAACAGGCAAGGCGCCGAACCCTGTAACTCCTGTGATTCATGCACCGCTATTCAAAACGGCACCTCTGTGGACGTAGTGGAAATCGACGCCGCTTCCAACAGGGGAATCGACGAGATAAGGAGCATAACCGAGTCTACCAGGTACCTTCCCGTCACCGGCGCGTACAAAGTGTACATCGTAGACGAGGTTCACATGCTTACGCAGGAAGCATTCAATGCCCTCCTCAAAACGCTCGAGGAACCTCCCCCGCACGTCATATTCATCCTGGCCACTACCGCTCCCCACCGGATTCCGGTGACGATAACGTCCAGGTGCCAGCGGATGGAGTTCCACAAGCTCTCGGTCGGGGAAATATGCGAGCGTCTCGAGGAGATAGCCTCCTCCGAGGGCATCGATATCGAACCCGAAGCCCGCGATGCTCTGGCCAGGGCGGCTGAAGGTTCTCTCAGGGACGCCATTTCCCTCCTGGACCTGTGCAGCGCGTATGGTCGGGGGAAAGTGACGCGGCAGGACGTGGAAGAGGTGCTGGGCACGTCCCCGCTGGACTTCATGGAGAGGCTGGTGAGATCTCTTGCCGCGGGAGACGCCCGGGAGACGTTACGGGCTTTGCGCGAGATGTCCGATGCCGGTAAGGACTTCTTGCAACTTGCCCAGGAAGTGGGAAATTTCGCCAAGGATCTGATCCTGCTGAAGTCCGGGGGGGACCTCTCGGAGCTGACGAGGCCTCCAGATGAGTCCCGGAGGATGCAGGAGCTGGCATCCAGCGTCTCCAGGAACTTTCTGTTCGCGCTTCTGGACGCCGCGGCCAGGGCGGTGAGCGAGATGAGGGGCGCCTCGGACCCCAAGCTCGTCCTGGAACTGACTCTGCTGGGACTAGCCTGCCCGTCCCAACATATGGAGGTTCAAATGTTCCGGGCAGATCCTGGCTTTGAAGGAGCACCTCGGGACAGAGGCGATGGAGCCTGCACCTGGCAGGAGCCACCCGCAGGAGATCAAAGACGGACGGCGCACGTTCGTTTGCCCGTCGTCGAAGGTCGCGGCGAGTCTCCGGAGCCATCCCGGGCGGAGCGGGCCGAAACGGGTTCGGTCACGGCGGAACCGGTAAACGCGTCGCTCGCCGGCCCGGAGGAGATCCTCAATCGCGTGAAGAGCGTGTGGGACGACCTTTTGAACGTTCTCCAGAAACGGAGACTCGTGAAAGCCCGAGCTTACCTCTTGCCCGGAAAGCCTGTAGGTCTGCGGGATGGCAACGTGGTGGTGTTGAAGTTCCCGGCTGCGTACACAACCCACCTTGAACAAGTCATGGTTCCGGCGACCCGGAAGTCCATCGAAACCGAACTTTCCAAGCTCACAGGGCTGGACCTCCGCATCGCAGCGGTTCCCGATGAGCCGGATGGAGGTGGCGACGGCGACGAAGGCGTTGCCAAACCGGATGACGCGGGCAATCCCCTTGTGCTCAAGGCACGAGAGTTACTGGACGCAGCAGCGCGGCAAAGGTCCGGGCCTGCCGGCACCGATGTGGATTCTGGGCCGGCCAGGAGAGATAGCGGCAAGACAATTGGCTGACCCTAACGAAGGGGGTAAGAACTATGCCCAAATTCCAGGGCGGATTCGACATGTCCCGGCTCCTGAAGGAAGCTCAAAAGCTTCAAGCTGAGATGGAGCGGATCGAAGGCGAGCTCGCCGAAAAAACCGTGGAAGAAACGGCTGGCGGTGGTGCCGTGCGGGCGGTTGTAACGTGCGGCTTCAGAGTTAAATCCATCAAAATCGACCCCGAAGCGGTCGACCTCGAGGACCTGGATATGCTCTCGGACCTCATCGTTGCTGCCGTCAATGCGGCTTTGGACAAAGCCAGGAAAACGGCCCAGGAGGAGATGGCCAAGGTCACGGGCGGGGTGAACCTGCCCCTGGTTTAAGTAGGTGAGCCGATTTGTCTTTTCCGGAGCCCCTCGTTAAACTCATAGAAGAGTTCAGAAAACTCCCCGGGGTCGGTCCCAAAGCGGCCCAGCGGCTCGCGCTGCACCTTATCTTATCGGGCAAGCCGGCCATCGACGCACTCGTCTCCTCGCTGGTGGCGGCGAGAGACAGGATAAAGCGGTGCTCCGTTTGCGGTAACCTCACTGAAGCGGACCCGTGCCCGCTCTGCAAAGACCCCCGCAGGGACGGTTCCGTCCTCTGCGTCGTTGCCTCGCCCCAGGATGTAGCCGCCATCGAACGATCGGGCGGGTTCAAGGGCCTGTATCACGTGCTGCGCGGCCCCATCGCTCCCATGGACGGGATAGGGCCCGAGGACGTCGGGGCCGAGGATCTGGTGCGGCGAGTCAGGGATTCGAAAGGCAAGATAAAAGAGGTTATCCTTGCCACGAACCCGGACGCCGAGGGAGAAGCTACGGCGCTTTACCTCTCCAAAGAGTTGAAGCCTCTGGGAATAACCGTGACCAGGTTGGCGAGAGGGCTTCCCCAGGGAGCGGAGATCGACTACCAGGACGACATCACTCTCATCAAAGCTCTGGAAGGCAGGCGCGAGATATAAAGCGGACCACGTGTAGGGCACACCGCCGTTGCTTGATATACCCGGTTGATCCACCAGACGTATCAGGCTTCCACCACCTGGCAATACTCTTGCAGGAAGGATAGTGGAACATCGGCTGACCGCGCGAATATCTATGAGCCGGTATCTGAAGCCGGGTGGAGGAGGGTGGACCCTGGTGTTCGGCTTGAGGCAGCCAAAAAGCGAAAAGGAAATCGAAAGAAAGGCCCTGCTAAAGGCGCTTCGGCAGGCACAGCACGAGATGGACGTCGCTCTCTCGTATTTTCACGAGTCGACCGACCCGGAAATCATCGATCACGCCATCTACCTCATGGAAGCTGCTCGAAAGAAGTACTCGTACTTCCTGAGGAAGGCGCGGCAAGACAACCTGTTCACAAGTTAGGCCGTTCGGACAGGTGTCATAAAACCCCGCGATGACGCATACCGTTGGGTCGGAGGGAAAAGGCGATGGACCTCAACGCCCTTCTGGGGATCGCCGTAGCCGCAGTAGTTCTCGTGTACCTGCTGAAAGCCCTCAAGGGGGCTCTCGTCGTCCTCGGGAAAGTAGCGCTTCGGACCCTCGTAGCTTTCGCAGGCATATGGGCCTTCAACGTCTTGGCCGGGCTTTTCGGCATTCACATGGGGCTCAACCTCATTTCCGCCTTGACCATAGCGCTTTTAGGCTTGCCGGGGATAGCTCTTCTGTTTGCCGTGAAGTACCTTTTGTAGGCGCGGAAGGACCCCTCTACCCCTGCCGGTGACCCTTCATCCGGTTCTGGCCGAATCACGAGCCCCACATCACCGCAGGAATTTCCGGGGATCCTTTGCCTCGCCATCGAGACGCACTTCGAAATGGACATGGGGACCCGTAGCGTATCCCGAGTCACCCACGCAACCTATGACCTGGCCAGCCACTACGCTCTGTCCTCGCGAGACGCTTGCCCTGGAGAGGTGAGCGTATCTCGTAACGAGTCCGTTTCCGTGGTCGATGGTGACCATTCGACCGTAACCCGAAACGTAACCGACGAATGTGACCTTCCCGGAGGCCACCGCCCGGACCGGAGTCCCGATGGGCGCGGCGATGTCGAGTCCTTCGTGGAAATGGCGCACTCCGCTTATGGGATGAATCCGCCAGCCAAAACCCGACGTAATTCGCCCGAGGACGGGCCATTCCAGGGGAGAACCCTTGAAAGCCGAGGCCACAGCCCACGTTTCTCTGGGTATTTGAGCGACCGGAATGATTAGAAGCTGCCCGGGGATGATGACATCACCGGTGAGAGAGTTTGCCTTCCGGATGGAATCCACCGTAACGCCATAAGCCCGGGCTATCCCCCACAGGGTGTCGCCCTTCGCAACCCTCCTGACCAGCGCCGACGCGTTCTCCACGATCATCAGGCGCTGACCTGCGGTAATCGTGTCGGGTGAGTCGATGCCGTTTATCGTCGCGATGGAAGCTACGGTCGTATTGTGGGAAAGAGCTATCGAGGCCAGCGTATCACCTTCTCTGACCACGTACGTCACCAGTGACGGCGCTCCGCTACCCCCACTTGGGCCAGGGGCGTTCAGGTCGGAATTTCCGCTGGCGTCATCCCGCGGAAGCGAGAAGAGAACCAGGTCGCGGCTGGACTCGGTTTCCGCCCTGCGGGTTCGGCTCGTGCCCGCCGGGAGCAGCCCGTCGCCGTTTGACCGCAAGGCAGCCGAATCCGGAGCGTGCGCGGTATCGGCGGGGCCCTCAGCTCGTTCTAGGGAGTCCTCCAGCTCGAGCCAGGCCAGCGGCACGTCGACCGGTCCTCCCACGGCCGGTGCCTCGAGGAGCCGGGTGCCCCCGGCTTCGTCCGACTGGTATGGCCGGCTCACCGGAACGCGAAAGCGCCCTTCCGGCAAGAAAAGTCCGGCGAGAAAACCCAACATTACCGGCACGATCCAGGCTGCGAGCAGGTGGTGCTTGGACTTGGTGGGACTCTTTCTTCTGGAGTTCGGTGCGGTCACCTTGCCGGAGATTTGCCGGCGCGAAGCCGCCTCCGGGTCGCGTCTTATGGGGCATCACTCCTAGGCGATAGGATTTCTGCCAGCCTGTAACATTATAACAATTCCCACATGTGGAAGCAAGACTCAGTCAACCCCGCAGTCCGCCCATATATCGTATGCCGGTCCGTACGTATAAGATGTGTCCGGGCCGGTCGGACTCGGAAAACGTAGCCGAGCAGCGCCTGCGATTAACCCAGCTGTCAACTCGCCTACCATAGCTCATCCGTATAGGTTAGAATAACTTCTGTTAGCATAATCTTTGACCCGGTTGACGGCATCTTCTGCTTGCCACCGCGTTGCACGACGCGCCGGGCGCCGGTGTCTTAAGAGGTTTGGGGAGATTCGGTGTCGTCTCACATACAGGTGGCGCCGTATAGACCCCGACCGCCGCGCCGGTAGTATCGCGGTAGGTGACCGGTACGGGACCGGGACTCGAGATCTGGACACGAGCTCGGGAGCTGACGTTTCGCTCCAGCGCGTTTCCGTTTGAGCGGTGCGGGAAGTTCCAGCGGAGTTCGTCGGGAGGCACGTATATGAAACCACATCCATATAACCCGGACTTACATAAGACTGGGAAAGCGACAGGGGGTGTAACGGCGTACGGCGCGGGCAGCCAGACCACACGAGGCAAAGGGCGGCCATCGTCGAAATTCGGGCTCGGTTTACCCGGGCACTTCCTGTGGACCGGGCTCGTGCTCGGCATCGCCCTTCTCCTCTGCTACATATACTTCTTTCCCCCGGTCTGGGCGGTGATCCTCGACGGGGAGGTACTCGGCTACGTCTCACAGGTAGAAGAGGTCAGAAAGGCGGTAGCTCTCCTCGCCGAATCCGAGGCTTCCAGGATCGGCGCCCAGGTTGCTCCCGAGAATTCTCCCTCCTTCGTGAGAACGCGGCCGCCCCAAGGTGCAATGCTAGTTACTCCCGAAACCATGGCCGAGGTTCTGTCCGAGAAAATGGAGTTCCGGGCAACGGGTTACGTCATCCGCGTGGATGGGCAGGATGTTGTGGCGCTGCCTTCCGAAGAAGACGCCCGGCTTGTGCTGTCGAGTTTGCGAGAGCAATACGTGCAGTCGATATCGGGCAAAAGCCAGGCTACCGTGGAAGAGGTCCTGATCAAAGAGAACATCGAAATCGTGGAGAAGACGGTGTCCACGAGGATGTTCCGCTCCAAGGAAGATGCTCTGCGGATCCTCGTCCGCGGCACCGACAAGATAGTCACCCATATAGTGCAGCGGGGCGAATGCCTCTGGACGATAGCCCAGGCAAACCACATGACCGTCGACGACCTCAGGAAAGCCAACCCCCAGGTGAAAGGAGACATCATCCACGAAGGAGACTCCCTGAATCTGGTGGTACCGGATCCATACGTTACCATTCAATCCAAAGAAAAGGTTGTGTTCACCGTCAGCATTCCGTATGCCACGGAAGTAACCTACGACGATTCATTGTGGCCGTGGCAGGAAAGGGTTCTCGTCGAGGGCAAGAACGGGCAGAAGCTCGTGACTCAGGAAGTGGTTCGGGAAAACGGGCAGGAAGTATCCAGGCGGACGGTGGACGAAAGGATCCTGTCCTATCCGGTGACCAGGAAGGTTGTGAGAGGCTCAAAGCAGGTTCCTCCGATGGGCTCCGGGCAAATGGCCTGGCCGGTGAAGGGACGGGTAACTTCGTACTTCGGCCAGCGGTGGGGCTCGTTTCACTCTGGGATAGATATAGCCGCCCCGGCTGGAACCCCGGTGCTCGCCGCCGACAACGGGATGGTTTCTTACAGGGGGTGGAACGGGGGCTACGGGAGACTCGTCTTGATAGATCACGGAAACGGGACGGTGACCGCTTACGCGCACCTGTCCGGCTACGAGGTCTCCGTCGGTGACAGAGTTGAAAAAGGCCAGGTGATCGGGTACGTTGGGTCCTCGGGGAACTCGACCGGCCCTCACCTCCACTTCGAGGTGCGGGTGAACGGAGTTGCCAAGAATCCCCTGGATTACTATAAATGAGTGCCGGGGGTGGCCCCGGGGTTGCAGCGATTTCCCGAAGTTCCGGCAGGTATCCGGCGTTACGCTGGCGAAAAACAAGCCACAGCAACCGAGCGGTGACGGAGGAACCAGGGGACGATAGCATGGGTACATTCGTTATAGAAGGCGGACGCAAACTCTCGGGTACGGTGTGGATCAGCGGGTCGAAGAACTCGTCGGTCGCTCTCATCCCCGCCTGCCTCCTGGCAGAGGGGACGTCGCGCCTGGAAAATCTCGCCCTTATCAGAGATGTCCAGGTGTTCGCAAGGATCCTCAAAGATCTCGGGGCAAATGTGGATTTCCAGGGCCATTCCATCACGATATCGCCCAACGGGTTCAGCTCATGGAAAGCTCCATACGATCTGGTCAAACAGTTAAGGGCTTCCTATTATCTCATGGGGGTGCTTTTGGCTAAGTTCGGGCGCGCCGAGGTAGGCTTGCCGGGAGGTTGCGACATCGGTCCCCGGCCAATCGATCAGCACCTGAAAGGGTTCAAAGCGCTGGGCGCCGATGTGCGGGTGGAGGGTGGCGTAGTCAAGCTCCAGGCCAAGTCACTGAAGGGAACATCCATTTATCTGGATATTCCGAGCGTAGGGGCCACCATCAACATCATGCTGGCCGCTTCGAGAGCCGAAGGGACTACGGTAATCGAGAACGCCGCCAAGGAACCCCACGTGGTCGACCTAGCGAACTTCCTGAACGCCATGGGTGCCAAGGTCCTGGGTGCCGGCACCGACGTGATCAAGGTCCGCGGGACTAAGTCCCTGAAAGGTGCTACCCACTCCGTGATTCCAGACGACATGGAGGCAGCCACCTACATGATGGCTGCTGTGGCCACTCGCGGGAACGTTCTGTTACGCAACGTGATCCCCAAGCACCTCGAACCCGTGAGCGCCAAATTGCGAGAGGCCGGCGCTATCGTGGAGGAGGAAGGCGACGGCATCAGGGTAATGTGCGACGAGCGCCCCCGGGCGGTAAACGTCAAGACTCTGCCGTATCCCGGATTTCCCACCGATGCTCAGCAACCTCTGGTGGCGGTGATGGCTACGGCCGAAGGTACCAGCGTGGTTCAGGAGTCCGTCTACGATAATCGCCTGGGGTATGTCTCCGAACTCATTAAGATGGGCGCCCACATTAAGGTGGAGGGAAGGACCGCCATCGTGGAGGGCGTGCCTTACCTCGTCGGTGCCCCGGTCAAGGCCAACGATCTCCGAGCGGGTGCGGCGCTAGTTGTAGCCGGCCTGTCCGCACGAGGCCAGACGGTGGTGCACGGGACGGAATTGATAGACCGGGGCTACGAAAGCATGGAAACGAAGCTCAGCTCCCTGGGTGCTTCCATAAAGAGAGAAGAATAGCATCGGTTACACGCGTTGCCTCCAGCAGACTTCCGCTTGCCCCGTTCGTTAATATATAGACGGGGATATGCTCGTACACCTCGCCAATTCCTATCTCGCGTTTGGAGGTGCCGGGTACTCCCTGCCTTCCGGGTTTCTCGACGGAAGGTCTGACAGAATCCAAGTTCCGGTGCCGAATCTGTTTTGAAAACGTACCCATAGTTGAAAGGAGGTGGCGCCCGACTTTCGCCGCCGCGACATGCCGGCGGTGACGGGTCATGGCGATGGAGTACTTCTATGAAGGTCAGGAAAAGAGGCATTCTGTCTGGCCATACGTTCTTGCAGGCGTGGTGGGGGCGATCATCGGTGGACTTTTGGTCGCGCTGCTCGTTCCCAACATCCTGCTGGAGAGGGTCTCGGCCCTGTTACCCAAGACCCAGATACAATCCCCGGGACAAAGCGGCCTTTCTCAAGTAAGATGGGATGTTCCCGTCGGGTCAGACCCCTGGGAACGCGTTCCCCTGATAGCCGAGAAAGTCAGCCCATCCGTAGTGGGTATCGTTAACAAGACGGTGGCTGGCTTCGACTGGTTCGGACGGGAGTACGTTCAGGAAGCGACGGGGTCGGGCATCATATTGAGCTCCGACGGCTACATCGTCACCAACAATCACGTCGTAGCCGGGGATTCCAAGTCCCTGACCGTATTCACGGTGGACGGCAGAAAGTTCCAAGCCAAGCTCGTGGGCGCAGACCCGGCCACTGACCTCGCGGTGATCAAGGTGGACGCACAGGGTCTTACGGCGGCGACGTTCGGTGATTCCGACAAGTTGCGTCCGGGAGAGATGGTTGTGGCCATCGGAAATCCGCTGGGCATGGACTTCAAGTACTCGGTTACCGTCGGGGTGGTGTCGGGTCTCGACAGGGTGCTGCGGGTTTCGGAGTACTACATGAACCTCATACAGACCGACGCCGTGATCAATCCGGGTAACAGCGGAGGACCTCTTGTCAACGCCGCAGGGGAAGTCATCGGAATAACTTCGGCCAAGCTGGACGCGCCGAGAGTGGAAGGCATGGGACTTGCCATTCCTTCGAACCTCGTCAAGAGAATAGCCCGCGAACTCATTGAAAACGGCGTGGTCAAGAGGGCGAAGGTCGGGGTCCAGCTCATGGACCAAGACTCCATCGATCGTTACGGAGTTGGTATCCACCTTGAGGTCCCGGGCCTCTACGTGTACACCGTCGAACCGAGGAGCCCGGCAGATAAAGCGGGTCTGAGGAAGGGCGATATCATCACGCACTTTGACGGAAAACCGGTGGACACCTTCGGCAAGTTCCAGGCATTGCTGCTGGAGAAATCCCCCGGCGACAGGATCACCCTGAGGGTAAGGAGAAGCGGAACAGACCTGGACATCCAGGTCGTGCTGGGTCAGGCGCAGTAGGTCCTTGCCACTTCGCGGTAAGTCCCGCAACACTACCGCGGCGCGGGGACGGCAGGGGCCTGCTGCCCCGGGAAGAGTCCTTCCAAGGGACCGGGAAGAGGCGGTGCTTCGCGGGGGCGGATGTCCGGAACCGGGTTTTGCGAGGTTCCGGCGTCCGACCCCGTGGTTTTTTCCGGCGACTCGGGGCTGGCGCCGGGCGTCCCGGAGGCGCCGCCTCTCTCGAGGAAGAAGTCGAGGATGTGGTTCCTGTCGCACACAGGGGGCATCATGTCCTTTCTGAAGACCTCCATGTGCCTGGCAAAGCACGTTGGACCGGCCAGATTGCCCGTTTTATCGCATACCGGTGCCCATACGACGTTGGACGGAACCTCCCAGTCCCTGGGAGGGGTGTTTGCCAGGGCTGCGGCCATGAAGTGAGCCCAGATGGGGCCGGCCACGGTGGCGCCCGTGCCCGGAAGCGGCTTTTCCCGATGATCCCAACCCACGTAGACAGCACAGGCCAGGTCCGGAGTATAACCCACGAACCACGCGTCCAGGTGGTCATCGGTAGTTCCGGTCTTGCCGGCCGCAGGGCGATTCCCCAGCACCGGTCCCAGGCTCTCCCCGGTTCCTCCGGGGCCCAGCACGGAGCGGAGGAGACTCGTCACGATGTAAGCTGTCCCCTCATCGAGCACTCTCACCGGCGGTGAAGGCTTGTTTTGCTCGATGACCCTCCCCGTCGAATCCACGACCTTCAGGATTGCGATGGGCTCGGTACGAAGGCCGCCCGAAGCGAGGACGGCGCAAGCCCGCGCCATCTCCAGAGGAGTCACCTCGGAGGCACCGAGGGCGAGCGGTATGTTTAGCTCCAACGGGCTTTTTACGCCCATCTTCCTGGCGTACTCGGCGATCTTCGCTGGTCCCACCTTTGAGGCCCACTTCGCCGCGACCACGTTATCGGATATCGCCACAGCTTGCCTGATATTGAGAGGGGCGTTATGGTAGGGAAACTGTCCGTAATCGTGAGGCGTGTAAGTCTCACCCGGTCGCCTGCCGGGGAAGCTCACGGGCTCGCACGTCTGGACGGTGGTCACGGGATATCCCTGATCAACCACGGCCGTATACAAGAAGATCTTAAAAGCCGAGCCCGGTTGGCGTCGCGCCGCCACCGCCCGGTTCAACTGGCTGTTGGAGTAATCTCTCCCGCCCACCATCGCCCTGATTTCGCCCGTAGACGGGTCTATGGCCACGAGGGCCCCCTGGGGCTGCTCGATCCCCTGTTTGTCTTTGCTCGCAGGAGGCATGTAGCTGGCGAACACCCGCTCGGCGATCTTCTGCATCCTCAAGTCGAGGGTGGTATAGATCTCCAGCCCGCCGCGGTAAACCTTGTCAGCGAGGTCGGGATGCTTTTCCAGGAGGGAGGCCACGACGTAGTCCACGAAGTACTGGCCGACGGACTTCGGCAAGCCGGCGAGGACTACTTTCTCTTTCTTGGCTTTTTCCGCCTGCTCCCGCGAAATGTACCCCTGCTCGGCCATGAGAGAGAGAACGGTATTCCTCATTTCAACGGCTCGATCCATATTGCGGTAAGGACTGAGCGTTTCGGGACTCCTGATGAGGCCGGCCAAGAGAGCGCATTCCGCCAGGGAAAGATCCTTGGCCGGTTTTCCAAAATAAGTCCTGGCCGCCACCTCGACACCGTACGCGCCGTGTCCGAGATAAATTGTGTTGAGATAAAGGTCAAGGATTTCATCCTTCGAGTACCGCATCTCCAACTTGATGGTGTAAACCGCCTCGAGGAACTTGCGCCTGACCGTGCGTTCGGGCGTGAGGAAGAGATTCTTGGCCAGTTGCTGGGTGATGGTGCTTCCTCCCTCTACGATCTTCCCGGCCTTGAGATTGTGGTAAATGGCCCTGACGATGGACGCGGGATCGATGCCGAAGTGCTTATAAAAGCGCCTGTCCTCGATGGCGATGACCGCCTTTTTCATGTACTCGGGTATCTCGTTCCCCGGAATGATGATCCTGTTTTCCACGAAAAGCGACGCCACGCGCTCGCCGTTCCGGTCGTAGATGCGGGTGGCTTCCGGTATAGAAGGTGACGGAAGCGGTAAGAAAAGGACGAGGGCAAAGAATACGAACGCAAACAAAAGGCCCCCGGCAAGCGCAGCTTTGAGGCCCAAGACAGCCCAGCGCCGGAGGGAGGCGCCGTCCTGGCTCCGTTCCCACCGCCACGCTCTGGGCTCTTCAGATGTGGTTCCCGTTTGCGACAATTTGCAATCTCCTCTCCTGACAATACCGATCTTCGATAATAGCGATCTTTGGTAGTACCGAACCTTTCATAACACCGGTCCCTTGCCGTTCGCCACATCATGGTTGTCGGAGGCATAACGTGCGCCTCACGAAGCGGCACCGGTAGACCGGGCGATGCCCGTTGCCGGCGCGGTGTAAGCCAGCATACCGACGCCATTATCGTATACGACTTTCGACGCGATCCGGGTTCCGACACGACGTCCGATGCTCTCGTCCCCGGGCAACCGGCTGCGCCGTTTGCTGCCTGGCTATTCTGCCCTTTTTCAGCCAGATTCCTTTTCTGATATAATTCCTTCGACACTTAGCCGCATTCGGCCCAGGAGGGTTCAGGTTGGAGGTTTGGTTCACTGAAGAGTGGTTACCCGGGCTGCGAATATCGTGTCAGATCAACTCGGTGGTGACCCGAAAAAAGACCAAATACCAGGAGCTCTGCATTTTCGACACCGTGGAGTTCGGACGGATGCTCGTTCTAGACAATGTGATCCAGACTACCGAGAAGGACGAGTACATATACCATGAGTCCCTGGTTCACGTGCCTATGTTCTTCCACCCGCATCCGGAGAAGGTCCTGATCATCGGGGGTGGAGATGGAGGCAGCCTGCGCGAGGTCTTGAGGCACAAATCGGTCAAGGAAGCGTTCATGGTGGATATCGATGGCGAAGTCATCGCAGCGGCGAAGGAGCATCTGCCCACCTGGTCGTCGGGGTTTTCGGACCCCCGAGCCAGGTTGGTGGTGGAGGACGGGCGGGAGTTCCTGGCGCGGTCCAGATCTGAATACGATGTGATTCTCGTGGATTCAACGGACCCCGTCGGACCGGCGGAGGTGCTCTTTCAGGTCGATTTCTATTCGCTGGCATCCCGGGCCCTCAAACCAGGCGGTTGTTTTGCAGCGCAAACCGAGAGCCCGATAGCGACGCCCGAGCTCGTCAAGAACGTGTACCATCGCATAGCTTCCTGCTTTCCTGTGGCGAAGCTTTACACCGCCCCGGTGCCCAGCTACCCGGGTGGGTGGTGGAGCTTCACCATTGCGACGTTCGGCGGAGATCCGGCGGAACCGACCCGCAAGCCGGACGCCGACTTCGAAGGGGTGCTCAAGTACTACTCCCCGGAGATACATCGAAGGGCCTTCGTTCTTCCTCCGAAAATCATTAAGGACCTGGGGCTCGAATATGCGAGCCGGCAGTATTCGTCGGGAAAGGGGATGTAGCTTTGGCTGAACGGTCTCTGGAATGGACCCGAATGGCCAAATTCCTGTGGTCCACTCTGGACGAGGCGGCCCCCACCGTTATCATGGGAGTGCCCCTGGACGAGACCACCTCGTTCAGGCCGGGGGCCAGATTCGGCCCGTCCGCCGCAAGGGAGGCATCTCAAGCTCTCGAAGACTATTCCCTGAGACAAAGGCGGACCCTGGACCCGAAGCTCTATTACGACGCCGGCGACCTGGTCCTGCCCATGGGAAACGTTGAGGAAGCCCTGGAAGTCATCAAGAAGGCCGCCGCGGAAATCCTCTCCCGCGACAAGAAGTTCCTCGCCCTCGGGGGAGAACACCTGATCACCCTTCCTCTGGTCGAGGCCGTGGTCCAACGGCATCCGGAGCTCGTGGTGATCCACCTTGATGCTCATGCGGATCTTCGTTCGCATTTCACCGGGACCCGGTATTCCCACGGCACCGTGATACGGCGGGTGGCGGAGCTACTGGGTCCGGGACGGGTCTACCAGCTGGGTGTGAGGTCCGCCGACAGGGGTGAGCTCGAAGAGACCAGGGGACTTACTGAAATCCACTTTTACAAGGTCCTTGAGCCCCTCAGAACGGTGGTTTCCAAACTAGACTCACGCCCGGTCTACCTCACCATCGACATCGACGTGGTGGACCCGGCGTTTGCGCCGGGAACGGGCGTGCCCGAGCCGGGCGGTATTACCTCGCAGGAACTCTTGGATGCGGTCGCCTCTCTCCAGGGGACGAACGTAATTGCGGCGGATCTCGTCGAGGTGGCACCCGCCTACGACTCTACGGGCCAGACCGGACTTTTGGCCGCTTCCATAGTCAGAGAATGCCTTCTCCTGCTCTCCCGCGAGAAGGATACCGGACTGAAAGGGAAGTGAAGCAACGGTGCCCGAAGCAAGCGTTTTGAGCGAAGTAAAGGCGGATATCATCTCGAGGATTGAAAAGGCCATCGAGATAGGGAAGGTCAAGGGTGACCTGCCCCAGTATGTCAAATCCGAGGTGAAGCTCGACATTCCTCCCAGGCCCGAACAGGGCGACTTTGCAACCAGTGTGGCAATGGTTATCGCCAGGCAGGCGCAGCTCGACCCGCGGGCGGTGGCGGCGGCCATCGTGAAAAACCTTCCCCTTGATGACTCTCACATCTTGCGCGTGGATATTGCGGGGCCGGGGTTCATCAACTTTTTCTTGGATGTGGCCTGGTTGGAGCCGGCCATGGCCCGCATCTGGAAAGAAGGCCCTGCGTACGGAAGGTCGAACGTCGGAGGCGGGAAAAAGATCCTCCTCGAGTTCGTGAGCGCGAATCCCACCGGTCCGCTAAACGTGGTAAACGCGAGGGCAGCGGCGGTGGGAGACTGTCTTGCGGCTCTTCTCGATGCGGCGGGCTATAGGGTGGCTCGGGAGTTCTACGTGAACGACGGGGGCAGGCAGGTCGAACTCCTGGGTCGTTCGCTGGAAGCCAGGGTGAGACAAAAGCTCGGGCAGGAAGCTTCCATCCCCGAAGGCGGCTATCCCGGCGACTATCTCGTGGAGCTGGCCGACGAATTCCTGCGGGAGAAGGGCGCGACGGTCCTCGACCTTCCGGAGGAGGACAGGGTTAGGGAGTTTTCATCGTTTGCCGTCGCCAGAATGGTGGAGCGGCAAAAGAAGGTCCTTGTGGATTACGGCCTTAAGTACGACAACTGGTTCTTCGAGAGCTCTTTGAGGGAAAAGGGGGAGGACAAAAAAGTAGTCGAGCTCCTGACGGAGCGCGGGCATACCTACCACGCCGACGGTGCGTTGTGGTTCCGCTCTACTGCGTTCGGAGACGACAAGGACAGGGTGCTCGTTAAGTCCGACGGGACGTTCACGTATATCGTGCCGGACATAGCGTACCACCGGAACAAGTTCCTTCGAGGCTTCGACCATCTGATAGACATCCTGGGCCCCGATCATCACGGATACATCGGGCGCTTGAAGGCGTCCATGCAGGCTCTGGGCTTCTCTCCCGACGCCCTGGAGGTCCTCATCGTTCAGACGGTCCGCCTCATGAGGGGCAAGGAAGTCGTCAAGATGTCCAAGCGCGGCGGCGAATTCATCACGATGGAAGAGCTCCTCGAAGAGGTCGGCAAGGACGCGGCCAGATTCTTTTTCTTGATGCGCTCCCCCGACAGCCATCTCGACTTCGACATGGACCTGGCGAAGCTTCAGTCCAACGAAAACCCGGTTTACTATGTACAGTACGCCCACGCTCGGATAGCCAGCATCTTCCGGCAGGCTCGGCAGGCCGGACCCTTGCCCGCGTGGGGACCGAACGAGATCGACTTCGACCTCCTGGTCGACCCATCGGAGATAGCGCTCATGCGTATCCTGGCGGCGTTCCCCGACGAGGTGGCGGGGGCCGCGGAGTCAAGGCAACCTAATCGCCTTCTCAAGTACATGATGGACGTGGCCACGGCCTTCCACAGCTTTTACACCCGGTGCCGGGTTCTGGGAGAGAACAAGGAGCTGTCTTCCGCGAGGCTATACCTTTCGAGGCTGACCCAGATAGTTCTGGGCAACGCGCTGAGACTTGCCGGAATATCCGCCCCGGAGTCGATGTAAGTCGCCCTCCTTGCCGCAGGGATTCACTTCAAGGGTGCCGAATTTAACGCCGAGGTTTCGGCAGGGGAGGGAGTCCGGAATGGACCTCGGCAGCGCGGTCATGGCCGCCCTGGAGGTGGCGGCTGAGGGATTTCACATAGTGGACCGACACGGGATTACGGTGTTTTACAACCGGGCGGCTTCGCGGATCGACGGGCTCGAACCCGGCGAAGTCCTGGGCAAGCACATCCTCGACGTTTTCCCCTCCCTGGATGAGAACACATCCACCCTCCTCAAGGTGCTGAAGACCGGGGTGCCGGAGCTGGGGCGACAGCAGACGTTCTTCAACTTCAAGGGAAAGAAAATCACGACAATAAACAACACCTATCCCATCTTCGTAGGCGGGGAGATAGCCGGCGCGGTGGAAGTATCCAGAGACATAACCGACGTTCGGGAACTCGCCGAGCGGCTCATCGACTTGCGGAAGGAGCTCAAGCGGGTCTCGGGAGCGGAAAACGGAGCTCGGGAAGGAAGGGACCGTGGTATCCCTTCCGGCCGGCTCTATACGTTCGAAGATATCGTTGGAGAGTCTCCCTGTATCCGCGAACTCCGCAGGCGCGCCGTGCAGGTGGCCAGGGGCGACACGCCCGTTCTCGTATGGGGGGAAACGGGCACCGGTAAGGAGCTCGTGGTCCAGGCCATACACTCGGCTTCGGACAGGCGGGACTTCCCGTTCGTGCCCCAAAACTGCGCCGCCCTCCCCGAGTCCCTGCTGGAGGGGCTCATGTTCGGCACCGCCGCCGGCGGCTTCACCGGTGCGAAAGACAGACCGGGGCTCCTCGAACTGGCCTCCGGGGGAACGCTTTACCTCGACGAACTCGACTCCATGCCCACGGGGCTTCAAGCCAAGCTTCTCAGGGCCATACAGGAGCGAAAAATCCGGCGCCTGGGGGACGTCAGGGAAAGGGCGGTAGACGTCAGGATAATAGCGTCGACCAGCGTTCCGCCCAGGATGGCGGTGGAATCGGGCAAGCTCAGGGCCGACCTGTACTACAGGCTTTCAGTGGTGGAGCTGGCCGTACCGCCTCTCAGGGAGCGCAAGGAGGACATCCCGCTCCTCGTAGACCACTTTCTGAAAAAGCACGGCGGGCCGGGAAAACCCACAAGGGTTTCACCCCAGGTCATGGCGGCGTTTTTAGCCTACGATTGGCCCGGAAACGTACGCGAACTGGAGCACGCGATCCTCGGAAGCATGTACTTCAGTAAGGGCGGAGAAATTCAGCTTGAGGACCTCCCGGCTTCGGTAAGGGGAGTGTCGCTCCTCGCGGCGGCCTACGCGCCCTCGGGAGGAACTTCGCCGGGGTCGCAGAGTTCTTCGCCCTCCACATCTTCCGATACCGCGACACGTTTGGCCTCCCTGACACCAGCGCTTGCTTCGGCTGCTTTGGGCTTCTTGCCCGCGGCAGCTTCGTTCCCTTCCATAACCGGTGCACCTCGCGGCGCCCCCGGCGTACCGCTTAAGACTCTCCGGGAAGAGGCCCGCATCAAAGAAAGGGCGGCTATCTTTGAGGCATTGTCGAAGGCGGGAACCGTAGCCGGCGCCGCCCGGCTAATGGGCATTCCCAGACAGACGTTACAGTACAGGATGAAGGTTCTCGGCATAGATATGACTGCGCTAAAGTCGGTGCTCGACCCGGCGGTTCAGCAGGGCGGTCGGCGTAACCGGGCATAGCGCCGAAAATTCGGCGGGCGCCGGCACTGGGGTAGCCCTTCGGGCCCAGGAGCGAACATGTGAAGAGCCCGTGGCCTTCTTCCTCAAAGCGTGTCCCCACCCTCAAAAATGAGTCTGACCTGCGGTTGCTCCGAGTTTCCCGCGGCAGGCGATTTGCCCGCGCCGTCCGAGTTTGTAAGGCCAAAGTTCCCGCACCGTGGCACAACATTTGCTTCCCATGGCTAAGTTCCGGAACCCTTTGCTTTGAACCACGTAGCAGGGTCCGGGTCTTTGGTCCGGCGTTACGGAGACAGGGATAAGGAGGGAAAGAACATGGTCGAGCAGCGCGCGGTTCGAACAGGGGGATGCCCTTACGGGACTCACAGGGTAATCGAACCCAAAGGCGTTCTTCCGCAGGCAGCGTGGAAGATCGACCCCAGCGAGGAGATATACGACAACGAGATCCTCGTGGACGTGAAGACGCTGAACATAGATGCCGCCAGTTTCAAGCAGCTGGTAGACGCGGCGAAAAAGGATCTCCGGGACAGGGGAAAACCCGAGCCCTCCGAGTCTGAACTGGAGGAAGCTGTAGCCCGTTCCATCATGGACATCGTCGCCAGGAGGGGAAAAATGCACAACCCCGTCACCGGGTCGGGCGGAATGCTTCTCGGAACCATCGCGCGTTTCGGAGATAAGGTGCGGGGGCGCGAGGGGGCAAAAGAAGGGGATCTCATCGCCACGCAAGCCTCCTTGAGTCTCACCCCCCTCAAGATCAAAACGATAAAAAAGGTTTATCTCGACAAGGACCAGGTGGATGTGGAGGGAACCGCGGTAATCTTCGAGACGGCACCTTTCGCCGTGATTCCCTCCGACATTGACCAGCGACTGGCCCTCGCGGTGTTGGACGTGGCCGGAGCACCGGTGCAAACCGAGAGGCTGGTCAAAGAGGGCGACTCCGTGCTGGTCCTGGGAGCCGGTGGCAAATCCGGTCTCATATGCATGTATGTAGCGGGCGAGAGAGTCGGGCCACGCGGGAGGGTAATCGGCCTTGCGCACTCCGACGCATCTATGAGACGCGCCCGGGCGCTGGGCGACCGTTACGTGGTCATCCAGGGAGACGCGGGCGACGCCATCGCAACCATGAAGAAAGTCATGGAAGCCAACGGTGGCCAGAAGGTCGACGTGACCATCAACTGCGTCAACGTTCCCGGCACGGAGATGGCCTCGATCCTTTCCACGAAAGAGCGGGGCAAGGTGTATTTCTTCTCGATGGCCACGAGTTTCACCGCGGCGGCGCTGGGCGCCGAAGGGGTTGCTGCCGATGTGGAGCTCATCATAGGGAACGGATACGCCGCGGGGCACTCCAGGGCGGCGTTGGATTTGATACGCAGGGCGCCGGTGCTCAGGAAGATTCTGGAGGAGATGTTCCTGAGCTGATCGCCGGCTGCTTACGGGTTTCGAGTTGTCTTTCTTCCCTTGGTTCAAGGAGGCGTCGTCGACTTGAGAAGCTGGAAAGAGATACCCTTGTTCAAAGACGTGACGGAAAGCCAGTGGAACGACTGGCACTGGCAATGGGCAAACCGCATCGAGACTCCGGAAGCCCTGGCTCAAGTGGTGAATCTAACTCCGGAAGCCCGCGAAGGGGTTTTGAAGGCTCTCACCCGAGTCCGAATGGCCATAACCCCTTATTACGCCAGTTTGATGGACCCCGAGGATGAGAACTGTCCCATACGGCTTCAGGCCATTCCGAGGGGTTCGGAAGCCGAGATCATGCCCTGGGAGTTCGCAGATCCCCTGGATGAAGAGGCAGATTCGCCCGTTCCCGGGCTGACCCACAGGTATCCCGACCGCGTCCTTTTTCTCGTGACCGAGCAGTGCTCGATGTACTGCCGCCATTGTACGCGGCGCAGGGTGGTGGGGGTGACGGACAGGCCGGCGCCTCCCGAGAGGATACAGGCGGGGATCGAATATGTGAGGCAACACAAAGAGGTACGGGACGTCCTGATTTCCGGAGGAGATCCCTTCACGCTATCGGATTCCAAGCTCGAGTCGATCATCAAGGCTCTCCGGGAAATCCCGCACGTGGAAGTCATCCGCATCGGAACCAGGACCCCGGTGGTGATGCCCCAGAGGATCACGGAAGAGCTCATCTCAATGCTCAAGAAGTACCATCCGCTGTACGTGAACACCCACTTCAACCACCCGAAGGAGATAACCCCGGAGTCTTCGCGGGCGTGCGCCATGCTGGCGGACGCCGGGATACCCCTGGGTAACCAGACGGTGCTCTTGAGGGGAGTCAATAACTGCCCGGTCGTTATGAAGAAACTCGTCCACGGGTTGTTGAAGATCCGCGTGCGACCCTACTACATCTATCAGTGCGACCTCACATGGGGGCTTGAGAGGTTCCGCACCACGATACGGCAGGGGCTGGAGATCATGGAGAACCTGAGGGGTCACACCTCGGGATTCGCCGTGCCCACCTACGTAGTGGACGCCCCCGGGGGCGGCGGGAAGATCCCGCTTTCGCCCCAGTACATCCTGGCGATGGGCGAAGATTCCGTGGTCGTCCGCAACTATGAGGGGGTCATTTCGGTTTACCGCGAGCCCCGTTACGACCCCGGCGAATCAAAGGGTCCGGGAGGGGTTTGCACCTTGTGCGGAACCGATCACAAAGGCACCCTGGGCGTGGCCGGACTTTTGGCCGGCAAAAACGTGAGTTTGATCCCTGAAGGAACCGAGAGGATCCTCAGGAGAAGGCACGACGCGAAGCGAAGCTGCCCGGGCGTGGACTGAAAAGAGTGAAAACGAACGGGCGAGCCTGATACGCAGGACAGCGCGGGATATGCGGAACCTGCGCACCCGCGCACGGAGTGCCACTTGGAACGAAGGGAGAGGAGGTGCTCTCGGTGGATCTGGCCGACGTAGTCGTCGAAAGCGGCGCGAGGTCCATTGCCATAGTGGGAACGGCCAAGAACGTCGGAAAGACCGTCACCCTGAATTACCTGGTGGGCGAGCTTTCCTCACGCGGGTACACGCTTGGCCTTTTGAGCAGCGGCAGGGACGGCGAGCGCGTCGATGTGCTCACCGGCGAGCCCAAGCCCCAGGTGTATCTGCCGCGGGGCTCGTGGGTGGCCACCGCCGAGGCCTTGCTCGAAGGCGCCTCCATCTCCCTGGAAGTGGTGGACGTCTGGGAGAGACCCGGGGTTTTCGGGCGCCTCGTGCTCGGCAGGGTGGTCGAACCCGGGTTGGCCGAACTCATGGGCCCGAGGAGCTCGAGGCAGCTTGCATCTGCCGTCAAAAAATTTCTGGCCTACGGTGCGGATATCGTGCTGGTGGACGGCGCCCTCGATCGAAGAGCCGCCGCAAGCCCGTTGGTGACGGAGGCTTGCATCTTCGCTACCGGGGCCTCTTCCGCCGACGATCTGAATTCCATGGTCGATACCCTGGAGTCTCTGGTCTGGGCTTGGTCCCTTCCACAGCCCGAGGACGTCCTGGTGGCAAAGCTCGGGGCGCGAGCGATCGAAAAAGAACGGGTTGCGCTGGTCAAACTCGGGCGTTCCGCACGCGGGGAGGCTCCCGTTCGACCGGTACTGGTGTCCACCGAATATCCGACAGCCCTGAGCTACGAGGAAGACATCGCGCAGGAAATCGACGAAAACACCCTCGCCCTCATCGTTCCCGGTTCCGTCGACAGGGTTCTCCTTCAAGAAGTGACGGCCAGCCTCGCGCACTTAGGAGAGGGAAGGCGCCGACCGATTCGCGCCGGTACGGATGCGGCCACCCGGTCAGGCGACAGGAGCCGCGAGGGAACGAAGTCCGGTTGGACTCAGCCACCGGGGACGGACGGCGCCCCAGATACACCTGACGGAATCGGGGAAAACAGTCTTGTTGCGGACAGGACGGCGTCGAGCGCCCGGGAAAGGTTGCCCTTCTACCTGGTGATGAGGGACCCGTCCTGCGCAATGTTCCGTCGCGAACACGCGGTGCCCCTGGAGAGAATGGGGGGACAGCTCAGAGTGCTCGAGCCCGGCAGGGTCCTGGCGGTGACGATAAATCCGTGTTCCTCGGGGGAAATGGTGTACGAACCGAGAAAGCTCGTGCGCTATATCGGTGAGAAGATTAAGTCCGTTCCCGTTTTCGACGTGGTGTCCGGAGAATGGTTTTGGGAGGAGGTCGCTTGAAATGGCGGGGTAGTGGAAAGAGCAGCTCTTGCGTCTCAGACGGGACGGAAGAGCAAGGAGGATTTCTTTCAAGGGGCGTCCACCGAAGAAGTTATCGGGTTTTCTGCTATATGGAAGGAAGTAGCTCCCCGGTCTCAAGCGGGTAAGAGAAAGAAGTCCCAGGCGAGGCCGCGTTTTCCCGGAGAAGAGGCCGAGCTCAGGGACGAACTCTCATTTCTGAAGGCGGTCACGGATAACTGGCGGGAACGCCCGGGGCCCTACTCGAAGCTCCTGGCGGTACTGGAGGGGCTGAAAGACCCGGTCGAGGCGCTGGACCGAGCTAAAGCCGGCGCGGTCCTGACTCCTGCCGAGCTTTTCCTTATCGGGAATCTGGCGTGGTCATCGCGGCAGGCCAGGGAAGCCCTGCTGGAAACGGGTCTCAACTGGCCTGCGCGGTTCGAAATACCCGACCTGAAGACCATCGAGAAGGAAATTTTCCCGGGCGCCGCAAGCCAGCTCTCCTTCTACGTCCACGACTCGTATTCTCCAGAACTTGCCAGGATTCGCCAGGAAAGAAAGCGAAAAGAGCGGGATTGGCGAAACATTATGGCGGAGGAAGCTTCCCGCGTGGAAAAGGTCCTTGGAAGACGCCCCGGGCTCCACGAGGAGATAGCGATCCGGCTTACCCAGAAGGACCTCATTGAAAAGGCCAGGCTGATGCCGGAGCTCGGCGAGACCAGGGAAACCCTCACCCACGTTCACTTTCGTTTGAAAGCCACTCAGGAAGCGGTCAAGCTCGAGCGGGAGATCGCCCGTCTGAGGCAGAAGGAAGCCCAGGCCGAGGAGAAAGTCAGGGCTATCCTTTCGAGAAAGATCGCCGAAAGGGCCAGCGACCTCGAAAGGGCCCTGCACGCGTTGGGAGAGATCGACTTCCTCCTGGCCAGGGCCGCAGTTTGCATGGATTGGCCTGGCGTCGTCCCCGAGATAGCGGACGGTCCGGTCCCCCTCAAGCTGGAGGGCGCGTGGCACCCTCTGGTCAAGGAAGAGGTTGAGTCAAGGGGCGGCAGATTTCAGCCGGTATCCATCACCCTCACCTCGCCCGTTACCGTGGTCACCGGCCCCAACATGGGGGGCAAAACCGTTACCCTGGCGACGGTGGGACTCTCCGTAGCTCTGGCCCAATGGGGTATGCTCGTTCCCGCCAGCGAAATGTCTTTTTCCCTGTACGACTTCGTATACTTTTCGTCCCAGCCCGAAGAAAAACCGGGGCTCTCCAGCTTCGCCGTGGAAATCGTGGGGATTAAGGGCGCGCTAGCCAGACGCAAAGAGCGAGGGCTTTTGCTTTTAGACGAAATGGGTAGCGGGACAAATCCCGCGCAAGGGCTGGCTCTGTACGCGGCTCTCCTCACTTACCTCGCTTCACCCGAGAACTCAGCTTGTCGTGTCCTCGCCACCACCCATTACGGAGGGTTGTCGGCGCTCACCGGCGCCGATCACTGGCAGGTTCGAGGGCTCGTTTCGGAGGGGCTGGACCTTTCCTTCTTCGCCGGGGCCAACGGCAAGGAGGCGCTGGAGGAGGGGATGAAGTGGCTCTATGAACATATGGACTACCGCCTGACGAGAGTCAGCCCGGATGCTCCCGTCCCCCACGACGCGCTCCTGGTGTCAAGGCTTCTGGGCCTGGACCGGGAGATAGTTGAAGCTGCCGAGGCGATCATAGCGGGCCGATTCCGGAGACTGCCTGAAAGGGAGGAGAGACCATGAACATGAACTCGCCGGGACGATTGAGACTCAATCTCGACCCCGATATCATCGCCGCCTGCCACGACAGCGCCCAGGTTATCGCCGAAAAGGTTTGGAAAGAGTTGGAGGGCCTCAGCACCGTGGCGGTGGAGCGAGCTGTCGCCAGGCTTTTCGGGATAGACGGAGTGGATCCGGCTGGGTTGCCGCTGCCCAATGTGGTGGTGGATTCCCTTTCCCGCTCTGGAGGATTGGAAGACGGCGTCGCCATCCACCTGGCCAAGGCTTGCCTTGAGACCGGGGGCGAACCGCAGGACGTGGCCGAAGCGATAGCCGGCGGCCGATTGGACTTCGCGTCGATCCCGGAGCGTCCGCGGCACGAAGTGGAGGCAAAGGCGAGAGAGCTCGCCCGCCGGGCAGTCGAAAGGATACTGTCAAGACGGAGGGAGCGGGAAGAGCTCATTGCAAGACTGGGCCAGTCGCGTCAGCCGTGGCTTTATGTCATCGTGGCCACCGGAAACATTTACGAAGACGTGATTCAAGCCAGGATGGCCGCCTCGCAGGGGGCTGACATCATCGCCGTGATAAGATCGACGGGTCAGAGCCTCATGGATTACGTTCCGTACGGGCCGACCACCGAGGGATACGGGGGCACTTACGCGACCCAGGAGAACTTCAGGTTGATGAGAAAGGCGCTGGACGAAGAAAGCGAAAAACTGGGACGGTACATCAGGCTCGTAAACTACTGCTCGGGCCTGTGCATGCCGGAGATAGCGACCATGGGAGCCTTTGAGCGCCTGGACGTGATGCTCAACGACGCCATGTACGGCATCCTCTTCAGAGACATCAACATGGAAAGAACCCTTATAGACCAGCGATTTTCCCGGATGATAAACGGTCTTTCGGGGATCATCATAAACACCGGCGAAGACAACTATCTCACGACGGTAGATGCTTTCCACCACGGTCCGCAGGTGCTGGCCTCGGAATTCATCAACTTACACTTCGCCAGAATGGCAGGGATTCCTGACGAGCAGATAGGGCTCGGTCACGCTTTTCAGATCGATCCGTGGCTCGAGTCGAGCCTTCTGTACGAAATAGCCATGGCCCTGCTGGTGAGGCAGTGCTTCCCGAACTGCCCCGTGAAGTACATGCCTCCCACGGTTCACAAAGATGGGAACATCTTCTTCGCCCACGCTCTGGATACCATGTACAACCTGGTAGCTTGCCTGACCGGCCAGTCCATCCACCTTGTGGGGATGCTCACCGAAGCGGTGCACACGCCGTTCCTTCACGACCGGTTCTTGTCCATCCAGTCGGCGAAATACGTGCGAGAAGCCTCAAGGGGACTTTCCGATAACCTTTCGCTGGTTCCGGGAGAACTCATCGAAAAGAGGGCTCAGAGCCTTCTGCTGTCCGCAAAACAAGTCCTTGAGCGGGTGAAAGATATTGGTCTCTTCGCCGCCATCGAAGAGGGGATCTTTGCAGGGGTGAAGAGGGACCGGCACGGCGGACGGGGACGCGAGGGCGTCTTCAAGAAAAGCGCGCGCTATTTCAACCCGTTCGAGGAATTGCTGTCGGGGAAGCAGAGTAGAGGGTTTCTCACCGAATAGGACGAGAGTTTGACGAGGGGGAGGTACGAGAAATGACGGTCGATGGAGCTAACCCCGCAGCGGAGAAGCGTCAGTTACCCCGGGGTAAAATACTGCCGTACGGGGACAGGCACGGCGACGGGATGGTACAGGTCAGTTTCACGCTGGAGCTTCCCGACGGGCCGGAGGCGGAAGAAGCGGGTCGGCAGGTGATGAAGTTGATGGGACTTACGGACCCGCAGATAGTTGCCTCGGAACCGCTGGGGCCTTCTTTCACGTTCTTCGTGGGATACGGAAAGCTTTTAAGGCCCGTGGACCTCGACAACCTCAAAGTGGCGAAACTCCCGTGGGAGAAGCTCGACCCCGAGACCATCAACAAGATGGTTCGGGAGCGTCTGGGACGGCCCATCGTTGTGGTGGGAGCGGCCACCGGGACGGATGCTCACACGATTGGGCTTGACGCCATCCTGAACTACAAGGGATACGCGGGCGACCATGGGCTCGAGGCCTACAGCGCCTTCCGCGTGGTCAACATGGGAAGTCAGGTGGACAACAGGGACCTGGTGGCTCGAGCGCGGGAACTCAGGGCCGATGCCATTTTGGTCTCCCAGGTCGTCACACAGCGGAACGTCCACATCTCAAACCTCACCAATCTCGTCGAACTTCTGGAAGCCGAGGGGCTCCGGGATGACGTGGTCCTGGTGTGCGGCGGACCGAGGCTGAGCCACGCGCTGGCCGTGGAGCTGGGTTACGACGCGGGGTTTGGCCCGGGCACAAAGCCCTCGGAAGTGGCCTCGTATCTCGCCCAGGAGGTTCTGAAGCGCAAGGGCGTCTGACCTGCCTGGGTGTGCCACGGAACCTGGCGGGCAGCGTCCCCGGTGGTCGTATTGATGCCCCCTGGGTGGACGAGTAAAATTACTGGGGATTAAGGTGACGGCGGAAAGGTTGGGGGTGGATAGGGACTTGTCTCGACCAGCTGAAAGCCTCCGGCCAGGCCGAAGGTTTTCCGACATCGCGTACATGCTGCTGAAAGAAAGGAAAGAACCCATGAGGTATCAGGAGCTGGCCATGGCGGTCCTGGAAAAGGCAGGGATCCCCGATGGCCAGGACAGGGCCAGGCTTCTGGCCAAAATCCACACGGAAGTAAACATGGACACGAGGTTTCAACCTCAGGGCAAGGGGCTGTGCGGCCTGAAAGAATGGAATTATAAACCCGCACCGTACAAGGTAGTTGAGATACCCAGGCCGGAAACGCCGAGGGTGCCCAACAGGCTCCGGAAAGAACTGGAGCTCCTCGACGAACTGGCCGAGCCGGAGGCGGAGGAAGAAGAACACGGGGAGCCCGAAGAACCCGAAGGCGAGTTCTAAGGCTCCTCGCTTCGTTTTTGGAGGTAATAACGTGTCCAAATACGTGTTCGTCACGGGAGGCGTGGTGTCGGGCCTTGGGAAGGGCATCACCGCAGCCTCCCTAGGTGCGCTTTTGAAGGCGCGCGGGCTCACGGTGACCATCATCAAACTGGACCCCTACGTCAACGTGGATGCGGGAACGATGAGTCCCCTGCAGCACGGCGAGGTGTTCGTCACGGACGACGGCGCCGAAACCGACCTCGATCTCGGTCACTACGAACGGTTCATAGACAGGTCACTTACGGAGGCTAACAACGTCACCACGGGTAAGGTGTACCAGAAGGTCATCGCCCAGGAGAGAAGGGGAGACTTTTTGGGCTCGACCGTCCAGGTCATCCCGCACATAACCAACGAGATCAAGGAGCGGATAAGGAAAGTCTCCAGGACTTCCGGGGCGGATGTGGTGATCGCCGAGATCGGCGGTACCGTAGGAGACATCGAGAGCCTGCCCTTCCTTGAAGCCATAAGGCAGTTCCGGGCGGATGTGGGGAGGCAGAATACCCTGTACGTCCACGTCACGCTCATCCCGTTTTTGCCCACATCAGCTGAGCTCAAAACCAAACCTACACAGCACTCGGTAGCCGAGCTGCGGTCCATCGGTATACAGCCGGACATAATAATTTGTCGGACAAGCAAGCCCCTCTCTCACGATATCAAAGAGAAGATCTCGCTTTTCTGCAGCGTCGAACCGGAAGCGGTCATCCAGAACGTGGACGCGGAAAGCATATACCAGGTGCCGCTTCTCCTGGAAAAGGAGGGACTCGGCAGGATTGCTTCAGAAAAGCTCGGCATCAGGGGTAGAACCCCCGATCTCCGCGAGTGGGAGGAAATCGGGCGGAAGCTGGAAAACTTGCGCCGCGAGGCCAGGATAGCTATTGTCGGGAAGTACGTGGCCTTGCACGACGCCTATCTCAGCATAGTGGAGGCGCTCACCCACGCTGGATGGGTGTGGGATGCCAGGGTAAACGTGAAGTGGGTGGACTCGGCCAAGCTGGACGATGCTTCGGAGACCGAACTCGAAGAAGCCCTGGGAGACGTGGACGGGATTCTCGTGCCGGGTGGCTTCGGTTCGCGGGGCATCGAGGGGAAGATCAGGACCGTGCGTTACGCCAGGGAACGCAAGGTGCCGTATTTTGGTATCTGCCTCGGCCTACAGTGCGCGGTGATAGAGGCGGCCAGGAACATCCTGGGTCTTAAAGACGCTCACTCGACGGAGTTTTGCCCCGACACGCCTCACCCGGTCATCGCGCTCATGCCCGAGCAGGTGGACCAGGAAAACAAGGGAGGCACCATGAGGCTCGGCCTGTATCCCTGCCGTATTGCCCCCGGTACGCTGGCGATGCAAGCCTACGGCACGGACCTGGTGCGCGAAAGGCACAGGCACAGGTTCGAGGTAAACCCCAACTACGTCGAGAAATTGCGGGATGCGGGGCTCATCCCGTCCGGCATATGGCCCGATAGGGGGCTCGTGGAGATCATGGAGCGGTCCGACCACCCGTGGTTTGTGGGGACGCAGTTCCACCCGGAGTTTTTGTCGCGGCCCGCAAGACCGCATCCCTTGTTCAGGGAGTTCGTGGCGGCCGCGCTCGAGTACAAGGAAGAGCGGGCCCGCTGATTGGGAAGCGGGCCGAGCGGGCCGAAGCAAAAGTGTCCCCAACGCCCGCATGGCTCGCCCGGTTAGCAATGTCTCAAGAGCGTGGTCTCACAGCATAATCCCGAGGAGGAGAGTACCTTGCAGGCCAAAAACGATGTGCAGCTAAAGAAGAAGGTGGGCATCACCGATACCACCCTGCGCGACGCCCACCAGTCGCTCCTGGCCACCAGGATGAAAACCGAAGATATGCTCCCCATCGTAGAGAAGATGGACGCAGTGGGATTCCACTCGGTAGAAGTATGGGGAGGAGCTACGTTCGATACCTGCCTGAGGTTTCTCTCGGAGGACCCGTGGGAAAGGCTCAGGCTATTGAAGAAGGGATTCAAGAAGACCCCCCTCCAAATGCTGCTGCGCGGCCAGAACCTGGTAGGTTACAGACATTATCCCGACGACGTGGTCGAGGCGTTCGTCAAGAAAGCGGTGGATAACGGCATCTCCATAATCAGGATATTTGACGCCCTGAACGATCCCAGGAACATGGAAAAGGCTTTCGAGGCGGCCAAAAAGGCGGGGGCGCATGTCCAGGGCACGGTATGCTACACCATAAGCCCCGTTCACGACCTCGAGCACTACGCAAAAGTAGCTAAAATCCTGAAAGACATGGGTGCGGACTCCCTTTGCCTGAAAGACATGGCCGGCATACTATCCCCGAAGGCGTGCTACGATATAGTGAAGCTCTGGAAAGAGGAAGTGGGGCTTCCGGTGCAAATCCACTCCCATTACACCTCGGGCATGGCATCCATGGCTTACCTTAAAGGGATTGAAGCCGGTGCGGATGTAGTGGACTGCGCCATCTCTTCGATGTCTTTGTCCAGCTCCCAGCCGCCGGACGAGACCATCGTAGCTGCACTCCAGGGTACCCCGTGGGACACCGGGCTTGACCTCGAACTTCTCACCGAAATAGCCGAATACTTCAGGGAGGTCCGGAAGAAGTACGCCGAGTTCGACAAAGCTTCCCCGGTCCCCGACCCGAACGTGCTCAGGTATCAGATCCCCGGGGGAATGATCTCGAACTTCATATCCCAGCTGAAGGAGCAGGGGCAGCTCGACAAGCTGCGTGAGGTGCTGGACGAGGTGCCGAGGGTGAGAAAGGATCTCGGATATCCGCCGCTTGTGACGCCCTCGAGTCAGATCGTGGGATCGCAAGCTGCCCTCAATGTGCTCACGGGCGAGAGGTACAAGATCGTCACCAACGAGGTGAAGGATTACTTCAGGGGGCTTTACGGGCGGCCTCCGGCTCCAGTCGATCCTGAGGTTCAGAGGAAAGTGATAGGGGACGAAAAGCCGGTGGAAAAGCGACCTGCCGACTACATAGAGCCCGGCCTGGAAAAAGCCAGGGCCGAGCTGGGCCACCTGTACACCCAGGAGGAAGACGTTCTGTCTTACGCGCTTTTCCCGCAGCAAGCTAGGAAGTTCCTGGAAGAGAAGCTGGCCAGACAGACGGGGGTCGATTTCGACCTGGCCGAAAAAGCGCGGCAGGATCATCCTGCCGGTTATTATCCCGCCTAGGGTTGCCCGTGAGAAATTCTCCTCTCTTGCGGGAACATTTTTCCCGTAACCATGTCTAAAAGGAATCGAAGGAGGCGCGGAGAAAGACTCTCAAACCGCGCCCCGGTTGACAGATGATGGGATCAAAAGAAGGATTTCTTGAGGCGGTGTCGAATAAAGAAGGGCGCGAAGGAAGTTCCTTTGCCATTGCCGCATTGGGGAGGGTGATGACGGCCAGGTCAAGTTACCTGCACTTCCCTCCGTCGGTTTGGTTGACCGAACGTAGCGGAGCTGATATAATAGCGCACAGCCTGGGAAGATGCCCAGGTAGGGCCTAAAAAGGCAGGCCCGCGACGAATGATTATATGAGCGCAAGAAAGCAACAGACTCGCAAACCCGGTGATGAACTCCCGCAGACAACATAAACTTCATACGGACTCCTACGATATAGAACAAAAGGGAGTCACCCTCCGAGCAGCGGAGGGTTACCGGGGAAGGTGAAGCCCCTACCGCGTTCGGAAAGGAGGGAAGTTTTGAAGGAACGCACGGGGCGCGAAGTGTTTCCCTGAATTCAGGACAAGGCGGTAAACGAACATCCTGCAAAGGAGGTTTGTGAAGGTGTTAAAGAAGCTGTTTGCCGCAATCGTAGCGGCAACGATGGTGCTCGGGCTGGCCAGCTTCGCGTCGGCAGCGACTCCTTCGTTTCCGGACACCGTAGGAATCCCGGAGGAGACGCAGATCGCGACCCTGAAAGCCCTCGGCATCGTCACTGGTGACGAGCAGGGCAGGTTTAACCCCGACGGGACATTCACCAGAGCCCAAATGGCCGTCATCGCCGTCAAGCTCATGGGACAGGCTGAAGCGGCGGAGTTCATGAAGCAGCCGACCGTGTTCCCGGATGTTGAGGCGAGACACCAGTGGGCCTGGGGTTACATCAACGTGGCCGTTGGGCAGGGAATAATTACCGGACGTCCCGATGGGACCTTTGGACCGGACGACCCGGCCACGTACGTTGATGTGCTGGTTCTGTTGCTGCGCATCCTCAATTACGAGCCCATCCTCGTGGGTACCTGGCCGACCAAATACCTGGTGAAAGCCAACGAGATCGGGCTAACGAAGGGTGTCAGCTTCAGAGCCGATGTCCCAGCCACCCGGCGCAACGTGGCCGTTCTCGCCTACAACGCCTTGACGGCGCGTAAAGTAATCCAGGTGGCGTATGGTGCCCAGTCCAAGTACGTAGTAAGCGGAGACGAGGGCACGGAGGTAAAGACGCTGCTCGACAATCTGGGTACGACCCCGGACGAAGGCTGGCTAGTGAGCTCGCCTGAGATCTTTGGGGCTGACAAGGACAAGATCGTGGTTTGGGTGGACTCCGAGAAGGAAGGTACGAAGGGCGTTATAGATGACGGAGAAGAAAAGGTTATCCCTCTGGCGGAAGGCACCGACGTCACCGGGCTCCTTGGCCATCGCGTGAAAGTCTGGAAGAACACCGATGGCGAGGCGTTCCTGGTGCAGGACAAGACGCCTGCGTCCGCAATCAAGGCCGCGTACTACTACAACGGGAAGGTCTACCTCGCCGCGAACGACAAAGAGGTTGACTTGTCGAGTGTCTACTGCTTCCGGAACTATGAAGGCCCGGATTTGGCGAAGGACGTGCCGGCATTGGCTCCGAAGAGCGGCGACGAGATCACGATCGTGTACGACGGCACGACGCCGAGGTTCGCCTTCTCGCTGGGTTATACGACGGCCGTTGTCGACAGCGTTAGCACCATCTATCAGCGCATTGCGTTCGCCGACGGCGCTGGTACCTTGACGGTGAAGGATTGGGACGTCAAGTTCGTGGGGGCTGTCGAGGAACTTGGCGAGATCCAGAAGAACGATGTCGTTCAGTACATCGCCAACCCAACCGCGAAGCGGGCCGTGTTGATCGTTACCCGCAACGCTCCTACGGGGAAATTTACAAGGATCGAGGGTACAACGATCACTGTGGGTGGAGTTAACTACAAGCGCGCCCCTGGTGGAAGTACGCCCGACCAGGCCTGGCTAGGTTCGGACGTGAAGGTGCTGCTGAACAAGTCCGGCAGGTACGTGAAGGTAATTAAGTTGGGAGCGCCGACAGTTCCCAGCACCATTGCCGTCGTCCTCGATCAGGTTGCGAACGTTCCTACACCGGAAGGGCTGGTCGAGTACTGGAAACTGCTTCTGGCCGACGGCACTAAGACTGCTCTCCCGATTGAGGACGCCCTCCACGGGAAAGCCGCCGAAGGCGATATCATTGAGTACAAGGTAACGGATGGACGCATCAGCTGGGCTGAGGTGAAGATGGGCCAGGATCCGGGAGATCCCGGGCTCATACTGGTGCCGAGCTACAAGCTCCTAGATGGGAAGCTCATCACCTCGACCACCGCTATCTTCTACTTCGAGTCCGGCAAAGAGCCTCAGGCCATCGGCTGGGACGTCCTCAAGGACATGAGCGGCATCCAGGGTTGGATCTTGGCTGACGGGTCCAAGGCCAAGGTCGTCAAGATCACTTCTGCGACGACCGCGGTAGCCGGAGACAAGTTGTACGGTTACGTCTTGACGATGTATCGGTACTGGGACGCCGACCGACAAACGTCCGAGTACGCGGTCAGCGTCCTCAAGGACGGTACGGTCGTCGATTACGTCTACGACTCTGGTGGTCCGTTCGAGGGCGGCGAGGTCGTCGCGTTCCAGATGAAAGCTGGCAAGGCCGTCTTCACTAAGCTCGACGAAGATCAGCCGGCTGAGGAAGGTTATGAATGGCGTGTGGAGAGCATCGACGACAATCTCATCACGCTGCAGAAGTACGAGGCGGACGGTGACAAGGTAGCGAATGCCACGAAGACGTACGTGATCATCACCGACCCGGACGCTAAGGTGAGGACGCAGTTCGTGGACACCACGGGTGATGAGCCGGTTGGGCTGACCGGTCTGTCGACGGGCCTGAGGGTGAGAGTGTACTCCGATGGTGATCTGTCGGGTACGCCTGTTGCGCACGTGATCGTTGTGTACTAGCGCGTTGGGGTACGACAGTGAGTCGAAGGGCACCCGCCAGGGTGCCCTTCGACGTTGCGTGCCGGGCATGGTCGCCCTTCGTGGGCTGGAAGTGCCCGGCGTGGAAAGTAGCGGTAATCGGAGGCGACTGACAACGGTCTGCGGCGCGAGGCGGATTGTGAAAAGAAGCGACGGGCTAACCTCTGGCCTCAGGACCGCGAAACCCAGGTAAGAGTAGGGGCAGTGCGGCCGGCCTGTCAAGGAAGGCCAAGCCCTTGCTAGCGAGCGGTACCGAGGGTAAATGCGGCAGGCGCGTGGAGGGAAAGAAAAGGTGGTTGCCGGGCAGGGCTGCAAGGACTGCCAGGTAATCCAGCAACCCGGAGTTTGGGGGGCGGCTGAGCCACCAACGGTCAGGAAGGGCCATAGTAGGTGCAGAGAGGGCGCAGAGTCGGGGTAACGGGGACTGCTGGAGGAGCGGGCCTGAACTGAGCCACGCTAAAAGGGGAGGGGCCGAACATTAGGACAGAGGACTGTGAGCAATGAGTTCCGTGGAGGAACGCGGGCGGCAGGAGGCGCCGGAAAGGGGCTACCTCGGGGCAACCCAGCCCGAAGGTATCAGCGGACGAGTCTGAGGGGTCCCTTGTTTTGTTGCTTCCTACCTACGCTAGACATGAGGGTATCGTGGTTGACCGCGTAAAACACTTTCTCCAAGTCGATATGCACTACCCACCTGTGTCCTTCGCAGATGCATCCCTGTACTCGCTTTACCATCTGGTCCGCCCCCGCCCTGAATCCGTAACCCTATTCGCGGAGTCTTGCGTCAAGCATCGGGCTCAGCATTCGCAGAAGGGCCTATGGCATTGGGAGATTCAGCACCGCACCCATTCCCACAAACCTCGCCCCGCCGCGTGGTTTCGGGATTTCGACTCAAATACAGGCATGGGCCGGTAGGTCCCAACAACCGCCTCAGTTTCAGTCAGGATACGTCCCCAGTGCCGCCTAGAATATTGTTCGAGGGCTTCCGCCTCCGTCCGATCAACACCGGGCCCACCTTTGTCCCGCCTGATCCGGCACGAGGCTTGCCACATCTCGTTCGCCCTGACAACCCTTTCGGTCAGTTCCTGTCGCCCCTGCCAAGCTCACTCAGTCTTTCGCACGGCAGAAGAATCACGGGGCCCCGCAGGCTCTCGAGGATTCACCTGGTCATGGATAACGGCGTCGGCCTCGAAACCCGGAAGGGTACCTCGCAACCATAGCCGCGAAGTCTCGCTCCCGCCAACACAATGTCTGAAGACCTTGACAATAAGTTGGGGAAACCGGGGCACAAGTTTGTCCGGCACCCAGACGATTGCAACATGTGTGTCGGAAGCCTGCGAACAGGGGAGAGGATGATCCCAACTGTCCGCAGGTTTGTCGAGGGTCCGCTGAGGCGCAAAGTCGCCGAGACGGAAAGCTCAGTTGACCGGCCGTGCAAACTCACATTTCTGGCTTTCCGCTTACCCAAAAGGAGAAACCGCCGGTACGAATTGCACCGGAGATACGTAAGAGGTTTCAGGATAAGGTCAGGCGACTTACCAGCCGAAGTCGAAGCATGAGCCCGTAACGAACTGCCGTATACCGAACGGTAGGCTCCGTGGCATGCGAGGCCGGGGGTTGGTCGCCCTCTCCTACGGGGTCCCGAGGTAGACCCATTCTGACTGAGCGACAGTGATCTCGAGCTATCGGCACGCAACTTCCTTGCCTGCTGTTGAGCAGGATAGAACTCCTAGGGTACAATGGTGCTGTACCACGATGTACTTCGGGACGGGTGCGCCCAGGGCGACGCCCGCTTTGCACGGGGAGGGTCGGCTGTGGGAATGTGGCTTGCGGCTCGCAGCACGATTCGGAAGAAGCGAGGGGTGCGCTTGAAGGGTCTCGCGGCCCCTGCGGTTGCCGCGTGCCTGGGCTTGTTCACGGCCTTTCTCGTGCAGGGTCTACCTCAAACTGCGCTTCTCGCCCCGCACGCTGGACACGATGCGTCGGCAGACTGGTGGGGGCACTGGGCGGAGGAGAAGATTGTCTACGGATTTCATAAGGGGATAGTAACGGGTTGCCCGGACGGGACCTTCAGACCCGGGGCAACGTGCAGCCGCGCGGAACTCGTCGTGTTGCTCCTGCGGGTTTTGGGGGAAGAGGAAGAAGCTACGGCAATGAAAAGGCTTCCATCACGGTTTTCCGACGTCCCCGTCTCCCATTGGGCTCACGGGTACCTTGAACTCGCTTACACGTGGGGCCTCGTCGCTCCCGATGACGAGCGAAGGATTCTCCCCGAGTTCCCTGTGACCCGGGCCGAGATGGCCACTGTCGTCTGGAAGGCCGTCAGGCGGTTCGGTCTTGAGGGAGTCAACGGCCTCGGGCAACTCCCCCCTTTTGTCGACAGCGGCCAGATCCCAGTGGAGGCGCTTGAGGCGGTCGTCTGCCTCCATGCCCTGGGAGTAGTCACGGGTGACGACAGGGGAGCGTTTCGACCGAATGCGCTGGTGACCCGTGCGGAAGTTCTGGTGATGTGCGTGCGGGTGTTGGGTGCTCTAGGGAACCTATGGGATATTGAGGGGGAAGTGGTCTGCGTTGACCATAAGAACGAGACCCTGACGGTAGATACTGGGGTGGAGCAGGTGTCGCTCCGGTATCGGGAAGATTCGATCGCCGTTTACCAAAACAGCAGGAGGTTACCCGTGGACGCCATCGCCGCAGGCTCGAGGGTAGGTGTTTTGTTCAAAGAAGGTGCCTTTCCCACCCTAAGCTACGTTCTAGTCATATCCGGCTAGCAAGGGGAGCCACCCCCTGTCTTTCCGGTTCAGCGCATTCGCTTCTATGATCGGGAAAGTACGATGGCACTTTGAAGATAGCACGTGGAACCTAGTCCCACTGTATTGCGTCTATTCCCTGGAACCCTCGCGGATACGCGTGGCGTACTAAACTTGAGGACGGGTGAGTGCGATGGGAAGTGAAGTTCCCCGGTCAAGCAAGGTAGTGGCCCTTGCCGCGCTTCTGACGCTGTCATTTACCCTTGCTCTCGTCCCAACTGCCCATGGCTTGCCGTTATCGGTCGGGTGGCGCCTCCAGTCATTCGGCGAACGCGTGTGCGTGGCCTCATCTCTTTCCAGCCAGTCCGTCGACCCCTCGGTAAGCTCGTCTTTACTCGCCCGAATGGGTGTCCGCCGTTTACGGGATACCGGACTGAGCGGCCGGGGTGTTACCGTGGCGGTGGTGGATACCGGTCTTGACCCGTCGCGCTTTCCACCCGGAACGATAGTCGATTGGGTTGATGTTACCGCGGAGGGCGTGGTCATCACCGGAGGCCCCTACAGAATTACGGACGAGAAAGTCAAGCTCGACGATGTCACCCTCGATGTCAGTGCGGTACCGTCGAGGTCCGGATACGTGAGGATAGGCCGCTGGTCGCCTTCAAGCCTTGGCCGAAATTCAGGGTTGAAGGAGGTTCTCGGTGGCGCGGATCCCTTAATGGTTGTCGTCACGGACCCAAGCTCAAAAGGTGTGTACGATACAGTGTATGTCGACGCGAACGAGGACGGGATTTTCTCCCCGGGCGAAGAGCTCCCTCTATACAGCAAGTCTCAGGCTTACCTTGCGGTCTATGGAACTGAGAAGACACCTAGACCTCTCGTGGTGGTCCTGTCGGACCTGAGAGCCAATGGCCAGGTGGTAGTCCTGGGCTTCGACGGGCACGGCCACGGAACTGCCAGCGCATCTATCCTGGCGGGGAAGGCCGGGGGCTTCGACCCGATCTGCCCTGACATCCGCATCATAGCTATCAAGGCCGTGGATTCATCGGGAATGACGACATGGGAGCTTGTCTCTGGCGCTCTTAACCTCGCCGCAGAGCGAGGAGCCGAGGTGGTGCTCGTCAGCATAGCCCCCAAAGATAGATCTGTCGACTCTTCCGCGATATCCGAAACCCTAGAGCGAGTGTCGCGGCGGTGCCTCGTGGTGCTGGCTGCCGGGAATTCGGGACCAGGCCTGGGCTCTCTGCCCTCGTACGCCGGGATGCCGGGAACACTTGTGGTCGGAGGCTATATGCCTTCAGAGTCTCAGCGAATTTTCGGGGTCTCCGCCGACCGCGACTTGTTCTGGCCGTGGAGTTCCTGCGGTCCCAATTCTGCCGGAGTGACGGTGGACCTCGTTGCCCCCGCCGTTGTTCCGGCACTGTTCCCTGTCTGGAAGGCCGAAGAAGGGCAGGCTTACGTGTTCGAAGGGACCTCCGCCGCGGCGGCCTGCGTTGCCGGGGCTGCGTGCCTTGCGACGCAAAAGGCCAAGGAAATCGGTTTGAAGGACATCCCCGAAGCGGTGCGTAGGGTGCTGGTGGAAAGCGCCGAGCCACTTGACGGGATTCCAGCTGTTGAGCAAGGGGCGGGTGCTGTCAATGCCGGACTTGCAGTGGACGCCCTCCCCGTTCTTTTTAACAGGGTGCAGACGCGAATAGTCTTCAAGTGGAACGGTGGTTACCAGACGGGAGCATTTTGGGATCGGTCTAAGACGCCGGGCATGATACCGTTCACGATCGATAATCTGTCACCCTTGCCGCTCTTTCTTAGACTAGAGCACCCGGGCTGGCTCAACCTCAAGAGCAACGGCGTAGATATACCAGCCGCCAGTGAACGGAGCTCAGCGCTTCTGTTTCTTCCCGATCCTCTGCCCGGCCTGTACAGCGGATTTCTGATAGGAGATGACCCGACCCTCGGGGGCACAGAGCTGCGTTCTCTGATCACCATCGTCAAGCCCCGGGACTGCTCGGGCAATAAGTCGTTTTCCATCCGTGTCCCTCTTGAGACCGGCCGGCTCAGGCGCGAGTACTTCCACATTCCACTCTTCGCCGAGACGTTGAAAATAGAGCTCGAGGTCGGGACCACCTCTGACCGCCGCCCCCGGGGTAGAGGCTCCCTGGTAGTCTACGATCCGGAAGGAAAATGCGTCTACGAAGGCCCGTGGATCGGCGCCGGTACAGGTCGCCTCAAGAGCTCTTGTCTCATCAGCATGCCTTCGCCCGGTACCTGGGAGGCTGTGGTCGTCACAGACCCGCTGTCCCAGAGTTACGGAGTCACCGACCAACAGTTCTTCCAGTTGTCTGCCAGCGCGGGAGGAATGGTGTGCGAGGAGGCCGTGTCCGGGCAGGTAGCGCAGTTTGACGGACGGCGAACAGAAGCGGGGGCCTTGGTCAAATGGCTGAATTCGGGACCGCCTTTCGCCGGACAGGTTTTCGTGAGCGACCGCGACAAGAGCTATTTTGAGCGAAAACGGCTTTGGGTGTCCTGGTCGGCATCGACTGTGGAGGCTCTCCCCAGAATCGGTGAGGGCATCGATTATCTCTATGTCTCCATCCAGAATCCCCACAATCCAGAAGCGTCACTCGCCTTGTATCTGTACAAGTACGACGAAGTGCAGAAGAAATGGGTCGAGGTGCCGGGAAGTCTTCAGATCCACGGGAGCCGCACCGCCGTGTTTTTGGAAAACCCGCCGGGCGGAGAATACGTTGCGTACATCGAGGCCGGAGGGAGTGACCGTGAGGGAACCTACGTCGAGTGGGTTGCAGTTATGGCGCGAGCCGCCCCGGATTGGCAGATCGTCTGTGACGGGACGCCTACGCGGACTGTGAAGTGGTGGGCTTGGAATGAGGAGAAACGATTCGAGATCCGTCGGAAAGTGCCCGCGTCCTCGGACAGATCCACTTCCCTCCTATTTACGGTCTGGGATGCGCAAGCGGGGAAGCTCAAAGGCATTCTGCCAGTGGAGATCCAATCTCAGTCACACCGGCCCGTCGTATCTGCACTCAAAGGTGAGACCGTGGGTGACCTCCGCTTTATGACCCTCAAGGCATGGGACAGACAAACCGGGAAGCCGGTTGATGCCTGCGTGTGTGTGGGGGAGCTGTGGTACCAGCTGTTCCGCGGGGAGGCTACGTTCCTTGTACCTACCTCGCGACCGGCGCAGCCCAAAAAAGTATCTGTCGACGGTATGACCTTTTTGCTGGACAAAGTCACCGGAGAAGGACCTGCCAGCTGAGCCGAGGAAGAAGATGTGCACCCTCGCTTTCAGCGAGCGGGCTAATCACCAGGGGCCGAAAGGCCCGTTCGACCTATGCCAATTTGCCGAACATGAAGCGGGTGAGTGACATGTACACCTACTTCAAGGACAAACTGTGCGCGGCCGCGTACGGGCTTCGGACGGTGAGGACTGTCTCCGTCGTGGTACTACTCGTCCTTACGGTATCGCTGGTACAGCCGAGACCCGCTTGGGCCGAGACGAGCCATTCGTCCGTTCAAGGCCCAAGCCCAGAGCCAAACCTTGTCAGCGACACCGGCGAGGTCGCCATTACTCTCTCGCAGGAGGAAGCCGAGCTCTTCAGGCGCTTGCGAGACGTGATGCAGTTTATCAGCAACGTTCACCCCGGCGACGTTTCCCTTGAAACGCTCTACGAAGGAGCTCTCAGGGGAGCGGTTGACGCGGTGGGCGATCCTTATACCGTCTACATCGGCAAGGACGATTTTGGGAGTTTTGCCTCTTCCGTCGAGGGAGAGTACGTCGGTATCGGGGTGACTATAGAACTCGTCAAGGGCAAGATCACCGTGCTCAATACGTTCCCCGACTCACCAGCGCGGCTGGCCGGAATCAAGGCCGGGGACATCATCACCCACGTCAATGGACAAGACGTGGACGGTAAGAGCCCCTCAGACGTGGCTGAGCTCGTGCGCGGACCAGAGGGAAGCGGCGTCGCCGTGACGGTGTACCGCCCCTCCACCACCGAGGTTCTCCATTTCAACCTGACACGCCGCCGCATCACGATTCCCACTCTCGATGTGAAAGACCTGGGGAACGGCGTCCGGTATGTAGCCATATCTCAGTTCACCTCACACACGGGTCGCGATTTTTCCGCCGCCCTGGCGGGGATGAGGGTTCTCGGCCTGAAAGGTCTCGTGCTCGACCTGCGGGACAACCCGGGCGGCGGGCTTGATGCATGCCTGGAGGTGCTCAAGCGCCTGGTCCCGAAGGGTCCCCTCGTCTCTCTGGTGTACAAGGAAATGCCACCAGAAGAGTATACGAACGAAGAGGATCCGCCTCAGATCGTCCCAGTCGTAGTCCTCGTCAATGGCGGCACTGCCAGCGCAGCTGAGCTCGTCGCTGCTGTCATCAGAGATAGAGGTGTCGGGATCCTGGTGGGCCAGAGAACCTACGGGAAAGGGACGGTTCAAGCAGTTGTCCCCTTACCAGACGGCTCCGGCCTAAAGGTCACCGTCGGGGAGTACCTGCCTCCGAGCGGCCGGTCCCTGGAGGGAGCGGGTCTTTTGCCCGATGTACCGGTAGATGACCCGGTCCCGGATGTTCCCGAGAAGCCCAAGTTCACACGAGTCCTTCGTCGGGGGATCGTTGGACTCGATGTCCTGGCCGTCCAGGAAGCTCTGAGACTTATGGGATACGATGTTGGCACGCCGGACGGAATTTACGGCTTGCTCACGGAGAGGGCAGTGAAGGAGTTTGAGAAAAGAATTTCTCGGGCGCCTACCGGCGTGGTCGACCAGGAGCTGCTGGACAGATTGTTCGACGCCGCCACCGTCTTTTCCGTGGAGCATCGCCGGGATCGAGTGTTGGACAAAGCGATCGAGCTCATCAGGAAAAGAATAGATACCGGCAGCTGGGGCCTCGGCGTGGTAGCTCCGGCTGCCTGAAGAGCGTGCCCCTGCACTGGCTGGCGCGCCTTGAGCAAGCTTTCGACCGAAATTGGTCCCGTGGGACTCCACGGGTTGAGGTCTCCCTGCCACGACGATTCCGCTAACAAGAGCGGGCAAGCATGTTAGAAAGGGGGAAGAAATGGAACCCTGGCCAGGGGGGGAGGCCCGCTGCCTCAAAAGAGGTTCACGGCAGCTAACTTTCTTCAGCCAGGAGAACAGTATGTCCGACATAAACGTTTCCTCGCTCATCCGCGTTCGCATGAGCCTTGCCGACGCCCACTACGGCGGCAACCTGGTCGCTGGGGCGAAGATCATGGAGCTCTTCGGGGACGCCGCGACCGAGCTCTGCATCCGTCACGATGGGGACGAAGGGCTGCTCGCCTCGTATGACATGGTCGAATTCAAAAAGCCGGTCTTCGCCGGAGATTTCCTGGAAATACGAGGCCGCATAGCCCAGGTGGGACGCAGGTCGCGTAAAGTCGAACTGGAAGCTTATAAGGTTATAGAGGCGCATCCGGAAGAAGGGCCCTCTGTCGCCCGAGTTCTGGACGAGCCGGTCCTGGTCGCACGAGCCACCGGAACGGTGGTAGTGCCCAAGGCTAAGGACAGCTAAAGCCGTCGACGGAGTCGAAGGCGACTCGCGAAGAGACGCTCCAGGCGGTACCTTGCGTCTACTCGATCTCGCACCAGCGCGACCGAAACGAAGATGCCTGGCTCGTGCGGGGACGAGCATTGTTTCAAGCAGCCGTCGGCGTCGCGTAGTCCCGGTGCACCGGGGAGCGTGTCGCTGGTGGGCCGCAATCGCGGAGTCCAGGCAGGTTCTCGCGCTGCCGCCGAAGAACATCACCCAGGGCAAACGGTTTCCGGAGGTGAATGCCGTCATGGATCCGCTGATGATTACCGTGGCGCCGGTCGGCGCCGAGGTTACGAGAGAGCACAACCCCAACGTCCCGTACACACCGGCGGAGATCGCCGAGGAATGCTATCGCGCCTGGAACGAGGGTGCATCCATCGCGCACCTTCACGCCAGGATGCCTGACGGCAGACCCACGCAGGACCCCGGCGTTTACCGGGAAATAATCGAACTGGTCTCCGCCCGCACTGACCTCATCATCCAGGTCTCTACGGGAGGCGCGGTCGGGATGACCCGTGAGCAACGGGTAGCACCCGTATCCCTTAAACCCGAGATGGCCACGCTTACCTGCGGGACGGTGAACTTCGGTGATGGGATTTTCGTCAATTCCCAGGAAGACATGGAGTTTTTCGCATCTGCCATAAAGGCACATGGAGTTAAGCCGGAACTCGAAATATTCGACGCCGGAATGGTGGAGAACGCGAGGAGGCTCGAGAAGAAAAAGCTTATAGAGTTTCCCGCCCACTTCGACTTCGTGATGGGAGTGCCCGGGGGCATATCCGGCGATCCGCGAAACCTCATGCACCTCATATCGCTCATCCCGGAGGGCTCCACGTGGAGCGTGGCGGGCATCGGCAGGCACGAGATACCACTGGGGACCATCGCGGTGGTCATCGGCGGGCACGTAAGAGTCGGCTTTGAGGACAACATATACCTTAGCCGAGGCGTTTTGGCGAAATCCAACGCGGAGCTTGTGGCCAAGATCGCGAGGATAGCTCGGGAAGTGGGGAGGCCCATAGCAAGTCCGGCCGAAGCCCGAAAGATCCTTGGACTGCCGCAAAGGGCGGCGTGATCTGTCGCACCGAACGGCGGCTGGGCGGCGGCAAAGCCTCACAGGCCGCCCGGGCGGGCAGCCCTGGACGGTGCCTGTCCCGCACACAGCCCGGGCACGCAACCGAGCTTGGCAAGGACTCGGAAAGGAAAGGAGATCACAACTTGGAACTTTATCTTGACACCGCAAACGTAGATGAAATCAGAACCGCACTCGAGTGGGGAGTTATTTCGGGAGTCACCACCAACCCTACCCTCGTAGCTAAAGAGAAACGACCGTGGAAGGAGCTCATAAAGGAAATCACGTCGCTGGTTCCGGGTCCCGTATCGGCCGAGGTCCTTAGCCTCGACTACGAAGGCATGGTACGGGAAGCCCGTGAGCTTGCGGCGCTGGCTCCCAACGTGGTGATAAAGATCCCGATAACGCCGGAAGGACTGAAGGCGGTGAAGACCCTTTCCCGCGAAGGGATCAAGACCAACGTTACCCTGGTGTTCTCCGCCACACAGGGTCTTCTAGCAGCCCGGGCGGGAGCCTCATTCGTAAGCCCCTTTGTGGGGAGGCTCGACGACGTTTCCAACGAAGGCATGGAAGTGGTAGCTGACCTGGTGATGATAATCGAGAACTACGGACTTCCGACCAGGGTGATAGCGGCCTCCATCCGCCATCCCATGCACGTTCTCGAAGCAGCAAGGGCGGGCGCTCATATCGCCACGGTGCCCTTCGGCGTGCTTCAAGCCATGATCCGCCATCCCCTCACGGACGTGGGCATCAAGAGATTCCTGGACGACTGGGAGAAGGCGAAATCGTCTCTCCAGGGTTGAGTGGGCCAGTGAATGGCCGAGCTTAAAAGCGAGCACCGCCTGCGTTGCGAGGCAGGTGGTGCTCATGGTAAAAACGTTCGCGGAGTGTGGTCTCACCCGAGTTCCGCCGGTGGGTTCTTTCGCATATAACCTGGATGATCGAGGCAGATTAGCCTTGGAGCGACCCGGGGCAGTCCTGGCAAATGGTATTGACTCCATCAAGCCGTAGTGATATCGTGACAACGGGTTCTTTGGACGAACGATTCTCCGGTCGCTCCTGGATCCAAACCTTCCGAAAACGAGCAAGAAGCCTGAACGTATCGAGCCGGTAGTCCCGTTCCGGCAGCGGGTTTTCATAACGATGTTCCCTTGAAAAGATTCCCGCAGGCGTTAGGTTGCGTCAAGGAGATGGTATGCGTTTGATGGATGACGAAATCCACCGAAACTCCACCGGATCCTCGAATTTAAGTCAAACCAATTTGATCCAAACCCAAGATGACGACGAACCAGCCATAAGACAACAACCGCATCCTGCCCAACACGGGGCTGCTCAAAAGGCCGACACCATCCAGGGTCCGCGTGCCGCCTGCGAACAAACTGAAACCAAGCCTAACCCTGATGAAGGACGGCACGAGGATCAGGGTATAACCGCCGTCGAAGAGCAGCCCCCGCTCCAAGAGAAGCTGATAACGAGCGAAGGCGAACCACAACGTTCCACACGAAGAACGTCAAGAGCAACGGTGGCCAGAGGGAGAGGAACAAGGAGGAAGTCAGCCATGGAAAAGGAGACTGAAGGCATCCCCAAACCCGATCAACCGGGGACGCAGGGGACGGAAACTCCAGATCGGCAGCCTCCCGATACCCAGGATGTTTCCGCTTCGCCCGGGCCCGTAACAGGCAACCAATCCTGTCAAGCTCCGGGACAGGAGCGTGCGGAGGAAATCCCGCTTTCGCAGCTGCCCGGGACCGAACCGGTGTCCGGAAACGTCCCGGTCTCTCCGGCCGAGCCCGTAGCCTCTGATAACGCGCGAGTTGCCAGCTGCGAGCAGTGGCAGGAGCAGTCGCCGTCGGACCAGGGGTTGCCCGGGCAGAACCATTTCGAGGGGCCCTTCGAGCGCTCTCTCGCTGCGGAAGCGCCCACCGGGGTGGCCGTAGAGGAGCCTCGCCCGGGGGCGGCCTTGACGACCGCCGAAAAGGTCGCGACTGAGTATCGCGAGGCTCAGGGGACGCAGGAGATTCCGGAAGCGGCTGAGACTCCCGAGGCAGTGCAGGCGCCCGTCGAATTCCCGTACGTAGTCAAATTAAAGAAACCCCGGGTCGAGACGGGGCCGACCATGAAAGAGCTGGAAAGCATGACCCTGGTGGAGCTTAACAAAATGGCGAGGCAGCTCGGGATTCAAGGATATTCCGGGCTCAGAAAGAAGGAGCTTATATTCGAAATCCTGAAAGCGAGAGCCCAGGCCGGCGGCCTCATTTTTGCCGAGGGACTCCTCGAGATCATGCCGGAGGGCTACGGTTTCCTGAGGCCGGCCTTCTACTTCCCCTCCAAAGACGACATCTACGTATCGCCCTCCCAAATCAGGAGGTTCGACCTTCGAACCGGAGACCTCGTTTCCGGACAGGTCAGACCGCCCAAGGATACCGAGCGTTACTACGGCCTTCTGCGGGTAGAGGCCATCAACGGCGAGGACCCGGAGCTGGCGAGGGAGAGGCCGAATTTCGAAGCTCTCACGCCGATATTCCCCAACGAAAGGTTCATTCTGGAAACCACCAAGAACGAGATTTCGGGAAGGCTTCTCGACCTCATCGCTCCTATCGGCAAAGGGCAAAGGGGACTGATAGTATCGCCGCCCAAGGCCGGTAAAACGATGCTCCTCAAGAAGATCGCCAACGCCATAACGAAGAATTCGCCGGACACGTACCTGATGGTGCTCCTCATCGACGAGCGGCCCGAGGAAGTCACCGATATGCAGCGATCGGTCAAAGCCGAGGTCATCGCCTCCACTTTCGACGAGCCTCCCGAAAACCACGCCAGAGTCGCGGAGATGGCTCTGGAGCGAGCCAAACGCCTCGTGGAGAACAAACGCGACGTAGTGATACTGCTAGATAGCATCACGCGGATGACTCGGGCCTATAACCTTGTGGAGCCGCCTTCCGGCAGGACTTTGACGGGTGGTATGGACCCTGCTTCCTTCCACAAACCCAAGCGGTTTTTCGGGGCGGCCAGGAACATCGAAGAGGGCGGAAGCCTTACCATACTGGCGACCTGCCTCATAGACACGGGAAGCCGCATGGACGATGTGATCTACGAGGAGTTTAAGGGCACCGGCAACATGGAGGTTCACCTGTCTAGAGAACTCTCGGAAAAGAGAATATTCCCGGCCATCGACATTAAGAGGTCCGGGACGAGGAGAGAGGAACTCCTCCTGCCCAAAGACGAGCTCGAGGCCATCTGGTTATTCCGGAAGATGACCAACGACCTTGAGCCGGACAAAGTGCTCGAGGGGCTTATCGAGCTCCTTAACCAGACCAAGTCAAACAAAGAAGCGATACCTCTCATCAAAAAGCGGCTGTCCATGATGAGGTAGTCCCGAACAGCAGTCGGGCTGTAAGCACGAGCGCTCGGATTTCCACCGGGCGGTCGAAAGACGGAGACGGCAAGCGTTTCCCCACTGAGTGGCCCATCGGCTCCGTCGCCGATAGTTTGCCCGGTTCGTGTCCCTCGACCTGGTCGCCACAGCCCATCCACATTTTACAATCCGGTAACACAACCAATACTTCCTCGAAAAGTTCGTCGGTTAGGATGGGGCCAAACCAACGACTAAAGGGAGGAATTGGTTGTGTTCGCGAAAACGCTGAGGGCAATGGCAACGGCCGCCCTTCTCCTGGCCGGAGTTGCTCTCCTCGCATCCGGGTGTGGCCCCCAAA
>JADBKE010000019.1 GCA_014896535.1 Candidatus Fermentithermobacillaceae bacterium
CTGCGACAAGCGCCAGGAAGAGGAATTCGAAGGGAACACGCCGTAAAGGCTCTGGCCGATAGGGGCGTGGCCGTGGAAGATATTGCCCAGTTAGTGCTGGAGATTCAGAAGCGGTACGTCCCCGACTTGACTCTCGAGGATGCCCGCGAGAGCGTGGAAAGAGTTCTGGACAAGAGGGAAGTTCAGAACGCCATTCTGACAGGGGTGGCTCTGGACGTGCTCGCCGAACAGGGCGTTCTGCCAGAACCTCTCGGTCAAACCGTGAAAACGGACGACCCTTTATATGGCATTGATGAAATTTTAGCTTTGTCCATCGTTAATGTGTATGGAACGATCGGGCTCACGAATTTCGGTTACCTGGACAAACTTAAGCCCGGTATCATCGGCAGACTCAACTCTGAAAAAGACGGCAAGGTGAACACGTTCATCGATGACATAGTGGCTGCGATCGCTGCGGCCGCCGCTGGCCGGGTTGCTCACCGTGCTCGCGACGGTACATTGAGGGAGACGACCCCCCCGGAATGACGTAGATATCTGAGGACAGAGTAAATAGATATTAGGGCGTAGTTCGCCGGGCAGGGGGACAGGCAGAAACGACGGCTCCGTGTCAGCGAATTCGAGACCCGGGCTGTTTTCCACGGCGAGACTGCGATTTGAGCCGGTAAGCGACGCAGTGAAATCCCGCCTGAGCTGCGTCTCATCTATGGGATTGTAGAGAATACAGGCCTAAATGTGGGCTACGGAGGCAGGGAAACTAATGGAGAAATTCGATTACCGCGATGCCGCGGCCGATGAAAGGCAATCTCCCAAAGGAGCCAGGATTCTGGACTTCAAAAAGATCGCGATAGGCGCCGGGTGGGCGCTGGGGCTCAGCATCGCTGCGGTGTGGCTTCTCTTGAGGCTCACCGGTGTTGAGAACTTCTCCCGTCAGGTGGGGCAGGTTCAGGTCGTCTTTCTCGTCCTGGGGGTATCCATGATTGCCCTGAGTTGGTGGTTCGACACCATCAGGCTCGTCATCTTGTCTCGTAGCCTCGGGCGGCGGCTTTCTCTGGCCGGAGCGTTTAAGATCACGATGATGTCCTCGTTTATGGCCGGCGTTACTCCCTTCGATACGGGGGGAGAACCCTTGAAAGTGTACCTTTTGCACCGTGAGGGAGTTCCTCTGGGCGAAGGCGCCGCCATCGTGGCTCTTGCCGCCCTACTTCACGCCACATCTCGATTGTTGTTATTTCTTGTCGCGCCCTTGGTAGCGCTGGCCACCGGTGTAGCGTGGGCTGCTCTTCCAGCCGTTAAAGCTGCGCTGGGGCTGGGCTTGTTCATATACCTTGTGTTTTTGGGCCTCATGATAGCTTCTCTCATCCGACCCGAAATTGCCAATAACTTGGCGAGGAGAATATGCAGGTCCAGGGTGGTTAGTAAGATCACTTCGGAACGGACTCGGGAGGAAATAGTCCGGAGGGTATCTACCCATGTTCAGGAGTTTCGCGAGGGGGTCCTCAGGTTTTCCAACATGCGTCTCTACGCGGGGACGGCAAGCCTGCTCAGCGTGGCTTACTGGCTGTCGCTGACCCTCGTACCCTTCTTCATCTTGACCGGCGTCGGGGTGGGCGCTTCTTATCCTGCGGCCTTCGCCACCACCATGTCCCTCTATCTGGTCACAGCATATGTTCCCACCCCCGGGGCAAGCGGGGGTGCAGAGATCGGCTCCGCCGCTCTCTTCGCCGCCATGGTTCCATCTCGGCTCATCGGCGTATTTGTCTTGTTGTGGCGTCTGGTCAGTTATTATCTGACCATGGCGGTGGGTGGCCTTTTCATCGCCTTTGAGACGATCTCCTGGTCGTTCAGAAAGATCGTAGCCGACTAAGAGCCCGAAGCGCGTTCCTTCAGCAAAAGCCATTTGTAAAGAAGGGCGGCCCCCTGTGCTCTCGTGAAAGGATCCGAGGCTCCGACGCGATTGTCGCCATACCCGGCAAACAGCCCTTGAGCTCGGGCCCAGAGAAACGCAGCCCGCTCCTGGGAATTAAGGTTAACCGTATCGGCAAAATCCGGGACGCCGGGAGGCGCAGGCGGTTTGCCTGCCTTCTTCCACATCATCAACGCCACTTCCGCTCTGGTGAGAGGAGCCGCGGGATTGAAGCCAGGCTCGGCCGGGGCGAAAACGCCTTCGAGACACATGTAGACCAGGTAGGGATAAGACCATCTTTCCTGAGTCACCAGGGAAAAGCCAGCGGGCGCGACCAGCTGTGCCAATTCCTCCTTTGTTCTTTCCGCCGAGGCCAAAAGACAAGCCCATTCTTCTACCGTTAAGGGATCGTTGGGCCGAAAAGTACCATCAGGAGTACCGTTTACGATGCCTCTTCGTTCCAGCGACATGACGTAGGTCACTGCCCAGTGACCCGACAGGTCCGAAAACCGCCTTTCCCATATGTTGCCTTCCGCGTCTACCTGGGTGGCAAAGCGCTGGGACAGTGCGTTCAGCGAGGAAAATAATTCCGCCTTTTTTGAGGGGTCTTCTAGAAGACTTGTCCTTCCCCACGTTATCGTGGTGGGATAGAGCTTGGCCGACTTCACCCCTTCGCGGGTGACGGTGAGCCTCAGAATTCCTCCGGTTTGGCAAAGAGGGACCTTGGGGTTGGTGATGAACACGAAATTACCCAGGCTGAACGCGGTGAATCGCTTGCCGTCGTAAGAGAAGCCCTGAAGGACGTGGGGATGCGTTCCGATTATGATATCCGCTCCCGCATCGAGCAAAGCCTGGCGCAGTTTGAGCACCCAGTCTTCGGGTTCGAGAGCGTGCTCTCTTCCCCAGTGGACGAGGACGACGACGACGTCGGCCCTGGCTTTCATCGCCTTGACCTCGGAGACGATGGCTTTGTTCCAGGTAGAGAAGTCGGCGGCGACACCTGGCTTGTCGGTATCGGCCCTCCACCATCCCCACGGGATGACCATGGTGGTGGCGAGAAAACCGATTTTGATGCCCTTCACTTCGATTATCCGCCCTTCCCAGGCGGAAGCCGCATCTTTGCCTGCGCCTACGTGCAAGATACCGTAATCATCCAGATGCTTGATAGTTTCGAGCATGCAGTCAACTCCGTAGTCGAGGGTGTGATTGTTGGCCAGCGAAACGATGTCGAACCCGCATTCCACCAGACCCTTCAAAGACTCAGGGCGGGCGCGGAAAGTGTATTCTTTGCCTTTCAGCGGTTCTCCGGTTGTGCCGACAGCGCATTCCAGGTTACCAACGGTGAGATCCGCCGAAAGCAGAGCGTCTTTGACACCCCACCACGGGGCCATGGGACCCTCTCTTTGTATGAGATCTCCTATTCCATGTGCCAGAAGTACGTCACCGACGAAGTTGATGGTTACTTCCGGAGATGTCGACGAAGGATTCTCCGGTGCTGCCCAACAAAACGGGAGGGCCGACGCACTCGCTGCGGTTATTGCCAGTAGCGCCGCGAGGAGCGGCACGGCCAAGACCTTGAGCGCGATCTTTTTGGACACCCTGACCATCGCTTCATCTCCGTTCTTCCGACTCAAACTGTTTCGCGGACAGCCTCGTTGACTAAGATACTCCTTTGCCCCGGAAAATCCTGCTAGCGAGGCGGGTTCTGCGGAAGGCCGAAACGCTCCGTCTGTAGCGAAATATGATTTGACGACCAGCGGCCGGTTCGCTATACTATCCCTTGCCGGAGAGTTCAGGGCGAATAGCTCAGTGGGAGAGCACCTGCCTTACACGCAGGGGGCCACAGGTTCGAACCCTGTTTCGCCCACCATCGAGTTCACGCGGAGGCGTGGTGTAGCCGGTCAAACATACGTGCCTGTCACGCACGAGATCGCGGGTTCAAATCCCGTCGCCTCCGCCATAGTGTGCCGCGGTAGCTCAGTTGGTAGAGCAGCGGACTGAAAATCCGCGTGTCGCCAGTTCGATTCTGGCCTGCGGCACCATTATCGAGCGGAAGTAGCTCAGTGGTAGAGCATCGCCTTGCCAAGGCGAGGGCCGCGGGTTCAAATCCCGTCTTCCGCTCCAGTTTTTGATCACCGGGCGACATAGCCAAGTGGCAAGGCAGGGGTCTGCAAAACCCTTATCCCCGGTTCGAATCCGGGTGTCGCCTCCAAAAAGGATATAGGGCGGCTAGCTCAGTTGGTTAGAGCGCCACGTTGACATCGTGGAGGTCAGAGGTTCGAATCCTCTGTCGCCCACCATAAGTTTTCAGCCTCCCAGACGGGAGGCGTTTTGCTTTATAACCCCTCTCTTGCATGGAATTCCCCCAGGATCGCGCCTGACATACTACGTTTGGAGGTGGAGGACGTGAAGCTCATCTCCGTTTCGGCGAAAAGACCCTTGCAGAGCGTGAGAGAAGCTTTGCGTTCCGAGATAGCCTCTATGAGAAAAGAGGGCATCCGGGTGTTTCTGCGGGAGAACCACCGGGGCTCCGTGGTCGCCCTCAGATGCGACGCCCGGGGCAGCGACCGCACTCCTGTGGAAAGACTTTCTTCCAGGCTGAAAGCGGTTACGGCGAATGCTCTGGCCGACGTAATAATCGACGAGTACGAGGAAACGCTCGTGAGCTGCCTCGTCGACGAAAACTACGAGTTTCTCTCCGGGAAGGACAGGACGGCGCTCAAACGGGCCGTCCTGAAAAAGCTCGATGACGGGGCTGACCTGAGTCAAAGCCTCTCCAAAAGGCAACAGAGAAAGAGCATAGTATGGGCAAAAATAGTCGAATACCTGGACAAAGAGGATGACGTCATACTCGAAGGCTTCGTGACTTTCCGGCTAAAGGAATACCTGGAGTACCTCGCTGACACCGTGAAAAGCGTGGCCGAAGACTACCTCACCAGGAGAGAGTACAAGGAGTTTCTCAAACTACTCCGGTACTTCATGAACCTCCAGGAAAAGCCCATTCCGGTGCTGAACGTAATTCGAAAGTCGGCCGGTTACGATCTTCTGGACGTCAGTGGAGAAAGGCTCCGCGGGGAAGTGGAAAAACTTGCCCTGGTCAAGTCCCTTCATCCGGAGCTTACCCCCGACGAGCTGCTTGTCTCTATAGCGGTCACGCTGTCTCCCCAAAAGCTGGTCTGGCACGGAGCGACGGACGGGTGTCAAGCTTGCGACCTCTTAAAGGACTTGTTTGGGGAGCGTTTCACGGTGTGTACCGGGTGTGCATGGGACGGGGAAAGCCCGCAGGGAGATGGGGCCGAGCCACCGCCGGGTGAGCCACCGAAAGCTCCAACCCCGCCGTAGGAATCCCAGGAGTTTTGGGATGATCCCGGGAGCTGTACGGAGACGTACTGTCACCCGGCGGGTTCACCCCTCCCCGACGCAAAGGAAACCGGCGGTCCGTCCCAGCCGGGGAGCGGGTTCTCGGCTTACGGTTTCTCCTGCGTGTGGAACCACGGCAAAGGGACGATGAGTCTGCGCGCGCTGCGCCCCGGCACCCAATTCGATTGTGACCTCGGGCGATGCACCCTGTCCCGCGTCGTAGATAACGGGTGAGCCCGACCGGCCCATGCCGACTACGTTGACGCGACCACAGCCCGAAAGGTCTTGATCCACGGTGCTCTGCGCTATAATATCTAAGCCGTAAGAGACCTGAATACAGGACCGTTGAACGTGCTATGACGGGGAGAGTACCGAAAAGCTCTCCATACAGAGAGAGACGGTCGGGGCTGAGAGCCGTCTCTGGAAGCTTGAGGGAAGACCGCCCCTGAGCACCAGGCCGAAAAGCGCTGCGCGCAAAAGGTCTGCGGGCTTCGCCCGTTACAGCGAAGACGAGCCTTGATGGAAAATAAGGGTGGAACCGCGAGTCACAAGCTCGCCCCTTTGGGGCGGGCTTGGTTTTTTTAGAGCCCTATCTACTGCGTGCTAGGAGGTATGACCGTGAACGGCTCGACAGAATTCATCATCAGGTGCGAAGGCGAGGAATTAAAGGTACGGCAGGGGGAGACTTTTCTGGATCTGGCGGAAAGGGCCGGATGGTCCCGGGACGTCCTCATGGTTGAGGTAGACGGTATTCCGCAGGAGCTTCGCTCACCCGTGCCCGGACCGTGCGAGGTGAAACCGCTGGGATTCGAATCTCCCGCCGCTCGCGAAGCGCTTCGGCACAGCGCTTCCCACGTCCTGGCTCAGGCGGTGAAACGGCTTTACCCCGATGCCGAACTGGGCATTGGTCCGGCCATAGAAGACGGGTTCTACTACGATTTCCGGCTGGGTCATTCTTTCGAACCGGAAGACCTAGAGAAAATAGAGCGAGAGATGGAAAAGATCGTCGAGGAGGACCTGCCCATCACCAGGCACGAGGTGTCCCGGCAAGAAGCCTTTGACATCTTTTCAAGAAGACGTGAGCCGTTGAAACTGGAAATCCTCGAGGAGATTCCCGCGGGCGAACCGGTTTCCATCTACAAACAGGGGGAGTTCATCGACCTGTGCGCGGGTCCTCATGTCCCCAGCACCGGTTACATTCGCGCGTTCAAACTCACGTCGGTGGCGGGTGCCTACTGGCGGGGGGATGAAAAGCGCGACATGCTGCAGCGCGTATACGGGACGGCGTTTTTGACCCGGGAGGAACTGGAACAGCACTTGAGGCGCCAGGAGGAAATCAGGCAGAGAGATCATAGAAAGCTCGGCAAGGAGCTGGGTATATTCAGCATCCAGGAAGAGGGAGGACCCGGACTGGTTTACTGGCACCCGAAAGGCGGAGTCATCCGCCAGGTTATCGAGGACTTCTGGAGGGAGGAGCACCGCCGCCGTGGTTATGACATCGTATATACTCCCCACATAGCTAAGCTCGACCTGTGGAAGACCTCGGGTCACTGGGACTGGTACCGGGAGAATATGTACTCGCCCATAGTGGTGGAAGGGGTAGAGTACCTCTTAAAGCCGATGAACTGCCCGTTTCACATCCTTATGTATAAGAGCTCCCTCAGGAGCTACAGGGATTTGCCTCTGAGATGGGCCGAACTCGGAACCGTTTACCGTTATGAGCGGTCGGGTGTGCTCCACGGCATGTTGAGGGTGCGGGGATTTACCCAGGACGATGCGCACATATTCTGTCGTCCGGACCAGCTCGAGGACGAGCTCGTCGGAGTCCTGGATCTTGCTCAGTTCATGCTGAAGACCTTCGGGTACGAAGAGTATGACTGCATGCTGTCGGTCAGGGATCCGCACGACAAGAAAAAGTACATCGGGGAAGACAGCGTGTGGAACCAGGCGGAGGCCGCCCTGGAGGCTGCTCTGAAGCGCAAGGGGCTCGCTTATGTTCGCGACGAAGGAGAAGCCAAGTTCTACGGGCCGGCGATCGACATCAAGATAAAAGATGTGTTCGGCAGGGGCTGGCAGGGACCCACGATTCAGGTGGACTTCAACCTGCCGGAGCGCTTCGACCTCACATATATCGGTCAGGACGGAAAGCCTCACAGGCCGGTGATGATCCACAGGACCGTGCTGGGAGCTATGGAGCGGTTTGTCGGTGGTCTCATCGAGCACTATGGCGGGGCTTTTCCCGTGTGGCTTGCGCCGGTGCAGGTAAAGGTGATACCCGTCACCGAAGGGCAAGAGGATTATGCTGCGGAAGTTGTGAAGATCCTCAAGGCCGAAGGAATCCGTGCGGAAGGTTTCTTCGGGCCCGAGAAGGTCGGTTACAAGATTCGTCAGTGCCAGCTGGAAAAGATTCCGTACATGCTGGTGGTGGGTCCCAGAGAAAAGCAATCGGGGACGGTAGCCGTAAGACACAGGTCGAAAGGGGATCTCGGTCCCCAGCCCCTTTCGGAGTTCAGTCAAAAGGTGAAAGAGGAGATATCGGCGAAAAGTTTGGACTAGGAAGGGATGTTCCACCACCTGGGATGTCCGTCAATCTGTTGCAGGTCCTCCGAGTAGACCGGCGTTAATTCCCTGTGGTATACTCGGAGTCGTCGAAAGAAGAAGCCATCCGCTTCTCACCTTACGGCATTGCCAGTAAGGTTCGTAAACGAGAGTGGCTGTCGTCGGGAATAAGAGGCGGGTGGAGCCCGCCTCTTTGACGTTGAGGAGGTGTATATCAATAAGTCAAGATCTCAGGGTAAACGAGGAGATCAAGGTCCGCGAAGTGAGGCTTATCTCGCCGGAGGGAGAGCAGCTGGGCGTAGTGCCGATACGTCAGGCCCTGGAGATGGCCCGGGAGCGCAACCTCGACCTCGTTGAGGTAGCCCCTCAGGCTAAGCCGCCGGTATGCAAGCTGATGGACTACAACCGGTGGAAGTATGAACAGCAAAAGAAGCAGAGGGAAGCTAAGAAGAAACAACGAGTTCAGGATGTGAAGGAACTCAAAATGCGCCCGGTCATCGACGACCACGACTTTAACGTCAAGGCCAGAAACGCCCGGCGCTTTTTGATGGAAGGCGACAAGGTGAAAGCCGTCATCGTTTTCCGGGGCAGGGAAATAGTTCACCTTCAGCTCGGCCAGAGGGTGCTGGAGCGGTTGTACGACAGCATCAAGGATATAGGTGCCATCGAACGGCCTCCTAAGCTCGAGGGGCGCAACATGGTCATGGTTATTGCGCCGAGGCCGGCTCCCAAGCAACCTGCACTCGCCAAGGCTGAAGCGCAGGAAGCCGTTCCGGAGGAAAAGGAGTTGTGAAAAGTGGCCAAAAACAAGATGAAGACCCATAAGGGGGCAGCTAAACGCCTTAAGGTGACCGGGACCGGAAAGATAAAGCACTACCATTCCGGTCACAACCACAGGCTTCAAGTGAAATCGACCAAGGCCAAACGACGACTGCGGAAATCGTCAATTCTCACCCCTGTACACGAAAAAGCCGTGCGCCAGCTCATTCCTTACAAATGAGCTGGTCCGGGGTAAGGACAGTCTGTCGGAAGGAAGCGTGATATCATGCCGCGAGTAAAAACCGGGGTTATCAATAAGAAGCGTCATAAGAAGATATTGAAGCTTGCCAAGGGATACTGGGGCAAAAGGTCCAAGACGTTCAGGGCAGCTAACGAAGCTGTCATGAAGGCCCTGTACTATGCCCGGAGGCACCGCCGGGAGAAAAAGCGCGAGTGGAGAAGTCTCTGGATCTCCCGGATTAACGCAGCAGCTAGGTCTAACGGAATGACCTATTCCACCTTTATCGCTGGCCTCAGGAAAGCAGGCGTCCAGGTGAACAGGAGGATCCTGGCAGACCTCGCCGTCACAGACAAGAAAGCTTTTGAGGAGCTCGTTCAGGTGGCCAAGGCAAACCAGACCCGGCACGAGAAGATTTGAGCTCTGAAGGAGCATAACTCATGTCGGACAAACCTTTTCCCAGGCGTCTTACCCCCGTTCGCCTTCTGGTGATGGGGTTTGCCTTGGTGATACTGGTCGGAGCGGGCATTTTGACGCTGCCGGTTTCGAGCGCACGGGGAACGTTCACATCGCCGGTGGATGCCCTGTTTACGGCAACTTCTGCCGTATGCGTCACGGGGCTCACCGTGGTCAACACCGCTTTCCACTGGAGCACCTTCGGCAAGGCGGTAGTCCTTTTGCTGATCCAGGTCGGCGGGTTGGGCATCATGACCATAGCGACGGGGCACGCGCTGGTTACCGGAAGGCGGGTGGGGTTATGGGAGCGCATGGCCATACAGGAGCAGACCGGCTTCTGGACGTTGCAGGGTCTGGTCCTGCTGGTCAAGCGGATAATCTTAGCGACCGCCCTTTTTGAGTCGCTGGGTGCACTGATCCTCGCGGTGGTTTTCCATTTTTCCGGGGGGTTGCCCGTCGGCGAATCCCTCTGGTTCGGACTATTCCACTCGGTTTCAGCTTTCTGCAACGCGGGTTTTGATATAACCGGGCGAAGCCTCGTCGATTTCGTGGATAACACCACGCTGGTGTTGACCGTGACCTCTTTGATCATTGCGGGAGGGCTCGGCTTCCACGTCCTGGTTGACCTGTACCAGAGCAGGGGCAGGTTCCGGGAGCTGAAGCTTCACAGCAAGATCGTGATCAAGACGACCTTCTGGCTCCTCCTGGCGGGCACGGTCCTGTCGCTCTTGTTGGAGCACGGGAACCCGGGAACCATGGGCAACCTGGATGCGAAGGGAAAGATACTGGCTTCCTGGTTTCTCAGCGTTACACCCAGGACCGCCGGGTTTAACACGGTGCCCACGGAAGCCCTTCGAACCGCCACTGCTTTTGTGGTCATTCTCCTCATGTTCGTGGGAGCCTCGCCCGGCGGCACGGGCGGCGGTATCAAGACCAGCACCTTTGCCATCCTCGTGAGGAGTGTGATAGGGTTCGTAAGGCGGGAAGCTGACGTTACGTTTGGTGGCAGACGCGTTCCCGAATCTGCCGTAATGAAGGCCATAGTGATCTTCGCAGTCGCCCTGGGACTTGTCGTAACCTCGACTCTGGTGCTATGCATCACGGAAGAAGCTGAGTTTCTGGATATTTTGTTTGAAGTGGTATCGGCTTTTGGGACCGTGGGGCTTTCCCGGGGGATCACCCCGAATCTGACGGTAGTGGGGAAGCTCACTCTCATCCTGACGATGTTTGCGGGGCGAGTGGGCCCTCTGACCTTGGCAATGGCGCTTTCAAAGCCAAGGCAGTGTGCCGATATCAAATATCCTGAAGAGAAGGTATCGGTCGGGTAATCGGACCCCACTGCATACGAGGTGGTATGACCGCGTATGACTAAACAGTGTTTGGTGATAGGAATTGGGCGCTTCGGGAGTTCGGTTGCCGAAACTCTCACCGAGCTTGGAGCCGAAGTCCTGGCCGTGGACAAAGAAGAGGAGCGGGTCAGGGCTGTAGCTCCCCGAGTGACTCAGGCCATTGTGGCGGACGCGACGGACGAGACGGTGCTGAGGGAAATCGGGGTGCGTAACTTCGACGTGGTCATTTGCTCCATGGGCGAATCTCTCGAGGCCAGTCTTCTCGTCACGATGCTTCTGAAGGAACTCGGGGCAAAGCGCGTTATCGTGAAGGCCGCCAACGAGATTCACGGGAGGATTCTGGCCAAGATCGGTGCGGATACGGTAGTTTACCCCGAAAGAGATATGGGAAAAAGGCTCGCCTATTCGCTGCTGTCGGGAAGTATAATAGACTCCATCGAGCTTTCCAGCGACTATCGAGTGGTAGAGGTAGTCGTGTCGGGCGGCCTCGTGGGGAAGACTTTGCGGGGTCTGAATCTTCGCAACAAAATCGGAGTTAACGTCATGGCCGTCAAGCGGGGAAGTCAGGTCAACGTGGCTCCGGACCCCGATGAGCCGCTCGAGGAGGGCGATATCCTGGTTGTGGTGGGGCCGAACTCGGGAGTTGCGCGGCTGAACCAGATCGTGGAAAGAGGCTGAGGCAATTCGTCGGGCAACGATGACTTTGGCCGTAACCGTGAGGCTGACATTCGGAGGAGTACGGACGGGGATTGGCACCCTCAAATGACCGTGACGTTCCCTGGAGATTCGTAAAATCCCTTCACCTCAAGAAGCGGCGAGATGAAGTGGGTCTGTCATTGGCGGAAGGACTCAGGGTAGTGAAGGTCTGTATTGACGCGGGGGTTGAGATTCACTCGGTATTCTTGTCTCGCGAGTTTGCCCAATCGACTGCCGGGCAAGCTTTTCGGGGCGAGGTTGAAGCGTACCGGCGGGAAGCCGCCGCGCTTTCCGGCCGGCCCTTTCCGGTCTACACGGTGCCGGACGACTTATTCCAGAAGATGTCCGCCACGGAGACTCCGCAGGGTGTTTTAGCGGTCGTTCCCGTCCCACCGAGGTTCGCCCGTGCCCAACCGCGGGGTTTGTGGCCCGAACCCCTCGTGGTGGTGGGTTCCGGTATCCAGGACCCCGGGAACGTAGGTACGATGATGAGAACGGCTGCGGCATTCGGCGCCACTGAGGTCATTTTTGGGGATGATTCGGCTGACCCGTTTTCGCCCAAAGCGATACGGGCGTCTGCCGGTGGTTTTGTCCAGGTGAAGGTGACTTACGTGAGATCCGTTGAGGAGGAGCTCCGCCGCTGGGGCGAGCGGGGGGTAACTCTATGGAAGGCTCATCCTGCTGACGGCACTCTGCCGTGGGAAGCGTCGTTTACGGGCCCAGTGGCCATAGCTTTCGGAAGTGAGGCCAGAGGCCTGCCAGCTTCCGTGGATCGCCTAATCCCGTCCGCCGTCAGGGTACCGATGCCCGGCGGAGTCGAATCCCTCAACGTTGGAGTCTCGTGCGCAATTATCCTTTACGAGGTTCTGCGCCAGCGCTCCCTGACAGGTGGACTGAGCGCTAAAACGGCACCAGCTCGGGGGCCAGCATGACCGCAGCGGTGACCATGAAGACCATGAAAAGCCGCAAGAACAGGGAAAGCCCGCCCGATACCTGGAAACGCTCGGCATAGGTCGACGTGTCGGATGACCTGAACCAGAACAGCTCGTTGCCATCCGGGTGGCAGGATGGTATCATCATCACAACCGACCGGCAGCCTACCCCGGACAACGCGGGAACTCAACGGGCCGTCGGCCGTCAAACGCGATAACAACAGAGCGAGAGTGCGATGAAGGAGAGGTTGGGCTGGCAGAAGCTGACAGGGCGAGGGGGCCGCGACTGAGAGCCTCCTTCTGCGGAGCCGGCTGAGATTCGCTCCGGAGCACCTGTGCTGAAAGAGGGTAAACGGGAGTTCCGTCTGTTTCGGACGGTCCGTCTTCCTCAAGTAGGCGCAGCGTATCTCCGCGATAAGGAGACACGAGGTGGGCGATGGCTTTAGTCGCCAATGCCAGGGTGGTACCGCGGAAGCTTTGGCTTTCGTCCTAGGACGGAAGCCTTTTCTTTTTGAAGCGGCTTTCGGTGCTACCGTAGTCCGTTGCCCGCTCAAGATGGGTTAGACTATGCTGAGACCACTTTAGTTCAGGCGGTCTAAGGAGGGACTGACGCAGATGAGATGAAAGGATGAGATGTCCGTGACTTCGTAAGGCGATGCTGATAGCGGCAACTGGGAGGGTTTACCGATGGATGAGAACAAGGGGTCTCTGTCTGCGCCAGCGATGAGTCTCCTCGGTGAGATCGGGAAGATGGAGCAGAGTGCTCTGACGGAACTCGAGACGATCTCGTCCGAGCAGGAACTGGAGCAGTTCCGCACGAGATACCTGGGAAGAAAAGGCCTTCTCACTGCGGTCCTCCGTCGTCTAGGAGAGCTTCCTCAGGAGGAGCGACCGGTGGTGGGACAAAGGGCCAACGCCCTCAGGCAAAAACTCGAAGAGGAGATAACCCACCGTGACGAAGCCTTAAGGCGCGAGGCTCTCGCGAGGAGCCTCGAGCGCGAGCAGCTGGACGTTACTTTGCCGGGCATTCCTTTCCGCCGGGGTACGCTACATCCCCTGACCCTTGCGCTCAGGCAAATCCTGGATATCTTTGTCGGCATGGGTTTCAGCGTTTTCGAAAGCCGGGAAGTGGAGACGGATGAGATGAACTTCGTCTTCCTGAATGTCCCGCCGGGACACCCGGCCAGAGACATGCAGGCGACGTTCTACGTCAATCCCGAGGTGGTGCTGCGAACTCAGACGTCTCCCGGGCAAATAAGGGGTATGCGCACATACGAGGGCCGCTTGCCCGTCAGGTTCATCGTGCCGGGCAGGGTGTACCGGAGAGATCCCGCCGATGTTTCTCACCATCCGGTATTCCACCAGATCGAGGGAATAGCCGTAGACCGGGACATAAGTTTCCGCAACCTGGTATGGGTCCTGGAGGAGTTTGCCAGAAAGTTTTTCGGTCCTGATACTCGCATCCGGTTGCGTCCGAGTTACTTTCCCTTTACTGAACCCAGTGCCGAGATGGAAGTGTCCTGTACCATTTGCCGGGGAAAAGGTTGCTCGGTTTGCAAGTACTCCGGGTGGCTGGAGGTGGCCGGAGCGGGGATGGTCCATCCCGTGGTCTTGAGAAACGGGGGGTACGATCCCGACGAGGTGACGGGCTTTGCCTTCGGAATGGGCCTCGAACGCCTCACCATGCTCAAACTGGGGATCGATGATATTCGCTTGTTTTACTCGTGCGACACGAGGTTCCTCAGGCAGTTCGCTTAAGTTCTGTTCGATCGTGACCTGGATGTTCAGGTCGTTATCCATGCCATGTTAACTGCGTAAACCGAGTGAGAAAGGGCGGATCAACCGTGAAGGTACCGTGGAAGTGGCTCATGGAGTATTGCCGGTCTCCGTGGTCGGTGGAAGAGACCGCAGAGCGGTTGACGATGGTGGGCGTCAGCGTCGAAAACGTGGTACACGACTCGTTTGAGGGAAAGGGCCTTATCACAGCGAAGGTGGTTTCGGTGTTCCCCCATCCGCAGAGGCCCGGACTCAGCGTCGGTTACGTCGATGCCGGGGGTAGGCGCTATGCAGTCGTTTCGGGTGCGCCGGGGTTCAAGCCGGGGGTTGTAACGGCCTTCGCTCCGCCCGGGTCCAAGCTTCCTCGGAAGGGAAGTCAAAAAAAGCAAGGTCCTGCCGAAGATGATTCCTCGAGATCGGGCCCGGAAGCTCTTGAGGTGCTGGCCCGGGATGTACACGGGGTTCTTTCCGAAGGAATGGTGCTTTCCGCGAACGAGATCCTGACGGGCGAAGGGCCGCGGCCCGGTGAAGACATACTGATCTTCCCGGAAGGCACTGCTTCAGGGCTTCCCCTTGACGAGTTTCTGGATCTCGATGACTACGTTCTGGAACTGGATCTCACCCCGAATTTTTCGCATTGCCTGTCCATCATCGGGGTGGCCGTCGAGCTCAGTGCCATCTCGGGTGTTCCCGTACGGCTCCCGAAAACGCTTGCCTCATGGTCCTTCTTAGACCCGGCAGGTTCACTCGAGACCGGGGACGACTCTTCCGCCGCAGCTTGGGAGGGCGAGGGCCCACGCATCGAAGTGGTGTTGGAGGACCCAGACCTGTGCCCGCATTACGTCGGCAAAGTCATCCGCGACGTGAAGTGGGGTTATTCTCCCATCCAGGTGGAACGCAGGCTTTACCTGGCCGGAATGAGGCCCATCAACGCGCTGGTGGATGCGACCAACTATGCCATGTTGGAGACGGGACAGCCGCTCCACGCTTTCGACCTGGACAAGCTCGCGGGCGGCGTCATTCAGGTGCGCCGGTCCCGCCCGGGGGAATCCATAGTGACGCTGGATGGGGTTGTGCGGGAGCTACCTCCGGAGAGTCTCGTGATCGCTGACGCTCGCGGTCCCGTAGCCATCGCGGGTATCATGGGGGGAAAGGAAACCGAGGTTTCGGAGACCACGCGCAACGTGTTTCTGGAGTCGGCCTGGTTTAGCCCGAGGAGCGTGAGGGCGACCTCGATGCGTTTGGGGCTCCGGACCGAAGCTCTGATCCGCTTTGAAAAAGGAGTGGATCCCACGGCCCAGGTAGCTTGCGTCGAACGGGCCGCCGAGCTCATCACGCGGGTCTCGGGCGGCACGCCGCTACCGGGTTGGTCCCGAGCCCGGGCCTTCGAACCACCTCGGAGGAAGACCGTTCTGGACTTACGCTATCTCGAAAAGGTCCTGGGTCAGAGCATGGAAAAGGACCAGGTTGAGGGTATCTTGAGGCGGCTGGGGTTTTCCGTACAGGACAAGGACGGCGACCTCGAAGTGTCGGTTCCTCCCCGGAGGGTGGACGTCGCCGAACAGGTGGACCTGATTGAGGAAGTAGCGAGACATCTCGGCTACGGGAGTTTCCTGGGGCAGCCGTTGAATGTGACGGTTTCGCCGAACGTGCCCGCCGTGGCCGTCTACAAAGAACGCCTGCGAGATTTCCTGCGCTGTCTTGGAGGGAGCGAGGTGGTGACCAATTCCCTCTGCGGTCCAGACGATATCGCTGCCATGGGCTGGGAGGCAGATGATCCTCGGGCGAACCCGGTCAAGCTGGAAAACCCCCTTACCTCGGATGAATCGCTGTTGAGGACGAGCCTGTTGCCCGGGCTGCTGAAAGGGCTGGAAACGAACAAGCGGTATAAGGCCGCGGGCACCGTTATCTGGGAGATCGGGACGGTGTTCTTTCCTTCGAAAGAAGAGCTGCCTCTGGAGAAGCTTCAACTCGCCATCGCGGCGTATGGCGTGCTCTCACCCAAAACGTGGAACGCGCCGCCTCTGGAAGCTGACTTTTACTACATGAAGGGGCTGGTCCAGTCCCTTTTGGAGGGTCTCGGAGTCGACGACGTAACGGTGGAAAAGCGTGCCGGCATGCCTTTCCATCCCGGAAGGTCCTGCAAAGTACTGTCAAAGGGCGTGACCTTAGGGGAAATGGGAGAGGTGCATCCTCTGGTCCTCGAAAAGTACGGGCTGGACCGGAGGACCGCCCTCGCGTGGTTCGACGTGGAGGCTCTGAGGGCCATGTCACGAGAACCGCGATACCAGCCCGTTCCGAGATTCCCCCGGGTCGAACGGGATCTGGCGGTCATCGCCCCCGAAGAACTGGAAGCAGGTGCCATCGAGCGCCTGGTGAGAAGGGAGGCCAAGCACCTGGTGGGCTTCAGGGTGTTCGACCTCTGGAAAGGTGCTCCCGTTCCCGCCGGTAAGAAGAGCATTGCGTTTTCCATGATCTTCGGGGCGCCTGACAGAACCCTAACTGACGACGAGGTGACTTTGGAAATCCAGAAGATCGTCAGGAAGCTTGAGGAGGAACTGAACGTTACGTTGCGGTAATGGTGCATGGGAGCCAGTGACATGGATAACCTGACCGTCGCCAGCATATTGCGGGAGATCTCGGCCCTTCTGGCGGTGAAGGGCGAGGACCCGTTCAAAGTCCGGTCTTACGAAAAGGCCGCCGACAGCATCGAGTACCTTAACCGGCCTCTTTCCGAGATCGTGGCTGAAGGAAGCCTTTTGGACATACCGGGGATAGGCAAGAACCTCGCCCCGAAGATCGAGGAAATGGTCAGGACCGGGAGATCCAGTTTTCTTGAGAGACTCAAAAGGGAGATCCCCGAGACCGTCCTCGAACTCCTCATGGTGCCGGGTATCGGTCCCAAGACCGCGCACATGCTCTTTCGCGACCTCGGTGTCGTGAGTCTCTCCGGGCTGGAAGAGGCGCTCGCCCGGGGGTCGCTGCGCGACCTGGCGGGACTCGGTCCGAAGCGGGTGGAGTTGATTTCGAAAGGCGTTGCGGAAGTGAAGAAGTATCTGGGCAAGGCCCTCCTGGGCATCGCCCTTCCTCTCGGAGAAGAGTTAGTCTCGCGCCTGGAGACCGAGGGATTTCGCTGCACGATAGTGGGAGAGGTGCGACGAAGGACGCCCGTTGTGTCGCAGCTGGAGCTGCTTGTGTGCGTGAACGAGGGTGAATGGCTCGCCTGCTCAGACGCGTTAGGGGACCGGTGTTTGTCCCGGGTGGAAGAAGTCCTGGGTGTGGGACTGGAATGGCAAAGGAATGATGGGGGGCTCATTCGGGGTCGGTCTTCGGGTCCCGGCTTAAAAGTGGAGGTATCCCTTTGCTCCCCGGCGGAATTCGGACTGTGGACCCTGATTCTCACCGGGGAAGAGGGATACGTGTCCCACGTCAGGGAGGTCCTGGCCGAACGTGGCTGGTCCGTGGCTCCTGGTGGGCTCAAAAGAGACGGTGATACCCAGATTTTTCCGGTCCCCGATGAGGCGACTCTGTTCGCCGCGGTGGGCCTTTGTCCCGTGCCTCCTGAAATCAGGCACCGCCCGGAAATGTGGAGGGAAGTGGAAGACCGCGGATTCAAACTCCTTTCAACCTCTGACATCCGCGGGGATCTGCATGTCCATACGACCTGGAGCGACGGGGTGATGAGCATAGCAGATGCCGTCTCGGAGTGCCGGCGTCTCGGTTATGAATACGTTGCTATTACCGACCACGCCACGAAGATCTCGTTCATCCAGGGACTCGACGCCGGCCGCATCCCTCTCCAGGCGGAGGAAATCGCCCGCGCAAGTCGCCTTTTCCCGGACGTGTCGCTGATCAGGGGAGTAGAGGTGGACGTTTTGAAGGACGGAAGCTTGAGCCTGCCCGACGAGGATCTCGGGCAGGTGGAGCTGGTAATAGCTTCGATTCATCAGGGGTTTGAGCCGCCCGATGTCTACCTTGAGAGGCTCAAAAAGGCTGCTTCCAATCCGTTCGTGCACGTCATCGGGCATCCCACCGGCCGGAAAATGGGGAGGAGACCCCCGGCCATCGTCGACATCGAGCCGCTTCTCGAGATATGCAGCAGAACGGGAACTTGTCTTGAAGTCAACGCTTCCCCCGACCGGCTGGACCTCGACGAGGAAGCTGTGCGTCTGGCCTGGCAAGCCGGGGTTAAGCTGGTCGTTGCCACGGACGCCCATTCCGTTCGGGGGCTTTCTGATATGCGCTACGGCGTGGATGCGTGTTTGAGAAGAGCTGGCCTCCCTCCTGATGCCGTGCTCAACTCAAGACCTTTGAGCGAATGGTTTCCCCTCAAGAGATCTTCCCGCCGGAATAGCCGGTCCTGACCGTTCATACATTTCTCTCGGACCTGCCAGGGTGGGTTTTTTACCAGAATCCGCGCGGAGTGGCGCGGACATTCCCCGCCAGGGTGCCCGGCGCAAGGGCATCCGGAGCGCCGTGGCGGGGCGTCCTGGCATCTGGGGGACAGGTATGATGAGGCGGACAACGGGTTTGCTTTACGGGACGTTCCACAAAAGCTCGTGTCCCGTAGCCCGTTACAGGGCGTTTAAGGTTGCATTGGTCATCAGCCTCGTTTTCAGTATTCTGGCAATTCCGGGAGCGTCAGGCCTGCCCCGAAAGGTCCCGGACTACCTGGCGGTGCACGAGACGGACGAACCGCTGATCCCCTCCAAGCCTCCGATGGTTCGTCACGATGTGCTCGAGCTCAAGATCCGTCTCCGGGACCTGAATCTTTACTCCGGACCCATCGACGAAGTCTACGATCCCCTGTGTGTTTCCTCGGTCAAAGAGTTTCAGCGGAGAAACTGGCTTGACCCCACCGGGGTAGTGGACCGCAATACCTGGAAAGCGTTGGCGGCCGGGATCAAAGCTCCCCCCGTTCAGGCAAGGGCACCCTTTCGCGAGGGTGAGATCAGCCTGTACATCGACACCGAAAGGCTTGAACTCACGGTGCTCATCGACGGTCAGCCCTGGAAAACGTATCCGGTCGCCGTAGGAAGGTGGAATTCGATGACCCCGGTGGGCGAGTGGAAGGTAGTAGACAAGGGCTATGAGACGGGCGGGGCTTACGGGACCCGGTGGATGGCTCTGGATGTCCCCTGGGGAGGATATGGCATCCACGGGACCAACAGGCCCTGGTCGATAGGAAGTTATGCCAGTCTAGGTTGCGTACGGATGTTTAACGAGCACATCGAAGAAATCTTCGACATGATACCCATTGGTACCAGGGTCAAGATAGTGGGCCTTCGACCGCCGTTGCGTTTCGAAGGGCCCCTACGTCCGGGGGCTGTAGGGCCAGAAGTGGTGAGGTTGCAGGAGGTACTGAGGGAATTCGGCTTCGACCCCGGTCCGCTGGACGGGCGGTACGGGCCCATGACGGAAGCTCAAATTCGGGACGTAAGGTCTCTTTTTGGACTGAGTTGGGGAGGCGGGGCAGACGGCGACCTCTACGTGCTCATCGGAGTCGAAAGCTAGAAACCGGGAACCGCATGGGGGCGCTTTGGACGTGGGGAAGGCTGTGTACTTCCTGACAAGTCGCGCAAGGGGTGGCGGGATGCGTTTCGGCCTCGGTATTCTCTTGGCAGTAACCCTCCTTATGTCCACATGTTTCGGATGCTCGGGGCGGCTGCCGGAGAAATCGGAAGGGCCGGTCCCGGCTCTGCCTCCAGGAGAGGAGCTCGTGGTATGGGACATGAAGCAGCCGCACTTTCCAGGGTCCAGGCCGTACGAAGAGGAAGTTCAGAGAGTATGCGAAGAGTTTCAGAAAAAAACGGGCATACCGGTCAAGCTCGTGTTTGTAAGCAGGTGGGAGCTTCCGGATGCACTGCTGAAAGCGAAGCGGGAATCCAAGCTTCCCGATGTATTGTTCAGCGGCGAGTTTCCCTGCCTTACGGGGCTGGAAAGGGACTTGGCCGGCCTATTGAATTCGGGGCAGTATCAGGAAGCGGCTATAGCCGCGTGGACCCGGGGCGGGCGCATTGTGGGGATTCCTTCGGCGGTGCTGTGGTTGGGCATCGCAGCGCGGAAAGATGCCCTGAATTCGCAGCAGCCTGGGCAATCCGGTGACCTCGGAATCGATCCTTCGACCGTGACCGGCCTACTGCGGTCTCTGGCAGTGCTTCCCACTTCCGAGGCGTTCATGGAGATCGCTACCCGCGATCTTTCGGGCCGGTACAGGTCTCCCCGGGAAATCGCTTCTTTTGTGTCGTGGATAAAGATGAACGTTCCTCAGTTTCCCGCAGAGTCCTGCCTTGAGCGCTTCAAGCGCGGGGAGGTTTGGGGCATTTACGGTGCGACCCCTTACAGTTTTAAGTGGCTCAGAATCTCTTCAGAGCCGGGAAGCTCCGGGCAGCCCGTACTTGGACCACTGGTCTTTCAAGGGGGAGATGTCGGTTTCCGGTTTACTGTGCCGGGTTACGTGATACTCAGCGGCAGCGAAGCGAAGATGAAAGCGTCAGCGGAACTCGGTAAGCTCCTTGCCGAGAACCACGGCCGGTGGGGGGCACGGGCTTTAGGCCTGATACCCGCGAGGATTGAGGACCTACCCATTTTCACGCTGGAAAGCGGCTTCACGAGAGAGGAGAGGTCTTGCCTTCTGAGGAGCCTCGGTACAACCGCTACTGGCCCTTCGCCCCAAGGCCAGGGTGCGGGGAGGGGGAACGCGCCCGCGAATGCTGCTCCCGATGATCTCTTCACCCGCTACAAGCGTCTTGAGCAACTTGCCGGGGTGCTTTCCAGCTACTTCTCCGGCGACCTCACCGACGATGAACTCGTGGAAGAAATTGCCCGCGTCCTCGAAGGCAATACTAATCGTTAGACGCTCAAGAAAGGCTGCGGTTGACTTTAGCCGGAAGGAAGGACGCTTTTGGGTGGAAGTACTCAAGGACATACCCTTAATGGTAATGCGGTCTATCGTAATGTATTTTCTTGCCCTGGTAGCCGTGAGGTTTATGGGGAAACGGTCGATAGGGCAACTTGCTCCGTTTGATCTGGTAGTCATAATCATCATGGGTTCGGTTGCCGCTCTTCCTCTGGAAGAGCCGTCGATTCACCCGATCAAGGGGATAGTGCCGATAATAGTCATGTCCGGGCTTCAGTACGTGCTCAGCGTGGTCAATATGCACTGGCGAGAGGCGGAAAAGGTGACGCAGGGTATGTCCACACCCCTGATAATGAACGGGCAAATCCTCTACGAAAACTTGAAGAAGGAACGGGTTTCCCTTGCGGACCTGCACATAGTGTTGAGACAGCAGGGTGCCGATAGGGTGGAAGACGTGGCCCTGGCCGTGCTGGAACCCACCGGGGAAGTGAGCGTGATAAAGAAGAAAGAGGCTCAGCCGGTGACTCCGAGGGATATGGACCTCATGACGCTGTCCCGGGTGGACACGGTGCGGCAGCAGATGCACGACCGGCTTGTCGTACAGTACAGGGACCTTTCCCGGGATTTCGCGAGGACACGGAGGCTCCGGGGTCGAACATAAAGCCTCGGAGGTGAAGCAGTTTGATTCCCCGGCGGTTTCACGAGGGGTTATCCTTCGAAGAATACTTGGCCTATTCTTCCATGAACGTGCCCACTATGCGGGAAAACTTCAACGAAACGGAGCCCGGTCAGGCTTCTGCCCGCTATTTTGAAGGACTGTGCCGCATGCTCGAGCCAGGCGCAATCCGAGTTCTGGCCCTGTCTGAGGACTGGTGCGGCGACTGCGTGGAAAACGTGCCCATCGTGGCGAAACTGGCCCACCTGTACCCCGTTTTCGAGCTCCGGATCTTCCCCCGGGACGAAAATCTCGATATCATGGACGAGTACCTCACCGAAGGAAGGAGAGTGATCCCCGTATTCGCGTTCTTCGACGAGGCGGGGGAGGAGATCGGCAGGTTCATCGAGCGTCCAAAGGGGGCTCACCGCTTCCTTCAGGAATTCATGCAAAGTCACCCTGCCCAGGACGAAGCTGAAAGGAAACAAATCGTTTACAAGGCTCGGGCCGAGCTCCGCAAGTTGTACAAGGCGGGGCTCAGGGAGGAGACCATAGGAGAAATCAGGTCCATCCTCGAGAAGCGTTATCCCGCATGAGGCGGCCTCTGCGCCGGTGGACGAGTACGGCACGGCTAGAACGCAGCCGGTCCCTTTCTGGTCCGAGCGCACTTTGCCCGGGAGCTCAGGATGGGAGCGAGTTGGAAGATGGAAAGACCTCCCGGCTTCCACCGGTTGATGGGAAAGAGGAGACTGGCCACAGATGAATCGCAAAGCCCTGGAGATACTGGACTTCTATGAGATACAGAAACTACTGGCCCAGGAGACCGTCACCCCCATGGGGAGAGACCTGGTCATGTCCGCGTACCCTTGCACGGCCCGGGAGGCGAGAGCCCGTCAGTGTCCCGTGCTGGAGGTCCGCAAGGCATCGGCGAGTGCACCCGCACCCTCCTTGTCCGGTATCGGGGACCCGAGACCGGCCCTGGTAAAGATGGATGCCGGCGGCGTCCTGAGCTCCGGCGATCTCTCCCTCATGTTGAGGGTCTTTTCCGTCATGGACTCGGTGCGATCGTGGCTCTCCCACTTGGATGCCGGTGAATATCCCGAGCTTCATTCCCTGGGCCAGAAAGTACCTCCTGTAAAGGGAATCGTCGAACTCTTAAACCGCATCGTGACACCCGATGGGGAGATAAAGGATTCCGCCTCGGATCTGTTGAGGAAGATTCGCCGGGAGATTAGGAAGCACCTCGACGAGATGAGGGCGCGCGTTGAGTCGCTCTGCAAATCCCCTGAGATAGCCCCGTATCTCCAGGAACCCGTTGTGAGCTTGCGATCGGGAAGGTACGTTCTCCCGGTCAAGCGGGAATACGCAGCCCGCATCCCCGGGGTCATTCACGACCAGTCCGGTTCCGGACAAACGGTGTTCATAGAGCCTTTGGTTATCGTGGAGATGTGGAACGAACTCAGAAAACTGGAGCTCTCGGAACGGGACGAAATCGAGCGGATTTTGAGGGAAGCCACATCGGCTATTCGAGCCGTTCCGGGATTGAGGAACGCGGTTGTCGCTCTGGGCGAACTGGATTTCGCTTTGGCCAGGGCGAGTTTGATGGACAAATGGCGGGGCGTGTTGCCCGAGCTCACGGACCGCCACGACATCGTCCTCAGGAAGGCCAGGCACCCTCTTCTCAGGGGAAACGCGGTTCCTCTGGATGTGGCTCTCGAGGAATCGGGACGAGCTCCGCGGACGCTGGTAATAACCGGCCCCAATATGGGTGGCAAGACCGTCGCCCTGAAGACCATCGGTCTTCTCACAGCCCTCGCCCTGTCCGGATTTCCAATCCCGGCTGCAGAAGGGACCGTTGTGGGGGACTTTTCGGATATCCTGGTGGACATCGGAGACGAGCAATCCATTCAGGAGAACTTGAGTACTTTTTCGGCTCACATCAAAAACATCATAGCCATCTTGCGGGAAGCAGGTCCTGGAAAGCTGGTACTGATCGATGAGCTGGGTGCCGGGACGGACCCGAAAGAAGGCGCGGCTTTGGGCCTGGCCATCTTGAGACGACTTCATAACTCGGGGGCCCTGGTAGTTGTCAGCACCCACTATTCGGAGATAAAGACCCTCGCCTACGAAACCCCCGGGATGGAAAACGCGTGCATGGAATGGGATTCCGTCAACATGGTTCCCACCTACAGGCTGGTGGTGGGGCGGCCTGGAAGGTCCAACGGGTTGGATGTGGCGTTGAAAATAGGGCTCCTCCCTGAAATCGTCCGGGAGGCGCGAGACCTCATGCCGCGGGATTTGGTGCGCCTCGAGGACATGGTTCGCGAAATGGAGGAAAAGAACCGGGAAGTTGAACGGGAGCTTTTGAAGCTCCGGGAGGAGGCATCCCGCTACGAGAAGCTTCGAATAGAAATGGAAACGATGGTCAGAGCTACCGAGAACGAGAAGAAGGAGATCCTCGCCGCGGCCAGACGGGAGGCGCGGGAGATCGTTAGAAGAGCTGCGGTCGAGACGGAGAAGCTCGTGAAGGAAATCAGGAAAGCATCCCGTGCCCGGCACAGAGAGGGGCTCATAGCGGCGGTACGGGAAGGACTCGACGCGCTGCGCCGGAGCGTGGACGAAGAGACGCCTGGAGCGAGCGAACCTGGATTTATTCCCGTCCCGCCCGAAAAAATCGCGCCGGGAACCCCGGTGCGGGTCAGGGGGTTTACCGAGCCCGGCCGCGTGCTCGAAACCCCGGACGAGGACGGGACTGTTCGGGTCCAGGTAGGCTCGGTTGCGGTGCGGGTGAAGGTGGGAGATCTCGCAGTTGTGTTTGAACCTGGTGAGAAAACGCCTGCGGAGGCGGAATCCCAGCGCCTACGCGAAAAGATTTCTCTCCCGAACGTGGCAGCGAAGAAGGCCGTGCAAATCCGGTCCGAAATAGACCTCAGAGGGATCCGGGCATCCGAAGCCCTGGAACTCCTGGACAAATACCTTGACGACGCGTATCTCGCTGGCCTTAGAACCGCGCGGATAATCCACGGCAAAGGCACGGGGGCTCTGAGGAAAGCCGTAGTGGACTTCCTCCAGAACCACCCTCACGTAAAGGAGTTCCGGAGCGGGGAAATCGCCGAAGGCGGTTACGGTGTCACCGTGGTGGCCCTGAAGGAGTGAGCGTCGCGTTATTATCGTAACTAGGGCCCGCTCGGTGATGTTGGCTGGGTGGCCGGGGGCTCACCCGGAGCCGTGTGGTACGTGCAGAACTGCGTCGGCTCGCGTCCCTTGATGAAGAGGTCTTCGCCGATATCCGAAGGCGGACAAAACGGACCCGGTAAGAGCCCCGATTTTCTGCAGAATTTTGAGGATACGATGTTCGGCGGAACTGCAAAATCGGAAGGTGGCACGTCCTTGAGTATTTCCTTCATCATGCGGTTCCAGATCATCGCCGGGTAACTTCCGCCCGTGACTTTCCACTGGGACATATTCTTGTCCTGATCGAAACCCATCCAGACGATGCCCACCATTTCCGGCGTGTAACCGCAGAACCAGGCATCCGTATAACTCGAAGTAGTCCCGGTTTTTCCCGCGCAGGGTCTGCCGATATTGGCAAGCTGGCCCGTCCCGCCGGGTTTCGTGATGACGTCCTTGAGCATGCTGGTCATGAGATACGCGACCTGCTCCGACATGACGATGCTTCGTTTGGGTTGAGTTTCTTCCAGAACGTTACCTTCCTTGTCCTCAACCCTCAGAATCGCCACCGGCTCGACCTTTATGCCCCTGTTGGCCAGAGCGCTGTAAGCTTCGGCCATTTCGATGACGCGCACACCGTGGGTCAGGCCTCCAAGGGATAGGACCATGGTGTAATCGGTCTTGCCGTCGTCGGATGAATCCTTATCCAGCGTAGTAATGCCAAATCTTTCACAGGACTCGACCCCGACCTTCGGCGTTATCTGCTCAAGCACCTTAAAGGCCACCACGTTCACGGATTCCCTTACGGCGTCCCTGATGGTGATGAGTCCTCTGAAGGTGCCGCCGTAGTTCTGGGGTGAAAACTCTTCACCTGTGTAGGGGTCTTTCCAGGTGTAGGGAGAGTCGTCCACTACCGTCGCCGGGCTCATGCCCATTTCGAGAGCGGGAACGTATACCGCCAGCGGCTTGATGGCGGAGCCTGGCTGTCTCGTTGTGTCCACCGCCCGGTTCCAGGTGAGCATTCCTTTGTGCTCTCTTCCTCCGACCATGGCCAGGATGTGGCCGGTTCTCGCATCCATTACGATTGCCGCAGCCTCGACGTGATCCTTACCCTCCACAATGGGAAACACGGGATCGAGCACTGACGCTATGGCTTCTTCCACCGCCTTCTGAGCGCTGGGAACGTAGGTGGTGTAGATCCTCAGACCACCTCCGTACACCAGTTCCTTGGGATATCGCGAGAGGAGTTGCTTCAAGACATAGTCGAAGAAGTATGCGCCTTCGGGTACCACCATGCCGCCCTTGTACGGAATTGGCCGGAACGGCTCGGCTTTTCCGCGATCGGCCTCTTCCTTGGAGATAAAACCGTATTGAACCATTTTATCCAGTACGTTGTTGCGCAGGGCTATGCACTGGTCGGGCCGCTTCTCGGGATCGTATAGCGAAGGACCGTGGATGAGTCCCGCCAGGAAAGCTCCCTCTCCCAGCGACAGCTCGGATGCGGACTTTCCGAAATACACCCGGGCAGCGGCTTCGATGCCGTAAGCGTTTCTTCCGAAGAATACCTGGTTCAAGTACATTTCGAGGATCTCGTCTTTGGTAAAGCTCCGTTCCAGTCTGACCGCTAGGATCACATCCTGGATTTTTCGCTTGAGGGTTCTGGCGGGCTCGAGGAAAGCGATTTTGGCCAACTGCTGGGATATGGTACTTCCGCCCTCCCGTATGGACTGGCTCCTCAGATTCACGTAAAGGGCCCTCAAGATAGCTCTCAGGTCAAATCCTTTGTGCGTGTAAAACCTGTGGTCCTCCTGGGCTACAACGGCATCGCGTACATACTTGGGGACATCCTCGAGGTCGATGGGTATTCTGTACTCGCTGGACCGCAACTCAGTCCACAGATTGCCGTTGGCATCGAAAACGTAGGATGCCTGCGTGGGCTTAGGTTCCAGCGAAGAAAGAGCGGGAAGGGTTCTCACCGCGTCGAAAACGAAGAGGCCTACCGCAAGCGCCCCGGTAAAGCCTATGATCAGTATGACATAGAGGATTATGTCCAAAATGGGAGTTTTCCGCCTGGTCCTCCGCAAAAGCCATTCCTCCGTATCACGCAAGGTTGCTCGCACAACGAGTTTACTCTACATTACGACCGCAGCCCGGTCGGCGATGCAGGTAGGCCTGAATTCGGAGTTATTATATCACCCTTGCCGTATGCGCCGGTATGGCGTGTAGCTGCCGGCATACTCTTAGGGTCCAATGGTGGTCATTTCCAAAGAGCGCTATCCGCGTCTTGGTTTCCTGGCGCTTCTCCCGCGGGACAAGCTAATCTGTGCTCCGAGGGAGGCAGGGGCGGGGTTTCGTCGGGGTGCTAGCCGCGCGAGGTAGCTATTGCGGTGGACAGTCTAACCCGACGATGCGATAATCAAGAGCATAAGACGTGGGGGTGGGCAGGTTGAGTCGTACAGACGAAGACATCGTCCGCGAAACCGGGCGGCAGATGGAATTGCTTTGCCGGGGTACCCTGGAGGTTGTGACTAAAGAGGAGCTTTCCGCCAAGATTCGCCGGTCGCTCGCAGAGGGAAAGCCGCTCAAAGTCAAACTCGGGGTGGACCCCAGCGCTCCTGACCTTCACCTGGGCCACGTCGTCGTCATGAGAAAGCTCAGGGAGTTTCAGGAGTGCGGTCACGAGATTTACTTCGTAATCGGCGATTTCACCGGGATGATCGGAGACCCGTCCGGCCGGTCGGAGACCCGGCCCCAACTGTCCCGGGAGCAAGTGCAAGCTAACGCCGAAACATATCGCAGACAAGCGTCGCTGATTTTGGATCCCGAGAAGACCCACACGGTTTTCAACTCTCAGTGGTTATCCAAACTTGACTTTTACCAGGTAATACACCTGGCTTCCAAATTCACGGTAGCACGCATGCTGGAGAGGGATGACTTCCAGAAAAGATACGCCCAGGGACATCCCATAGCCATTCACGAGTTTCTGTACTCCCTGGCCCAAGCCTATGATTCGGTGGCCCTGGGGGCCGACGTGGAGCTCGGCGGTTCTGACCAGACCTTTAACCTTCTGGTGGGGCGCCACATACAAAGGGAGTACGGACAGGAGCCGCAGGTGAATATGACGATGCCGCTTCTCGTGGGCCTCGACGGGCGCAACAAGATGTCCAAGAGCCTCGGCAATTACGTCGGGGTTACGGATAGTCCCGGCGAAATGTTCGGAAAGATCATGTCGTTGCCCGACTCCCTGATGAAAGATTACTTTGTGCTTGTCCTGGGGGACGACCCCAGCGCCGTCGATGCAATAATGCGTGACATTGCCGCGGGTAAGTCCCACCCCATGGATGTCAAACTGACGCTCGCCCGAAGGATCGTAGCGATGTTTTACGGTTCGTCGCAGGCATCCTGGGCCGAAAGGGAGTTCCTCAGAGTGTTCAGGGAAAAGGAACTCCCCAGCGAGATCAGTGTGGTGACGCCCCGGGAACTCAAACCCGGAGAAAGCGTGGGAGTGGCCCGGCTCCTGGTTTTGCTGGGGCTTGTGCCCTCTTCCAGCGAAGGGCGCCGGCTGATCGCCCAGGGAGGCGTTAGGATCGACGGAGAGACGGTGGCTTCCGAGTCCGACTTCGTCTCGGTGAGAGAGGGCATGCTCGTCCAGGTCGGCAAGAGAAAAGCTTGCCGGGTGAGTTTCAACCGGTCATAGGACTGCGCGCTGCCAAAAAGAGGCCTCCACGGCGGATGTCCCGACGCACCGGCGTCGGGTGCCGGAGCACGTCTGAAGTCACGGGCGAATAAATATGAAAAGCCCGGTCCCCAAAGGAGTCGTGCTCTGTGTTCCGCCGGCGCTTCGTAAGACGACGATCGCCTCAAAGAGGCGTTTTCTGGCTGCTTGCGTTTGTCGCAGCGGCCGTCTTCGCCTTTGCGTTCGTGGAACGCTCGGTGGTTCCCACTCTTGTAGCGCTGGCCGAATCGGAGGCTTCCGGCGCCGCAAACCGGCTTATCGTTGATACGGTCCGGAGCGAGGTACTGCCGTTCCTCCAGGATAAGCATCTCGTCGAGTTTGTGACCGGCCCGTCGGGGGAGATCGTATTTGTCAGGGTGAATACTGCGTACCTCGGCGAGGTGGAAGCTATATCCCTTCGAGCGCTTCAAGACGGGCTGGCCAGAGTCGGGGCCTTCAAAGTGTACGTGCCGCTGGGTCAGTTGGTTGGATCGCGGATACTTGCCGCATCCGGACCGAAAGTCCCCGTGACGCTCATCCCCGCCGGGGTAGTCAGCACGAAGATCGCTGACAGCTTTGAGGTGGCTGGGATAAACCAGACGAAGTATACGCTTTTCCTCACGGCGAAAGTCTCGATTAAGGTGGTCATACCGTTGGTGTCCTCTTCTACGGTCGTCTCCGCGGAGGTTCCGCTTGCGACCGTGCTCATCCCCGGGAAAGTTCCCGACACATACTTGTCCTTGCCATCGCCGGCAAACCCGTCGTCGCAGGGCCAGGGGAAGTGACGCCCGGGTTTCAGGACAAACTCTTGTTGAAGCTCGCCTGTCCGCGGCGTATTCTCTTTCTGGGAATTAGTCTTTGCCTGCGGGAGATATCTGTGCCTGGCGGACCGCCTGAAAAATCGAAAATCCCCAGACGCGGGGTCCGAGGAGTGGGCCGACCCAGGACGGGGCTTCCCCTGGGCAATGGAGGGGTCTCTCGTGGATGCCGCAAAAAAGGCGAGCGAGATTGTGGAATGGATGAGGGAGGCCGGAAGTAGAGCGGGGACGGACGGTGCCGTGGTGGGAGTCTCCGGTGGTGTGGACTCGGCGGTAACCTTGATGTTGTCCTGCCGCGCGTGGCCCGGAAAGACTCTGGGACTGGTCCTACCCTGTCATTCCGACCCCAAGGACGTGGAAGATGCCCTCAGGGTCATCCGGTTTGCCGGGTGCGAGTACAGGGTCATAGATCTTTCCCCTGCCTATGACCTCCTGGTGGCCTCCTTCGATGCGGCTGACCCGAGCGGGTTGGACCTGTGGGACAGAGCTTCTTTGGATCGGCAGAAACTTGCCCGGGCGAACCTCAAGCCAAGGCTCAGGATGCTCACCCTCTACTACCACGCAAACGCCTTGAACAGGCTGGTCGTGGGAACCGGAAACCGTTCTGAGATTTACGTGGGCTACTTTACCAAGTACGGTGATGGAGGAGTCGACATCCTGCCCCTCGGTGATCTGGTGAAACGGGAAGTCAAGGATATGGCGAGGTATTTCGGCCTACCTGAAGACATAGTCGAACGGGTTCCTTCGGCGGGACTGTGGCCCGACCAGACCGACGAAGGAGAGATGGGCGTTGAATACAGGCATCTCGACGGCTACCTCAGGGGCGAACCGGTGCCTCCCGAAGTTGTAAGAAAGGTCGAGGAGATGCACCAGAGGAGCGCTCACAAGAGACAAATGCCTGCAACGCCCGGTTGCGGTCGAGGAGGATGACCCATGTCAGGACATTCCAAGTGGGCTAACATCAAAAGGCACAAGGCAAAGATGGATGCGCTCAGGTCCAATATCATATCCAAAGCCCTCAGGGAGATCATGCTGGCTGCAAGACAGGGAGGAGGCAATCCCGAGGCCAACCTCCGGCTGAGGGTTGCCATCGAGAGAGCCAGAGAAGCTAATGTCTCGATGGATAGCATAACCAGGGCTATAAAGCGGGGAACCGGTGAACTCGAAGGCGGAAACCTGGAGGAAGTTACCTACGAAGGTTACGGTCCCGGTGGCACGGCCGTTCTCGTGGAGGCCGCCACGGACAACCGGAACAGGACCACCTCGGATTTGAGATACATCTTCTCTAAGCACGGTGGGAAACTTGGAGAAGTCGGCTCGGTGGCGTGGATGTTTCAGCCGAGAGGCTATATTTCTCTGGAAAAAACCGGGTTGTCCGAAGACGAGGCCCTGTCCTTAGCCATTGACGCTGGCGCTTTGGATTTCAAAGTGGAAAAGGAATGCTTCGAGGTGTACACCGAGCCAGCGGACCTCATAAAAGTGAAGGAATCTCTGGAAAAGGCCGGGGCGAAGGTGATCACCGCCGAGGTGACCATGGTGCCGCAGACCACCGTGTTTCTTACGGGTGAGGACGCCCAGCGAATGCTCAAGTTGATGGACGCTCTGGAGGAACACGACGACGTTTCCAAGGTATACGTCAACTTCGATATACCCGAAGAAGAGATGGAAAAGAGTCTGCTCGAGAGCGCAAAGGGCGACGAATGATTGAATAGCACCCCCCTCTCCGTGGGAAGATAGATCGTCCACAAGGAGCGTTTACGCTATCGGAGTGGACAAGGATGCCCGAGGGGAGGAGGGGACTGTGAAACGGTTTCGTCCCGACGCGTGGTGGAAGGCCATCGGCGTCCTGGCGCTCGTGACGGCTGTCCTTGCCGGGATAACCTGTTATGCCCTCGTGTCAAGGCGAAGGCCCCAAGCGGGGGAAGGCGCTTCTCCTGAAGGGCCGGTCCGGGCGGTCTTCGAAACCCGCTATTTGCTCTGCGGTTGCGTTGCGGTGGAGGAACGGGAACTGGAAGGGGGCAAGATCGACGTGTCGTCCCCTTCCGGCACCCCCGCGTGGCAGCTTGCCAGCGCACGCGAGGGGCGACCGTGCTTTTTCCGCGTGGTCGACGATTATTGCCCGGAACACTCCCGCTTCCGGCTGATAACCCTCAAGGACGGCGTGGTGGCCGTGTACAGGGGGAAGAGGGTCGTCGGGGGTTTTCTTCTCAAAACGTACCCTGAACTTCAAGAGCGCCTGATGACTTCCGATACCAGGCAGGTTCTCACAACGGGGGTTCTGGTGGAGGGTGACCCGCGCGAAGTGGACCAGACCGTCAAACTGTACCTTGAAGGGATCATCGACTGACATTGAAACGATGACCAAAGGCCGTTCAACAAGTTACTGTTCGCTGGCCTGGTGGCTCGAAGGCGAGGTAGCGGATCCGAGCCCGGGCTGACCGAGCCAGCTCGGTGCACTTGCCCGGGAATACCGAGCGCACCGGCGGAAATCTCGAAGGAAGTGCGGCGGATTCTGTCGAAGCCCTTCGGGGTGATGCTGGTGAGAATATTGGGCATCGACCCGGGTACCGAGAGGACCGGGTACGGCGTGATAGAGGTTTCCGGTCAGTCTCTGACGTGCCTGGACTACGGGTGTATCATAACGGATAAAGGCATTTCCCTGCCTGAGAAGCTCCTTTCCATTCACGAGAGGGCCACGGGCGTAGTCGCAAAGTGGAGTCCTGACATCATGGCCGTCGAGCAAGTGTTTTTCTCCCACAACGCGAGGACGGCGTTTCAGGTGGGTCAAGCCAGAGGTGTCATCCTTCTGGTGGCGGCCGCCTTCGGGATGGAGCTGGATGAGCTCAGCCCCGTCGAGGTGAAATCCGCCGTGGTCGGTTACGGAAACGCTTCCAAAGAGCAGGTTAAGGCTATGACCCGGGTGATCCTGGGTCTTGACCGCGTGCCGGAGCCGGACGATGCCGCTGATGCGCTTGCGTGCGCCATCGCTTCTTCCGTAAAGAGGACCTTTAAAGCCCATCTCGAAAGGGTTGAAGACCGAGTATGATAAGGGAAGAAGGCTGATCCGATTGATATCCGAGCTCCGAGGTACCGTTCTTGCCTGCCGGGGATCGAAAATCGTCCTCGACGTGAACGGAGTCGGGTTCGAGGTTAACGTGGGCCCCGACCGGGCCAGTGCCTACCGCCCCGGGCAGGAAGCACGCGTGTTTACCCGGCTCATTTTCCGCGAGGACGGGCTTTATCTTTACGGCTTTCAAGCTGAGGAAGAGAGGGCGGTATTCGATCTCCTCCTCACCGTTCGGGGCATAGGCCCGAAGCAAGCTTTGGCTCTAGCAGCTTTTCTTGAACCATCCGACTTTTACAGGGCGGTGCTTTCCCAGGACGATGCCACCCTCGCGAAGTGCCCGGGGGTGGGGAGGAAAACCGCTTCCCGAATCTTGGTGGAACTCAGGGACAAAATCGGGTTGGCTGCTGAGGAAAGATGTGGTTCCCGGACGAGCAAACCGGCGAATGTGTGGGAAGATGCGCTGGAGGGCCTGGTAGCTTTGGGCTATACTCAAGAAGAGGTTCGTCCGATACTGGATGAGGTCAAGCGGGAGGGCGTGGCTTCAGACCTGGAAACCATCCTGAGGGAGGCGCTGAAGAGGATTGCCAGGCGACGGTAAGAGATCTCTCGACGAAAGGATAACTTCAGCTCAAAAACTCCCCGGGGACGAGGGTTTTGAAGAGTCGCTGAGGCCGTACTTTCTTTCCGAATACATCGGACAGGCCCGGGTCAAAGAAAACCTGGCCGTTTACATCGAAGCAGCTCGAATGCGCAAAGAACCCATGGACCACGTGCTGCTTTCAGGTCCGCCGGGCCTGGGAAAGACTACCCTAGCCCACGTCATCGCCAACGAACTTGGCGTGGGTATAAGGGTCACTTCGGGGCCGGCTATAGAGCGGGCGGGGGATCTCGTGGCCATCCTGACGTCCCTCGAGGACAGGGACATACTCTTCATCGACGAGATCCACCGGCTGAACAGAACCTGCGAAGAAGCTCTGTATCCCGCCATGGAGGACTTCGTTTTCGACTGGGTTTCCGGGAAAGGGCCCTCTGCCCGAACGTACAGGATAAAAATACCCAGGTTCACCCTGGTGGGGGCCACCACCAGACAGGGTCTCCTCACCTCGCCTTTGAGAGACAGATTCGGGATAAACCTGAGGCTTGAGTACTACAGCTGCGACGAATTGCTGCAGGTGGTGTTGCGTTCGTCGAGGATCTTGAAGATTCCCGTGGACGAAGAAGGTGCGCGTGAGATAGCTTCGAGATCTCGGGGTACTCCCAGGGTGGCAAACCGGCTCCTGAGGAGAGTCAGGGATTATGCGGAAGTGAGAAAAGACGGCAGGATCACCAGAGAGGTAGCGCGAGAAGCTCTGGACTTGCTGGAGATCGATGAGGCGGGGCTGGATAAGCTCGACCAGGAGATACTTCGAACCATAGCATACAAGTACGGAGGCGGTCCGGTGGGGCTCGCCACCGTCGCGGCTGCTCTTTCAGAAGATCCCGAAACCATCGAATACGTGTATGAACCGTACCTCCTCCAGTTGGGGTTTCTGGAGCGAACGGCCAGAGGGCGAGTCATCACGCCGCTCGGCCTGAAACATCTGGGTTCGAACCCGGCCCGACCCGCTCAGGGGGGGTTGTTCCCCCAGGCATGAGAGTGCTTCTTCACACGTGTTGCGGACCATGCGCGATTTTCCCGGCGTCGCTGCTGGAAGCCGAGGGTTTCTCGGTGACTTTGTTTTTCTACAATCCGAACGTGTTTCCCGTGGAGGAAAAGGTTAGGCGCTGGGATGCTCTGGCATCGCTGGCGAAAGAAGAGGGATGGAGCGTCGTGTATGACGACGCACCTTACGAAGATTACGAGTCGCGCGTTGCTACGCCGGAAAAGCCCCGGCGTTGCCAGGAGTGCTATTTGATGAGGCTGGAGAAGACGGCTCGGACCGCCGTTGATGGCGGGTATGATGCCTTTTCCACCACGCTGCTGGTGAGCCCGTACCAGAGACACGAAGATGTTCGCCGGACCGGCGAGCTTCTGGCGAGCAGATTCGGAGTCTCGTTTATGTACAGGGATTTCCGGGTAGGTTACCGGCGAGGACGAAACGCCGCCAGAGGAAAACACATATACATGCAGAATTACTGCGGATGCGCGCGAAGCATGGGAGAGCGCGCCGCGATGGGCGCGCCTTCCCGGACTTCTCTGTGAGAGAGGGGTGCACATGCTGGGGTTCTCGGATTTTGGCCGGATTCTGATGGTATTCGGGGTACTCCTGCTGGTATTCGGTGCGTTTTTGACTTTCAGCAGCAGGTTCTTCTCCCTCGGTCGCCTGCCGGGAGACATCTTGATACGGCGGGGAAACTTCACCTTCTATTTTCCCCTGGCCACTTCGTTGCTCTTGAGCGTGGTTTTGTCGTTGGTCTTGTGGCTGGCGGCACGGGGGAGGTAAAGGCCTGGAGTGCGCGTAGACGAATTCGACTACGAGCTGCCCCCCGAACTCATAGCTCAAGAGCCTCTGGAGCGCAGGGATGAATCGCGTCTCCTGGTTTTAAACAGGGCCACCGGCGAGGTGACGCACAGGGTATTCCGGGATGTGCTGGACTATTTGTATCCCCAGGATGCCCTGGTCATCAACGAAACCAGGGTGATCCCGGCGAGGCTCTTGGGAAGGAGGTCTTCGGGCGGGAAGACCGAGGTACTTCTCCTGAAGGACCTGGGGGACGACAGATGGGAATGTCTCGTTCGTCCCGGCCGGAAGGTGCGGCCCGGTGACCACATAATTGTAGAGAAAAACGGCTGCCGCATGGAAGGAGAGGTGCTCGCCCGGACCTCGTACGGAGGAAGGATAATTAAATGGAGCTACCGGGGCGACTTCCGAGAAAACCTTGAAACTCTGGGCACCGTTCCCCTCCCGCCGTATGTGAGAAAACCCGTTCGAGACCCCGAACGTTACCAGACCGTTTACGCCAGGATTCCGGGATCCGTCGCCGCACCCACCGCGGGTCTTCACTTCACCCCGGAACTGTTGAGCCAAGTCCAGTCGAAAGGGGTCCATGTGGTGAGAATTCGTCTCGACGTCGGCCTGGGCACTTTCCGGCCTGTCAGAGAAAGCGAAGTAGAAAAACACGTAATGCACGAAGAGTATTTTCAGATCGGCGAAGAGGCTGCGGAGACGATTAACCGGGTGAGGGAAAGCGGCGGGAAAATCATCGCCGTCGGCACGACGGTGGTGAGAGCTTTGGAGTCGGCGGCTTCTTCCGATGGGAAAGTGGAGCCGAAGGCGGAGGAAACGCGTCTTTACATTTACCCCGGGTACGAATTCAAGGTGGTGGACCGTCTCATCACCAATTTTCACCTGCCCCGTTCGACCCTTCTCATGCTGGTTTGTGCTTTCGCGGGGAAGGATCTCGTCCTGAGGGCTTACAGAGAGGCCGTTAAGGAGAGATATAGGTTCTATTCTTTCGGTGATGCCATGCTGATCCTGTGAGGACAGGTTCTCAAGTGAGCAAATTCGCGTTTACCGTCGAAACCAAAAGCGGTCCGGCCAGGACCGGCCGGCTTTACACCGCGCACGGGCAGATTGAGACACCGGTCTTTATGCCGGTGGGGACCAAGGCGACCGTGAAGTCCCTCACCCCAGACCAGGCCTGGGAGGCGGGAGCTAGGATTTTGCTGTCCAATGCTTACCACCTCTATTTGAGGCCCGGGCCGGGGGTCATAGAAGCTCTGGGAGGACTTCACTCGTTCATGGGGTGGCCGGGGGCCATTCTCACCGACAGCGGTGGCTTTCAAATCATAAGTCTCGGGGGCCTCGTTGCGATAGAGGACGAAGCGGTGCGGTTCAGGTCTCACATAGACGGCAGCGTCGTCGTGTTCACGCCGGAGCAGAGCGTCAAAACCCAGGTGGCGTTGGGAGCGGACATCATCATGTGCCTGGACCAACCGGTCCAGTACCCGGCTACGAGAGAACAGGCAGAAGAAGCGGCCCGCCGAACCGTACTGTGGGCTCGGCGCTCGAGGGAAATTGCAGTTCCCGACCACCAGGCCCTGTTCGGGATAGTACAGGGGTCGGTATACACCGATTTGAGGGAGTGGTGTGCGCGAGAGCTTTGCCGGCTGGACTTCCCGGGTTATGCCCTGGGAGGGCTGTCCGTGGGGGAGCCCGCGGAAGAATTCTACCGGGTGATGAGGGAAACCGCCGCAATGCTCCCGGAGGACCGCCCGAGATATCTCATGGGGGTTGGCCATCCGCTCGACCTCGTGGAAGGCGCCGCAGCCGGGATAGATATGTTTGACTGCGTACTGCCGACGAGAAACGCAAGGCACGGCAGGGCGTACACTTTCGCCGGGTCCTTGAACCTCAAAAACACCGTCCACCGCAACGACTCGTCGCCGCTGGAGGAAGGTTGTCCGTGCTATACGTGCTCTAAATTCAGCCGGGGCTATATCCGGCACCTTTTGCAAGAGGACGAGGCGCTGGGCAGGACGCTTTTGACCATCCATAATCTCCGCTTCTTCTTTCGTTTGATGGAAAAGATCAGAAATGGGATACGGTCGGGTTGTATGGAATCCCTCAAGGAAGAGATTCGTCGGGTCTACCCGAGAAAAGGGTACGGAGAGACCGCGTCGAAGGATTAGGGAGTATACCGGCAAGACACTCATGGTAAGGAGGGAAAACCGTGGCGGAAACAACAACAACATCGTCGTATTATCTCCTGATCTGGCTTGGGATTTTCGTCGTGATGATGTACTTTTTGTCCATCCGTCCGCAGCAGCAGGAGCAACGCAGGCGCGCTGAGATGTTGAGGAACCTCCATCCCGGGGACAAGATTGTGAGCGAAGGCGGCCTTGTGGGCGTCATCACCAAGGTTGAGGACAACGTGGTAAGAGTTCGGGTCGCCGAAAAGACCGAGGTAGAGATCTGGAAGACAAAGGTAGCTCGAGTGCTCAAGGAATAGGAGGACCCTGGGAAGGCAGTAATTCCAAGTGCCGTAAGCGGTTTAAAATTGGACTTGGAAGATGATCCAATCCGGGCGCACGCCGCCCGGATTTCTTTTGCCCGGAGGAACCGTACGAACCAAGTGAGCACATGACAACGGGAATTTTTCGATGTTGGAATTGGACCAAAAGAGGAATTCAATTAGCCTCAAAGAATAGATCCATTGGTATAATTGGATTGGCCTTTAGGGGGCGGCAAGGAGGTGAGAGGTCGTTGCGGAACCCTGCGATCGATTTGCCGCTGGAAATCGAACGTCGCGGAGGTCTTCCCATATACATTCAAGTTAAGCGAGAGTTGGAGAAGCTCGTGGCCAGCGGCCAGTTAAAAAAGGGCCAGCGCCTACCGACCGAACGGGCTCTGGCTCAGAAGCTCGGCGTAAGCCGGAACACGGTGAGTTTGGCATACCGCCAGCTGGAAGCGGAAGGACTTATCACCTCCAGACAGGGGAAGGGGACTTTCGTCACAGAGGCCGACGATATAGTCCGCATCGAGAACAGGCGGGAAAGGCTCAAGCGGATTATCGATTCTTCTATAGAGGAAGCCATTGCCCTCGGCATCAGCCTGGACGAGTACTTGGAAATGGCCGCTAAGAGAGCCAGCGAGAAAAAGGAGATGCTGGCTCGCCTCAGGGTAGTGTTCGTCGAGTGCAACCGAGAACAGCTCGATTATTTCTCCAAAGAACTCCAGCTGGATACGGGTGTGAGCGTGGTGCCGCTCATGATAGACGACCTGCGTGCGGGCGGTGAGCAGGTGGCGGAGATCATCGCCGGCGCAGACCTCATAGTCACAACGTTCTTCCACCTGGATGAGGTGAAGTCGCTTCTGTCGGCCAGAAGCGAAGACATCGTGGGAATCGCCCTCGATCCCGTCCTCGAGAGTATCGTGAGAATAGCGAGGTTGCCGAAAGGTGCCAAGGTCGCCCTGGTTTGCATTTCGGAAGCTTTCGCTGAGCGGGTCCTCAAGTCGGTGGAAAACGCGGGAATCGACGGGCTTGAGATAACCGTGGTCACCTCCAGAGATCCCGACGAAGTCCGGGCCTCCCTACGGGGTAAGAGGGCGTGCATCGTTTCCCCGGGGAGATTGAAAGAGGTTCAGGCTCTGGCAGGAAGGGGAACCGAGATCATCGAGTTCATCTACAAACCCGATGCCGGTTCGGTAAACTTCCTTCGTTCACTGGTACTTGAAAGGAAAAACAGGCATATGACGGAGGTGGGGATAGTTGGCAGTAGAAGCACGTCCCTGGGACGTCAAGATTAACTCGAACTGGTGCAAACAATGCGGCCTATGTGTCGCATTTTGTCCCAGGGGAGTCTTGAAGCTCGGTGATGATGGGAGACCAGTCGTAGTGGACATCGCCCGTTGCACTGGTTGTCTATTGTGCGAGATGCACTGCCCCGACTTCGCGATCGCTGTGAAAAGGAGTGAGTGAGGTGGAGGAGTCAAGATCCAGGCTCTATCAGGGGAATGAGGCGTGTGTCGAGGGCGCGATAGCCGCTGGCATGAGGTTTTTCGCGGGGTACCCCATCACGCCGTCTACCGAGATCGCCGAACTGTGCTCGGTGCGTCTTCCCCAGGTAGGTGGCACCTTCATACAGATGGAAGACGAGATCGCAAGCATGGCCGCGGTATGCGGGGCTTCCCTGGCCGGTCTCAAAGCGATGACGGCCACGTCGGGACCGGGATTCTCTTTAAAACAGGAGAACATCGGTTTCGCTGCGGAAGCGGAAATCCCCTGTGTGATCGTGAACGTTCAGAGGGTAGGTCCCTCCACGGGAATGCCTACCTCGCCGGCTCAAGGCGATCTGATGCAAGCCCGATGGGGCAGGCACGGAGACCAAGAAATCGTGGTTTTGAGCCCGGCGTACGTGGACGAGGTCTATTCTCTCACCATAGAAGCTTTCAACATTGCCGAGGAGCTGAGGACGCCGGTCATCCTCCTCATGGATGAAGTCGTCGGTCATCTCAGGGAAAAGGTGACTTTGCCGAAGCCGGGCGACCTGGTTATCAAGGATAGGAAGAAGCCGGTACCCGGTTCGCGGTATCTACCTTACGCTCCCGGCGAAGGCGAAGACGGGGACGTTCCGCCGCTGGCAGCGTTCGGAGATGGTTTCAGATTTCACGTGACGGGACTCACCCACGGGCCGGATGGTTTCCCCACAAACAGCCCGAGCGTCGGTGAACCTCAGATCAAGCGAATAAACTCGAAAATATCATCGCGAAGGGAAAAACTGTGCAAAGCTGAAGAGCTCTTCACCGAAGATGCAGATATCCTCGTGGTGTCCTTCGGTTCTTCGGCCAGATCCGCCAAGAAGGCCGTGAAAGACCTGCGAGCTGTGGGGGTGAAAGTCGGGCTTCTGCGCCTCATCACCCTGTGGCCCTTCCCCGAACACGTCATTCAAAGGATCGCGGCGGGAAAACTCAAGGCGGTCATTGTTCCCGAGATGAATCTCGGTCAACTCGCACGGGAAGTGAGAAGATGCCTCGATGGTAGAGCCCCCGTGATCGGTGTGAACCGGGTGGCTGGAAAGCTCATAGAGCCCGCCGATGTCATCCGCGCAGTTCAGGAGGTGAAGTGACATGGGTTCGGATCTGACCAAGTACCTCAGGGTGGAAAAGCTTCCTCACATCTGGTGCGCGGGGTGCGGGCACGGCATCGTCACCCAGGCGATAGTGAGAGCCATCGACGAACTGGGGCTTGACCCGGCTAAAGTAACGATCGTCTCGGGCATCGGTTGCTCGTCGCGAGCCCCGGGTTACATGAACTTCGATACTCTGCACACGACCCATGGACGAGCCATAGCCTTCGCGACCGGGGTCAAACTGGCCCGCCCCGAACTCAAGGTCATCGTGATCACCGGGGACGGGGATGCAGCTGCCATCGGAGGCAATCACCTGATCCACGCCGCCAGAAGAAACATAGACCTCACCGTCGTTTGCTACAACAACTCTATTTACGGAATGACTTCTGGCCAGTACTCTCCGGTCACCCCGCTGGGAAGTTTTGCTTCAACTGCGCCTTACGGGATGGTTGAGCGTCCCTTCGATCTCTGCGAGCTCGTGATGGGCGCCGGGGGCACCTTCGTAGCCCGTAGCACTACTTACCACGCGCGTCATCTCACCAACGTCATAAAGCAAGCGATTCAACATAAAGGGTTTTCCTTCGTGGACGCGTTGTCGCAGTGTCCCACCTACTTTGGCCGGAGAAACAACATGAAAGACGCCCTCGCGATGCTCAACTGGTACAAGGAAAACGCCGTGTCGCGGGATGATTGGGCGAAAATGCCTCCGGCCGAGAGGGGCTCGAAGTTCCCCATAGGGGTGTTCAGAGACGAAGAAGCTCCCGAGTACTGCGAAACTTACCGGAAAGTTATCGAAAAAGCGATGGAGGAGGTGGGCGCGAAGTGAGGAAGGAATTCAGGCTGGCCGGTGCGGGAGGGCAGGGTCTCATCAGCGCGTCCATAATCCTCGCGGAGGCCATTGCTTCCCGGACCGACCTGTACGTCGCTCAAACTCAGTCCTACGGTCCTGAATCGCGAGGCGGATCTTCCCGGGGTGACGTAATAGTATCCGATTCTCAGGTGGACTATCCCGAGGTCACGAACCCCGAGTACCTTCTGGTGATGACCCAGGACGCCTGCTCGACGTATGCCAAAGACCTCGCTCCCGGAGGTGTGCTGATCGCCGATTCCACCTACGTGAAGGAAATTCCCTCCGTGAACGGAACGGTCAAGTCTTACCCCATCAGCGAACGAGCTAGGGAGATGGGCAGGGAAATAGTGGCCAACATGATCGGTTTGGGTATCCTCGCTGGTCTTACCGGCGTGGTATCTCTTGAGGTTCTCGAAGAGGCCGTGATGGAAAGGCTGCCCAAGAGCACCTGGGATCTAAACAAGAAAGCTCTCCGTCACGGTTTCGAGGTGGGAATGCAAATGGCCGGTGGAGGGGAGGAGGTGGGCGAAGGGACGCGAGCCTGACGGCCCGATTTGGGCGACCTGGAGAAGTAGAAGTAGATGGAGTTTTCCAGAAGGCAGTCTAGTTGTAAGCAATTACTGGGGGAGGTTTCTTGAGAATGGCGGAGAAGACGTTAAATCCTTTTGAAATCGTCCAGGGTCAAATCAAAAGGGCCTGCGATCAGCTGGGCCTGGAACCCGCGGCCTACGATATCCTGAAGCAACCGGAGAGGGCCATCGAGGTTTCGTTCCCGGTGGAGATGGACGATGGCACGATCAAGGTGTTCACCGGATGGCGCTCCCAGCACAACACCGCATTGGGGCCGGCGAAGGGCGGAATCAGGTTCCACCCCAATACCAACTTTGATGAAGTAAAAGCGCTCTCCATGTGGATGACGTTCAAGTGCTCGGTAGTGGGTCTTCCATATGGCGGCGGCAAGGGTGCTGTGAGGTGCAACCCCAAGGAACTTTCGCCCAGGGAGCTTGAGAGAGTTTCCCGCGGTTTCATCAGAGCTCTTGGCGATTTCATCGGTCCCCTCAAAGATATCCCGGCGCCGGACGTATACACCAACGCACAGATCATGGCGTGGATGGTGGACGAGTTTTCTTCAATGAAGGGATTCCCCAACCCCGCGCTACTGACGGGAAAGCCGATATTGCTTGGAGGTTCTCTCGGGCGCAATACGGCGACCGCCAGGGGTTGTACCTACGTTATCCGCGAAGCCGCCAAGAAAATCGGTCTCGATCTGAAAAAAGCTACTTACGCCGTAAACGGCTTCGGCAACGCCGGGTCTTATTCGGCCTTCTTCATGAAAGATATGGGCGCCAAGATGGTGGCGTGCAATGACTCCAAGGGCGGTGCTTACAACCCCGAAGGAATGGACCCGGTAGCAGTCTCCCAGTGGAAAGCCGAGCACGGCACGGTGAAGGGATTCCCGGGTTCTCGGGATATTACCACCGAAGAGCTTTATGCCCTCCCGGTGGACATACTCATCCCGGCGGCTTTGGAGAACACGATAACCGAGTCAATTGCTCCGCACGTGAAGGCCAAGATAATCGGGGAAGCTGCCAACGGGCCCACTACTCCCGAAGCCGACGAGATCCTGAACAAGAAGGGGGTTATGGTTCTCCCCGATATCCTGGCGTCAGCCGGCGGGGTGACCGTGTCCTATTTTGAGTGGGTGCAAAACCTGATGAACTTCTACTGGACGGCCGAGGAAGTGGATAGCCGGCTGGAGAATATCATGGTGAAAGCTTTCGAGGAAGTCTACTCCATGCACAAAGAAAAGGGAGTCTCCTTGAGGGAAGCGGCGTTCCTCGTGGCCGTCAAGAAAGTGGTCGACGCCATGAGGCTCAGGGGCTGGCTCTCCTAAGGCAAACCCACCCGAGATGCGCAGGCCCATCCCCAGTTCTCGGGGATGGGCCTTGTCTGAAACGAAGGGGGAGTGCACAGTTGTCGCAGGAGAAAAACAGGGAACTGGAGAACGCGAAAGCCTCCTGGGAGCGCTCGACTCTCGCCAGGGTGGTTTCCAAGTTTCCCGAAAGACAATCCTCGTTCAGGACGGACTCGGGTATCGAAATGGAGCGGGTGTTCACCCCGGTCGAACTGGGAGATTGGGATTACCTGACCAAGCTCGGCTTTCCCGGTGAGTACCCCTTTACCAGGGGAGTTCAGCCCACCATGTACCGGGGAAGGCTCTGGACCATGCGTCAGTACGCCGGTTTCGGAACGGCCGAAGAGACCAACAAACGGTTTCGTTTTCTCCTCGAGCAGGGACAAACCGGTTTGAGCGTAGCTTTTGACCTTCCGACTCAAATGGGGTACGATTCGGACCATCCCCTTGCCGAAGGAGAAGTTGGCCGGGTCGGGGTGGCGGTGGATTCCCTGGAAGACATGGAGCTGATATTTCAGGGCATCCCCTTGGATAAGGTTTCCACTTCCATGACCATTAACGCTCCCGCTGCGATACTCCTGGCCATGTATCAGGTGGTAGGCGAAAAGCAAGGGACGAGGCCGGAAAAACTCGAGGGGACGGTCCAAAACGACATATTGAAAGAATACGTTGCCAGAGGGACGTACATTTTCCCGCCCGGTCCCTCCATGCGCCTCGTCACGGACGTGTTCGAGTACTGCTCCAAAGCGATCCCCAACTGGAACACGATTTCTGTCAGCGGTTACCACATAAGAGAAGCGGGCGCTACCGCCGCTCAAGAGCTGGCGTTTACCCTCGCCAACGGTATCGCTTACGTCGAAGCGGCCATGAAGCGCGGGCTTGACGTAGACGCGTTTGCGGGACGGTTGTCTTTCTTCTTCGCGTGCCAGATCAACTTCCTCGAGGAAATCGCGAAGTTCCGGGCGGCGAGAAGGCTTTGGGCCAGAATTATGAAGGAGCGGTTCGGTGCGAAAAACCCGAGGTCCTGGATGCTGCGGTTCCATACTCAAACGGCGGGTTCTTCCCTTACGGCGCAGCAACCTTTCGTAAACATCGTCCGGACGGCCATAGAAGCGCTTGCGGCCGTCCTCGGGGGGACCCAGTCTCTTCACACCAATTCGTGGGACGAAGCTCTGTCCCTTCCCACCGAGGAATCGGTTAAGATCGCCCTCCGGACCCAGCAGGTCATCGCTTACGAGACGGGTGTCGCCGATACCGTGGATCCCCTTGGAGGGAGCTATTGCGTCGAGCGACTCACCGACGAACTCGAGGCCCTTGCGGAGGACTACATTCGGAAGATCGATGATTTGGGAGGAGCGGTTTCCGCCATCGAGTCCGGCTTTATGCAGCGGGAGATCCAGGAGAGCGCGTACCGATACCAAAAGGCCGTGGAAAAGAAGGAACGGATCATTGTGGGGGTAAATGCGTTTACGGAGAAAGAAGAGCCTCCCAGGGAGATACTGCGCCTGGATCCGGCCGTGGCAGAGTCTCAATTGAAGAGGCTCCGGGCCCTGCGGACGCGGAGGGACGGCACCGCTGTGGCAAGAGCGCTGAAAGAGATAGAGAGGGCGGCAAAAGGGAACGAGAACCTCATACCCCCTATCATCGAAGCGGTAAAGGCATACGCCACCATCGGAGAGATCTGCGATGTGCTCAGGGAGGTGTTCGGTACCTACCACCCCACGGTTGTATTTTGAGACTCGAGCGATCCGCTCGCGCAGAATCCTCCAGAGGGCGTCGGTTGAGGGCCACCGGGAGACAGGATACGGCGAGGTACGCGCCGCCCGTCATGGTGGACCCGGGAAGATCTGGGGCTGTGGTGCAGGAGATTGGAGGTGGCTTTGCGTGATAAAGAAGATCGATCACCTGGGGATAGCTGTAAACGATATGAAACAGGCTGCGGAGGACTTTGCCCGGGCTTTCGGTATCGTACTTGGAGGAGAAGAAGAAGTCCCTTCCCAGAAAGTGAAGGTTGGCTTTTTGCAAGTGGGCGAGGTGCGGCTTGAACTTCTTCAGCCGCTGGAAGCGGACAGCCCAGTCGGGAAGTTCCTATCATCCCGCGGAGAGGGCTTTCACCACATAGCTTTTGAGGTAGATGACATCGAAAGCGACCTCAGGAAGGCGGAAAGCGCCGGGTTGACCCTCGTAGACAAGACGCCGAGGTCCGGCGCTCATGGTACGAAGGTTGCGTTCATCCATCCCAAGAGCACCCACGGTCTTCTGGTGGAGCTCGTGCAGAAGTGACAAAGGCACGCGAAGTCCAGGGGCTCTTATTCCAGCGAAAGCTTCGTGGTCTTTTCGCGGAAGCTAAGAGGAAATGACGTCTCCGAGTGAGAATAATGTAAATGAGAGGCTGTCTCAGGCCCAACGAAACCCTAAGGGGGCTCGGGGATGGAAAGACCACCCAGGATCGTGGAGTACATCTGTCTGGTGTGCGGAGCTCAGGGGACGGGAAAGATCGATGAGAGTGATTCGGAAACCATAGAGAACGGGGGCGGGAAACCGCTCTGCTGTCCCAGGTGCGGAAGCCCGGTGAAGACGGTGGAGAGAGGACCCGCCCCTCAAGTTGAAACGGTGGCACGATAAATGCCTGGCGGTCGGAGGATGCGGAAAATATCTCCTCCGACCGTTTTTTGTTCCTCCGCTAAAGGCAATGCCGCACAAGGATGCAGACCGTGCGGTATGGTGACGGTGTCAACAACGGTGCCGGGTAGCGCCCGGTAACCCCGGATACCACCGAGCAACATCCCCCGACCGGCCAACAGGTGGACAGAAACGCGCCACTTCGGTCGTCTCCCGACGTTTTGGAATTTGAAAAATCTCGGGAGATCCCCCTTCACGTGAGGAGGATTTTTCATTGCAGTGGCGAATGTAGGCATCGAATGGAGTGAAGTGGGGTAAAGTGGCACAACCTTCGTTCGTGGGGGAGTACCAGCATACGCTGGACGACAAAGGGAGAGTAGCTCTCCCGGCGCGTTTCAGGGAGTCGCTGGGTCCCAAGTTCATACTGGCAAGGGGCCTCGACGACTGCCTTTTCATCTACCCCTTGGACGAATGGGAAAGACTCGTCGACAGGCTGAAATCGATCCCGATCAGCCAGAGCGATTTCCGGGCATTTGCCAGGTACTTCCTGGCCGGCGCCGTCGAGGTGGAACCTGACAAACAAGGCAGGTTTGTCCTCCCTTCACACCTGCGGGAGTACGCCGGCTTAACGAAGGAAGTATCCATACTCGGTGTGGGGAACAGACTCGAGATCTGGGACAGGGCGAAGTGGGAGGAAATGAAGGCAAAGATACATCGGGAGTTTGCAAAGCTGGCGGAAACCGTTACGGCAATCTAAGCCGGTTCTTGTGGCAAAGAGACAAGCCTTCAGGTTCTACTGCAAAAGATGAAATTGCTCTAAGGCCTTGTAGTTCGAGGGAGGCGTGCGCCTGCCTCTTACTATCTAAGGCGGAAGTTTCCAACAAGGGCGTCGGGCCTCAGAAAGGGAGGAGCGCGGTGAGTCTCGTAGGCGGCGAGTTAGGGGAAGGCGCCCTCCACGTTCCCGTGATGGTGGAGGAAGTCCTGGCTAAGCTCGTCCGGGGGACGGAGAGCGCGATCCTGGACTGCACGGTGGGAGAAGGCGGACACGCCCTCCGGATTCTAGAGAGGTCCAAGTGCTTCCTGGTGGGCATCGATAAGGACGAGCAACTCCTGGAAGTCGCGAGGAAGCGACTGGTGCGTTACGTAGGGCGCTTCTTCTTAACCAAGGCCGATTTCCGTGAGGCCCGGTCGGTACTGGCCCTGATTGGCATACCCCGGGTGGACGGAGTTCTCTTCGATCTCGGAGTATCCCTGAGGCAGCTCGCGGACCCATCCAGAGGGTTTACGTACTGGGGGGACGCGCCGCTGGACATGAGGATGGATAGAACCGGGTCCCTGACGGCGGCGGACCTGCTCGAGACCTGTACTGAGGAGGAGCTCGAGCGCATCCTGCGGGAGTACGGTGAAGAGAAATACGCCCGATCCATTGCCCGTCTGATAGTGGCCGAACGGGAGAGGCGACCTCTGCGGACAGCTCGCGACCTCGTGGAGCTCATTTACCAGGCGATTCCGGCAAGGGCGAGGAGAACGGGCGGGCACCCCGCGAGAAGGACGTTCCAGGCACTGAGGATAGCGGTAAACCGCGAGTTAGAAGGCCTTGACCGGGCTATCGAAATGGCGTTTTACCTTACGAAGCCCGGGGGCAGGGTGGTCGTCTTGAGCTATCACTCTCTTGAGGACCGCGTAGCAAAGAGCGTTTTCAGGCGCATGGAAGCGGCTGGAATCGCTTCGATTCTGGAAAGAAAGCCTTTGACACCGACAAGAGCGGAGAGAGAGCGGAATCCGAGATCGAGAAGTGCCAAGCTTCGCGCAGCGGCCCTGATCTGAGATGAAATGAACTCGGCCGGCGGCCATCGTCACCCGGTTCTTTCGCAGGAGAGATTTCCGACCGGGTCCGGTAAAGGGAGAAAAGGGAGCTCAGGGAGGAAAGAGCCATGATACGCAACGTTACTATTGAGGCAGCACCTGCCCGCGCCCGGCGACGGGGGAGGACGACCGGACTCCCAATCGAGGCAGTTGGCATCCTGTATCTGGTCGTGGCCGTCCTATTTGGGCTCATGCTGGTGTGGCAGCCGGCAAATCTCGCCAACCTCGCTCACCGGGCAAGGGAGTTGGAGCGGCAGGTAGAGGCCTTAAAGGTTGAGAACCACAGCCTCAAGGCCGAACTCTCAAGGCTTGAGTCCCTTTCCTACGTGGAATCCGTAGCCAAGACGAAACTGGGAATGGTAGAACCACCCCAGGTCAAGACCGCAGCTGTTGTGGCACTCGATACGGGCGATTTCGGTGCGAGCTCCGGGGCGATCGCGGAAGCGACCAACCGCAAGCCCGAGGGCATAATGGGGATCGTTCAGCGCATAGCTGAGATCTTTGGGGGACGCGGGGTCGAAGCTGGGGGTCGGAAGTAACACGGGAGAGGATAGATTTGTCCACCAGAGGGCTCCTGGTACGAAAGAGGGTTATGTGGGTCTTCTTCGCCACGACCCTCATTTTTGTCTTGCTCCTCGGGAGGATCGGGTACATCCACTTCATCTGGTCTGATGAGCTCAGCAGAAAGGCTATGGATATGCGCACCCAGGATATCCCCATTCAGGCGCGACGCGGCACAATCTACGACAGAAACGGCCGTGAACTCGCATTCTCCATAGACGTGGAGTCGGTGTTCGCCATACCGTCGCAAGTGAAGGATCCCGAGGCTGCTGCCGAACAACTATCCCGCCTCCTTGGTACGAAGAAAGAAGTCATTCTGAACAAACTAACGAGGAAAAGCTGTTATGAATGGATCAAGCGAAAAGTTCCAGACGAAATAGTCAAACAGATAAAAGCCCTCAGGATTCCGGGGATCGGGTTTACCCAGGAGTCCCTCAGAGTGTTTCCCAAAGGCATGCTTCTGGCCAATGTCCTCGGCATCGCCGGCATAGACAACCAAGGTCTCGAAGGCTTGGAATTCCAGTACGACCAGGTGCTTGCAGGTAAGCCCGGGAAGTCTACCGTGGAAGTTGACGCCATAGGAGAGGCGATACCCGGTGCCGTCAAAGAATACGTGCCGCCTATCCCCGGCAAAAACCTCGTACTGACGGTGGATGAAGTGATCCAGTTCATCGCCGAGAGGGAGCTGGACAAAGCGGTCGCGAGCAGCCATGCAAAGGGCGGTGTAGTCATAGCGATGGACCCTTCCAACGGCGAAATCCTGGCCATGGCCGTGAGGCCCACATATGACCCCAACCGGTATGACGAATACCCTGCAGAAAACCGACGTTTGATAGCCATCACCGACGCGTTTCCTCCCGGTTCTATGTTCAAGCCGATCACCCTTGCGGCGGCGTTAGAGTCGGGCGCCGTCAGCATGCAAGACACCTTCTACTGCCCTGGTTCTATCAGAGTCGACGATGAGATCTTGAACTGCTGGGGCCCAGCCCATGGGAGCCAGTCCACCGTCGAAATCGTTCAGAATTCGTGCAACGTCGGGTTCATAACCGTGGGATTGCGAACGGGGACGGATGCTTTTTATAAGTACCTCGAAGCTTTCAATCTGACCCGCCCTACCGGAATCGACCTGCCGGGTGAGGGAACGGGAATCGTCCCTGCCAAGGAAGACGTCAAGCCGGTGGACCTCGCATGCATGTCTTTCGGGCAAACTCTCACGCTTACCCCTCTTCAAGTGATCACCGCGATTTCTGCGATAGCCAACGGCGGAAACCTGGTGGTTCCCCACGTCGTCAAGGAGATCAGGGAAATCGATGGGACCGTCGCTCAGACGATGTCTTACCCGGTCAAGCGCATCATCTCCGAGAAGACGTCGGAAGAATTGAGGTTCGCGATGGAGCAGGTGGTTTCGAAAGGCACCGGGAAACAGGCCTACATTCCCGGCTACCGTGTGGCGGGGAAAACGGGGACTTCCAATAAAATCGTGGGCGGCAGGATCGCCGAAGGCAAATATATAGCTTCCTTCGTTGGATTCGCTCCGGCGAACGAGCCTCGCGTCGTTCTGCTGGTGATGATAGATGAGCCTCAGGGGGCCTATTGGGGAAGCCAGGTGGCGGCGCCGACCTTTGCGGCCATCATGAGGGATGTCCTGAGATATATGGGAGTCCCGCCCCAGGAAGAGCCCTCTGCGGAAGGAGAAAAACGGGTGACCGTCCCCGATGTCAGAGGGCTCGATGTGGCCATAGCTCATGGCGAACTGAAGAAGACGGGGCTTGTGGGTCTGAAGGAGGGCACGGGATCTAGGGTGATGGACCAGTCTCCACCCCCCGGGGTAAGCGTGAAAGAGGGAACCACGGTGATACTGTACACTGACGAGACCACGGAGAAGTCAGGTTTCGTGGAAGTTCCTTCCCTCATAGGGCTTACTCTGACCCAGGCTAGGGAAAAATTAGCAGAGAGAGGGCTTCTCATGGGCGTGTCCGGCAGTGGTTTCGTGACGAGCCAGGACCCGCCGGCCGGAACCAGGGTTCCTCAGGGGACGATGGTCAAGGTAATCTTGCGGATGGATGTAGGCGCAACTAGCAGGTAAATCCGTTGCCCGTCGTCGAAATAGGGTGCAAGGAGGACGCCTGGGCATCGGCCCATGACGGCGCTGATTTCATGACGGGGACGTGAGAGGCAGGTGCGTCGGGTTGCTTCTCTCGGAGATCGCTTCGGGGATAAGCGGAGTTGAGGTGTTGAAGGACGCGCAGGTGACCGGGGTGTCGTACGACTCGCGGAGAGTGAAGCCCGGAGACCTCTTCGTGGCGATAAAGGGTTTTCGCTTCGATGGTCACGATTTCTTGGAAGATGCCCTCCGGAAAGGTGCCACGGCCGTCCTGGTGGAGAAAGGAAGGGAGCTCCCGGTTGTCGCGGCGGGCGTGGCCCTGGCTGAGGATACGAGGTTAGCCCTGGCCGGCGTATCTGCGGCCTTTTACGGACATCCATCGAGAAATCTGACCGTCATAGGTGTAACCGGGACCAAGGGGAAAACCACCACAACTCACTTAATCCGGAACGTGCTGCGCCAGGCCGGGATCGACACGGGTCTTGTTGGAACGGTCCACAACCTGGTGGGGGACGAAGTGCTGCCGGTAGTTCACACTACCCCGGAGGCTCCCGAGCTTCAGTCTCTCCTGGCGCGGATGGTTTCGGCCGGCTGTTCTGCGGTAGTCATGGAAGTTTCCTCTCACGCCTTAGTCCTCCACAGGGTGGCCCAGACCGCGTTCGACGTGGCTGTCCTGACCAACATCGGCAGGGACCACCTGGACTTTCATCCGTCGTTTGAAGATTATCTAGAAGCCAAGAAAAAGCTTTTTCGCATGTTGGGGGAGTCCCACCCGGGTCATCCTCCCGAGAGAAAATTCTCGGTTGTGAACCTGGATGACCCCGAGTCGAGCGGTTTCATCGAGAGCTCCCCCGTTCGCTGCGTTACTTTTGGAATCAAGAAAGAAGCGACGGTAAGGGGTTGCGATATCTCGCTGCAACCAGCGGCGACCGAGTTTTCCCTGGTCGTAGGCGCTCGCAGTCTGCGTGTTCGTCTTTCTATGCCCGGGAGATTCAACGTGTACAATGCTCTGGCGGCTGCTTCCGTGGCCCACGGAATGGGTATCGACTTGGAGACCGTAGCTTGTGCCCTGGAGAACTCCACAAGCGTCCGGGGTCGGGCTGAAGTGGTGGACGAGGGCCAGCCGTTCACCGTGCTCGTGGACTACGCGCACACTCCTGACAGCCTCGAAAACGTTCTCGAAATGATAAGGGAAACCTCAAACGGAGAAGTCATCGTCATCTTCGGATGCGGCGGGGATCGCGACAGAGGCAAACGTCCTTTGATGGGCAAGGTCGCCGCCACCTTGGCGGACCACGTCATACTTACCAGCGATAACCCCAGGTCCGAAGAGCCCGAAGCCATTATCGAGGAAATCGAGGGCGGTGTGCTTGAAGCCGTGAGATGCTCAGCGGGCCGCGCTCGTCTTAAAGATTACCGCAAGATCGTCAGCAGGTTTGATGCAATCAAAGAGGGAATACGCATGGCCCGCCCCGGCGACGTCGTGCTCATTGCAGGGAAAGGTCATGAGACTTATCAGGTATTCAAAGACAGAACCGTCGCTTTCGACGACGTGGCGGTATCCCGGCAGATTTTGCGAGAGTCGATGGAGAGATCGAGATGAAAGAGATTTCCGTGGAAAAAATAGTCCAGGTTACCCGCGGGGTTTTGATCCGGGGAGACCCGTTGCAGCGGGTCACGGGCGTGACGGTGGATTCCAGATGTGTGGCGGAAGGAAACCTGTTCTGCGCCATCAAGGGTGAAAAAGCAGACGGCCACGACTACGTGCTGGATGCCTTTTCAAAAGGAGCGGTAGCTTCTCTCGTATCGAAAGAGGTTGAGGTCCCTTCCGACTTTTCGCCGCAAAAGGCCCTCATTCTGGTACCCGACACGGTGAAGGCGCTGGGAGATCTCGCCCGTTTCTATCTGGACTCGCTCGATGTTACGGTCATCGGCGTGACGGGAAGCGTGGGGAAGACCAGCACCAAAGACATGATTTACTCGGTCTTGCGGAAGCGGTTCCGCGTGGGGAAGAATCCGGGAAACCTTAATTCCGACATAGGCCTGTGCCTGGCGGCCTTCCAGCTCGACCCCGGCATCGAAATCGCCGTCCTCGAAATGGCCATGAGGGCGGTGGGGGAGATAAAGTACCTGGCTTCTATCGCTCGTCCCACTTACGGGGTCCTGACGGACATTTCCCAGTCTCACATCGGCGTGGTTGGAAGCCTCGAGAAGATAGCGAGAGGAAAAGCCGAGCTCATCGAGGCGCTGCCCGCGGACGGAATTGCCTTCCTCAACGGCGACAACTCCCTGATCCGCGAGGTGACCGCCGGGGTCACGTGCAGGAAAGTTTTCTACGGGTTCGGACCGGATTGCCAGTACAGGGCCGAAGGAGTCACCATCCTCGGGGAGGAAGGGGCCGCTTTTACCCTGCGATATCCGGGTGGCGAGATTCGGGCGAAGATCCCCGTTCCCGGAAGACACCAGGTGCAAAACGCCCTTTGCGCAGCTGCGGTAGGGTTCGAACTGGGCATGACGTCCGGCGAGGTGGTGAGCGGTCTTGGGGACGCAAGTCTTTCGGGTATGCGGACGGCGCTGACGCACGCGGGACGGCTCACCATTCTGGATGACTCTTACAATTCCAGCCCTGTGTCGTGCAAAGCTGCGCTGGACCTCCTTTGCGAATTGCCGGGGGAGAGGAAGGTTGCGATCCTCGGTGACATGCTGGAACTCGGCGAATGGGCACCGGAGGCCCACCGGGAAGTGGGCCGGTACGCTGCCGGCAGGGTTGACGTCCTAGTGACTCAGGGAGATCTGGCCCGGTACATCGCCGACGGCGCCATTGAAGCCTCGGGCTTGGTCGGGCGGGCAACCGAAGTTACCTGGGTTCCCGACAGGGAGTCGGCTCGGAGGTTTCTCGCGGGATCCCTGAAAGCCGGTGATGTGGTGCTGGTCAAAGCTTCTCGCGCTATGAAGTTCGAGGAGTACGTGGAGTTCTTGAAGGCCAAGGGTCGGGAGATGGGCGCCGATGAATAGCGGTCTCGTCTACGGCATCGAAGTTCTCGCCGGCTTTGCGGTATCAGTGGCAATCGGGCATGCGTTCGTGCCCTACATCAAGCGTTTGAAGATCGGTCAGCACATCAGGGGGGAAGGTCCTCGAGCTCACTTCAAGAAGGCCGGGACTCCCACGATGGGTGGGGTGATCTTCCTCCTCGGAACTCTGGTTCCCGCGATTGCAGAGGGGTTTTTCGGGCTCCTCGGGCGCGACGCTTGGCTGGCAATCGGGGTCTTTTTCGCTTTTGGACTCATAGGTTTCATCGATGACTGGAGGAAATTCCGGCTGGGTCGTTCTCTTGGATTGAGAGCTCGGGAAAAGATGGGCCTTGCGATTCTCGCGGCGGCGGTGTTTCTCTACATCTGGCGGACGGGAGGAGGCTCTAGCGACGTCATCGTTCCGGTGATAAACCGTGTGGTACACCTGGGCGCTTTGTACCCCGTTTTCGGCGTTCTCGTGATGGTGGGTTCTTCCAACGCTATGAACCTCACTGACGGACTGGACGGGCTTGCGGCAGGGGTATCTGCTATAGGGCTTGCCGCGCTTTCCCGGGTGGCCCTGGCCAAGGCAGCATTGAACGGGGCCGGAGGGCTTGAGCACCTGGCACCCACCGCCATCGGGGCGATTCTGGGCTTTCTCGTGTATAACCGTCACCCGGCCAAGATATTCATGGGCGACACGGGCTCGCTGGCTCTGGGGGCGTTGCTTGCGGCCTTCGGAATCCTCACAAAGACCGAGCTTTTGCTGCTATTTTTCGCCGGCGTCCCGGTGGTGGAGACTCTTTCCGTAATCGCACAGGTCATTTCGTTCCAGCTCTTCGGCCGGCGCATATTCAAGATGAGCCCGCTGCACCATCACTTTGAGCTTCTGGGATGGCCGGAGGTAAAAGTGGTAAGGACTTTCTGGCTGGCTCAAGCTCTTCTGGCTGCCGCCGGAATATGGGTGATGACGCTCGTGTGAGAAATCAGTAAGACGTCTTCGGGAGGTTCTTCGGGCTTCCGTGCAAAGAAGGACGAACGTCACAAGGGGAAAACCCGATTACATTCTTTTCTTCACCGTTCTGACGTTGCTTGCTTTGGGCATAGTGATGGTGTTTTCCGCGAGCTTCGTGAGGGCCGAACGGTTTTACGGCTCGCGCTACTACTTTTTGGTTAGGCAGGTCATATGGGCGGCAATCGGCGTCACCATGATGATGTTCTTCATGAACTTCGACTGCTGGCGCTTGCGACCGGTGATTCCGTATCTATACGGTCTTTCGTTGCTCCTTCTCGTGCTGGTGCTCATACCGGGCATCGGCAAAATGGCCAATGAAGCCAGACGTTGGATCAAACTCGGGCCGATAAACCTGCAACCCGCCGAGCTTTCAAAGCTGACCACGCTGTTATTCATGGCCGACAGCCTCGCCAGGAAAAAAGAAAGGGTGCGAGGGTTCTGGTCCGGCCTCTTCCCTTATCTGGTGCTCCTGGGCCTGACCTTCGCGCTCATACTTGCCGAACCCGACCTGGGTACGGCGGTGGCGGTGGCCGCTTCGGCCGGAGTGATGGTGTTCGTAGCCGGCGCGAACATGTGGCACCTCGCTCTGGTAGGTGCTGGTGCGGTACCGGTACTGATCTGGGCCATTATGTCCTCAGAATACAGGCGCGAGCGATTCTTCGCTTTTCTCGATCCCTGGAAGGATCCCATGGGTTCCGGGTTTCAGATCATTCAGGCCCTGTATGCTCTGGGTTCCGGGCACCTCTTCGGTACCGGCGTTGCCTATTCAAGGCAAAAATACTTTTACCTGCCGGAACCTCATACGGATTTCATATTCGCCATCATCGGGGAAGAACTCGGCTTCATAGGTTCCTTCGTGGTGTTGTTCTCGTTCTTCGTCATAGCATGGAGGGGTTACAGGACAGCTCTGGCAGCACCTGACAGGTTTTCCTGCATTCTAGCGGCGGGAACGACGTCCCTGGTGGTGGGGCAGGCCATCGTAAACATCGGTGTTGTGACGGGCTGTCTTCCCATCACCGGGATTCCCCTGCCGTTTTTGAGTTACGGGGGCTCCTCTCTCGTGGTAAGTCTGGTCTGTGTGGGGATTCTTCTCAACATTTCGCGTTATGCGGGGCGCTGAAAGGAGACTGGAGGAATGAGGCTGGTCGTCTCGGGAGGCGGAACCGGGGGTCACATCTATCCGGGTCTCGCCGTTATCGAGGTTTTGAAGGAGATGGTTCCCGGATCCCGCATTCTCTACGTGGGCACGGCAGAGGGGATGGAGGCAGATATCGTACCGAAGCAAGGGATCGAGTTTGCACGGGTGAGGTCCGGAGGCATCAGAGGGAAATCGCTCGTCAAGGCCATGGCCGGCGCCGTTCGCGCCGCGTTGGGTGTGAAAGATGCCTTCGGGATTTTGAGGGATTTCCGTCCCGACGTGGTGCTGGGGACCGGTGGGTATGTTTCGGGCCCCGTGATCCTCGCAGCGTGGACCCAGCGCATTCCCTGTGCGATTCAGGAGCAAAACTCGGTTCCTGGCAAGACCAACCTCATACTCGCCGGGTTCGTCCAGCGGATCTTTTGCGCATGGGAGAAAACCAGGACTTCTTTCCGCGGCAGCTCCAAGGTAATGGTCACGGGAAACCCCGTACGCAAAGCGGTGATCGAGGCCAAAAGAGACGATGGTTATCGCCGGTTCGGACTGGACCCGGGCAAGACCACCGTACTGTTGCTGGGCGGTTCGCGGGGGGCGATGACCCTGGCCGAGGCAGGTCTGAAAATAGCAGAAAGGGCGGACGACCTCGGCTTTCAAATGTTGTTTATCACGGGTAATCCGTATTTCGACATGGTCGCGGAAAAGTTGGGATGCCGGCCTCAGGAGGGAATAAAGAACGCAAAAGTCGGCAACGTTATCGTACAAGCCTACGTGTACGACATCGAATACGCTCTTGCCTGCGCGGACCTGGCAGTGTGCAGAGCCGGCGGGATGACGCTGGCGGAGGTTACCGCCCGGGGAATTCCCGCGGTAGTGGTTCCCTCGCCTAACGTTGCCGGAAACCACCAGGAGTACAACGCGAGAGCTCTGGAAGAGCTCGGGGCTTGTGAAGTGGTGACCGAGGCACGAGGGGCGGGGGCCGTCGCCGAAGCTTGCCTCGACTTGCTCGTGGATCGCGCTAAGATGGCGAGGATGGCGGAGGCGTCGAAGGCGGCGGGGAGGCCCCACGCAGCCGAGACGATAGTGAGGGAACTCATCAAACTCGCCAGGACCAGGCGCTGAGAATAGCGTGAAAGAGACGCCAGCCGTTTGAGGTGAATTATGAAGAAAGTACACTTCGTGGCCATTGGTGGACAGGGGATGTCCGGCATCGCCCGAATCCTCTTGCGGAGAGGGTACCAGGTCTCCGGATCCGATCTCAAGGAATCGTCGGTCACCGAGCTTTTGAGAAAAGAGGGTGCCCAGACATTCATATAGGGCAATCGGAGGAAAACGTGGCTTCTGATGTGCGGTCCAGTAAGCCTCTCCGCAGATCCCCTGGCGGGAAAAACCTGTAGCGATGACGGCCTGCATCGCCGGGATTCCTCTGATTCCAAGCAGGGTGGACATGCTCGCAGGACCGGTAATCTGAAGGCGTGGCGGCTGCCGCTGCGGCCGGCAGCACACGGGAAATGACCAATTCGACCACTGTGGCTGTATGCCTCGCGTGGGTTTTGATGGTGAAGACCTGGAAAGAATCCGACTTTTCTCGTTCGTCGAGGGGCGCCGCAAAGAGCGGAAATTCGTGGCGGGAGGGAAGAGGACGCGATGCCGTCATTGAGACGGGACGAGCTTGACGTGATCCTTCTCAAAAACCATCCCCGATCGCCGCCACGCCATCGTGACGAACATCGATGATGACCATTTGGACTACTGTGGATCTGTAGAAAACCTGGAGCAGTTTTCGCGCTTCGCGAGGGGGGTAGGCGAGGGAGGGTAAAGGTTGTGTACAACGCCGACGATCCGAGCGCTTCCGAAAAGCTTTGTGCGGGCGGAACAACTGCGTCGGCTACTCGCTGGCAAGCAACGGGGATCTTTTCGAGCTACGGGTCTCGTCCCGAACGGCCAAAGTTCTTCCTCGAACACACTTGGGCGCATCACACTGCAGGTGCAGTTGCTCGAACTGATCCGCAAGCCGGGCCGGCATGACGTCCATCTCGATGCTGGCTGGCCGCGTCCGGTGGCGGCGACGGTTTCCCACCCTCGGGCGAGGGTGAGTCGCTTCGAGCTTTGAAATCTTTTCCAGGCGTGAAGAGGCGCTCCTGCAGAGGACGGTCTGTTCCAGGGACTGCGAGCGGCTGCTTGCTGGACGATTTTCGGGCAAACCATCCTTCGAACGAAACCGGGCCAGCCTCAGCGCCGTGCGTGGAAGCCGGGCGCCGCAAGTCAAAAAGATCCGGTTGTCTTTCAGCCGCAACGGGCATGAGCCAATTGGTGATTATTACTGGGCGACATTTGGGACTTTGGCTGCCAGGCGACGCCCGGTTATCACTCAGCAATTCACGCTTCTGGTCCGGAGAGTGCCTTGTAAGAGGGGGCGTGACGTGCCGGGCTTTTGTACTTCAGAGCGGTCGAGTCTTTGGTGTGCCGAGGCAGTCCGGCATTGTCCTGATACAATAGGCTGCAGCTGTGGCTGCAAAAGAGCTGGTCCGGGGCGATACTCACTCACCAGGCGCGGGGACACTCTTCAAGAAATCTCAATTGAGGACTCCATGACCCCTTGTAACGCAAAGGCACCACTGAACTGACGGGGTGGGGCAGCCCCTGGAAAACACTGCGGTGGCTTTGGCTCCTAGGCCTGTGGACCACCAACCCTCCTTTCGCCAATGACCTGATTGCATTTTTTCGTAGAGTGGTAGCGCGGATGGCCCGGTTCGTGATCGAAAGGGTGGTGCACCCGTCAGAGGAAGCGTGTCGGTGAGCGGGGCGAAAAATGCGGTCTTGCCCATGATGGCCGCATCTGTGATGGCGTCCAGGCCTTGTCTCATACAGAATGCGCCGCACCTGGTAGATGTGGAGGTAATGGCCGCTATTTTGACTTCCATCGGCGTCCACGTGCGCTGGACCGGGGTCACCGGGAGCGACCTTTATATCGACCCGTCGGGGCTAAGGAGCCACGTCGTGGATGAGGCGTTGATGCGAAAGGTACGGTCCTCGATATTCTTGATGGGACCTCTTCTCGCAAAATTAGGAAAGGTGGAGGTGTCGCATCCGGGAGGTTGCGACATCGGGCCAAGGCCCATCGATTTGCATCTCAAGGGACTGCGGGCCATGGGCGCGCGGTTCGAGGAATCTCACGGAAGGATCCTGGGTGTGGCGGAGTCCTGGAAAGGGGTGGACATACACCTGGACATCCCCAGCGTGGGAGCTACCGAGAATATCATGATGGGTGCCTGCCTGGCCGAGGGTGTGACCATTATCAGAAACGCCGCCAAAGAGCCTGAGATCGTAGACCTTCAGGGGTTCTTAAACTCCATGGGTGCTTCGGTGCGCGGCGCGGGCACCGACGTCATAAGGGTGGAGGGTTTGAAGTCGCTGAAGGGCGCGGTTTACTCGGTGATGCCCGACCGCATAGAAGCCGGTACTTTCATGGCGATGGCCGCCATAACCGGCGGCGAAATCTGGATAAGGAACGCCATCGCCGAACACGTTCAGGCCGTTATCGCGAAGCTTCGGGAAACCGGGGCTGATGTGATCGAGAAGCCCGATGGCTTGTTCGTAAGGGGACCCAGAAGGCCATTGCCCACCGATGTTAAGACGCTCCCGTACCCCGGGTTTCCCACAGACATGCAGCCTCAAATGATGGCCCTGCTTACGTTGGCGGATGGCACCTCGGTAATTACAGAGACGGTTTTTGACTCCAGGTTCAAGCAGGCAGAGGAGCTCGGGAGGATGGGAGCGCGAATCCGAGTGGACGGACGAACGGCGATAATCAAGGGAGTGCCCGCGCTATCCGGAGCGCAGGTGGAAGCGACGGACCTTCGCAGCGGCGCCTCTCTGGTTCTGGCTGCGCTCGCCGCCGAGGGAGTCACGGTCGTCACGGGTATTCAGAATCTGGACCGAGGGTATGAGAAATTCGAGGACAAGATAAGGGCTCTCGGTGGCAACATCGCGAGGGTTGATTAAAATCGGATTCGCAGGGGTTGAACTTCACGTCAACGGGGGTGGACCGTTGAAGTCTGGCCTCTTTTCCTTCCTGGGTCTGGTGTTCCTTTTTATGGTTGGCGGGTTCCTATTTCTCCGGTCGCCTTACTTTTCCATAAGGGAAGTAAGGGTTGATGGCTGTGTGGCCGTTTCGAGAGAGGAAGTCCTGCAGCTCGCCGGCATCCGCGAAGGGATGAACATTTTTGCCGTGAATTTGGACAAGACCCAGGAGGTTCTGGAGTGCTCCCCCTTGATAAAGAGGGCCGATGTCAAGAGAGAGCTGCCCTCGACAATCTATATCCGAATCGAAGAACGCAAACCCGTGGCTCTGGTCGTTTCCGGAGGGAAGCTCTGGCTTGTGGATGCGGAGGGGAAGGTCCTGGGGGAAGATAACGGCAAGGTCCCCGGGCTTGTAGCTATCGTGGGCGTTTCCGGAAGCGTCTCCACCGGATCTCGTCTGGAAGGCAAGGAGTTAGAAGCCCTTGCGTGCGTGCGTGCCATGGGTCCGCTGACCAGACGCGCATCCTCTGAAATCCAGCTTCGCGGTGATGAGCTGGTGCTGTTGCTCAAAGACGGAGGTGCCCTGGTTTATCTGGGGGAGCCCGACGCGGGTCTGCGGGGCCGCCTAGAATCCCTGGAATCCGTGCTCAGCGCCCTTGGGCCTCAGGACTTGCCGAGAGTAGACTACATAGAGCTCCGGTATGGAAAGCCTTCCGTGAGGTTCCGGGACCGAATGGTCAAGTAACCTGCTTCGGAGCCACCGGGTTATGGTATCTTTGAAGGGAAGTTGTTGAGCGGAGCGAGAACAGGGGGGATGGGCGTGTCAAATCGGGGCACGCAGCTCATTTTAAGCGTGGTCCTCATGATCTTCGGTTTTATGCTCGCTCTTCAATTGAAGGCGCGGCCGGCGATAACCGCGAACATTTCGTACCAGAGAGCGGCGGAGCTCACGGCGCTCCTCAAGGCCGTTGAAGAAGAAAGAAACTCCCTCAGGGAGGAGGTCAAGCAGTTAAGAGACCGCCTGGCGGAGAGCGCCGCTGGACTCAGCCGGGAACAAGCTCTCAGGGAAGAGCTTTCAAAGGCCAGGATCTTGGCGGGCTTGGCCGATGTGAAGGGTCCCGGCGTAATAGTGCAGATGACCGATTCCAAGAAACCGTCAACAGCAGGTCAGGATCCCAACGTTTACCTGATCCACGACGATGATGTTCGCGCCGTGGTCAACGAACTTTTCAGCGCAGGCGCCGAGGCCGTCAGCATCAACGGTCAGCGGTTCGTTGCCACGACGGAGATAAGGTGTGCGGGTCCCGTTTTTATGATCAACGGCGTAAGGGTCGCCCCTCCCATCGAAATACGGGCGATAGGGGACCCGGAGACCCTCGACTCGGCCTTGCACTTGCGGGGAGGAGTCATAGACAACTTGGCCTTATGGGGCATCGAGGTCAAAGTGAAACGGGAAGAGGAAGTTTTGGTTCCCGCATATAACGGTACGCTGCAGTTCAAGTACGCCAGGCCCGTAAAGGCGGAGGGAACGCGCTGATGTGGATGATTCTGGGCGGTCTTCTCCTCGGGATTCTCATCGGCTTTCATCTGCCCGTTCAAATCCCTCAGAGCGTGGCCAGGTATCTGGCGGTGAGCGTCCTTGCCGGCCTGGACACGGCTTTCGGGGGGTTGAGAGCTACTTTGGAGGGAGATTTTGATACCGCTATATTCGTCAGCGGCTTTCTGGCCAATACGGTTCTGGCGGCGCTTCTGACTTACGCCGGTGATCTCCTCGGGCTCGAGCTGTACCTGGCGGCCGTATTTGCATTTGGCGTTCGAATTTTTACGAACCTGGCTATGATCAGGCGGCACCTGATCAAACGTCTCGCAAAAAACAGGTGAAAGTGCGCCGCGAGGTACCTCGCCTCGTCGGCGGTCCAGGCACCTGGTCAAACGTACCGCAAAAAACAGGTGAAAGCCGAGAAGACGTGGAAATCCATGCTCCTGGGAGGGCGAGGGTGATGAAGCTTCTCGAAGACGGGGAAACAAGATACGCATCGCTCAAAGTAGTCGGCATCGGTGGAGGCGGTACTAACGCCGTTAACAGAATGATCGAGGCGGGAATCCGCGGAGTCGACTTCATCGCCATCAACACCGATGCTCAGACCCTCAACCTGTCCAAAGCCAAGGTAAAAATCCAGATCGGCAAGAACCTCACCCGGGGGCTTGGGGCGGGAGCCAATCCCGAGGTTGGGCTCAGAGCCGCCGAGGAATCGCGGGAAGAGATTTTGAACCACGTCAAAGGCGCGGACATGGTATTCATAACTGCTGGCATGGGAGGAGGAACGGGTACGGGAGGGGCTCCCGTGGTCGCGCAGATTTGCAAGGAAGTAGGGGCCCTTACCATCGGTGTCGTGACCAAACCCTTCAGCTTCGAGGGAAAAAGGCGGATGAGCGTAGCTGAGCAGGGTATAGAAAAGCTGAGACAGGCGGTGGACACCCTCATCGTGATACCCAACGATAGATTGCTCCAGGTGATGGACAAGCGTGCGTCGATTCTGGAAGCTTTCGCCGTGGCCGATGAGGTTTTGCGCCACGGAGTCCAGGGCATTTCGGACCTGGTGTGCGTACCCGGCCTCATAAATCTGGATTTTGCCGACGTAAGAACCATTATGATGGATACAGGTTCAGCTCTTATGGGCATAGGGGTAGGTCATGGTGAGTCCAGGGCCATAGATGCGGCAAACCAGGCAATCTCGAGCCCGCTTTTGGAAACCACTATCGAAGGTGCCAAGGGGATCCTCATCAACATTACGGGCGGCCCCGACCTCGGTTTGTTTGAGGTGAACGAAGCAGCTCAGGTCATCATCAACGCCGCCGATCCCGAAGCCAACATCATATTCGGTGCCGTTATCGACGAGAAACTTCAGGACGAGGTCAGGATCACGGTTATCGCCACTGGATTCGAGCGAAAGCCGAAACCCGCGGACACACGTCGGCAGCCGATCCTCGATGACAGCGAGCTTTTCGAGGTACCCGTCTTCTTGAGGTCGAAAACCTCCGACAAGCCGCCGAAAAAAGACACTTTGCGGTAGTCCTTTTGACAAGTCTCGTCCTCCGCCACTGCTATGATCGATGCCGACCTGGTCATATCCGGGTCATGTCCGGAATAGTCATTATTCCCGGGGAAGGGTTGGACATGACCAGGTACGTCTACGCTGACGTATTATTCCTGGTGAATTTCGCAGCCAACTACCTGTTGCTCACCGCTACTGCTCGCTTGAGTCGCCGGAGGGCGAGGCGGGGGAGGATAACCCTCAGCGCCCTCGGAGGAGCGCTGTACGCTGCGTTTGCCCTTGTTCCGGGCTTAGAGCCTCTTTACGCATGGCCGGTCAGACTGATGGCCGGGGCCTTGATGGTTCTGATATCTTTTCCCGACGCGAGAGGCGCAGGTGTTTACCTGCTTTTTCTTTCGTTTTACCTGTGTTGCACGGTTGCCGCCGGCACGGCCATGGCCCTCTTGAGTCTGGTCCAGAGTTTGCGGTCTTATTCCCTGGCTGACCGGCTGTGGTCGCCAGCCTCGTGGTGGACGGTGCTTGTGGGGCTCCTGGTGGCGGCAGCTATTCCCTTGCTCTTGGCCTTGAGTTCGCAAAAACCCGGGTCTCCTTTCCTTCAGGTGGAGCTGGAAGTCGACGGCAAATCTGTAACCCTTGTCGGGCTGCTCGACACCGGTAACGATTTACGAGATCCATTGAGCGGGTTACCCGTGATCGTCGTGGACCTCGACAGTCTGAAGAGCATACTGTCCGGCGAGACCCTCGACTTTTTCTCATCCAACTGGGAGTCCATCGGGGAGAACCTGGCGCTCGACCCAATGGCCAGGCGGCTGCGGCTCATTCCGTATTGCGGAATATCGGGCAAAAGGGGAGTTCTGCCCGGGTTCATTCCCGATAAGGTGCTTGTGTCCGGGAGAACGGGCCTGCGCACCCCAATCGATGCCGTGGTTGGCGTATCCTGGCAAAAGCTTTCGCCATCCGGAGCATATCAAGCTCTGGTCCATCCCGACCTGGTTTAGCAGAGGAAATCCCTTTTCTGAAGGGTGTGAAGAGATAGCTTCGCCGTCCTTCGCGGCGTAGCAAAGCAAGGAGGACGGCGCCGTCGTCGGTGCAACAGGAGGTGTTGGCGCTTGGACTTTTTGCGGCTGAAGTGGACGCTGCTTTTAAAGTGGTTCAAATTGAGAAGGGCGCTCGGGCTCGATGTCTTCCTGGGATACATCGGGGGAACGGAGGCGCTCCCGCCGCCTTTGACTGCGGACGAGGAGTCTTTTCTCATAGAGAGGCTCCAAGAAGGGGACCCTGACGTGAAGAGCGTCCTCGTGGAGAGGAATATCAGGCTCGTGGTGTACATCGCGAGGAAGTTCGAGAACACCGGTGTGCCCATCGATGACCTTGTGTCCATCGGGTCGATCGGTCTCATCAAAGCCATTTCCACCTTCGACCCGTCCAAGAAAATCAAACTCGCCACATACGCCTCGAAATGCATAGAAAACGAGATCCTCATGTACTTGAGACGCGTTGCGAAGACCAGGGCGGAAGTATCGTTCGAAGAACCCCTGAACATCGATGCGGAAGGCAACGAGCTGTGCCTTGCCGACGTCAAGGGTACCGACGAGGACGTGATATACAGGTCGCTGGAAAAAGAGGTGGACCGGGCCGTTTTGAGGGAGGCTCTGGACCGCCTTTCGTGGAGAGAAAGGACCATCGTTGACCTTCGCTTCGGTCTGAAAGACGGAATTGAGAGAACTCAAAAGCAAGTCGCGGACATGCTCGGGATCTCGCAGTCATACATCTCGCGGTTGGAGAAAAGGATCATGCAAAAGCTTCACCACGACATTATGACTTATCAGTAACCCCGCCTTACTCCAGACCTAACCGCCTCCTTATCAACATCTCATCCCGATTCTGAACAGGCTTCCCGTCGGGAGAGCCATCAACGAACTGCCAACCAACACCCGGTTATTCCGTCCTCACCAACTTTTCTCGGCCACATCCGCCGCTCGGAAACGCTGCGGGCGCGGCTTAGAATCTCGAACGCAGTTCAGGGCCGTATTTCGCTGGAAGCGTATAGCACCTGTACTGTGTAGGCAATACTGTCACATAGTAGTTTCACTAAATTATGGCAACTCACACGGGGGTACGCGATTTGAACAAGGTGGAGATTTGTGGAGTCGACACTTCGAAGCTCCCCGTCTTGTCGTCGAGCAAGATGAAGGAGCTTTTCCTGGCAATGAAAAACGGGGATAGATCGGCCAGACAAGCCCTGATATCGGGAAATCTCCGGCTGGTACTGTCCGTCATCCAGCGGTTTCAAAACAGGGGTGAATGCGTGGACGACCTCTTTCAAGTAGGGTGCATCGGTCTGATGAAGGCCATAGACAATTTTGACCTCTCTCAAAACGTCAGGTTTTCAACATATGCAGTGCCCATGATCATCGGCGAGATTAGGAGGTATCTCAGGGACAACAACCCCATAAGGGTTTCGCGCTCTCTCAGGGACATTGCGTACAAGGCGCTTCAGGTTAGGGATACGCTCGTAACGAGGCTCGGGCGGGAACCGACGGTGCCGGAGATCGCGAGCGAGCTCAAGATGCCCGAGGACGAGGTGGTTTACGCCCTCGATGCAATCCAGGAACCCATCAGCTTGTTCGAGCCCGTTTACCACGACGGAGGCGACCCCATCTACGTAATGGACCAGGTTAGCGATTCCAAGGGCGAGGACTCTTCGTGGCTTGAGGGCATTTCCATCAATGAAGCCATATCGAAATTATCCGAGCGTGAACAGGCCATAATAAGGATGAGGTTCTTCGAAGGGAAAACACAGATGGAGGTAGCCAAAGAAATAGGAATATCGCAGGCGCAGGTTTCCAGATTGGAAAAAAGTGCGCTGTTGCGCATGAGAGAGCACATGGGCTAGGAGGTGAACGAGAGGTGAGAAAGGGCGTAGGTCCTGTGCTGCAGGCGCTGGCCATAGCTGCGGTGGCCGGAATCGTTCTGGGTTTGGGCTGGTATGTGGCGGTGGCTTATTCATCCCAGAAGGCCTATACTCCTGACAACCTGATCCGGCTTCACATCGTTCCCAACTCAGATTCCGAGCTGGACCAGGAACTGAAACTGTCCGTTAGGGACCGCCTCCTCAGGGAGATCGCGCCCGAGCTAACGCCGGGGCACGGAGGGTCGCCCCTGGTCAGGCTGGAAGAGCTCTTACCCACGGTGGATGCGGTTGCCAGGGAAGTTGCGCGGTCCGCCGGAGTTGACTATGGCGTTTACTCGGAAATTGGCATTTACCGGTTCCCCAGCGTAAGTTACACCGCAGGTACAAGACAGATCATGCTGCCTTCGGGCAAATACCTTGCGCTCAGAGTCGTCCTGGGAGAGGGAAAAGGTCGAAACTGGTGGTGTGTGATATTCCCGCCCTTGTGCTACCTTGACGTCGCCGTGCGCCAGCAAGCGCCGCCAGATATCACCTCGATGGCAAGGGATGAGCTCGAGCGCCTTTGTCAGCGGGCTGTAGCGGATGAGCATGCTCCCACGGAGGTCCGGTTCTTCCTTGCCGAGGTGCTTAAGTCCGGCTGGGAGAAGATCGCTGCTGCCATATCTCGCTGGCACGGACGGGTTCTCCTGTGCCCGGCGCCTTGAGCTCGGGCGCTTTGCGTTGTAGTTCACCAATTGTACCTTCAGAGGATTTCCCCCCATCCCCCGTGCCATATAATGCTTTCGGGGGCGTCTTGATTTGATAAGGGCATCGGACCTCTCTTCCCGGGACGTCATTAACACCGTGGACGGTCGAAAACTGGGAAACATCGTGGATATTGAGTTCGACCTCACCTCGGGCCGAATAACGGCCGTCATAGTTCCCGGTCCTGCCAGAGGATTAGGCATTTTCGGCAGGGGCGATGATTACGTGATCCCCTGGGAGAACGTGAAGAAAATCGGTGAGGACGTGATCCTCGTGGAACTGGCCGAGCGATATTCTCGCCGTCAGTCTCGGTAGAACCCTCGTTGGACATGTTATAATCAGCGCGATCGTTGCCATGTCTTACAGGAAAAAACGACTCAATGGCGGGCCGCTGCGAAAATGGGCCTTCGCGGTGATCGTTTTAGTACTGGCTTTTTTTCTTCTTCCATGGCCGGTCATACGTTCCGCCGTCCTCAAAGCGGCCATCCCGCTGGGATTCCCCAGAGAAGGAGCGCTTGACATCGACGTTACTGGCCGCTGCCTTCTCGCTGGCAGCGAAGTCGTAGTAAAAGCTTCTGCCGACGGCGTTCTCCGATACCTGGTCCGGTCCGGCGAGTGGGTAAGGGCAGGTACGCCCATCTGCACGATCCGGTCCGAAGAGACTCGCGAAGTTTTGGAGGAAGCACTCAGAGCAAGAAAGGAAGAACTCCGGGCTTTCGATAGAGAAAACTCAAATCGAATCGAGGAAGCTCGCAAAGACCTGTTAGATGCATATCGGGAAGCAGGCAGGGACCTGTTGGCGGCTTCCCGGGCCAGCGCTCTTCCGGACCTGGCGATGAGAAAGGATCGGGAAACTCGCGTACTTTCGACCTGCGCCCGAATCGCCGAACTCCGCAACTTCCTGGAATCCAGCGAGGAGAAGAGAAGCGCCATCCTCCGGGAGATCGCCTACCTGGAACAGGCGCTTTCCTGGGCGGAGGTGACGGTCCTCGCGCCGGTGGCGGGAGTGTTCTTCAGGCAGGTTGACGGGCTCGAGGCACGGTACTACGACGCCCGCGAGCTATCTGCGGCGGATATTAGAGCTTCCTTAGACGAAGCCTTACGCACCCGGCCGCAGGGGCCCTCAGACGGTGACCGAGTGTCTCGCGGACAAATCCTGGGGAAGATCGTCCCGGAAGAAACGGTTCGGTTCTTCCTGCCGGTTCCCACCGAGGACAGACCACCCATCGAGCAGGGCCAGGCGGTGACCGTGAGGACTACTTCGGCAGCTTTCCCGGCCAGAATCGAACGGGTGATAGACGGAAAACCCCCCGGGTACTCGGTGATCGTAGGAAGCTTCGAACTTGGCCTCTCCGGAACCGAGACATTTCCCAGATACCTGGACATCACCCTCGTGACGTTTTCGGCCAAGGGTCTAATCGTGCCGTCAAGCGCTCTGGTACAAAAGAACGGGACGACCGGAGTCCTCGTGGTCCAAAAGGCCGTGGCGCGGTTTTGTCCCGTTGAAGTGATGCTGGTGAAAGGGAATGAAGCGGTCCTTCGAGGAATATCTCCCGAGACTCAGATAGTCCTAAGGGGCTGGGCATTTCTGGAGGGGAAGAGGGTACGGTGAGCATGGAATCGGGTTCTATCGAGAAGCTTGCGGCGAATCTGGAGCGGATACGGCAAGGAATTGACAGAGCTCTTGAGCGGTCCGGAAGAAAAGGCCCGGTAAAAATCCTGGCCGTAACCAAAGGGGTATCCCCGCCGTTGATTGAGAAAGCTCGGGAGCTGGGAATCTCGATCTTTGGCGAAAACAGAGTTCAGGAAGCTCGCGAAAAGGTGAGAATGGGAGCATTTGGCGGTGCTGAGCTTCACTTTATAGGCCACCTTCAAACCAACAAAGCGTCCCTGGCTGCCCGGCTGTTTTCGTGTGTCCAGTCAGTGGACTCTACCAGAGTCGCTCTTGCTCTTTCCCAGGCTTCCGTGAGATACGGGAGAGTCTGTCGGGTCATGCTCGAGGTTAACGTGGCCCGCGATCCTGCCAAGTTTGGAGTGAGCCCAGAGGAGGCTCTGAACCTGGCCAGGTACGTGCTGGGTCTGCCGGGGCTCGTTCTGACGGGGTTGATGACGGTGGCACCCGAAGATCCCGAGGCAGCGCGAAGGGCTTTCAGGGGTCTGGCGTCGCTGAGGGACCGCCTGCTTTCGGAAGGCATACCGGGGGATGCCCTGGCGGAGTTGTCCATGGGCATGACGTCGGATTACGAAATAGCTGTGGAAGAAGGTTCGACGATGATCAGGATCGGGCGGGGACTGTTCGGGGAAAGAGCCTGACGGGCACTGTCGCACGCGGCAGGAACGCAGCGGCGCTCCGTGGAACATAGTACCAATCCTGTGTGGGGAGGGTCGCCCGTGCTCACTCCGCTCGATATCCACAACAAGGAGTTCAAGAGGTCTTTCCGGGGTTATAGCGAGGAGGAAGTAGATGAGTTCCTCGACCTTGTGGTCGCTGAGTTCGAGAGGCTTTTGAGGGAAAACGAGGATCTCAAAGCCAAGAACGCCGATCTCGATGCGAGGTTGCAGCACTACAAGACGATAGAGGAAACGCTTCAAAACGCCATAGTGGTGGCCCAGCAAGCAGCCGACGAGCTCAAAGCTGCGGCTCGAAGAGAAGCGGCGGTCATCAAGGAGCAAGCCGAAATCGAGGCCCGCAAGATCAAAGAAAGAGCCGAACGAGAAGCCGCTTCCATTCTCAACCGCGTTTCTGAAGCCAGGCAAACCCTGGGTCGGTTCAACGCCGAGCTCAAGGCGCTGCTGCGCACGTATCTGGACATGCTCGAGAAAGCGACTGCGTCGATGGAGGCGGCGCTTGCGGCCCCGTTTGTCGAAACGGCCGCAGCAAGGGCGAAAGTTTCGGAAACCTTTAAAGCCGAAAACGACGAAAACGGGGAATGATGTTTCTTTGCCCGAGCCGGAAACTTTAAATCCAGATCGAGTTCTGGATGAGATTGGAGCCCGCGAGGAAAGCGGGGGAGTGAGCTTTTGTGTAAAGGCGATCCCCAAGTCCGGCGCAAATTCCGTGAAAATCGCCCCCGGTGGTCTCACCATCAAACTGAAGTCACCACCCGTCGACGGAAAAGCCAACGAAGATCTCCGCCGTTTTCTCGCATCCGTTCTCGGGGTTTGTCCCGGGGCCGTCGCCATCACGTCTGGCGAAACATCCAGACGCAAGAGGGTTTTCATCCGGGGGCTCACGAGGCAAGGCCTCTTACAAGCCCTGGCGTCGGCAAAGTCACCGGAAAAACTCCGCTGAGTGATAGAGATTCCCGACTGCGCGAGGCCCGGTGCGCTTGTTTACCCGCATCGTCGGTCATTGGCAGGTTTTCTTTACCGACAAAAGGGTGATAGAATATCGAAAATCGCGGCTGTACCTTGGGCCGCCGAAGCTACCGAACAGATGGGTGATAGACTTGGCGGAGACGAACAGCAAAAAGAGTTTTTCGGAGACGCTCAACCTTCCCAAGACCGATTTTCCGATGAAGGCCAATTTGCCCGTTCGCGAGCCAGAGATCGAGGCTCTGTGGAAAGATAAGGATCTTTACGGAGAAATCCGGCGGGCAAGGGCCGGTGCCCCCAAGTTCATCTTGCACGACGGGCCCCCTTATGCCAACGCTCCCATCCACCTGGGACAGGCCTTGAACAAGACCCTCAAAGATATCACCGTGAAATTTCAGACGATGACGGGTCATGATGCCCCGTTTGTCCCCGGGTGGGACTGCCACGGTTTACCCATCGAGTTGCGCGTGCTGACGACTATGGGGTTGAAAAGGCACGAGATAGACCCGGTTGAACTGAGGAAAAAGTGCAGGGAGTTCGCGCTGCGCTACGTCGACCTGCAAAGGGAACAATTCAAGCGCCTGGGAGTATCGGGCGATTGGGAAAACCCCTACCTCACCCTGGATCCGGGATACGAGGCGAGACAGATCCGGGTCTTCGGGGAGATGATGAAAAAGGGATACCTGTACAGAGGCCTAAAACCCGTCTACTGGTGCCCGGAATGCGAGACGGCTTTGGCCGAGGCTGAGGTGGAATACGCGGATACGACGTCGCCCTCGATCTTCGTGTCCTTCCCGGTCGTGGATACCAAGGGCAAGATTCCGGCGGGTATCGAGTTCCTCGCGTGGACGACTACGCCCTGGACTCTGCCGGCCAATGTCGCGGTGTGCCTTCACCCGGAAGAGTTTTACAGAGCGGTCCGTACCCAACGTGGGGTATTTCTCGCAGCCGAAAAGAGGTTAAAAGCCGTCCTCGAATCGCTGAATTTGGAAGGGGAGCTTCTCGAAGAACGTTGGAAGGGCGCTGACCTCGAAGGCGTGGTCGTAGGTCATCCGCTCTTCGACGACAGAACATCGCTGGTCATTGTAGGAAAACATGTCAGCATGGATGAGGGTACGGGCCTGGTTCACACCGCACCGGGTCACGGCGAGGAAGACTTTGAAGCGGCGAAGCCCTATGGTCTGCCAGTGGTCATGCCCATCGATGAGAAGGGGTTCTTCAGCGCCGAGGCCGGAAAATTCGCGGGCTTGAGATACGACGAGGCCGAAGAGCCCATCCTTAACGAGCTCGAAGCAAGGGGAAGATTGTGGGGACGAGGCCGGATCGTGCACTCCTATCCCCACTGCTGGAGATGTAAAGGCGAAATCATTTACCGGGCTACTACCCAGTGGTTTGCGTCGATTTCCGGGATCAAAGAACAAATGCTCCAGGAGATCCAGCGCGTCTCGTGGATCCCCGAAGTTACTCGGGAGAGGATTTCTGGAACCGTCAGAGAACGCCCGGATTGGTGCATCTCCAGGCAGCGCGTGTGGGGCGTACCGCTTCCCGTGTTTTACTGCGAGAAGTGCGGAAAACCGCTTGTCAGCGAAGAGAGCATAAACAGAGTGGCGGAGCTGTTCGAGAGGGAGGGTTCCGACGCCTGGTTCTCCCGGAGCGCCGAGGAGATTTTGCCCCCGGAGGCTTCGTGCGAGTCTTGTGGTAGTCGCAAATTCCGCAAAGAGACCGACACGATGGATGTCTGGTTCGACTCGGGTTCTTCCCACTACGCCGTCCTCGATTCGAGAAAGGAGCTGGCCTGGCCGGCGGACTTGTATCTTGAAGGTTCGGACCAACATCGCGGTTGGTTCCAGTCCTCGCTCATCACCGGGATGGCGATAAGGGGTAAAGCTCCGTACAGAGCCGTGCTCACCCATGGTTTCGTCGTGGACGGAGAAGGACGGAAGATGTCCAAGTCGCTGGGCAACGTCATAGACCCGGAAGAGGTCATGAAAAAGTATGGCGCCGACATCCTGAGGCTGTGGGCCGCCTCGTCCGACTTCACCGGCGACGTGAGGGTGTCCGAACTCATCATCGACCAGATGGCGGAAGTCTATCGGAAGATCAGGAACACCATCAGGTTCATCCTGGGTAACCTGCGGGACTTTGACCCTGCCCTTCATCTTTCCGGCGAAGTTCGCTATCGCGAAATCGATCGCTGGGCCCTGGGGGTGCTGAACGAACTCATCCGCAGGGTCACCCGGCACTACCAGAACTACCAGTACCACCTGCTTTACCACGAGATCCACAACTTCTGCGTCATCACCATGTCTTCGTTGTACCTGGACGTCATCAAGGATCGTCTGTACTGCGAAAAACCTGACCACCCGGAGAGACGGGCCGCGCAGGCAACCCTCTGGAAGATCGGGAGGGCGCTTTTGGGTCTCATCGCTCCGGTTCTGGTGCACACGGCTGACGAGGCGTGGCAGTACTTCCCCAAGGCGCAGGGGGACCCGTGGAGCGTTCATCTCAGCCGATGGCCCGAACCGGACGTGGCCTTTGATGACCCTGCTCTGATGGAAAAGTGGGAGCGGCTGCTGAAGGTGCGGTCGGTCATCACGAAGGCTCTGGAAATGGCCAGGGAAAAGAAACTCGTAGGCGCTTCCCTGGAAACCGAAATCGTCTTGCAAGCCACTGACAGAGACGTGTGGCGTGTTCTCAGGGACTCTATAGAACTGTTACCGGAGTTTTTCATCGTTTCGGCGGTATCCGTCGTACCCGGGCCCGGTATCGGGGAACCCGCCCAGTCCGGCGTGTCGTCGGCCCTGGTGGAAACGCGTTCTCAAGTTTCGGATGACAGAGAGGCTTTTCATTTGGTCGATTTGGAGGGTGCCGGTGTGAAAGTATCGGTTTTCCGAGCTCGAGGGCAGAAGTGTGCGAGGTGCTGGGCTTACTCTGTCCAGGCCCGGAAGGACGATGAGGCCACCTTGTGCCCGAGGTGCTACAGGACTCTTGAGGAGTTACGCAGGTGACGGGTTTGCGTTGGGCGCCGGCGTGAGAAGGAAGCGGGCCTAGAAGACCCTGCTCAGAGCCGGCATCTCTCTGGCCGGTGGGGCCGATTGTACGGTATAGCCCGTTGCGCCGCTCCTTGGGATCTACGCAGCGGCCACCGGGAAGAACGAGGGCGGCGAACCAGAACAGGGCCGGTATACGGTGGAGAAGCTGGATGTGGAAGAGGCGATAAAGTTGTTCACGAGCGGCGCAGCTTTCGCCGCCTTCCAGGAAGACCTGGCGGGTGTCATCGGACCGGGAAAGTTCTGCGACCTGACGGTGTTGAACCAAGACCCGCCGGCAGTCGCCGCGGACTAAATCAAGGACATCGAGGTGGTCATGACCGTGGTGGGCGGCGAAGTGGCTTATTTGCAGGCATGAGGATTCTTGCTCCGAGACCGCCTGCGAGGGTCAAGAGCAATCCCCCGAGGACCAGTCGCCGCCACAGGACGGCTGTTACCGCGAAGAAGAATTCCAACGGGAACATCTTGACGAGCCATTCTTTGGACGGGTCCAAAAGCCACAGATCGTTCGAGAAAGAGAGCCTGTGAAAGGCAGTCCACCAGTCCGAGAAATCAAGCACGGCCGGAACGGCCAGAAGAAGTGCGAGGACCAGCACGGCAACGCCTGCGAGCAGCGCCACGCGGGCAAGATAGAAGCGAACGAAGTCTCTCAACGAATCCAGGACCGTCGCGGCTTTTTCCCTGCCGTTCACCGGGGAACGTCCCCGGCCACTGCTTGGTCGCAGCTGCCGGCCGCTGTCGGTCATCCACCACAAAGCAAAAGCGAGTCCTGCAAGACTGGGGGCGATGACATACAGTTTGTTTCTGAGAAAAATACCTTTGCAATAGAGTTCCCTCACGTCTGCCAGGTGCAGGATTTCCCTCCACCCGTAAAGTGGCCTCTCGCGGCCGTCGATGACGACTGTGATCTGCGGGGACTCGATTTCCCCTTGGAAGTACGAGACTAGGGCGCGCGCTGCCCTGAGAAGATCGTCCCGGGTCATATTCGTCTCATCGTCTATTCCCAGGCGTTCCCACTGTTCTTGCCATAAATCGATGTTGAGCGCGACCCCCTGGATCCCGAGAAGGAAGGCGAGAGCAACGACGCTCGCCGCCAGGATGGTACCGAGGACCACCAGCGCAACCCTGGCTGCTTTCCTTTGCCGTCCCACGCTCGATCACCCTGTTGAAAGTTCGCTAAAGCATCCCCGGATACCTGTTCCTCTCCGCTGCACCGGGAATTCCTCGTCAGGCGGGGATTCTTCTCAGCGAAAGTGAAATACGCTGCCCCGAGGAAAAGTTGCACCGGGAATTCGTCGTAGGCGGGGGTTCTTTAACTCAGCAGACGGAATTCATGCATAATGGTCTAAGCAGTTATGCCGGTGATTCTTGGTGGACGATGTCTTTTCAACTGAGGCTTCGACTTCAAGGTTTAGCGGCTACGGTTACCACAAGGGAGTGACGCGTGACTGCACCCGAACTCGGCTACACTGCCGGGCATACAATGGTGCGACATCACGGAGGAAGCGGGGGAGAAGCTGTGTCGGCCGTCAAGTCCTGCATCAAGCGAGTGTTCCCGGGCAATAACACGCCTCAGGGTTTCTACTCTTTCTACCATGAGATTCTTCCGCCCGACGCCACCCGGGTTTTTGTGATCAAAGGCGGGCCGGGGGTCGGAAAGTCGACGTTCATGCAAAACATAGCCCGGGATCTGTTTGCCCTCGGGTACGCTACCGAGATTCATCACTGCTCTTCCGACAACAACTCCATCGACGGAGTGGTGTTTCCGCAACTCGGCATCGGAATAGTGGATGGGACATGGCCCCACGTTATGGATCCCAGAGCACCGGGAGCGGTGGATGAGATAGTCTGGCTGGGCCAGTTTTGGGATGAACAATCGGTGAGAGCCCACAAGCGGGAGATCCTTGCTCTCCAGAAAGAGCTGGAGCTCCTGTTCGCGAGGGCCTACCGGTACCTCAAAGCTGCCCAGGTCGTGTACGAGGACTGGGAATCGGTCAACACGCAAGCTCTGGACTTCGGTAAAGCGAATCTCCTGGCCCAGCAAGTTGTCGAGGAAAACTTTTCGGGACTCCCCGTGGCGAGGAAAGCGGGACGCGTGCGTCACCTCTTCGCCAGCGCCATCACCCCCGACGGGATGGTAAACTACCTCGATACGATAGTCGGGAATTGTTCCAGGCGGTACGTGATCGAAGGAGACCCTGGCACCGGAAAATCATACCTTCTCGAAAAAGTGTCCAGGGCTGCGGTGGAGAGAGGTTTTTACGTTGAACTTTACCATTGTCCTCTGAATCCTGAAAAAGTCGAACACGTGCTCATACCGGGTTTGAGCCTGGCGCTGACCAAATCGATAGAGCCGCACACTTTCACTCCGCGCCCAGATGATACCATAGTGGATATGAACCAGTGCCTCGACATGGACGTCGTCGAAAAACACTACGCATCGGTGACCAGAGCCTCGGAGGCGTTCTCGAACCTGTTCAACACGGCGATCCATTATATCCAGCAGGCCAAGGCCCATCACGATGTCCTTGAGGGGTTCTACACGCCTCATGTGGATTTCGAGGGCATCGACCGGCTCCGCCGGCAGATCGTCGAAAGGATCCTGGAGTACGCTAAAGAAAACGGAGCTATCCGCGAATGACGAGAAGAACCAGCGAACACGACGGGCCCCCGGGGCCCGTCGAAACATCACGTCGGTGATACTCGAAAAGACTTCTTGAACTGTACCCAATTCCCATGCGCCGCCGGATTGCTAGAACGAGTACTATGTTCTCCAAGAGGCGATTGCCTCCAGCACCCGTTCTGTGAAGATTTGGGGGGCGCCCCGACAAGCGTGGGGTGGGGCTCACGTCCCTGAGAGCCTCGTCCCTGTCCGCGGGTTCGATGTAGTGCTGCCATGACGAAAAAGGAGGGGTTTTTCAACCCATGGAGAAGTTAGGTATCGTCGCCAGGTCCAGCATAAACTTTAGTCTGCCAGGTATCGGACAGGGGGTACTGTAACCGTGGTGCCAGGGCGTGACGTGCGTAGTAGTTGGGACAGGCAAACGCAGTCGCTGCTCGAGCAGGCACTCCTCCTGGCCGTCAGGACCCACCGTGGCCAGGAGGACAAGGGTGGTGCGCCGTATATCCTCCACCCCTTGCGGGTGATGCTCTCCGTCGGTAAGCCGGTGGAAATGATCGCTGCGGTGCTCCATGATGCGATTGAGGATGGGGACCTGACCCTCGAAGAGTTGAAGGGCGCGGGCTTCCCCGATGAGGTCATATCTGTACTGGATGCGCTGACGCGTCGGCTGGGAGAGTCCTACTCTGAGTATTTGGATCGTGTGCGAGAAAACCCTACTGCGGTCAGGGTGAAAGTGGCCGACTTAAAGGACAATCTCGACGAGAGCCGCATTCCGAATCCGACCGACCGGGACCTCGAGCGGTTTGAGAAGTACCGGTGGGCTTTGGCAAAATTGCTTTCGCCGGAAAGCTAAGTCAAGACATTGCGAAGAGCGCTCACGAGAATTTCGTTCTCCGCCTGCGAACCGATGGTAATCCGTAGACAGGTCATTAGTCCCCAGGCGGAGGTAGGCCTCACTATGACCCCTTCCCGGAGCAGCTTTTGAAAGACAACCTGACAGTCTCTGCCTGTGTCAACCATGATGAAATTTCCCCAGGTCCGGTAGACTTTCAAGCCCATCTTCCGAAACTCAGCCTGAAGATAAGTTTTTCCTTCCTCATTTACTCTCCGCGAGCGCTCTACGTGCTCCTGGTCGCTCAGAGCAGCCAGGGCGGCTGCCTGCCCTATGGCATTGACGTTAAATGAAAGTCTCACTCGATTGAAAAATGCCTGCACCTCTTCGGGCACGAGTCCGTAGCCGACGCGGAGTCCCGCCAGCCCGTAAATTTTCGAGAACGTGTGCAACACCACAACCGGAAATCCCCGCTTGAGGTAGGGGAGGAGGTCTCCGTAATCGGGGTCGAGGACGTACTCATAATACGCCTCGTCGGCGACAACCAGCACGCCCTCGGGGATCTTGTTCATGAAGTCCTCCACCTCGGTGCGGGAAACCATCGCACCCGTGGGGTTGTTGGGATTGCAGATGAAAACCATCTTGGTCTTCTTGTTGATCTTCTCGGCCATTGCCGGCAGGTCGAGAAAGCCGTCCTTCAGCGGTACTTCCACGGGCGTGCCGCCTGCCAGAAGGACCGATGTCCGGTAAACCGGGAAAGAAGGGGCCGGCATGACTGCCTCGTCACCCGGAGATATAAATGTCTGACCGAGAAGGATGAGGATCTCGTCGGACCCGTTCCCCAGGATGATTTGGCTCTCCGATACCCCGTATCTGGAAGCCAGCTCTTTTTTCAGCGCCCACGCAGAGGCGTCGGGGTAAATGTGAGCCTGGGTGGCCATTTCTCTTACCCGCTCAATAGCCTTCGGTGAGGGTCCCAGCGGGTTTTCGTTGGAGGCGAGTTTAATCACCCGCTCGAGGCCCAGTTCTCTTTTTACTTCATCAGCGGGCTTTCCCGGGATGTACGGCGAGAGGCGGAATACTTCGGGGCGAACCAGTTTATCGTAGTTCAACATGACGACCTCCTGAAGTCCGGGCGCTTGGCCCGTGATAGACCGTGATAGACGGCGGGCGGCACGCCCCGGCGGCGCCGGGAAATCGGTCGCCTCGCCGACGGTTTCTTCGCTTCGGGATGATTCTCCTTCCAGAGGGGCGATACCTGCCAGACCGCGAGTTATGTCCGGGTCTCTAGGGAAGAAACATATCCGTAGACAGGAATCATATCCGTGGAGGCGACAGCCGCGAATGACAAAGGAAAACAAAAGTGATGGTAAGCATGACACCAATAGCGACGTCAATAATAACGTCGATAGTGACGTCAGTAATGACGTGAACAATTACGTGAACAATTACGTGAACAATGACACGAACGATGACAGGAACAATGACATGAGCAACGACATGAAGAAAGACATGAAGAGTGACATGAAGAATGACATGAAGAATGAGATCAAGAATGACACCAAGAGCCACGGCGTTTCGTTCGCAGTCCGCCCGTTCGACGCCTGTTCAGGCCAGGAAAACTCGGAAACACGCGGGTTGGAGCAGAAGCTCGCGTGGATCGCGTCGTATCTGGAGCGCTCCAAAATCGCCGAATACGTAGACCTGATGAATAAACCGGCGCGACTCGTGTATCTCAACCTGCTAGGCGGACTGGCTAGAGGGCTGGGACTCGCCGTAGGCTTCACGGTCCTCGGGGCCCTGGTGATCTACATTTTGACGAGAAGCTTCCTTCGCAACCTTCCGATCATCGGCGAGTTTCTGGGCGAGCTCGTCTACATAGTTCAGCAGTATTTGAGACACAGACCGTGACGTTCCCCCCTCAATAAATCGAGGGGCATCCTTGAGCGGATGCACGCAGGGTCTTATCCTTGCGCTCCGGTTCAGCGACACCGTACCACCCCAAAAGGAACGACACGACCGCAGGCCGCGCCACGCGGCCACTACTCCCCTTCACGGGAGATACCTGATACGCCCTCTCGTAGATATCCAGAGCACCGTTCACGTCCGCCTGTGCTTTCCACCCGCAGGGGCATACGTATAGACCCCGGTGCCTCCGGTTGGAGGCCACGACCCTCCCGCAGGCGTGGCACGTAATAGACGCGTTTCCCTCACCTAGGTGGTCACGGTTGCGTTTCAGGGAATCATACACCTAGACACGTACCGTAGAGAGGGGAAGGGTAATCCAATGGGCTCAACATCTTACGAAAGGTTCGAGGAATTCCGTCGCATTTTGCTGGAGGAAAAAGCCAGGGTGGAGAGGGCTTTTCGCAATATCGCCGAAGGTTCGCTCCGAAACGCTCAGAAAGACTTCCTGGGGGAGGACTCCGTATACGACCAGCACCCTGCTGACATCGCCACCGAAACGTTCGCGCGGGAACGGGACCTTGGGCTCAAAGATGCTCTGGAAACGGACAGGGCCAAAATAGAGAGGGCCTTGCGTCGAATCGACGAAGGTACCTATGGGATCTGTGAGGGATGCGGCCGCGAGATTCCCGAGGAAAGGTTGCGGGCGGTTCCCACGGCCACGTTGTGCATTGAATGTCAGAAGGAAGTTGAGGTAGCACCCAGATCGCGCCGACCGATAGAAGAGGAAGTGATAAAGCCCGGGTTCCCCGACGAAGGCGAGGGTAATGAGGAGCAACCCGGGGACGAGCCACCCCTCAGGTAGAAAGCACGGCCAACCTGCTCCTTGCCGCGCAAACGCGGCTTTGCTATGTTAAGACGGAAAAGGACGTGAGGCAGGGGCATGCGCTACTGGCTGGTCTTTGCTTTGTCTTTCGCCGCGGACCAGGTCTCGAAAAGCCTGGTCAGGCGAACTCTCTCCCTTGGCCAGTCCGTCCCCATCCTCGGCCCGTACCTGGCCATAACCTATGTGGAGAATCCCGGGGGTGCCTTCGGGCTGTTTCCCGGAGCTCTGTGGGTGTTCATCATTACCAGCGTGGCATCCATCGCTTTCGGCATATTCGGGCGCAAATACCTCGAGCCTCTGGGACCGGCTTCTCAAATATCATTGGGACTCCTTTCTGGGGGCGCCATGGGAAATCTCGCGGACAGGTTAAGATTTGCCACGGTAACGGATTTCATTGATTTTAAGGTGTGGCCGGTGTTTAATTTAGCGGACACCTGCGTCGTAACGGGCTCGGTGCTCCTGGTGATCCTCGTCCTCCGTTGCGAAAAGCGAGTTTGGACAAGGTGAGCGAAGCTTCTAGAGGCCACTGGTCCGCAGGCGTTGATTCAGTTGCGAAAAGCGAGTTTGGAAAAGGTGAGCGAAGCAAGGCGCTGGTCAATAACGGTCGGTTCTGATGCGTCCGGCGAAAGGCTCGACGTGTATCTGGCGGGTCATATACCTGACATGTCGAGATCAAAAGCCCGCCGCCTCATTGATGAGGGACACGTGCTCGTATCCGGTGCGAAAGCGAAGCCATCATACAGGGTCAAGACTGGCGATATCGTGGACGTCACCGTGCCGCCTCCCGAGCCCACAGACCTCGTTCCCGAGCCGCTGGAACTAGACGTCGTATATGAGGATGAGGATATTCTCGTGGTGAACAAGCCCAGAGGCATGGTCGTTCACCCGGCCAAAGGGCACTGGCACGAAACCATGGCCAACGCTCTGCTTTATCATTGCCGCGGAATCGAGAAGGTGGGAGACCTCGGACGCCCCGGGATCGTGCATCGCCTCGATAAGGACACCACAGGCCTCGTTGTGGTAGCGAAGACGGAACGAGCGTTTGTTTCTCTTCAAAAGCAAATAAGAGACAGGATTGCCGAGCGGGATTACCTGGCGATAGTATCGGGGGTGGTCCGGGATGAGTCCGGGGCTATCGAGGCACCCATCGGGAGGCACCCGGTTCACCGCAAGAAGATGGCGGTGGTGCAAGGAGGCCGTATGGCGGTCACCAGGTACGAAGTCCTGTTCCGGTTCAAGAGGTATACGCTAATTCACGCACATCTTGAGACGGGCAGGACTCATCAGATTCGAGTACATATGAGCTATATCGGGCATCCCGTAGCCGGCGACCCGGTATACGGTCGCAGAGGGGGTGAGCTGGGGCTTGGAGGGCAGGCTCTTCACGCGTGGCAGCTCCGGCTTGTGCACCCGGTAGACGGAAGCTCGATGATCTTTCGGGCACCTCCACCCCCCGACTTCTTGAACGCTCTTTCCATTTTGAGCCAGGAGATGGATGAAGCGACGCCAAAAGACACGGGCGTACCGGGACTTCAAGCGCTGGGTAGGGCATCGGGCAGAGCATCGGTTGAGGCATCGGTTAAGGCTCCTGGTAAGGCTTCGGATGTTGCCGGGTCCGCATCCCAGCCGGAAATGACCACGCGAGATATCACAAGAAAGGGGATTCCTTCGTGGGTACTGGAGATAAAGAAAGAATGGCTGAAATTCTCCTGAACATCGATGCGGTCAGTTGCAGACCATCCAATCCGTACACGCTTACCTCGGGTACCAAAAGTCCCGTGTACATTGACTGCCGCAGGCTCATCTCTTTCGTAAGAGAGAGGGAGGAGGCCGTGGCGATGCTCCGCAACCTGATAGAGGAGCATATGCCGGTGAAGCCTCAGTACATCGCAGGAGGAGAAACCGCCGGAATTCCTTTTGCAGCGTTTCTCGCCTGGGAAATGGCCCTGCCAATGCTCTACGTCAGAAAGCAAGCCAAGGGATTTGGAAAAAATGCCCAGGTAGAGGGTAGGGTGGAGGAGGGCGCCACAGCGATCTTGGTCGAAGACCTGATCTTCGACGGTGGCAGCAAAGTGAACTTCATAAACGGTCTGAGATACGCTGGATTCAGGGTAAATCACGTGTTTACATTGGTTTCTTACGGTTTAACCGAAGAATACGAGCGGACGCTTGGGTCCATGGACGTTAAGGTACACTGGGTTACGGACTGGCCGGTCATAGTAGACGTGGCCGAAAGGACGGGTCGTTTTCCACCCGACCATGCCAGAATCATCAAGGAGTTTTTGAGAGACCCTCACTCGTGGTCGCAAGCCCGCGGCGGAAAGTAAACTAAGGACACCGCCAGGTGGCAGATGGCGTCCGCATGGCGTCAGGAGGTACGTTTTGAAGGCGGCTTCAATAGGAAGATGGCTGTTTCGGGTTTGGCTTAGGGGTTTCAGGTTCAACCTGAGGTTTAAGTGGGCCTTTGCGGCGCGGTATCCAGGTTAACATAATGTCTATTATAGGACTTAGCCTGTCTCAGCACCCGGGTCTGGCCCGAGCCTGCCATCATACCGGGGATACTCCGAGTAGTGCCAGCGTACTTTGCACTTCAGTCGGTTTTCAGCCGTGAGTGCCAATCCGGTTGTTACTGGCCGGCTCCTTAGGCAGTACAGTGGCAATCTCGTTTGCGGTGAGACGTCTTGTCCGTGGTTTAGTGCCAAGGATGATTGCGGTCTGGTAGGTTGTTGCCGGCCTCGGTGACAATTAGGTTTGCACTCGGTCGCGTTTCGGGCTGCACAGTGCCAACCTGATTTGCAGTGGTCGGGTCTGTCGAGCTTACAGTGCCAAGCGCGTTTGCGCTATGCCAGGTCCCAGCGTCCTCGGTGCCAATCAGGTTCGCACTGCTGTCGGCATAGTGCCAAGCAGGTTTGCACTGCAGCGGGTTTAGGCGTTGTCACTGCCAACCAAGTTCGCACCGACTCCTTTGTTGGATTGTAAAGTGCAAACGTGGACCTCTACCCGACAGCACCCGTTGGCGACGGAACGTTTATGACCTGACCGGGTAGGATAAGGTCCGGATCGACGCCGGGATTCGCCCTAACCAGTTCCTGAAGGCTTATGCCGAACTTCCGAGCTATTAGAAACATAGTGTCTCCGGGCTGAACTACGTATCTCCTGAACATCCCCGGAGGGGGCGCCGGCGCCACTCTTGCCGGGATGAAGACCACCTCGCCCGGCATGATCAGCTGCGGGTTGGTGATCTGCGGGTTAGCTCGAAGTATCTCTTCTAGAGTCAAGCCGTGCCGGCGGGCGATCAGAAAAAGAGTGTCCCCGGGTTGCACTACGTATTCGATCCTGGCTGCAGGCGGAGCCGGAGCCCCAGGCGGAGCCGGCCTCTTCATCCTGCGCTCGATGCAGCGCCTGAGAAGACGGATCTGCCTGACCTGCTTTGCGGTGGCCCGGTTCACGATCTGTCTCGCAACCGGATCGACTACGTACTGGTCGAGCTTGAGGTAATAGTTTTCTAGGATATCCGTCTCAGCGGTGCGGAGAAACTCCAAGATGGCATCAAAAGTCCCCGGAGAAGTCACTGCCTCGTAAGTTGTAGAGGCATCTATCTGAAGGGCTGCTATAAGGGCTTTAATGTCATGTATTTCTTGCCTTTGAAGTTCTAGAAGTTCGGTAGACTCTTCAAGGCAGTCTGTCCCCGCCGCAAGCTCCAAAAGCCTTTCGTAAACTGAAACGAGCTGCCTCTCGGAACTCCAGAGACCCTGTGCCAAGAGCACTCGCTCTTCAACGGTAGCCACGTGCTCACCCTCCCGTTTCCGCTGGTTTCCGTGGGCGTATTCTGTCTAGTGTATGACCCCAGCTTACCGGGTGTGAACACGAGCTCCCGGGCGATGCCCAGGAGACTTTGCCGGTCGTCGGCGCGACCGCGCCACTCCCTTCCGGAGTCCCACTTGGGTCCAGAACGAATACTGTTTCGACCGTACTTTGCTTAGACCGTACCTTGCTTTGACGGTACTCCGCTCAAAGTACCTTGCTCAAGTCGTGCCTCGCTCACACCGTACGCTGCTCAGACCGTGCCCTGCTCAGGCGGGGTGCTAACTCTCTGCTTTCCTTCTCTCTCCTTTCCTTCGGGCCACGGCCACATATCGTCCGCCCAAAAGCCTTCCGGTTCACGCCAGTACAGGTCATCCCCCTGGCACTCCCGGTCTTGTTCTTTGTCGGCTCTCGGGATAGGATACGGTACTTCCCCATTGTCCAGAAAGTCGAAGTACGGGTCGGGGTATTCGCGCATGTAAGGAGTCTCCGGGTGCAAGCGCATCGGGGGAATTTCTCTCCTTCCCTTCTTCATTACCACGTCCCTCCCTGATTCACCCTGATTAATCCCATTAACCCTGACCAACTCGGTTGAGTTTTCGCCCGGACCTCGATGGCTGCCTGAGTGAACGGGCTGCGGAGCGTGGCCATCGTTAGAATTCGGCCTCCGCCAGGTGGCGCCAGGTGGAACGGTCCTCAAGTCCTCAAGATAAATTCTCAGCCGCTTCGCCGGCCATCCACGAGCGCGCCCGGGCGCTGAGCGATTCTCTACTAGCATGGTCGGCCACGACCAAGGGAATTCACGGGCCGCTTTGGGGAATTCACGAGCTTTTCCCTTGAACGAGCTGTCCACCTCCTGAAAATGAGCGGGCCGCCCGGCGGGGCTGCGCTATTACCCGGTAGCCAATAAGCTTCGCGCGGCTATTTTCCGGGCAGCTATTTTGCCGGGCGACCCGTCACGCATTATGCGCTCCTTGGTGTGCGACCTGCCCCCGTTGGGCCGGACGGCCGCCGAACTACCCTGGGTACACTTCTAGGTCAGACCTCGTGCCGCAGCCGGCTCCCCTGTGCCCGTCGCGTTAGCGAGCCGGAAAGTACCTTTGGAGGAGGCCTCTGAGCGCCCTTGCGTGCCTAGCTTCGTCTCTGGAGGTTTCGTCGAAGTAGTCGTGGGCTGGGTCTATTCCAAGTTCTTTAGCTTTAGTTGCCGATTCCTTCTTGCTGCGATTAGCCATCTCCTCTCCTGCCAACATCTTTTTGAGGTTCTCTTCGGTAGATTCGGAAATGAGTCCGGCCAGTTCCGCATAACCGGCTGCATGCATGGCCTCTTCGTTGGCGATTCTGACCAGCGCCTCGCCGATTTCCGGATATCCCTCCCGGAACGCCTGCCTGGCCATGGCCAGGTACAGACCCACTTCAGAGGTTTCTCCCCGGAAATTGTGCTGCGCGGCGTCCTCCAGCGGTGTGCCTTTAACTATTCCCAGCTTGACCTCGTTGATGAGATTCGACTCCATTTCTTTTACCTCCCCTGAGTATCAGACGTTTAGAGACGAGACCCTATCGACGATCTCGCACCGGTAAGTGTGCGCCGGATGTCTACAAGTAATTGATACTACACAGGAATCGATACTGTCAAGCTGGTGTTATAGCTCAGGTCATCCGATACACCGGCCTATGCCGAGGTAGCGGGCGGGGCTTAAATACCCTAGGCTTTGGTGTGGTCGCAGCTGATTATACACCTCGCTCGTCCATCGCTTGAGCGCCGGTCTCATAGCCTCAGAGGTTCCGCAAAACTAGCCGCGCTTTGTCCTGACCAGGTCGCACATAGCTGAATCCAGGGTTTCCTGTTTGAGACGGAATGACCCCCAAAGGGTCTTTCTCCCAAGGTTTTTGCGCGTTATTGCCTGCTCCCGACCGCTCTTGTTACCGAGGTTCCACCAGCTTCAACCTGAACAAGGGCTCGGGCAACTGCGCCAAGCCAACCAGAATTGCCCTGGCTAGTTCCAGCAGAGTCAGGCTTTTCCTCTCAAGGCCCGCCACTTGAAAAGCAGCAACAGGTTAACAGCGATCACTTGAAGCATCCAGAACACTTCGGTAGCAACCTCGTCGTGTATGAAGCAGTGGTTCAGGGAGCAGTAGGTTTTTGCTTCATGGAATACTCTGTTCTCTATGGTTGTCACTGTGCACATTAATTTTCCGGGTTTAGCAATTTCCTCTGTCACATTCCTCTGATATGAACGAGACCGTCAACCCCATCTTCTCACAGAGGTGTTTCCGAGGCTCTGGCTATCGTCGAGGGTTGGCATTCTGATATTCGCGGGTTGGCTACCGCACCACATACCTCCGTCTGGAGCTGCCTCGGACTGGAGGCGTACGTGGGGAAATAATCCCTGTACAGAGGAATACCGAGGGTTCTCCTTCCCGGTGCCAGAACCTCAGAACAACCCCCTTGAGAAATCCTTGGCTCAAAACGCCAGTCTAATCAACTGTGCCAATCTTACGCTACGCGTTGCCGACCTTGCTGATGGTATGATTGACGCCAAGCCAGCGCCTGCCGACTAGCAGCCGAGGGATCGCTACGAAGGCGATCGAATCTCATAAGGTCGGTATGGGCATAGGCACCAGTGAAGGATGGAGGGTGCGCCGCTAGTCGAAATGAGCCTTAAAGCTCGTCTTGCTGTTTGGTCGGCCCCCTCCTGCGCAAAGCCCATACGGGTGCGGATGAATCCGCGGAGCCCGGACAAGTGTATGCGACCTGGTGGTGCCAGAGCAATAGCGATGGTAAGGCGGTGGCGAAATGACAAGGTACATAGGGCTCGATCTCCACAAGGAGTACATTCACGGCTGTGTAAGCGTCAAACTGCCCCCACCTGGCCTTGCGCTGCGGAGTGAAGGATAATCTCCCCGAACTTGCGTGAATCGGGGAGGCTTTCTGCGGTGACCAAGGCTGAACAGCAGGCACGGCGCCAACAGTGGCAGCAGTGGATAGCGGAGTACAGAGCCAGCGGCCTTAGCGCTAGGGAATGGTGCGCGTCCCGCGGGGTAAAGCCAGACCGGCTGTGGTACTGGCTGCGGCGCTTCAGGACGGAAGAGGAATCGGGCTCAACTAAGTGGTTGCCGGTAGACCTGAGCGGTGTAGAAACCAAAGGACAACCTGAGGGCGGTTGCCTTGTGGTGAGGGTGGGAAAGGCAGCTGTTGAGGTCCGACCCGGTTTCGACCCCGAACTGCTTTTGGCGGTAGTGAGGGTGCTGTTGGCCGCATGTTGAGTGAGACAGGGTATGACCGAGTGTACCTCGCCTGCGGCGCCACCGACCTCAGGAAGTCCATCGACGGTCTGGCCGCGCTGGTGAAGGAGAGTTTTCACCTCGACCCTTTCTCCAGGAGCCTCTTCGTCTTCTGCAACAGGCAGAAGAACAAGCTCAAGATTCTGAAGTGGGAGCACAACGGGTTCTGGTTGTACTACCGCCGCCTCGAGCGTGGCAAGTTCCGGTGGCCGGAGAAGAACGAGGGAGACACCATGGCTGTCGACTACCGGCAATTGCGCTGGCTTCTGGATGGTCTTGAGCTCAGGCAGCCGAACGCGCACCCTGAGGTGAAAGCGAGGACGATCGTGTAGGGAAAAGAGAAGAAATCCTTTGATTTTGAGTCTGGTTCTAGAGGATTTGGGATATAGTGTGCCGAACCATTAATGCATGAACACAACGGACATCACAGCGCTGAACGTTGAACAACTAAGGCAGTACTGTATCGACTTAGAGCGCCAAAGTTCCATCCTCGAGCAGCGGTGCACTCTTCTTGAGCAGAGAAACGCTCACCTTGAGAAGTTGAACGCCGAACTGACGGCCAAGGTCAACTGGTTCATGGAGCAATTCAAGCTGGCAAAACACCGCCAGTTTGGGGCCTCCAGCGAGCGCACCGTCCCCGGACAGAAACAGCTGTCCTTCTTCAACGAGGCGGAAAAGGAAGCCAGCTCTGAACCCGTTGAGCCTGAAGTCGAGACCATCACTTATACCCGGAAGAAACGAAAGGGACATCGCGAAGCTCTGCTCAAGGACCTGCCGGTGGAGACGATCGAATACCGGCTGCCTCCGGAAGAGCAGGTGTGCCCCAACTGCGGTGGCCGGCTGCACGAGATGAGCACCGAGGTCCGCCAGGAACTGAAGGTCATCCCGGCGCAGGTCAAACTGGTCAAGCACGTGCGGTACGTTTACTCCTGCCGCAGGTGTGAGCGGGAGGGGACGAGCACCCCGGTGATAACAGCGCCGGCACCGTCACCGGTGATCCCTGGAAGCCTGGCTTCTCCTTCCGCAGTTGCGTACATCATGAACGAAAAGTACGTGAACGGCCTGCCCCTCTACCGTCAGGAGCAGCAGTGGTCGCGGCTGGGAGTCGAACTTTCCAGACAGACCATGGCTAACTGGGTGGTGTACGCGGCGGAGAGGTGGCTGGAACCCCTCTACGAAAGACTGCACCAGGAACTCCTGAAGCACGACATTCTGCATTCGGACGAGACCACGGTGCAGGTGTTGCACGAAGACGGTCGTCCGGCCGAGACCCAGTCTTACATGTGGTGCTACCGTACCGGAAGACATGGTCTGCCCATCGTGCTCTTCGACTACAAGACCACCCGTGCGGGAAAACACCCGAAGAAGTTCCTTTCGGGGTTCAAGGGTTATCTGCACACGGACGGCTATTCTGGTTACGACTAGTTGCCTGATGTCATCCTTGTGGGATGCTGGGCTCACGCGCGACGGAAGTTCGATGAGGCACTGAAGGTACTGCCTCCGGACAAGCGCGCTTCGCCCACGGTCGCGCTTGAGGGGCTGAGTTTCTGCAACAGGCTCTTCGAGATAGAGCGAGAGTTGGCAGAAGCGACTCCGGAGGAAAGATACAGGGCCCGGCTCGAGAGGAGCGTTCCTGTGCTCAACGAGTTTTGGGAATGGCTTGAGAAGCAGTCCTCCCAAGTCCTTCCTCAGAGCGTGTTGGGGCAGGCCATAAGGTACTGCCGGAGCCAGCGGGACAAACTTCAGAACTTCCTTCGTGACGGAAGGCTTGAGATCGACAACAACCGCTGCGAGCGTTCGATCAAGCCTTTCGTGATAGGCCGGAAGGGGTGGCTGTTCTGCAACACTCCTAAGGGAGCCAGGGCCAGCGCGGTCATCTACAGCATCGTGGAGACGGCCAAGGAGAACGGGCTCATACCGTTCGAGTATCTCCGCTATCTTTTCGAGAGGCTTCCGAATCTCGGGGACGGCGACCTCGACGAGCTGCTTCCGTGGTCACCTTCTCTGCCTGACACCTGCCGTGCCCGCAAGGACGGCTAGCAACCCCACAAGCGTCAAATAGCCCCCACCCGAGCAAACCAATCAGGTCCCTCGATATCGTCCCCTACAAGGTGGGGGCTATTTGACGCTTACGGAGCTGAACTGTTGACCCCGGCAGAGTGACGGTGTGAAGTTGATGCGCGAAAGAGGGCCGAATCTGAGGGTTATAGGGTTCAGAGAGCGATAGTGAGCGTCTTTGGTGAGATGAAGTTGCGGAGGAGGTTGGAAGGCAGCGGAGGTTCTGAGGGAGATTACGCCGGACATAAGTGCGATGGCGGCCTGGAACATCGTAAAAGAAGCAGGAGAGCAGGCGAAGGCGGAAGGAGAGCGGTTGCGGGAGCCGAAACGTATCCCGCTGCCGGTTCGTCCGGCGAGGGCGGGATTCCATATGCACTGTTGCCTTCTAGATAAATCAACGGAAAGCCGCTCAGAGAACTCCAGCTTGCCTCCGAACGGCTCTGCAAATCTTGTTGATTGTGGAAAAACCGTAGTCAACTAAATCGCTCTCCTGGAAACGTACGTCAAACCTCCGTTCAAGTTCAAAGAATAAGTAGGCCAAGTCAACTCCAGATAAACGGAAGAAACTCCCAGTCAATGGTTTGTCCCAATGTTCAGAGTCGAGTTTGTTATCCGGGACCAGGAGTCTTTCTCGAAGAACCCACACCACCTGCTCTTCTATTGCACCGTCGTGCACGCTCATACCGATTGCCCTCCTTTTCTGTTTACGGTGTCCCTTCCGGACGCGAGCCGTGCTTCTCTTCGGCTCTACCGGTAGGCACAGTAACAGAGCACGGCAAAGACAGACGTTCTTGCTTCATGAAAAGTGACGACAGATCTTCTGATACAGTTCGTCGATATCGCTTTCCCCAAAGTTCACCGGCAGTAAGCATTGGTTAGGCGAGAGCGAGCGGGACTGGTCCCATGGGCTATCGGCGATGAGTACCTCGTACACATCCTCGCTTAAGGGAGGTCGGTACTCCGGTGACGAAAGGCAGCAAAGGATCACGTCTGGGTCGTATCGCTGTGCCGCATCTGCGACGCCGACCGCTGGCGCCGCAGTTTGCGGGATATACAAAAGCCCGTACAGGTAGGAATAGGGATGGTTAGATACGCAGGCACATTGATAGTCGTCTTTAACAAAGCGATCACGCAGCCTGCACGTCATATCGACGGCTTCTGGGCCTGCACCGAGAATATAAACAACCGGACATGCGGGGGGTGACGAGTTCCCATTTGGTGATTCAGCGGCGCCGCAGAGCGCGTCTTCGCTCCAGATCAACCGGTCTCGCGCAGAAGATTCAAAGTGAGGGGGCAAAAGGCCGCCGTATAAGAGATTTGCAAATGGGGTTGTCCGTTCAAAGAAAAGCCCGAGCGCGTGTGAGGCATCAAAAGGAGCCCGCGGCGGAAGCAATACGAGGTCATGCTCCCACGGGCCACTGTCCGCCCAGCTTTTCATGGAAGTATGTTCGCGCAGGCAGTTAAAGAAGAAATGGTGTTTTAAAAGGGGGTAACCACTCAGATTCACCACCACGGCATCCTCGATGAAATCCGGTCTAAGGAAACGGAGTGTCCTGGTGTCCTTCGTCATTTCCTCGTACAGCCTAGGCATTGACATGGAAAACGGAGCGCGTGGGGACAGGAGGTTGCAGAGCGCCGCCGTAACAGTTGGTGCGGCATAACTATTGGTAACCTGCGTGACGAAGGCGCGACCAAGAGGGCTTTCTAGCACGTGTCGAGACGAAGCAGCGAACGCAGCGCCTCCAAAGGATTGCTTTGCGATATACGAGGAACCGGTGAGACTAGGGTCAGCAGCCACGCCGAAGACGCCGCCCAGGCACGCAGGCATCGAATAGGGGGTCGCGTTGCTGCAGGCAGCTACAACGATCTGCCCCTGCCGAAGCATACGCGCGATTACGGGTCGAATCTTCGGGTAGTCGTTTAAGAGGCTAGAACCGGCGCTCACGTGCACCAGGGGGATTCTTTGAGCCAGACACCACGAGAAAGCCGATACAAGCTCGTCGCAGGAGGTCCGCAGTTTCTTGGAATGAAAAACCCGCAGACTGGAGAATTCGGCTTGCGGCGCGTACTTGGCTATGATCCGCGCACAGGTCGTTCCATGATTGGTGAGAATCTGCTCTTCGGGCGAACGCTCACGAACCTGCCCGTTTTTGCAGACAACCAGATCGTGTAAGATCCTACTCTTCGGGAGAAGCGACCCATCGATCCCGTCATCTATCACTGCTATCTGCATTGCTATGCCTCCTGGTGTTCTTTGATTTGAAACTTCTCCCGCTCATATTCGAAGAGCTCGGCATACTGTCGCCTGTTCTTTAGAAGCTCTTCGTGCGTACCGTCTTCTACCAACCTGCCTTTCTCGAGCACGAGTATGCGGTCGGCGAGGAAGACATTGGAAAGCCGCTGTGATGTGAAGATGGCCATCTTCCCCTGTGCAAGGGTAGCAATGGACTCGAGAATGCGCCGTTCCGCAGTAGGATCCAGGTTGGATGAGGGCTCATCCAGGATCAGTGCGGTATGACGCCGGAAAAACGCACGGGCAATGGCCAGCTTCTGGTGCTGCCCGGCTGACAACTCGATCCCGTCGGTCTCGAACAACCGGGTTAGACTGGTGTCCAACCCTTTGGACGCCTTTTCGAGTATGTCCTCGCAACAACCATACCTGAGAGCAGCTGTGGCGGCACTGTCGACGTCGTCTGGACGGCCCCCGTCGGAGATCGTGAGGTTTTCTCGCAGCGTAAGATAGTAGTTGCGCGCCTCCTGAAAGTACACGCTGAAATTGGCTCGCAAAGCGCACAACCGGTACTTCTTTATGTCGACGCCGTTGATCCTTATGGTTCCCTGGTCAGGATCGTACATCCGCAAAAGCAGTTTAATCAGCGTTGACTTCCCTGAGCCGTTCAGCCCGACGATCGCAACTTTCTCCCCCCGCCGCAAGACAAAGCTGATATCGTCCAGCGCCCGCACCTTCGTCCCAGGGTATGTGAAGCAAACATGGTCAAATTCAATGGTATCTACCCTCGAAAGGGGAAGATCTCCGTCATCGGAAACGCGGTTTTGAAACTTGTCCAGGCTTCGGAGATTGGCGATGCGCAACCGGTTGTCGTAGACTTGCATGGCGGACAGAGACAGTCTGGACATGGCTCCCAGGGTTTGACCTACTAGGCCCGAGTACAGCGCATAGTCGCCCACAGTGGCGCCTCCGTGCAGGATTCCGAATGCAACGTCGACGACGATGGCCGTGGCGGCGATCTCCGGCAGACAGTCGGTCAGAAGAGTCATCACGGTGCGTTTCCGTGCGAGGTTCCGCTGCCGGGCGAAAAGCTCGTCCCACAGCCGCCAATAGCGCGTCTTCAGGAATGTTCCCGCGTCGAAGAGCCGCATGTCCTGTGCGAAGTTTCTGTCCAGGGCCACAGCTTGATAATAGCTCTTTTTCCGTTCGCCTTTAATCTGCTCAAGACTCAAATTGTATAGCGACTCTGTATACTTGGCCGTCGCGACCAAGGACGGGATTGCGGCCGCGATAAGCGTCACGCCGTACAACAGATTTGCCCGGCACATGACCCAAAAGGCTCCTAAAAAAGAAAAGACGCCGCTGACGCAGGACAAAGCGTTCCACAGCACCTGGACAACAGCTGAGGAGTCTCGGGTGGCCGACACAAGTTTATCGTGATAGTCTGCGTTGTCGAAATACTCAAGGTCAGCAGACAAGGCGCGATCCATAACCATTATGGAGATCTTGCCGTTCAGGATCTGATCATGCATGGACCGGGCGTACTGAGCCACCCTCTGCCCGGCGGTCCTTGCGAGAGAGATAGCCAGAATAGCTCCAAGCAGCCAGAGAAGGGTCCGGTAGGGATCGGGAACCACCCACGTGCCCGCCAGGAGGTCGACGAGATACTTACCGGCGAAAGATGCGAGGATCCCTAATAAAGGCGTCACAATCTGAACGCCGATCCTGACCGCGGTGTAATACCAGGAGGCTGTCCAGGATAACCGCAAGCAGTATGCCAGCGTTCCGATGAAGCTCGAAACACCCTTTAAGCCGGCGCTCGTGAGATCAGGCTTTCCGGACTTCATGCCGTCTCAACCTCACGGAGTGTGCCATCGGTCATGCGCCAGACCTTGTCGGCGGCGTCCGCTATCGCAAGGTTATGGGTGACTACCACGACGCAGTACCCCTCTTCGTGGGCCAGCCGGCTCAAAATCTCGATCACCCGCTGGCCGTTGGCGACGTCCAGATTCCCCGTGGGCTCGTCAGCCAGGAGCACCCGCGCCCCGCTGGCCAGCGCCCTGGCTATGGCCACCCGCTGCTGCTCGCCTCCGGAGAGGTTGGCCGGGAAGCGCCCATGCTTTTCCTCCTCGATGCCCACGGCTGCCAGGAGCTCACGGGCCCGAACCCTGGCGTCCTCCTCCGGCACACCGTTAAGCTCCATCGGAAAGCAGACGTTCTCGAGCACGGTAAGAAGCGGAAAGAGGTGAAACGCCTGGAATATCATGGACACCTTCTCCCGGCGGTAACGGTCCAGGTCCATGGTAGCGAGGTCTTCCCCGTCAAATAGGACCCTGCCTGCCGAAGGCTTGTCCAGCCCCGCCATGAGCGAAAGAAGCGTCGTCTTGCCGCTGCCCGAAGGGCCGACCACGGCGTACACCTGACCACCCCGAAAGGAGCATGTCACGTCGTTAACAGCGAGCCGGTCCGCGTTCTTGTAACGATAGCTGACGTTCTCAAGTCTCAACTCAGGCATTCTCGCATACCCTCCCGGCAGAATCGATTCCTCCAAGCATACGAACGTCGTATGACCTGTTACTCTTTCACCTGCAAGAGATCAAGCGGAGGCCGGTCGGTGACGGACCTTGCACCCAACCATGCCCCGACAAGGCATGAGACCACGTACAGCCCCGCGCATCCGAGAGCCGGAAAGGTGAAGGCGGCAGAAACCTCACCCCGCAACGCGGCAAACGAGCCCAGGCCCAGGGCCAGGCCCAGAAGGCACAGTAAACCCTGCTCCCCGCAGAGCATGGAACGGGCCAGGCCTTTCGTCACACCCAGCACGCGCATGATGGCGGCCTCCTTGGCCTTTTGGAACACCATCAGAGCGCCGAGACCCGCTGCTATGAGCGCCGAAGTCGTGATGGTCACCGAACGGAGTATCCTTATCAGCACAAGGTTCTTCTCCATCGGTTCCACCACCTGGGTCAGCTGGTTATCCCAGAACAACAGGGCCAAATCCGCGTCGTCGGACTTGCCGGCTTCACCGAAGACCGCTCTCATCTGCGCGCGAAACTCCGGCAACTCCCTGTTCTTCTCGGGATCTATGGCGAATCTCGCGACCGAGTAACGCAGAAAGCCTGTCTCGAGGGCTTTCAGCGCAGACAGGGGAAGCAGGACCGGCGTCTCACCCAACCCGATCGTTCCTGCGTACTGCCCGACCACCCTGCAGTCTATCGAGCTGAATGCACTCTTGTGTTGGACCCACACGCTATCTCCAAGGCGCAGCCCGATCTTGGACATCATGGCTCTGGGCAAAACAACCGGGAACTTCCCGCCGGCCTGACCAGTCCAATCCTTTGAGAAGACACTCTGATCGCAGCCTTCGGCATATTCAACCTTGACGTTCCTTCCCATCTCGCTGAAGAAACATTCCGGGCGGCTGAAACCCAACAGCGGCACTTTCGACACCGAACGCTCATAGTCCCTCTCCGGCCCCTCCCCGTTCACAAAGGCACCCACCATCCCCGCGCTTGACTTTGCCACGAGGTAGGCATCCTTCACAAATCCGGTGTTCAGTACCGCGTCCACTTTTCCGGATGGGATGAAACCTGTCTCCGTGCTCAGCGAGGGATTGACCCGCACGATCTGGACCTCAACCTGAGTGGCGCGGTAGAGCTCATCGAGCCTGGCGTTGTTCTGCTCTATGGACCAGTCGAGCCATCCCAGGGCCACGGTGAAGCCCAGGGCCACCGACACGGTCAGGAAGGACTTAAGGGGCGCCCGGAGGATATGCCTGAGCACGTATTTGGACGACAGGGTGCCACCGGAGGTCCTGCGGGCCCGGACTTCCCGGGCCGGACGGGCCATCCCGCCCTCCGGCACAACCTGGACGGCGTCAGATGACACCCGGAGCGCTTTGTCGGTGACACCACCTCCTTCCTCCCGTGCCGCCAGCCTTCTCTTCCGCACCGCCCGCGATTCCGCCCCCTGAAGAAGCTCCAATACAGGGTGCCGCGACATGACCCACGCTCCCGCTGTAGTGAAAGACAGCAGCACGACAACCACCAGGATGCAAAGAACACCCAGCCAGAGAGGCGACAGGTCAGCCGAAGGTCCCTGACCATTCGGTCCTTGAAGAACTGCCAAAGTCCCGGCTGCCTTTCCGAGAGCATACCGCCATGAAACAATCCCGCCCGCAGCAACAGCTGTCGTTCCAATCGCGACCATGGACCACACCAACTGCCTGATGGCTTGGTACTTCGGCACACCCATCGAACGCATGATGGCGAAGTCCCTCCTTCGCTGCCACAGGTACAGGAAGGCTGCCAGCGCCATGGCCACAACCAGCACAGCTGAGAAGACACGCACGTTTATGGCGAGAGACTGCTTTAGCGGAACGGCGGTCGCCTGGAAGTTGTTCCAGCCGGTTTCGACAAAGCGGACTTCAATGCCCAGATCCTTGAGCACCTTCTGCGTTTCAGCGAGGAAATCGTCTTCGTGCTCGGGTGAGTCGAGGACGAAACTGTAGTCACCTTCCCAGACTCTTTCCGTGGAATCGTACCCAGCGGGCATACACGAGTCGGGGATGTACACGTTGATGCTGAATAAGGTGGGCTGGTCCTGTGGGTACGGTGCGAGTCTGCCGTACAGTCCCACGATCTCGAACCCTTCCGTGTGGGTCTCGTAACCCTGCCACGCGTGACGCTCCTTTGCGGGGTCGATATACGGCCCATAGGGCCCTGCCCGCAGCTTGAGCGTGATTCTATCCCCTACCGAAAGCCCACGCCGTACCGCAAAATCGTTGTGCACCACGCATACCCGGCGTCCTTCTAGATGATCATTTCTGTCCAGCCAACGGCCTTTCACAAGATAAAGGTACTTCGAAGCTTCCTGGGTCTCGGGCATGGAGCTCATGTCCTTGGTGCTGGTGACCCGCATCGTGTGCTGGTTTTCTTCCATGATCGCGAGATCCTCCGCCAACTCCGCCCAGCCCGGGTCCGCAAGATCCACACGGGCCCCCGGTTCCACCTCCTGGAACCAAACGCCACTTTGGAGGGGTTTGATGGTAAGGAAATCGCCTGCCGACCTGCCTCGCTCATTCACGTAAAACGCCCAGTAGGGACGGTCAAAGCGGGCTCTAACAAGATAGCGCGTGCCCACTTTTAGCGACCTGTAAGGTGCTTCCATCTCATCCGGATTCCCGGGTACGTACTTCAGCCCAGAGGGGAAAACAGCGGGGTCTCGCACATACTTGGGGAAGTATTTGAGATTGATCTCCTTGCCCTCCCGCACATACTCAGGGAAGCCCGCGACTACATCGTCCACCTCAAACCTGAACTGGTATTCCTCGATGGTACCCGGTAAGTGGGCCTTCGACAAAAGCTTTCCGTAAAACACCACGTCCCAGGTGAAAAAATCTCTATCCCATCCGTTAGCGTCCAAATCCGAGTTGTAGATCCCTTGAAGCACCCCCGAACAATGCCTCCGAAGGTCCTCGAAAGCCACGTACTGGCTCTCCGAGACCACTCTAACCCCCTGTTGAACGTCCCAGTCACCGTCTTCAGCTGTGAGCTTGTGCAGTGTTCCGATGGAGCGATAATACCCCGCCAGCCGGTCCGTCTCCCGGTTCACCACCAGGTATTCCGCCACTTTGGAGACAAACGCGAAGGATATCAGGCCAATAAGGAGTACCAGAACCAGCGTGCGGGCGGGCTGCCGCAAGGCAGATTTCAGACACACGTTCTTTATCATCTACGCGTCACTCCTGTTTGCTGTCCACAAACCGGTGGCACCTGAGTTAGCATCCGGTGCCACCGCGTTGCGAAATACCGCGCTGCTCTAACTGACCCAAGATACGACTACCGCGACAACAACGCGACCGCGCCTATCGGGATACCTTAGCTGGCGTGGGCAGCATGTTCATAGTCCCGCAACGGGCTGTAGTTCTCGTCGCGGTAGTTCCGAGTAGAGTCGGAATTGTTAACAAAGCCACGGTCAACGAGCCCCCACGTTAACTCGTCGTCGGGGCACGAGCAAGAGCAAAAACACGGACAGTCGCACAACCCCATACAGGCGCAGTAGTACGCCACAACCGAATTGCCCTGGCGTTTCTTCCTCAAGCGAGCCACTGTCATTCACCTCCTTGAGTAAAGTAGGGAGAGCAGCGCAGTACCACAACCGAACAGAGGACTCGAATACTTCCCTTCAGCCTCGCTTTCCCAGCGTCACCGCATCGCATAAACGGCCGTAAAGCCCTTCTATACCATCTCCAACAACGTCAAACAGGGGAATCGCCGAATCTTCCGACCATCTGGCCACCTGCTTCGATACCGCGTTCATATCTGCGTGAACATATGAGATGCTGTGCCTCTGCATAGCGTCCATGGCGTCTACTACTACGTTGCTTACATGTGCCGCGTGAATCGGGCAACCGAGGCGACGTTCGAAGTCCAAGCTAAGCACGTCCAGGAAGTCTCCGTTGACCATGTCGCAGGGAACGCAGCAGACAAGAAAGTCCGGACGGGCCGCTTGGCAAACCATGTAGGTGCGGATTCCAAAACCGTTCGGTGCAAAATCACTAAAACGCATCAGAGCATCGGGCGCCTCGACTATGATGACGTCTGGTCGTTCTTCGATCTCCAGAGTCTTTAGAAACACGTTGAGTTTCTGTATCTTCTCAGCCTCGGTCAGATCCTTTCTATCGAAAATGTGGTCCAATGTATGAAGCCCGAAGAGCTTTCCAATCGAATGCCTGACTATTCCTGTGAAGAAGAGTCCGTCTGCCCGCAGCCGGACTGCCAGCCGAAGCAGGACCTCAGATGTATCTGCTTCTTCAACCAGCCCTCCTACAAGAACCACTGGCGCGTGAAGATGGTTGTAATAATTGTTGCTTACTCTCAGACTCACTGGCATGCCGGTTTCCCCGGCATGAATGTGAACCCTTCCCGGGTACGCTTCCGATAGTGTCCACATTCTCTTCGGAACACTCGTTATGCTGCTACCAAAGTATAGGACAGCTTTTCCGCACACGAGCACCCGCTCGGCTTCACTCTCGAGTATGGATTCTGCAGCCTCTGTGCCAACAGCCCTGGTGAGCAAAAGAACATCCCATGTTGGGTCGTCCGGCTCCAATGTATCAGTAACCCTAATTCCGAGCTCAGGTTGATTGCGCGAGTAAGCCGCGTCCCGACCACACAAGCCAAAACCCGAAAGGGAAACCAGCCTCCGAAGTAGATACTCGTCCTGCAACTCTTCGAATTGTCTGACGTAGGGCAATAGTTGGGAGTAAAACGGAAACAGCGCTGCCGGAGTCCTCATCTAGCCCTCCCCCTTTCCTTGCTTGTGCACCTCGTCTGCGTTCCATAGAAAGCGGGGATCTCCTTGAACAGGAGGTATTCCTTCAATTTGCCATAGGCCATATTCCTGTGTTTCTCGCAAGACGAGAGCTTAGCCTCCGCAGACAACTCATGAGCACCAGCGTCGGCCCCTCTCGCACAGATGCCGCAGTACCGGAAACACCAGCACTGCTTGCACACATCTTCTGTCAGATGACCCACGTTCAGCAGCTGGTCGGCGCGCTTCAGGTCAAAGCCCCCATCAAGTGTTCCTATGGACATGGCAGGTGACTTCTCACTCACCCGCTCACACGGAAAGAGGCGTCCGTCGACGTCCACGAAAAGACGCATTTGTCCGGGTATGCACGGACCCGCAGGAGCATCGACTGGAAACAGACCTGCCGATGTCTCGATTTTGAAGTGGTCTGCAAGAGCTGCGGACAGGGAGCGGCTTGCAACAGGCGACACTTCACCTTCCGGGAAGCGCCCGAAGTGGGCTAGTATGGCCAGGAAGCGATGATACGCGGATTTCCAGGCGTATTGCTCGGAGAATTCGACCTCAACCCCATCGTAGTCACGATCAACAAGCGAAGGCATGATCTGCTGCTTGTCGAACACGTCGGCTTCCAGGCAGATGGAGTTTATGCAGTCAAAATCATTGGCGGGGTCCAGCACCATGCTGATTTGGAGCTTCTCAGCATATTCGGGCGCAATCTCCTTGACCCTGGAGATACGTTCAATTACGACGTCGTAAGTCCCTTGCCCGTCCGGGAAGACCCGATTTCGGTCGTTAATCTCTTTTGGTCCATCAAGGCTGATCATCATGGACACGTCATTCGCATGAAAGTAGCGGATAATCTCATCGGTCAACAGAGACCCGTTCGTTGTGATGCTAAACGTGAGTTTCTTGCCGTGAAAGCGACTCCGGGAGTACTCAATGACCCGTTGAATCAGCGGGAACTCGAGCAAAGGCTCACCACCGTAAAAGCCTACGTTGACCTCCTTGCTGTCGACAGAGTGTATCAAAAGAAAATCAACTGCTTTCTTTGCCACGGCCCACGTCATCCGCTTATTGGAGTGGGACCGCTGTCTAAGGTTGCGCTCCTCTGAATAGATGCAGTACTTACAGCGGAAATTACAGTTTTGAGTGACTTGAAGGGTAATCTTTGCCAGCTTCCTATCAAGAAAAGTCCCGAGAAAGTTGCTGTACGGGTGGCGTACCTCTTTGACTGCACTTTGCGAGGAAAGATAACCTTGTGTTCTAAGGTCTCTTAACTCATCCGGTGCGGAATCCTCCCAACCATGCATTCCCAGCATGATCTCGCGTAAGTACTGAAAAGACGATACGCTAATGGGTACAAACTCGTTTCTATTGACATCTAGGAAATAGCAGCTGTTCGGTGTACGAAATAGCTGGATGAAGGGCTTCTCCACTCTTGGCCCCTCCTCCCTACAACGGGTCCAAAGTCGCCCAAGGTTCTGCGATCTCGGTACTTCTTGCTCAACCATAACAACCATTGCCTGCCAAGTCGGGTATTCGACGCCTTGGCAGCGATCTCCTTCTTCGGCGAATCGCGGCTCGCTCATGTTTTGTCTGTCCCCAAATACCATAGTCCGGAATGGCCCGTCCTCGTCACTCCTTCACCTGCAATAGCTCAAGAGGCGCCCGGTCGGTGACCAGCCTTGTGCCCTGCCACGCCCCAAGAAGGCACCCCGCTAGATACAACCCTGCGCATCCAAGGGTGCGGACGGTAAAGGCGGCAGAAACGTAGTCCCGAAGCGCGGCTAACAAGCCCAGGCCGAGCGCCAAGCCTAAAAGGCATAACAAGGCCTGCTCCCCGCAAAGCATGGAAACGAGCCACACGTTTCGTCACACCCAGCACGCGCATGATGGCGGCCTCCCTGGCCTTTTGGAACACCATCAGCGCGCCGACACCCGCTGCGATGAGCGCCGATCGGCTATGGTCACCGAGCGGAGTATCTTGATGAGCAGGACGTTTTTCTCCACCGGCTCTACTGCCTCGGTTAACTGACTGTCCCAGCATATCAATGCCACCTCTACGACCTCTGAGTTGCCCTTGGAGGCGAATAGCTCGCTCATCCTGGAGCGGAACTCCGGCAACTCCCTATTCTTTTCGGGCTCCGAGGCCAGGACTCGTTGATAAGGGGTTGCGGGCGTGTCGTACCGTTTTATCACCTTGCTACCGACCCGTTCCTTGCTAATCAGTTTCACAGATGGCTGAAAGAAATTCTGATACGGTCGGAGTATGTTGTAGATGCGGTTGAGCAGGTTCAGCTCCGTTTCTGTGTCATAGCGGTTGTACCCAACCATTTTCCTTATTACCGACAAGTTCTTCTGTTCCGCGTGCAGTTGTCGTTCTTCTTTCCCGCCCTTGAACGGGTGAAGGTTATACGGTTCTGCTGACAGAACCGAATCAGGTGGTCATTTATGAAAGCGCTGTCGTTGTCGGAATCAATCCCCAAAAGGGGAAATGGAAATCTTCTCCTGATGAGATTCAGGGTCTCGAATACCCATTTTGAGCCCTGTTTTTGACCGCACGCATCTCAGTCCGGCCTGCCGATACGCTGGTCACATTCAGGGTAAACGCGTACTCACCCTGGGTTGAGCCTCCACCATGGTCGACCAGGTCGACCTCCTCGAAGCCCGGCCGGGCATCATCCCACTGGGCAAAGGTACGAACCGGGATCTGATGCTTGAGCAAAGTGCCTGGCTTGGTTAAGCAGCGTCTCTTGATAATAAGGGTCTTTCGATCGAAAGCAAGCATTCGGTCGATGGTCGAAGGGGAAATGGACAGCAGTTTCTCTTTTACCTGTGGGGCTACGTTGAGTTCGCCGCACTCCTCCAGTTCTGGCACGAGCCATTCCAGCAGTCCGCCAGTCTTTTCCCACACGGGAAGTCCATGACCGCACAGATGTACTTCAACGGCTCCAGCACCTCAGGGCCATAGGTTTTCTGCCGTTTCCGGCTGGGTTTGACCCTCGGATCGGCTACGAGGCGGTACTCCTTGGCCATCGCGTGCTTTTATCCTGTACCCTTTGCCACACAGGCTCAGGAGACGGGATGCATAGCTGTACCGTCGCAGATTCTTTTGACCTGAACGGGTGTACTAGTTCAAGTCACGCGACACACCGGCCTATGCCGAGCGTTTCCAGGTAGCGGGCGGGGCTTACATACCCCAGGCTTTGGTGTGGTCGCAGCTGATTATACACCTCGCTCGTCCATCGCTTGAGCGCCGGTCTCATAGCCTCTAGCGTCAATTCCCCGTCATAGCAGGCGCAGAATTCTTCTCTGAAGGTCCGGTTAAGCCTCTCGACGACGCCATTCAGTTTTGGGGACCGCGGCGGCAACGTGAAAAGTCTGATGCCAAGCTCCTTACACGCCTGCTCGAAGTCGCCGTAGAACTCACTTCCTCCATCCACTTGCACACCCTCGACTTTAAATGGGCTCGCTCTGATGAGTTCCTCCAGGAACTCCCTGGCCAGAGATGAGGTAGCTGCGGTTCTTACGTCACTGAACCCCCATTTCGATATGACGTCGCCTGCAGAAAACTGCTTGAAGACGTATCCGGGCTCTGGCCGCACGTCCATGGTGTCGATTTCAATGAGGTCGCCCGGCTCTTTGACTTCGTAGTCCGGGGGCTTGCGGGTAGCATAGTCGCGTTTCCTTGGAGTCGTCCTGGCCTTTACCTTTTTCAGTGGTTCTCTCAGCACACCCCTTCGTTTCAGGTACGCAAGGATCCGGCCCACCAAGGCCCTCAGTTTGACGGGTTTCTGGCACGGTCTGGCGCGCCCTTGCGCTCTTGACAGACCCGTCGCTTGGGGGTGATTTGTTAGCGATGATTTCGGGATGGGGAACGAAACGAGCAGGCACGCGGCCAAAGAGACCGTTATTGAGCGGGGATCCGAACTTGTGTTTTTGAAACCTATGTTTGCATGCTCAGGTACTACTCTGCTAACATATGGTAGAGGGTAACTTTTGCAGACAGCGCCGAAAGGAGGCGTGTACGTGGAGAAACTCACAAAGCACCAGGAAAAGGCGTTGAGAATCATCCAAAGCAGCATACAGCAAAGAGGGTATCCCCCCTCGGTAAGAGAGCTGTGTGACCTTCTGGGGTTGAAGTCCACAGCTACGGTTCACACCTACCTGAGGACCCTCGAACGCAAAGGGTACATCAAGCGAACGCCGTTCAGGTCGCGGGCTCTCGAGGTGGTCGAGAAAGCCGACACAGGTTCTGACGCCGTGATGGTCCCGATAGTGGGCCGAGTACGGGCTGGTGTCCCCATTCTCGCCATCGAAAACATCGAGGATATCGTGCCGCTTCCCAAGAGCTTCGTCAGGTCGGAGAGGGCTTTCCTTCTCAAAGTGGAAGGCGACAGCATGGTCGAGGCGGGAATCCAGGACGGCGACTACGTGCTGGTGCGGCAGCAGGATACGGCCGAAGATGGGGACATCGTGGTCGCCCTCCTCGAGGATGAGGCCACGGTGAAGGTGTTTTACCGTGACCGGGATGCCGTGAGACTCGAACCCCGCAATCCTAACTTCGAGCCCATCGTAGCAAAGGATGTGAAAATTCTGGGCAAGGTCATCGGACTTTACCGTTCCATTGCATCTTGAATGACTTGCCTTTCAGGTCATCTTGGAGGCTGGTCCGACCATAGCTGCCGCCACCAGGGTCGCCATGATGACGTGTTCCTTGAACAGTCCCCCTTGCAGATATACCGCATAAGGCGGCTCGAAAGGCGCGTCGCACGAAAGCTCTATCGACGACCCGTCCACGAACGTGCCCGCCGCCATGATCACATCGGAACCGTAACCCGGCATATGCCAGGGCTCCGGCGTCGCATGGGAGTCCACTGGCGAACAAGACTGAATCGCTCTGGCGAAAACCTTTACCTTGTCCGGTGTGCCGAGGACGATGCATTGCACTATGTCCGACCGCTTTTCTTCGGGCGCAGGACTTACCAGGTAGCCCAAGCGCTCAAAGAGGGAAGAAGCGAAGATCGAACCCTTTAATGCTTCCGCCACGACGTGAGGCGCAATGAACAAGCCCTGAAAGAAGGGTCGGTATCCGAGAGGGTTTGCGCCTACGCCTGTTCCTATCCCCGGAGCGTAAAGCGCTTCTTTGACCGCGCCAATAAGGTCTTCCCTGCCGACGGCATAACCCCCGATAGGACTCAGTCCCCCACCGGGGTTCTTAATCAGAGAACCTACCACCACATCCGCGCCGACCATCGACGGCTCAGCGACCTCGGTGAACTCACCGTAACAGTTGTCAACCAGGACCACCACTTCCGGATTTACGCGGTGAACTGCTTGCGCCATCTCTCCGATCTCCCGAACAGAGCAGGGCCGCCGCATCGAGTATCCCCGGGATCGCTGAATGAAGACCACTTTTGTGTCGGGTTTCAGGAGAGTCGAAACGGCCTTCTCGAGACCCTCCGGGGACCGTCTTCCCTCACCTTCGGCCGTCAATCCCGTAACGTCGGCCTGGCGAAAGGTCACCCCAATATCTTTCAGAGTGAGACCCTTCCCGGTAAGACCCTGCCCGCGCTGCGCCCGAGACGGTGGGGTTCGGTTTTCCCCACAGTTATCAATGCCTATAACCGGCTTCAGCGTTTCGTACACGTTGCCCGTAAGCGATAGGAGTTCGTCACCGGGTCGGAGCAGCCCTCTCAAAGCTGTGGCCAGAACGTGCGTCCCTGACACCCAGTGCGAGCTCACACAAGCGGCTTCAGCACCGAAAACTCGGGCGTATACCCGCTCGAGTGCATCCCTTCCCGGGTCCGAATATGCATAACCTGTAGACGGATTCAGGTGGACTTGGGATATCTTCTCCGCCTTGAAGGCTTGAATGACCCTGGCCGAGTTGACCAGCGCGACATCATCGACTTCCCGCCAAATGTCCTTGACTGAATCCAGAACGTCGGTGGCGAGCTTCAAAAGCTCATCGGACACTCCCTCTCCCAGGAGGTAAGCGGAGAATTGTTGCGGTAGCGAGAACAAAGGATTTTTCCCCGATCCGGGCACGCAGGTCACCTCGTGGCTCTCAGCGCCCCGGTCTGCACATCCGTATCCGCAGGCGGTTGAGCTTCTCGAAACGTTTCATAGGCGGGCTGGCCTTTGTACAGTCTCTTAAGGATGGACCGGGCGTCCGCAGGAAGGAGTAGACAGGTCACCTTGACCCCCCGGGAATTGTACTCCTCGTTGAGAACCCTCCCCCGCCGGTAGATCTCGCTCAAAAGATCCGCCCTGGAGTACGGGATTTCGAATGAAAATTCCTCCCTGCCCTCGCCAATCAACGAAGCAACCAGTTTGGCCAGCCGATCCAGGCCTTCTCCTGTCAGCGCGGATATGGCTTCCGCAGGCTTGTATCGTTTTACGATAGCAGCAAGATCGATTTCGGGCGCCTTATCGATCTTATTGAAGCACGTTATGGTGGGCGTATCCGCTTTTCCGAGACTGTCGAGGACCTCCACTACGGTCTTCGCCTGGGCTTCCCAGGACGGTGAAGACACGTCCACTACGTGTAGGATGAGGTCAGCGTCGAGGGATTCGTCCAGAGTTGAACGGAATGCGGCGACTAAGTGGTGCGGCAGGTGCGGCTTGGGTCCCTTAAAGCCAGCCGTATCCAGCCAGTGCCACCTTGGGGAGACCAGGTGCCGGCGACCACGGGGGCTGCCCTCGGGTGTCCAGGGTCGAGAAAAGCTTGTCTTCGACCAACACGTCTCTTCCGGTGAGCTTTTTGAAGAGCGTGGATTTCCCCGCGTTGGTGTAACCGGCCAGAGCTACTACGGGAATTCCCGCTTTTTTTCTTCTTTCCCTGTACAGGAGCCGCCTGCGGTTCACCGCCTCTATTTCCTTGGAGATGTGGCGTATTCTATCTCGGATGAGACGCCTTTTCACTTCAAGTTCCTGTTCACCCGGTCCTCTCGTCCCTATGCCACCACCGGTACGGGACATGGATTCGCCTTTTCCTCTGAGCCTCGTGAGCTGGTGCCTGAGGGATGCGAGCTCAACCTGAAGTTTCGCTTCCCGGGTACGGGCGTGGGATGCGAAAATCTTCAAAATAAGAGCTGTCCTGTCCAACACTTCGACCCCCAGGAGGTCCTTGAGGGCCTGCTCTTGCCCGGGCGAAAGATCATCGTTGACCAAGAGCACTTGAGCGTTGAGGGTCTCACACAGGTTTCGGAGCTCCTCGACCTTACCCGCTCCGAAATAGCTCCACGGGTCGGGCGCTGATTTGGACTGGGTTGCGAAAGCGACCACCTGGATGTCGGCGGTTTCTGCTAGCCGGCTTAGCTCCTGCATGCCCTCGGCGGTAGCATCATCGCTGCCGCTCTTCAGAGATGCAACGATGCCTCGGGACTTCCTGCTTTCCACGTCCACGCTGGGTTATCACCTTCCAGCTTCATTATAGCAAAGGCCGCGGTCGGTACCGCTTACAGCTACTTCGCTCTTCTTACGTAACCCAGGATGACACTTTGCTCATCGTAGGGGTCATGACTGTCTTGTAGCTCCTGTAATTGTTGGCCGGGCATCCGCTACCCTCCGGAAGCCGCCTCCAGTATTTCTTCGGGGCCTATGGTCATCAGTTCCTGCTTCCCGAAAGTGCCGCGTTTTACAAGCCGCACCGCTTGCCGGCGCATTGCCTTTTCCACGATGTTCCTCACGAGCCGGGCGTTTGAGGGTACCGCTTCACGAGCGGCTCTTTCTCGCAAAATAGCTCCTAGGACCTCCGCCGCGTCGGAGGTCATGTAATAATCCCGGTCTCTGAACATCGCTCTGGCGATGGCAAGGAGCTCCTCGACGGTGTAGTCAGGAAACTCGAGCTGGATTGGAAATCTCGACCGAAGACCCGGGTTCATCTGTAAGAACATCTCCATTTCCGCAGGATACCCTGCGAGGATGAAGACGGTCTCACGGCCGTGATCCTCCATCGCCTTGACCAGGCAGTCTATACACTCTCTGCCGAAGTCCTTTTCGCCGCCCCTGGCTAAAGAGTAGGCTTCGTCGATGAACAATATCCCACCGAGGGCCTTCCGAATTTGTTCCCTCGTTTTCTGAGCGGTATGTCCTATATACTCGCCGACGAGGTCGGCACGCTCGACCTCGACAACGTGCCCGCTTTCGAGGACACCCAGTTCCTTGAATATCCTTCCCATGATCCGGGCAACGGTGGTCTTACCAGTCCCTGGGTTGCCCTTAAAAACCATATGGAGAATTGGGTTTTCAACCTTGAGACCAGCGCGTTCCCTGTACCTCTGCACCTGACAAAAGGCAGCGACCTCAAATATTAAATCCTTGACTTGGCGGAGTCCGATGAGACCTTCCAGTTCGCCCATGGCTTTCATTGCGGGTTCCAATCCCCGCCTTCTCAAGGGGACGCTTGTGGTGGAAGGAGTGAAAGGAATGGAGGACCTCAACGCCGATGGATTATGGTCGCTGGTGACCAACTGGAGAACCGGGCCGGCGGGAGAAATAGGAACGACGTTGCGTACCATGCGACGAACCCCTCCCCCATCCCACTCGCACACATTATACGCACGGAAGGTCCTCGTCGCTTCCATCCAGTCGACTTTCGATGACGCCCTTCCAGGTGTGCGGCTTCGGTGCGACGGGGGCGGGCTCAAACTGAAAAGGGGCTCGCAGCCCAAACTTGAAGGCCACAAGCCCCTGCCGCTCTGACCGGCTTTTCTCACGCCGTCTACCTGGACCTATCTCCGGTCCAGCCGGTTCGCCCGGTCCTGTCGTCGCGTTCCCTCGTTTCGTCGGGTGTGGCATACCTGTCAGGACTTCTGTCGAACTCCATCTTGCAACGGTCTGAGCAAAAATAATACGACCGTCCGCGGTATTCCGACCGTCCGGCTGCTCTGTCCTCATTGACGTTCGTTCCGCAAACCGGGTCTCTAGGCAATGGTCTTCACCTCCCAATATCAGGACTGGACGAAGAAAGCTTACCCATTCAGACGGATTTCATCCGGAGTCTCGTATGGTGCGCGGGCTGAACCGCATCGTGGTGCCCGGCACCGCAGGAATTCAGACGGATTTCATCCGGAGCCTGGTATGGCGCGCGGGTGCTTGACGGTCAGTTCCTTGTGATCCTTCTCTTCGCGCTGGACCCAGCACTGGGGAACGTGCTATCGGAGACGAAATTCAATTAAACTACGTCGAGGGTTATAACCTTATGAGATGGCCCTGCTCCGGACTTCATTTACCCCTGGTTTCCTCCTCGATTCCTTCCCCAGTTTCTTTCGCAGTTTCTTCCCCATGTTTCGCCAACACCGGTCGTGACGGTATCACCGTAGATATCGCGTGCTTGTATACCAGCATCTGGCGTTCGTCGCTTTCCAGCATGACCGTAAAGTTATCGAAGCTCTTGATCGTGCCTTTCAGCTGAAAGCCGTTTACCAAGAAGATGGTTACGGGAATTCCTTGTTTTCTAATCTCGTTAAGAAAGGCGTCCTGAATAACAGGGGTATTTGCCCCGGACTTGCTCAATCACAGCACCCCCTCACGGGAATCTACGTCTTCCAACCAAGGTTGTCTTCGATGAGCTTCCTGGCCTCGTCTACCACATCCTCCCACGGTTTCCCGCCACCACACTCAATCCAGACCATGTCCGGTTCCCGGGCGAACCACGTGAACTGGCGCTTGGCAAACCGGGCGGTGTTTCGGCAAATGAGTCTCTTGCACTCCTCTTCCGTGGTGAGACCGTAAAGAAAGTCCGTGACTTCTCTATACCCTAGTCCAGACATGCTGGGGAGATCTCTCGAGTATCCTTTCTCGAGCAGGTTCCGTACCTCTTGAACGAACCCTCGCTTGAATTGCTGATGGACTCTGGCTTCTATTCTCTGCCTGAGCTCTTCTCGCGACCAGCGCAATCCCAAAACAAGCGCGTCGAACGTCGCCTCTTTCGGGGATACCTTTAATCTAAGGGAGATGGGCTTTCCCGTCGCCTTGTAGTATTCAAGAGCTCTTATGATACGTTTCTCATCGTTGGGGTGGACTCTCTCCGCGGTTTCGGGGTCCACCTGTTTCAGCATGTTGTGAAGGTACTGGGTTCCCTTCTCCCGTGCGACCCTTCGCATCTCCTCTCTAAATATCGGGTCGGGACCGGCGTCATCCAGCGGGAAACCTCTCAACAGCGCCCTTATATAGAATCCGGTCCCGCCTACTATCATGGGGTACCTCCCTCTCGCACGGATCTCCTCTATAGCTCGCCGGGAACGCTCCTGAAACTCTCTGACGCTCCATTCTTCATCGGGATCTTTGATATCTATGAGATGATGCGGCACGCGCCGGCGCTCATCCGGTGACGGCTTGTCGGTGCCGATGTCCATACCCCTGTAAACCTGCATGGAATCGGCGGAGATGATCTCCACCGGGAATAGCTCAGCCAAGTCCAGAGCCAGCCGCGACTTCCCGCTGGCCGTTGGACCGGTGATTACAACTATACCTTTCCGAAGTTCCGTGCCCATGGTTTACAGTTGCGCTGCGCCTAGCCCGTGCGTTTCGTGTTACAGGTCGTGCGTATCAACTCTTGCCGGCGTAGACATGGCACTTGCAGTTGCGTCTTACCCGCCGTAGTCGGGAGCTACCTCTGATTAATCCTTAGTCTGTTGGACCGGCGCTATCCTCCGCGTCTGAAGAACCGCATCAACTCGTCCCGGGTGATCCTGTACGCCACCGGCCTACCGTGAGGGCAGGTGCGTATATCCGGATGAGCGATGAACTGTCTGATAAGCTCCGAAACTTCCTCGGGTTTAAGGTCGTCCCCTGCCCGAACCGACGAATGACATGCAGCCACAGCTGCCCTGACCGAAGCGAGGTCTCGGCCGCGGCACCCATCGAGCACTGCTCTGACGTCATCGGGAGCCATAGCCCGGCCCAGCACGACAGGAACTCCTGTGACGAGCAAGCTTCTCTCCCCCACAAGCTTTGCCGTAAAACCCACCTGCTCCAGGAAAGGCTCGATTTCCTCATACAAGGAGACCTTCATCGGGTCGATGGTCACCGTAACTGGCGAAAGCAAAAGCTGCGACGGATGTTCCTCGCGGGCAAGCTCCACATAAGCGAGGGCCTCGTAAAAGGCGTGCTGATCCACGATTACCAGCGAAGCTGGGCATGAGAACACGACGAACGTGTCCCATAACCGCCCGAGATATTTGTAACCCGCCGGCAGGTCTTGCGAAGAAACCGCCTCTGCCCCTTCCAAAGGACTTCCTTCCAATGGAGCGTCTCTTACGTCCTGCTCCTGCTGTGCTTGCAGACTGAGAGGGTACCAGTCCGGGCTCCACGTATCCGGTTTGGGTATTTGGTTTGCAAAGAAGTCTTGGCCGGATTGCAGCAGGCCGGCATTGCGCAGGGCAATGGTCATGGCCTCGAGTAACGAAGTTCTCACCAATGTCTCGTCCTTGAAGCGGACCTCGGTCTTCTGGGGGTGGACATTGACATCGACGCTTCCGGGTGGAAGGCTGATGTCCACCACAGCGAAAGGATGCTCTCCTTCTCTCAAAAGACCCGAATATGCTTGGTCCAGTGTCCAGAAAAAGAGCGGGCTTCTAACAGGCCTTTTTCCCACCGAAAAAAACTCGCAGGACCTGTCCCGCCGCGATAGGCGAGGAAGTCCCAGAAAACCGTATATCTCGATGCCTCCGGAGCTGTGCTGGACGGGAATCAGTTCACCTGCTGTTTCGGGGCCGAACAGGTTGGCCAGGGCGCTCCAAAGACCGCGACCGTCCGTTTCGAGGATGCGTCTCTTGCCGGAAAAAAGCGTAAAGGCGATGTCGGGCCAGGCCAGAGCTAATCGGGTCACCGTTTCCGAAATGAGTTCCAGCTCCCTCGCCTTCGACTTCATGAATTTGAGTCGCGCTGGGACGTTGAAAAACAGATCTTCTACGGTGACGGTGGTGCCCGGGGGACCTCCCCAGTCCACGATGGAAGTCACCTGCCCACCCTGACAGCGAAGGAGGGACCCGACTTCGTCCTCCGGGCGCCTTGTAGCGATGGTGAGCTTCGATACGGCAGCGATGGACGGGAGAGCTTCACCCCGAAAACCCAGGGTTCTCACGTCCTCCAAGTCGGAAACGTCGCTCAACTTGGATGTGGCGTATCTTTCCAGGGCCATCGGAAGGTCTTCCCTGCTCATCCCGACACCGTCATCGGAGACCTTGATGAGTTCGAGCCCGCCGCCTTCTACGAGTACGGTGACCCGCCTGGCGCCCGCATCGATGGCGTTTTCCACTAGTTCCTTCACGCAGGAAGCCGGTCGTTCGACCACCTCTCCCGCGGCGATTTTCGACGCCAGGGTTGGGTCCAGACGACGAATGGTCATCCGCCCTTCACCTTCTTCGTGAGTTCGACCAGCTTCTCAAGAGCCTGCAAGGGGGTCATGTTGAGGGGGTCGAGTTCTTTAAGATCTCTTATGACCTCTTCTGCCAGGGGATCCGGTGCTGGCGGCGTTTTGGACGCTTCGAAAGGGAGAGTTTGAGTCGGAGCCGCATTTGATTCGGGGAGAAGAGCTGCATCTCTCAAAGCCCAAGCTCCCAGGATACTTTGGCCCGAGCCCGAAGCTCGCCTCGCTTCTCTCCCGAGCCCCGATAGTATCTCTCTGGCTCTTGCGACCACGCTCTCGGGCAAGCCGGCCATCCGGGCGACCTCGACCCCGAAGCTGCCCGAAGCTGGCCCGGGAACGATTCTGTGAAGGAAAGTGAGCTCGTTGCCCTGGCGTTTTACGAGCACACTCACGTTTTTCACGCCCCTGTAAAGCTCCTCCAGGAGCGTGAGCTCGCGATAATGGGTTGCCACGAGCGCTTTTGCCCCGCAAGTCCTGGAGTTCAATATGTACTCGATCACGGCCCAGGCTACCGCCAGGCCATCAAAGGTACTGGTACCCCTTCCGATTTCGTCGAGGACGATGAGGCTTCTCCGGGTGGCGCGGGCGAGGATCCTCGATACCTGGGACATCTCCACCATGAACGTGGATTGTCCCATCACCAAATCATCGTAAGCGCCCACCCTGGCAAATATCCGGTCCACCGGAGAAATCACCGCGCTCTCTGCGGGCACGAACGACCCCGCCTGAGCCATCAGTACCAGCAGCGCCGCCTGCCGGCAGAAAGTCGATTTTCCCCCCATGTTGGGACCGGTGATGACGAGCACCCTCCGGTTATCGTTCAGAAGGAGGTCGTTGGGAACGAATTGCCCAGGGCCAAGGGTCTTCTCCAGCACGGGATGCCTCCCGGCCTTTATGTCTATGGTTCCGTCTTCCGAAAGGACCGGCCTCACATAGCCGTTTCTCGCGGCAACGTGGGCGTAAGTCGCGAGGACGTCGATTTCCGCCAGCGCACGCGCGGTATTTTGTATGCGGCGGCAGGCTTCGAGACATTTATCCCGTATGCTCAGGAAAATGGAGTACTCCTCTTTAAAGAGTTGGGATTCGGCACCGAGGATCGCAGCCTCTTTCTCTCTGAGTTCTGGCGTGGTGAATCGCTCGGCGCCTGCCAGCGTTTGTTTACGCACATAATCTGGAGGAACCTGTCCAAGATTGGAGCGGGTCACCTCTATGTAATACCCGAAAACCCTGTTGTAGCCCACTTTAAGAGACTTAATGCCCGTCCGCTCCCGCTCTCGCGCTTCAAACTCCAGGACCCACTGCTTGCCTCCGGAAGCCAGATCCCTGAGTTCGTCCACGCTTTTGGAATAACCGGGCCTGATCAGCCCCCCTTCGGTAAGGGTGGCCGGAGGATCGTCCACCAGAGCCCTGGAAAGCTCCGAGACCAGGTCCGTGACGGGATCGATCGTTTCTCGAAGGTCCGCAAGCACGGCTGACCGAGCTTTGGCCAGCGCGTTCTTGACATCGGGTGCAGCTTCGAGGGATTTGCGAAGAGCCACCAGATCTCTCGCGTTCGCGCTTCCATAAGACACCCTGGCGAGAATACGCTCTATATCTTTTACTTGTTCGAGGGCTTTTCGCACCAGCATTCTCATAGCTGCGTCGTCCACGAGTTCCTGAACGCCCTCGAGCCTCCTGGCGATCTTCACCGGGTTGGCCAGGGGCCTTTCCAGCCACGACCTGAGCAGTCGAGAGCCCATAGGAGTGGCGCATTCGTCCAGCACCCACAGGAGCGTTCCCTCAGTTCCGCCCAGAAGCCTTCTGCTGATCTCCAGGTTCCTGCGGGTGAACTCGTCCATTTCGACGTATTCGTCGTCCTCGAGCCAGCGTGGTTCCTTGAGGTGCCTCAGTTCGATTTTTTGGGTCTCCGAGAGATATTTCAGCAAGCCTCCCAGCGCGGCGAGGACTGCCGGTTGGGAGAACCACGGCTCCTCGCGTACCCCGGTTCCGTATCTCCTTTCGCATTCCTCCTGCGCCCTCTCGGGCCGAAAGGCCTCGTCCGGGTAAAAGGAAAGTCCCGCCTGGGGAAGGATAGCTGCGAGCGCCCGGGCCTCCGGACTTTCTTTCTGGCTTTCCGGGACGAGACATTCCTTCGGGCTCAGTTTTTCGATTTCATCCACGAACGAGGACGCATCCGGAACACCCGGGGTCGTTCGGCCCTTCTTAGAATCTGCCGCCAGTGATGCCACCGTTACGTCGCCGGTACCCAGGTCGCAACAGGCAAGTCCTACCTCGCTGCCCATTTTCACCACGGAAACCAGGCGCACACTGCCCTTTTCCGGGGCTCCTTCCCAGAACGTCCCGGGGGTGACGAGTCTCGTCACCTCTCGCCGAACAAGCCCTTTGGCCTGGGCAGGGTCTTCCATCTGATCGCATATGGCTACCCTGTACCCTTTGCTGACCAGTTTTTCAAGATACTCGTCGACGGTGTGATAAGGAACCCCGCACATGGGAGCACGTTCGCCTTCGCCGGCATCTCGTCCGGTGAGGACGATCCCCAGTTCCTTTGACGCTATCTCGGCGTCCTCGTAAAACATCTCGTAAAAGTCGCCGAGGCGAAAGAAAAGGATGGCTCCGGGATACTGAGCCTTGAGGGCCTTATACTGTGCCATCATAGGAGTCTCTTTTTTCAAGGTCCTCTTCCTCCGGTATCCTTTCTCCTCAGCGAAATCGGTCTGTGTTATTGATGTGTTATTGACTCGATCAATCCTCCGCCGCCTTCACGGTAGGACCTTTCAAATACCAGGTTCCCGCCTCTTCCACCTTCACCAGGACGAGATCGCCCACCCGCCCTCCGTCCGGGGTGACCACCATTTTGTTGGTGCGGGTCCTTCCCCGCATTGCACCGGGATTTCGCTGGTCCGGCTCTTCGAGCAGGACTTCAACCACCGAACCCAGAAGCTGCTTGTTCCTTTCCAGCGTGATTCGTTTAGTCACGTCCGCCAGCAGTTCGAGTCGCCTTTGCTTTTCCTTGTAAGGTATCTGGTCCGGCATTCTGGCGGCCGCCGAACCTCGCCTGGGGGAGAAGATGAACGTGAAGGCGCCGTCGAAGCGGCAGTATTCCACCAGGGACAGCGTATCTTTGAAATCCTCCTCCGTTTCGCCAGGGAAACCCACGATGATGTCGGTGGTCACGGACGCACCCGGGATCTTCGCCTTAATGTAATCGACCAGACGGATGTAGTCTTCTCGCGTGTAACCCCGGTTCATCGCCTTCAGTATCCGATTCGACCCGGATTGAACCGGAAGGTGGAAATGTTCGCATACCTTGTCCAAAGACGCTATGACATCCACCATTTCTTCGGAGAAATCCCGGGGATGAGATGTGGCGTATCTGATCCTTACGAGTCCCTCTATGTGGTTCAGGTCGCGAAGGAGATGGTGGAATCGATAGTCCCCTCCCAGGTCCAAGCCGTAGGCGTTTACGTTCTGCCCGAGCAGAAAGACCTCTTTATATCCGGCCGCAGCCAGTTTCCGGACTTCATCTATAATATCTTCGGGTTTTCTGGAAAGTTGCGGTCCTCGCACGAAGGGGACCACGCAGTAAGTGCAAAAGTTGTCACAACCGTACATGATCGTAACGTAGGCGCTCACGCCAGAGGCCAGCTTTCTGGGCATTCCTTCGGGAGGTGGGCCGAAAGGCACCCTTCCTCGTCTGGGTCCCGAAAGAGCATAGCAAAGCTCTCTTTTTTCCTCCGCTTGCCTGATGAGCTCGGGGAGCTTGGATATCTCAGCGGGACCGACCAGGACATCGACTAAATCCCGGAGTTCTTTCGCCTTTTCGAGGGTGTGGGGGATCTCGGCCACGCATCCTGCCAAAACAACCAGCGCGCCCCGGTTGCGTTTCTTGACCGAAGCAAGCTCTCTCAGCCGGGCCCAGGCTTTTCGCTCCGCGGCTTCCCTGACGGCACACGTATTGACTACGAGGACGTCCGCGTTCCGCGGATCCTCTGCAGCGACGTATCCCATCTGTTCCAGTAAAGCTGCGATGGTTTCGCTGTCCCGTTCGTTCATCTGACATCCGTGAGTTTCAACGTAGTACCGTCCCATGTCTTGACCCACCATATCTTGCGGAATGCATGGCCGCTGTGTCGGTTCGTCTTCCGGCCAGAATTCCCGTTGTCTCCTTTAACTTATCCCACGGTTCATTCGATATCAACGATGATCGGGTTTGACGCCGATGGTCAGATCCATGCGTCCGGCGGGGTGCCCTCGGGGGTGAATTTGCGAAAAAGATTCCCCACGTCGACCGGCCTGCGCGGACCGGGGCACAGCCCTGGGCCCACCGCGGGCTGGTCTTGAGAGGCGTTTCCCGCGTCGGAGTCGAAATCCGGACGTACAAGGTTCCGGGGACGCGCCGGGCAAAAGCCGCGGTCCGACGTACAGAGCTGCCCGTACCTGGAGAAAGGAAGACGCAGATATGCTCATCGACTTTAAAAGCTATCTCGCCGATGCGAAACTGAAAGAAGAGGCCGTAGCCGGCCTTTTCCTTCGACTGGATAAAAATGCCGAAAGCAGGGTTGCGCGAGCCGTGCGTCAGGATCGCAGGTTGAGCCGGTACCTGAGCGCGACGCAAGACGTTGCCGGCCATGAACCCGGCCATGAACTTGAGGAAAGCGCGAGACCCGCTCCTGACGGAAAGGCGGGCTCGCCAGGAAAAGGTGGACAGTTCTGGCTCATTGGGCCCGAGCTTGCCGGGATGATGGGTGAAGCTCTCCACGTCGCCGAGGCCCTCCTGGAAAGAGGCTGCAGAGTAAATCTTCTGACTCGGGCGTTTTCCGATGACGAGGAACTCGTGCTGAAGGACGCCCCCGAGCCCCCCGTCCCTCTTTTGGCGCGATACGGGGATTCATTTCGGATTGTTCCAGTCAAACCCCTGGAGGGCTACGCTCGCCAGCTTCCCGCGAAACCGGGCACCGTGATATCCTTTTTCCCACCTCTGTCCGCGGCCCTCACGCTCGCAGGCGTTCCTCATTACCTGGTCGTAAAAAACCTGGAAGATGCTCTCAGTTCGAAGACTCTGTCCCGCGATGAGATCGAAGGACTCCTTTTCCTTCCTGATCACGTTCTTGTCATCGCGCCTCGCCAGGGCTCACCTTCGGCTGACGGAGCGATACAGGCCGGGCTTTCATCGGAGACCGGACACGTTTCCGGCGACGATCTTCCCGCGGAGGGTGCTGCTGTTTTAGGGCGAAGCGGACGCGCTGCTTTCCCGTTTTCTCCGTCCCTTCTCCTCTTTTTGTCCAACGGAAGAAGTCTGCCGATTCCCCCACCCCCTCAGGTACCGGACGTCTCCGCTTGCATAATCGCGAAAGACGAAGAAGGGATGATCGAGGACTGCCTTCTGTCCCTCGTGCCGGTAGCCGACGAGACGGTGGTTAACGACACGGGTTCCCGGGACGGAACGGCTCGGGTGGCCCGGGCCCTGGGCGCGATTGTATTCAACGGCGGATGGGAGGACGACTTTTCGAAGGCAAGGAACGCCTGCATAGATCGGGCCTCCTGCATGTACGTGTTTTCCATCGACGCGGACGAACGGGTCAGCCCCGACTCAAAGCTCGCGTTCAAGCGCTCCTTGTTGCCACAAGGCGGGGTATATCCGCACGGTCTTTTGGTTTTGGTGAAGAACATCCTGGCCGAGGGAGTGGAGAAAGACTGCCAGCTCTTGCGCGTTCATTTGAACAGGCCCGCGTACAGGTACTCCGGAAGGATACATGAGCAAATACTCCCCAGCATCAAAGGGCCGGTCGTGACGTCGCCCATCGTCGTTGAGCACTTAGGTTACAGTTCCCTGGTATCACGTAGTAAGGACAAGCGACGAAGAAACATACTCTTGGTAGCAGACGCGCTGGAGAGCGGGGAAAACCGCGCGTACTACCAGTTCCAGCTCGGCGTGGAGATGAAAAACACAGGAAACTTCGCCGAAGCCATTCCCCTGCTGCAAAGCGCTTTCAAGACCCTCCACCCCGCTTCCCATTCGAGGTTCTTTGCCGCAGTTGCCCTGGTGGAATCCTACGCCGCCCTGGGCAAGGTCGACGAAATGGTGGCCTTCTGGAACGAAGTCAAGCGGGAATTCCCGGGGCTCCTCGAACTGGCCGAGACCATCGCCGAAGTTCTGATTGCCGCGGGCAGGGCTGGCGAAGCCCGGGCTCTGCTCGAAGAGGCGGCGAAATTTCCTCCCCCTTCGTGGCTTCCGGAGACCGAAGGTGTGAGAACCTTTGCTCTTGACCTCCTGCTGGCCAGAGCTCATCTGGGCAGCAACGATAAAGAACGGGCGCTTTGCCATCTGACCCGTTCCCTTGCCTCCAACCCCGACCATCCGCCGACTCAGCGGCTGCTCGTCAGGGCGTGGCCGGATAAGACTCTTCAGATGCTGAAGGAAGCGGGCGCATCGAAAGTCAGGGCGGCGGTTCTCGAGAGCTTGCAGCTCGGTGCCGGAGACCTGGCCATGCGCCTTGCGGAGGAATTCGCCGCTACGGACCCGGGAACTTTGGGTGAGGTTTATCTCGCCCGCCGCGAGTTCACCGAAGCTTCCCGGTGGTTTCTGAAATCGGCTGAAAAATGGGACAGGACAAGGGGAGAAATTCTCAAGTTTCTCGGGGACCCTGCCCCGCCCGTTGAGGGATTGGACGAAACGGTCCAGGATATCTTCGCGGGAAGACCCACTCCGAGGGGACGGATTCCGGCGCTCTTGAAAGCGCTCGGGTTTCTTCTGGACGTAGGCGCTTTCGAGCTTTTCGAAAAGGGTCTCAGGGCTCTTTCGTCTTGCGACGACCCGGAGTTTTTCGCAGGCCAGCTCCTCTTCGAGAAGGGGTTTTCGGATCTGGCCGCCGATTTCTTGGTCACCTCGCTCAAAAGGGGCAAGCGGCCTGAAACCCTCGCCATGCTCGGGCAGATCGCCTGGAACCGCAATCTTTACGAAGAGTGTGCCGCACTGTACCAGGAGCTTGAGAGCTTCCGACCTCTTACCCGTCAAGAGTCGTTAAAAGCCATATCGTCTCTGGCCAACCTGGGTCGCGTGGAGGAGGCGGGGCAGCTTTTGCAGAAGAGCGTGGAGCTCTACGGCCCGGACGAGGCTTTCGAGAAGGTGGCCGGTATTCTCCGCAGGATGCGGGAGATATCTCATGCTACAGACCGCCGGAAGAACAGGCGATAACCTGATCCTGTAAACTAATTCCCTAAACTGATCCCGTAGGTTAATCCCGTCAACTAATCCGGTCGACTAATCCGCTCAACTAATCCCGCCAAGGGTCTGGCTCTTGGCGGTGGATGGCGCAATAACGCGAGGGGAGGTCCCGTTGCGGGACCTCCCTTGTCTTTCGCACTCGGTCGGGCGAAACTTTGACCGGCTTAGCCTAGCAGCTTCAACACCGACTGCGGTCTCAGGTTCGCCTGCGCCAGCATCGCCGTGCCCGCCTGTACGAGGATCTGATGGCGCGTGAAGTTTGCCATCTCAAGGGCCATGTCCACGTCGCGGATTCGGGACTCGGCTGCGGTGAGGTTCTCGGTGGCCACGTTCAGGTTATTGATGGTGTGCTCGAGCCGGTTCTGCAGGGCACCGAGCTTAGCCCTTTGTGTCGAGACGTTTCCAATGGCCTGGTCGATAGCGTTAATTGCCGAGACCGCAGTGGCGAACGTGCTAATCGCAACCTGAGTGGTGTCAACTCCGAGAGCGGATGCTGACATATCGCTGATGCCGAAGCTAACCATGTGATCCGCGCCAGTGTTAGGTCCAATGAGGATAGTGCCGGCAAAGCTGCCGTCCAGCAGCTTCTTCGTGTTGAACTCGGTGGTCTTCGCTATCCTGGTTAGCTCCGTTTGCAGCGCCTGGAACTCCTCCTGCAGCTTCGCTCTGTCGTCATCGCCCAGGGTTTCCGATGCAGCTTCGACGGCCAGCTCCCTCATCCTCCTCAGGATGCTGTGGGTCTCTTCTAGAGCACCCTCGGCAGTCTGGAGCAGGGAGATGCCGTCCTGCGCGTTTCTCACCGCGCCCTTTAAGCCGATGATCTGAGCTCTCATCTTCTCGGATATGGCGAGGCCGGCTGCGTCGTCGGCCGCCCTCACGATCCGGTAGCCGGACGAGAGCTTCTCCATGGACTTGCCCAGAAGCGTGTCGGTGATGGTCAGGTTACGCCACGCGTTCAGGGCACTGACGTTTGTGTTGATCCTCATTTCATCTACCTCCTTGTAGATTTACCCCGCATCCCTGCGGTTTGCGATGCTTTCCGGGCCGCCGCCCGGAAGCTTCCCGTTGGAAGCTTCACTGATCTAATCGATACCGCTGACCGCAAGTGAAGGGCTCGAGGCGAAATTGAGGCTAAAGTCTCAGGCCTTAGGGCTAAAGTCTCAAGACCATGGAAGGCTGGCCGCGGCAGGCACCAGGCAGAGGCAGGGGTTCCGGGAAAGACGATTCAAAGGCGAGGCCGAAGAGGACCGGGGTTCAAAGAAGATGGAGCCGGGCTCCGGAGAAGTGGGGTCGAGCCGGCCGGAACGGGTCCCAGAGGCGATACTTGGGCCGATCTAGTCGATGGGAACCTCCTCGATGTTCGAAACGCATTTTGCGACCAGCTCTTCGATATCCAGGGCCCGTTCGGCGGCTCTTGTGTCCTCCAGTCCCGGCTTCGTGGCGGGATGACGGGGTACGAACACGGTACAGCAGTCCTCATAAGGGAGGCACGAAGTCTCATAAGTGCCGATCTTCCTGGCAAGTTCCACGGTTTCCCGTTTATCGAAGCAGGCGAGCGGTCTGATAACGGGGAGAGTTGTCACCTCTTCGATCGCTCTCAAGCTCTCCAGGGTCTGACTTGCCACCTGCCCCACATTTTCCCCGGTCACTATGCACAAGGCGCCCTCCTTGAGCGCGAACGCTTCGGCGACCCGCATCATCATCCTGCGCATGACCACCACGCGCAACTTTTCCGGGCACTTTTCCATGATCCGCGTTTGAATCTCGGTAAAATGCGCGACGTAAAGGCGGATGCAACTGTCGTAACGCCGGAGGATTCTCACGAGGTCCACGACTTTATCCCTGGATCGCTGCGAGGTGATGGGGTAGCTCCAAAAGTGAAGGGCGAGAACCCTGATGCCGCGCCGGGCAGCGAGATACCCGGCGACCGGGCTGTCTATACCTCCGGATAGCAAAAGAACTCCTTTTCCAGCCGTTCCGGCGGGAAGTCCTCCCGGGCCCGGGATCTCCTTTGAATAGAGATACGCCCCGTCCTCCCTTACCTCGATGCCCAGCGTAACCGATGGGTTGTGCACATCAACCACGAGCTCCGGATAAGTCCGGAGGAGGAATGATCCGATCTTGGCGTCGAGTTCTGGCGAAGTGAGAGGAAATCCTTTCCATGCCCTTTTGGAAGCCACTTTGAACGCGATCGTCTTTGCATTTTTCCGCTCGAGCCCACCGGAAAGGCTGCCGTGAACAGGGGGGCGATTGGTGCCGATAAACTCGCCCATGATTTCCTTGGCGGCTTCGGCGATTTGTTCTACGTCGTTGGGTACCATGCGGCACGGGCTTATCGATACCACGCCCGGTACTCTGGACAGCCTGTCCAGCGCGTCGGCCTCGGAATTTCTCTCCAGACCCGGCCCTTCCACAAAAAACCTTCCGCGTGCACGCCGGATCGTAATTCCCTCCAGCCCTTTGAGGCTTTGCTCGATGTTGCGCTTAAGAGCGACCTCGAAATCCCTGCGGTTTTCGCCCTTCAACGCGATTTCGCCATATCGTATCAGGATTACTCGTTCCATGGAAACTACCTTCGCCCCCGCTCCGCGGGCTGCCTCCAGGGCAACAGTTCCCTGAGGGCATCTTCCAGAGCTTCTATGGCTCTGTCGATTTCCTCATCGGTGGTGAACCGGGACATGGAAAACCTGATGGAAGAAAGAGCTTCGGCCTCGCTTCTGCCAAGGGCCAGGATGACCGGACTCGGTTTGGGATGGTGCGAAGAGCAAGCTGAGCCGGTGGAAACGAAGACGCCTCGAGCCTCGAGAGCGTGAAGGATCGTCTCGCCTCTGAAGCCCGGAAACGCGAAGTGCACGATGTAAGGAGCAACGTTTCCGTCTTCGGGGCCGTGCAGGATTGCGTCGGGAAATATTCTCCTCACACCATCGATGAGCTTGCGTCGGAGTTTCAGGAGGCGCTCCATCAAACCGTTCGCGCTTTCCGGGCCCGTTGTCGTTCGGTCCGAAAGCCATATCTCACACGCCTTACCGAATCCGAGAATGCCCGGAACGTTTTCCGTCCCCGACCTCATGCCGCCCTCTTGCCCGCCGCCGTAAATGAGAGGACGAATCTCGACGCCCTTTCGAACGTATAAAGCGCCTACGCCCTTGGGTCCGTGGATTTTATGGGCGCTCACGGAAACGAGGTCCGCGTTCCATTCCTTCACGTCGATGGGAAGCCGGGCGAATCCCTGGACTGCGTCCACGTGAAACCTGGGCCGGCGCGGTCCCAGTTCTGCGATGATGGCCCCGATCTCTTTTATGGGTTCGACGGTTCCGATTTCGTTCTGTACGTACATCACGGATACAAGGGCGGTATCGTCGCGGATGTGGCCCTTAATTTCCTCGGGTGACACAAAGCCTGAACGGTCTACCTTGACCACCGTCACGTGAGCTCCTTCTCGTTTTAGAGCCGATAGCGTTTCCAGGACCGACGGATGTTCCACCGCGGTGGTGATGATGTGGGGCCTTTTGCCGCCGAAGAACCGGTATGTGCCGAAAAGCGCCCAGTTGTTAGACTCGGTTCCTCCCGAGGTGAAAAAGACCTCCTCGGGCGCGGCGCCGAGAAGCGAAGCCACGTTTTTCCTCGCGGACTCGATCCTTTTAGATACCTCTTCACCCAACCTGTGAAGAGAAGAGGGATTTCCGTATCCGCTTTGCAGAGCTTCCGCCACGGTGGCCACTACCTCGGGAAATGGCCTCGTCGTGGAGGAGTTGTCGAGGTACACGATACCGGACAAATTCCATCACCCTCTGGTACTGTAACACACGAATACGGGTGGTATGTAGCCCGGTCTTTCTTCTTCCAGCGGCAAGAGGTATAAGGGTGTCTGGACCGGAGAGTATCCCGCCGGCTCGGAAAGGCAAGAAGGCGGCCGGCGAGAGACATAAAATTGTCGTGAACAGTCTAAGCGATTGGAGCAATCTGCGGCGAAAGGAAGGGCACGATACGAGCGCGATGAAAAGACCAGGGAGATTGGTTTTTCGCTTGTTTTCCGCGGCTATACGCGACTGGCGCCTTATCGACGATGGGGACAGGATACTCGTCGGCGTTTCCGGGGGCAAGGACAGCCTGCTTCTGGCCTGGCTCCTCGCCGACGTCAAAGCGCGGGCACCGGTCCACTACGACCTCTCGGCCGTTACGATAGACCTTGGTCTCGGGCAGGACTTTTCGGAAGTAGAGACGTTCCTGAGCTCACTGGGTATCCCTTACCACGTTGAAGAAACCCGCATAGCCGAAATCGTTCGAAGTTATCCCACCCGTAAAACTGCTTGCTCGCTGTGCGCCAACTTGCGAAGGGGCGCTCTGTACGCCTACGCGTCCAAAACCGGTTTCAACAAGGTGGCTTTGGGCCACCACCTGGACGATGCCATCGAAACGCTGTTCCTCAATATGTTCTACCAGGGAAACCTCCGGTGCTTTCATCCGCGGACGTATCTTTCCCGTACCGGGGTCACCATAATAAGGCCACTAGTTTATATCGAGGAAAGCGATGTCCAGACTGCGGCAAAACGTCTTGAGTTGCCGGTGGTTCCGGCGGAATGTCCGGTTGCCGGAAAGACCCGCCGGCAGACCATGAAGGAGCTCACCGCCACGATATCCTCTATATTCCCGGGTGTCAGAGGCAACCTGAGACGCGTCTTGAAGAGGATTTGGTCCTCCCAAGCGGAAGGTGGTGCTCAAGACGCGCTCGAGACCTCCGAGGACCTTTGAGTCGCTGGTCATTCCGTCGGCAAGAGTTTCGAACCCGGCACTAAAGACCGGGCCTGCCGGTGATTACGCCCTACCCCGCTGCTTTCTTTCCTTGCGCGACGCATAGAGGCCTAATTGATACCGGAGCTCGCGGATTTCTGCGAGGAGGCTTGAAAGCTGAGCCTGGATCCTGTCTTGTTGTTCCCTGGCCTTGATAAAGTAAAGCCGCATTTCTCTACGGAAATCGAATATGGATTCCCTGATGGACCTCTCTACGTCCGGGGAGAAACCCTGCGAAGCCGACCAGCTCACGAGAGAAAGACTCGCGCCGTCTCCGGTAGATGTAGATCTAGAGGATGCATATTCGTAGGGAGGGTTTCCCGTAGCGATGGTGTCCAAGACTTCTCTCGCATTAAGGGCAGCGGATGCCGTGGCAGATGCCTGCATGCGAGCGAGGACTTCCTGGGGCCACCCGCCACCCTCCGAGAAGGCGCTTTTCAACGCTTCGATGATCCCTTCTTCGTCCATTCCGCTCTGCTTGAGCTCTACGATCGCCTTGACCACGCGCTCGGTGTCCTCGCCGGGAAATCCTCGGGAATCCAGGCCCAGATAGGGACGGAAAGTCGAGCGAATCTTTCTGAGGACAGCTGGACTCAGCCCGGTGGATTCGGCTATATCTGCCCACGTACGCCCCGCTTCTCCCACGTAGCCTTCCCGTTGCATTCCCATATCCCTCCTACTATTTCCCAGTAATGGCATATTCGACGCCTTCGGGAAGCTTCCCTTCCTTTAGCTGTAAATGGAGTGATAGACGAACCCAGTCCCTTGTGTTAGACTCTTCGATGGTGGTTTTGGCCCCATCAAGCGTCTGATGAACCTGCATGGATTGGAGGAAGGTGCGAACAAAGAGCAATGCGAGACTTAAGAGAGATCATTCACCCTCGTTCCGTGGCCGTAGTCGGTGCCTCGAAGACCCCCGGGAAGATCGGCCACGCCGTACTGGAGAACATAATCTCCAGCGGTTTTCCAGGCGAAATCTACCCCATTAACCCCAAAGAACGGGAAATCATGGGGAAGAAATGCTATCCCACAGTCAGTGATGTGGGAAAACCGGTGGATCTGGCCGTTCTCTGCGTTCCGGCGCAAGCTTGTCTTTCCGTCGCCGAAGACTGCGGGAAGGCCGGAGTCCATCACCTCGTGGTTATAACCGCGGGATTCAAGGAGACCGGAAAAGAAGGCCGCGAACTGGAAAATCAGCTTGTTTCCATTGTCCGCCAGTATAACATGCGCATGGTGGGGCCGAATTGCCTCGGGGTCATAGATACGTCCACCCCGATAAACGCTACGTTCTCCAAGAACTTCCCCTTGAAGGGGCATATAGCTTTCATATCCCAGTCCGGCGCCCTGTGCGTTGCTATCCTCGACTGGAGTTTGAAGCGGGGACTCGGTTTCAGCCAGTTCATCAGCATGGGAAACAAAGGCGATCTCAACGAGGCTGACTACATCGACATGGCTGCCGATGACCCCGAAACCAAAGTCATCGCCCTGTACCTCGAAGACATAGCTGACGGCCAGAGATTTATCGAATCCGCCCGAAGGGCGTCCCTTAAGAAGCCCATAGTGGTCTTGAAGGTCGGCGTAAGCGCTTCCGGCGCTAAAGCGGCATCTTCTCACACGGGAGCGCTGGCCGGTTCCGATACGGCTTACAACGCGGCTCTCGCTCACGCCGGCGTCCTCAGAGCCTCGACGATGACCGAGCTTTTCGATATGGCCGTAGCGTTTACAAACCAACCCATACCCAGGGGTAAGCGTATCGCCATAGTTACGAACTCCGGCGGCCCGGGAGTTGTCGCTACCGATGCTGTAGAACTTTACGGCATGGAGATGGCCCGTTTCTCCGCCGAAACCGAGAGCGTGCTGAAGGAAAAGCTCCCGGCTATGGCCAACATCCATAACCCCGTGGACGTCATCGGAGACGCTCACTATGACAGGTATGAAGCCGCGCTGGACACCGTCTTGAAAGATCCGGGAGTGGACGGAGTGTCCGTCCTCGTGGCTCCCACTGCAGTGCTGGAAGTGGGCAAAGTGGCCGAGGTAATCGTGGATATGGGCCGGAAGTACCCGGACAAACCTTTGGTAGCGGCTTTCACTGGCGGTGCGGCCGTGGAAGAAGCTGTGAAATACCTGACCAAGAACGGAGTTCCCACTTACGACTTCCCCGAGCCAGCCGTGGCGACCTTGAGGGGGTTGGCCCGTTACGCCGACTTGAGGAGGAACCTCACCGATGGCGAGCCATGGGTCTTCACTGATGTGGACAGAACAAAGGTGGAAAACATATTCCGGCAGGTAAAGGAAGATGGTCGCGACCTGCTTCTCGGACCGGAGGCGTGCGAGGTTGCCAAAGCTTACGGGATACCGGCGGCACCTTCCAGGCTCGCGAAGACGTCGGACGAAGCCGTCAGACTTGCGCGCGAACTCGGCTATCCGGTGGTCATGAAGATAGCGTCTCCGGACATTTTGCATAAGACTGATGTAGGCGGAGTGCGGGTAGGTCTCAAGTCCGACGAAGAAGTGGCGAAGGCTTTTGACGAGATCGTGGCCAACTCCAGAAGGGCCGAACCGAAGGCGCGGATTTACGGAGTCGAAATCCAAAAGATGATGCCGAGCGGGCATGAAGTCATAATCGGAATGACCAAGGATCCCACTTTTGGGCCGCTCATAGCGTTCGGTTCCGGTGGAATCCTTGTCAACCTGTTGAAGGATGCGGCGTTCAGGCTGGCGAGAGGCCTCACCCGAGCGGAAGTGGACTCGATGATAAGAGAAACCAAAGCCTACACGATCCTGAAGGGCTTCCGCGGAGCGCCTCCGGATGACCTGGAAGCGGTAGCGCTGGCCATCGGGCGCACCGCCCAGCTGGTCCGAGATTTCGACGAGATCGTAGAGATGGATATCAACCCGGTGTTTGCGTACCCTAAAGGCTTGAGCGCACTGGATGTTAAGATCCGGATCGCATAAGTTTCCGGGTGGGCCGGGGAGGGAAACGATGTGGACAGGAGCACCAGTGCAGAGACGCCGAAGAAAACCGGCGAGGTCCGGAGCACGAACAAGACCGGTCGAGGTAGGCCCGGTCTCGGGCGGACCAACCGCAAGAAATCCATCATCCGGGAGAAGGTCAGGTCTGCTTTGAACCCGGAAAGCTCGCTCTACAACGACGAAATCCCCGATCCCGACTCCCCTGAGTTGCCGGATGAATCCTACCGACGGGAGGATTATAGGTAGTCCCGGGTAGCATCAGGCCGGTTAGACAAAGGTCCCGCCGGACCCCGCTCTCGCCCGGCGGGACCTTTGTCTCCCGTATGCCCCGTAATCTAGAATTCAGTGGCACCGGTGAAATTGAATCCCCTGATGCGCACGGACGGACATCGCACGGCGGCAAGTCCTCCCTCAACCGCAAAGAGCTTGGTGCAGTTGGAGATAGCATCGCATCTGGCCAGCGCTTCGAGGATGCTCTGGGTGAAGCGCAGGTTCCTGGTACCTGACACGATCTTGCCGTTTCGAATGAGGAAAGTGCCGTCCCGAGTCATACCGGTGATAGACGACAGGAGCGGATGCACAATGTTGACGTAATGGAAGCGCGTGACGAGAAGCCCTTTTTCTACGCTGCCCAGCATGTCCTCGCGCGAGGCGTTGCCGGGCGCCATGAATATGTTTGTAGGCAGGCACGAGGGGAACATACCGGGGAATATGGCGTGTCCGGTGGACTTCTTTCCCGGTTCCCTGGCTGCTGCCAAAGAAGAGTAAACCACGCCGCGAGCTACCCCGTTTTCGATGAGCACCACTTTTTTCTTGGGTACTCCTTCGACGTCGAAAGGCATGGGGAATCCCGAAGGGTCAGTCCCGTCATCCCAAATGGTGATGTTTTCTCCGGTAATCTTTTGCCCGATTTTTCCCGACATGAAACTCTGGCCGGTCTGGTAGGAATCGGCGGAAAAACCCATAAAGGCGAGGTACAGCAACATTTCTGAAACCGCCGGTTCTTCGAGGATTACGTCGTATTCCCCGGGCTCGACCGAGATGGGGTTTCTGGACATCAAGCATTTTTCCACCGCGGTTTCGGCCAAAGAAGTCGGGTCGATTTCCCCGATGTCGATAGCGGAAGCTTCGGCGTAACCCGACGAATTATCGGACATCACCAGGGTAACCAATCTTGCCCGCGTTAAACTGGCATATGCTTTCAACCCTCGCGAATTGGTTACGACAAGCTCGAGTTCGGCTGTGGAAAACGATCCTGCGGCGTCCAGGCCCTTGTCCGCCGCCATAGCCGCTATGCGCGATACATAAGCGGCCCTGAGATCGGGCGGGCATTCCGCCGTTCTTCGAGAGTAGTTCCCCGGTACCTCGGGCACGGGCTCTGGGGCAGGCAGACCGGGAAATTCCGGTGTTTCCGGGACCAGACCCGCGAGTTCGAAGGCGTCGTCGACTGCATTAACGATGCTCGACCCGTCGATGGAAGTGCATGAAGACAAACCCACTCTCTTCCCGCGGACCGCTCTGACCGTGACACCGTAAGATGTTTCCCCTGCGTTCTGGTGAATCCGGTTTCCGGTGAACCTCGTCAGGTAGCTTCGGGAACCGAAAATCACTACCTCCGTCTCGTCGGCTTTGGAGCGGTTGAGGGCGAATTCGGCTTTCGCCAGGAGCTCATCTCTTCCGAGCATGGTCGATGCCTGGTTCGAAAACTTGACCGTTTACGTTCCCAGTCAAGCTGGCCCCCAGACCAGGCTTTCGCCTCCTTTCCGGATACTCGATTTGCCTCCGGGGGCAGGCCAAGAGGGACCTGGACCAGGGAATCCCATCAACAGACTGGGGTTCGCAACCGAAGCCGCAACCTCAGCGTCCCGCCGTCTCGAGTCCCCTCTTGACTCTGGCTTCTTTGAGAAGTGTGACGACGCTATAGTGTACGACCCATTCGCCCAATTCTCCTCCCTCCGCGGATCCAGGACCGTGGAAATCCGAGCCGCCCGTGGCGATGAGACCGTATTCCCTGGCCAGGGCAGCGTAGCGCCGCGTATCTTCTGGAGAGTGTTGAGGATGCACGCATTCCAGCCCGTCCAGACCGTTGTTGACGAGTTCCTCAAGCAAGTGGTCGCAACCGGCTGTGCCGGGGTGGGCCCAAACGGCCACGCCGCCCGCGCGAACGATGGATCTCACCGCTTGTACGGGGGTCAGGTGAACGCGGGGAACGTACGCGGGTTTGCCGGTGCCTAGATACCTTTCAAAGGCCTCTTTCACAGAAGACACGTATCCTTTCTCAACCATGGCCTGGCCCACGTGCGGGCGCCCGACTGATTCCCCTTTTGCGAAGAACAGAACCCTTTCCAGTTCCACGGGGAGTCCCAGTTCTTCAAGGCGCGAGACCATGGCGCGCACCCTGTCCATTCTGAAACGCCTGAGGGTGTCCAGAAGAATCGCGAACTCCGACCCCGGGTCGATGGGCACGAAATACCCCAGTATGTGGACTTCTTTCCCGTCGAGTTCCGTGTTTATTTCTACCGCGGGGATGATTTCAACTCCGCGGTAATGGAAGCTGGATACACACGAAGTCGCGTGACCCGCGGGCCCGGGCTCACTCGCACGCGCAGGGACAAGCTCGACGACCCCGGCAAGCGTATCGTGGTCGGCTATGGCCACTGCGCAAATACCACGCCTTTCGCAGAGGCTTACGACCTCCTCTGCGGAAAACAGGCCATCTGAGGCGGTCGTGTGCACGTGTAGGTCGGCTACGCCTACCGCGTTCTTCCCGGCACCGGTCACGATGTGCGTCCCCTGACTGACGCTGTCATCTGGGCATGACGATGAGTTTGATAGCGGTCCGTTCGTGACCCTCGATGATCACGTTGGAGAAGGCCGGGATGCAGATGAGATCGATCCCTCCCGGTGCTACGTAGCCCCTGGCGATGGCGACGGCCTTTATCCCTTGGTTGACAGCACCCGCGCCGATTCCCTGGATTTCGGCGTAGCCTTTTTCCCTGATGAGCCCGGCTAATGCGCCCGCTAGCGCCACGGGGTTGGACTTGGCCGAAACCCGCAATACGTCTGAAGAACCGCTTGGTTTTCTTTCTACCGGTCGCCTGTCCACATCCCTTACTCCCAATGGTAGTCCCTCCATTCGCCCAACGTGGCTGGTGCGTAAGTTGCGCCCTACCGAAATCTGGAGCAATTTTATTCTAATTGGTAAGGCACGCCTTTGGCAAGAGGCTTTTTCCAGGGGAAATTCAAGGGGGCCTGTCGAGGCTACTCCTCCAGAATGTGAATTCTCTTTATTTCCCGGGCACGGCCCGAAGACTCCGTGACGATAACGCCGTTGAAACGACAGCGCCCTTTGGCGACTTCGTGCCGGACGGGCAACTGGGTCAAAAACCGCTTCAATATTATATCCTTGCGGACACCGATAACGCCTTCCCAGCTTCCGGTCATGCCGGCGTCGGTGATGTAGGCAGTTCCGCCAGGCAAAACCATTTCATCTGCGGTTTGGACGTGGGTGTGAGTTCCGAGGACCGCGGTCACCCTTCCGTCCAGATACCACCCCATGGCCACCTTCTCGGACGTGGCTTCAGCGTGAAAGTCGACTATTATTACGTGGGTAGACCTCCGAAGCTCGTCTACGGCTTCGTCCAGAGCCCTGAATGGACAATCGAGGTTTACCTGAGAAAACACACGTCCTTCCGCATTAGCCACCCCTACCAGATATCCGTTTTTGGACTGGAAAACGCCGAACCCTCGTCCCGGCGTACCGGGGGGATAGTTCAGGGGCCGCAGTACTCTAGGTTCGGAGTCAAGGAAAGACATGACCTCTTTTTTGCTCCATATGTGATTGCCCGAAGTAATCACGTCCACGCCGGTTTCAAATATTTCTCTGGCTACTTCCGGCGTGAGACCGGAGCCGCCGGCGGCGTTTTCTCCGTTGGCGATCACGAAATCCACGGAATACTCGGCCAGCACTTCTGCGAGCCTTCTCTTCAACATGTTTCGGCCCGGCTCGCCCACAATATCCCCGATCAAAAGAATGTTCATACGAAACCCCGGCGGACCTCCAGCTCAACAGTCGGCGCGTCAGCTGCGGTACACAAGAACTTTCTCTCCTTCGCGGATAGCCACGAGTTTCTTCTTGACTTTGAGAGTCTTGAGCCCCTCCAGGGCATCCTGCATCAGCATCTTTTGAGCCCAGCTCGGATCTTCTTCGGGAGCCTCTTCGAATGGAGCGGTTGAAACGAGCGGGGTTACCTCCTTGACCAATTCCGCCCACATCGAGATCTCGCCGGGCATCAGCGTTTCCACATCCCGTTCGACTTCAAAGGCACGGTACTTCCCCACTTTGTCCCACGTTCTCCTGGCAATAACGGGTTGGACGCCGGTGAGACGGGCGTAAACGGCCACCGCGTCATCCCAGGTCTTCTCGAGCCAAGCTTTAGCGCCGCGGGTGAGCGGACCCTGGCAGATGAAGGCCACGCTCAGGGTCCGCTTCTCCGGGTTGAACACGGCTCGCCCTATTTCTGGAAAAGCCATGAGAAGCGTAGCGAGCACTTCCCCGCTTTCGCTTCTGACCCTAGCCCTTTCCGACCTTTTCGGCATTTACCATCGCCCCTAAACTCGTTATTTGGCGTACTCTACGGCTCTTGTTTCTCTTATGACGGTAACCTTAACCTGCCCCGGGTACTCGACCTCCTTCTCTATTTTCTTGGCGATATCCCTGGCCAGGTTCAAGGCACCCAGGTCGTCCACTTTGTCCGGTTTCACCATTATACGGATCTCCCGTCCGGCCTGGATCGCGTAAGCTTTCTCCACCCCGTCGAAGGAGTCGGCTATGGCCTCGAGTTTTTCCAGACGCTTCAGGTAATTCTCAAGCGTCTCGCGGCGGGCACCCGGTCGCGCTGCCGAGATGGCATCGGCTGCCGCCACCAAGAAAGCTTCGACGCTTTGAGGCTCTACGTCTCCGTGATGAGCCTCAACAGCTTTTACGACCTCGGGGGACTCCCTGTAACGGATGAGGAGGTTGACCCCTACTTGCACGTGAGTTCCTTCAACTTCGTGGTCGACGGCTTTGCCGATGTCGTGCAGAAGGCCAGCCCGTCGCGCCACGGCTACATCAGCGCCGAGTTCGGCCGCCATGTTCGCAGCGAGCCTGGCCACCTCCACCGAGTGCTTGAGAACATTTTGTCCGTAGCTGGTCCTGAACTTCAGTCTCCCCAAGAGTTTGATGAGTTCCGGATGCAGCCCGTGGATTCCAAGGCTGAGCGCAGCTTGCTCGCCTTCCCTCCTCATCGTCTCTTCCACTTCTTTTTGGGCTTTCTCCACCATTTCCTCGATGCGTGCCGGGTGAATCCGACCGTCCGCCACAAGCCTTTCCAGAGCAAGACGGGCGACTTCCCGTCTCACGGGGTCAAACGCCGAGAGAATGACCGCCTCGGGAGTGTCGTCAATGATGAGCTCCACGCCCGTGAGCGTCTCAAGGGTCCTGATGTTCCGGCCTTCCCTACCGATTATGCGCCCCTTCATCTCGTCACTGGGAAGTTCCACCACGGACACGGTATTCTCGGCCACGTGGTCCGCGGCACACCTTTGAATAGCCAGGCTTATTATGTTCTTGGCTATGGTGTCCGCCTCCTCCCTGGCTTTTTGCTCAGCGGCCCTGATTATCTGTGCTGCTTCCTCTCGGGCAGCTTGCCTCACTTCCTCCAGGACCATGGCTCTGGCTTCCTCGCGCGTCAATCCGGATATCCGCTCCAGTTCCCGCAGGGCTTTTTCCTTTGCCTCTTGAACCTCTTTTTCAGCTTCCGCCAGTCGCCTTTCCTGCCTTGCAAGGTTCTCCTCGCGCATCGCCAGGGACTCCTGACGCCTGTCAAGAGCTTCTTCCCGTTGAATGAGGCGTCTTTCAAGCCTTTGCAGCTCCTGCCTGGCTTCCCTGATCTCCCGCTCGGTTTCGGACTTCATCCGCAATGCTTCGTCCCGAGCCTCGATGAGCGCTTCCCGCCGTCTGGCCTCAGCTTCTTTTATCGCGGACTGTATCAGACGTTTAGCTTCCTGCTCGGCGCTGGAAATCTTCGCCTCACCTATGATTCGTCTCGCAAGGTAACCCGCGGCAAATCCGAGAATAAGCGCGGCTATTGTCAAGACGTACACCATATCCTACCCACCTCCTGGCCGATAACGAAAAAGCCGAGCCGAAGCCCGGCTGAAAACGCTGCGGTACACAAAAGGCGGCTCGGTGACGGGAACTTGACGATCGAAGCGGGCTAAACGCCGCTAGCACGGACGATCGATTTGAATCAACGGTTCAAATCCCGTCCGGTCTCACACGCCTGACTTTCCTCCTCAATTTCGTCGTTGCGTCCGCCTTTGCCTGATCCCGCAGTTATATCCCATTTGAAGCTCCTGTAGAGGAGCCGAGACTCCGTTTTCAGCCCGGTCATCAGCGTGTTTGTACGCTTATGAGTTCACGACTAACGCGTCCCGACTTAAGCGTTACGCGTCTGAATCGGTGACCTCCGGGAATTCCAGGTCGGAGTTCAATTCAGATATTACCAGAAACACTAGCTCGTCATCAAATCCCCGCCGCAAGAGGTACTTTGCCAGATTGGTCGCACGCTTCCTTCCGGACCTGGAGGGCGAGTTTGCCGCCCTCACCAGGTATTCCCGGGCCGCCCTTTCGGCTAGTTCCTTTTCGGACGTCACAGTGAACACCTGTGAAACGGTCTCCTCGGCGATATCCGGAGGTACCCCCCTGGCCTGAAGCTCCAGGAGCATCCTCGCGCGGCCCATCGGTGCTTCCGTCACGACCTTTTCAACCCAATCCTGGGCGTAAGAACGGTCATCGAGATAACCCCACTCCTCCAGCCTGCCGAGACACTCGAGGATTTCTTCGGCGGAAAAACCCTTCCTTTCGAGATGATCGCGCATTCTCGCCACGGTGACCCGGCGTCTGGACAGGACCCTCAATGCCTCATCCATAGCTCGGGAGCTCACGGCCGCAGCCTCCCGTTCTCAACGACGCAAACGCCGCTATTCATCGGAAACAGGCTGGCTATCCGTGGCGGACTCCGCTTTGACCAGACCCGCTTTGAGGACCTCCCTGATCTTCGCCTCGATCTCCTGGGCTACCTCGGGATGTTTCTTCAAGTACTCCCTGGCGCCTTCTTTGCCCTGACCCAGCTTGACGTCTCCGTACGAGTACCAGGTTCCGGTTCGGGAAACCAGTCCCTGAGTCAGAGCTACATCCAGGATGGAACCCTCTCTGGAGATCCCCTCTCCGTAGATGATGTCGAATTCCGCCTGTTTGAAGGGGGGTGCCAATTTATTCTTCACGACCCTCACTCGAGTGCGGGCCCCTATGTTCTCCTGTCCCTGCTTTATGTTCTCTACCTTTCTCACCTCGAGGCGCACCGAGGCATAAAACTTGAGCGCCCGTCCCCCCGGAGTAACTTCGGGGTTGCCGAACATAACTCCGATTTTCTCCCTGACTTGGTTAATGAAAATGGCCACGGTTCTGGAGCGGGACACGGCCGCGGTGAGTTTCCTCAAAGCCTGGGACATAAGACGAGCCTGAAGGCCCACGTGGGAATCTCCCATCTCGCCTTCGATCTCCGCACGAGGTGCTAAAGCGGCGACCGAGTCCACCACCACGCAGTCGACGGCACCGCTTCTAACCAGAGCTTCAGCGATCTCCAAAGCTTGTTCCCCTGTGTCGGGCTGGGAGATCAGAAGGTTGTCCACGTCCACCCCGACTTTTCTCGCATAAGTAGGGTCCAGAGCGTGCTCCGCGTCAATGAAGGCGGCTATGCCGCCGGCTTTCTGAGCTTCGGCGATCACGTGCAAGGCCACGGTTGTCTTACCGGACCCCTCCTGACCGAAGATCTCCACGATCCGGCCGCGCGGAAGACCGCCGATGCCCAGGGCGATATCGAGACTCAGAGCTCCCGTGGGGATCACTTCCACCGAAAGCCGCTGAGACGCCTCTCCCAGTCTCATTATGGCGCCCTTCCCAAATTGCTTTTCGATCTGGCTTACCGCCAGCTCCAGCGCTTTATTTTTCTCCAACAAAGCGTCTCACTCCTCATTTACCGCCCTCGCCCTGGTAGAACCTTCCTGCTACAGTATAACATCCCCGCGCCTAGCGGACAACCGGTGCGAAACGGGATTCGTGGACGATGTCGTACAGGGAACCCGCCGGTGTGAGAGTGCTCTTGACGAGCGTGAGCGATGACACGACCCATGTGGCCTCCTCCCCCATCTCGCCCGTGCGGCAAGTCGGCTTTACCAGGTTCTTTAACTTCTCGTTCCAGAGACTTTGCCACCCCGCCGAAGACACAAAGCCTCCGCTTCCGGCCCTTTTCCTGGCCAGGGTAAGGTGGGCTACGAAATCCTTGTCCGGGGAAAACCCCAGAGCTTTCAGGCCATCTACCACGGCGCCGGCCAGATGAGAAAGCTTCCCTTCCGGATCGGATACTTCCACCCACAACACCCTCGCCTTTTCCCGCGGACCGAAGGTCCCGGGCCCTCCCAGCGCCAGTTCGAACGGGGCCACCTTAGATGCGATGTCATCGAGGACCCCGGTTATCGGAGGCAGGCCGCGCCTAGGGACGTTTCCCAGGAACTCGAGGGTGATGTGAAGGTTTTGAGGCTCCACCCAACGGTACCCCGGAAGTCTTTTCTTGAATTCCGAAAGAGCCGAGCCGAGAAGGGAGACGATTTCCGGAGAAGGCCACACGGCCACGAAAGCCCGAATGGTTTCGTCATCCGTCAACGCTCATTCCTCCAGTCCGCGGGCGAGAAATCTCCACAGCAGGGCGAGAGCAGCTTGAGCACCAAGGCCGATTACCGTGGAACGATTTCCCGGATAACGCTGGACCTCTACGTAATTGCCGTTCGGCCACACGAGACCGACGTATATGGTGCCAACCGGGGCGCCAGGGGCGCCTCCGGATGGTCCCGCAAACCCGGTGGTGGAAAGACCGATATCCGCCGCGGCCATGGCGCGTATTCCCCGGGCCATGGAGATGGCCACTTCGGGGTTAACGGCGTCATCTCGCTCGACGTCCTCTTTTCTGACACCCAGGCATTCCCACTTGGCCCTGGGACCGTAAGCTACGAGCCCCATCTTAAAGTACCTGGAAGCCCCGGGCACAGAGGTTATCCTGTGAGCTACGAGACCCCCGGTACAGGATTCCGCCACCGCCAAGCTTAACCCTTTCCTCACCAGGAGCTCTCCCACAACGGACTCAAGCTCGTCTCCGTCCGACCCGTAAATGTATTTCCCGAGCTTGCTGCGAATTGTATCTACCACGTGCTTGATCCTGGCGCGTGCCCGCTGCTCATCCGAATCTCTCGTTGCCACTCGAATTCGCACTTCGCCTAGCCCCACGTATGGCGCCACCGTCGGGTCGGGAGATTGGAAGAGGTCCCCTATGGTTTCTTGAACCAAAGCCTCGGGGATTCCCACGAGCTTGAGGTCCTCGCTGAAAAGAGGTCTCAGTCCGGGGAAATCTCGCCGGATGAGAGGACGCACGTCCTCCTCCCACATGGGGATCATCTCCCGGGGAGGACCCGGCAGGAGGACGATGGTTTTCCCTCCTTCCCTCACGACCTGGCCCGGAGCGGCTCCCACACGGTTCGGGACGAAGGTGGCCCCGGAAACTAAAAGTGCCTGCTTTCTATCGCTATCGCAGGGTGAGCGGCCTCTCACCTCGAGCCGGGCTTTCACCATCTCCCAAGCTTCCTCGCTGAAAACTAGCTCTCTCCCTAAAGCCCGGGCGAGGGCTTCGCAAGTCACGTCATCGGACGTGGGCCCCAAGCCGCCGGTGGATACCACCAGGTCAGCTCTGGCCAGAGCCGCCTCGAAAGCCCTCGTCAGCCGCTCGACGTTGTCGCCTACCGTAACCCGGTGATACAGGTCGAACCCGAGGTTTTGCAGCTCCCTGGACAGATACTGAGCGTTGGTATCGAGGATCTCACCCAGTAGAAGCTCGGTACCGATCGACAGAACCTCAGCTTTCAATCGAACCTCACCCCGCGGCCCGGATTTCTCCGCTCAAACGCTTCCTCCTTCTCGGAGTAGGAGTTTTCCGGTACACCCAGGCCGGACCCTTCTTAACCCCTGTAATTCGTCTCAGCTCGTCTCCGGTCACCGATTCCTTCTGGACGAGAATTCTCGCTACTTCTGTCAGGGTCCTCTTGTGCCGGACGAGGATCCTGTGGACGCGACGTTCGGCCCGGGTCAGGATTTCCCGCGTTGCCTGGGCCAGTGCTTCCGGAGGAGCGGTGTCCCTGTCAACGACTCCCAGTGGAGACATACCTCCCGCCACTATATTCTTGGCCAGGTTGAGGGCCTGTGCGAAGTCGTTGGCGGCTCCGGTAGACCGAGAGCCAAACGCGATGTCTTCCGCAACGGCGCCCGCAAGCAGTATTGCAATTTCATCTTCGAGAACCTCTTTGGGATAAAGAAACACGTCATCCTTGGGGAAGTGTCTCACGTAGCCCAGAGCCATCCCCCGCGGTGAGACGGTGACCGAGGCCACCGTACCGGGACGGATGCGTTCCGTGACTATGGCGTGACCCGCTTCGTGAATTGCTACTCTGTAGAGCTCCTCCGCACTAGGACGCCGCTCCAGCTTCTCTCCCATGATCACCTTATCTATGGCGCTCTCCAGGTGCGCCCTGGTGATTACCGTAGAGCCGTCTCTCAAAGCTGCGATGGCCGCCTCGTTGGCCAGACTTTCCAGATGAGCTCCGGAAAAGCCGAAGGTCTGCTTGGCCAGTTCTTCCAAATCCACATCGGGAGCAAGCGGCTTGTTCCTCAGGTGAAGAGCCAGGATTTCACGTCTGCCTTCTTTGTCGGGAAGGTCCACCCGAACGATGCGGTCAAAGCGCCCGGGCCTTTCAATGGCGGGGTCGAGCAAATCCGGCCTGTTTGTGGCGCCTATGACCAGTATCGTCACACCGTCCCCTGAAGTCAGACCGTCCATCTCCACCAGGAGCTGGTTCAAAGTCTGATCGTACTCGAGATGCCCTACCTGCGCACCGCGCTTACCGGCCAGGACCTCGATTTCATCTATGAACACTATCGCCCCGGACTTTTTCCGTTCCTTGGCGAGCCTTCGCGCCCTGGCGAAGAGCTCCCTCACCCTCTGGGCACCCACTCCGGCGTACACTTCGATGAACTCGGAGCCGCTGGCGGAGATGAAAACGGAATCGGTGTAGTGAGCCGCTGCCCTGGCCAGAAGAGTCTTGCCTGTGCCCGGGGGTCCGACTAGGAGTATGCCCCGGAGAGGTCTGACCCCAAGTTTCTTGGCTCTTTCCTGGTCCTTCAGGAAGTCCAGAGCTTCTCGGAGCTCTCTTTTGGCCACGCTCTGGCCTCCGATGTCGTCGAAGGTTACTTCCGGTACCTCACCGGGGATAACGCCTACCTTCCTTCGACCGATATCCCCGAGACGCCCTGAAGCCAGTAACAAGTAGACAAGTGCACCGAGGAGCAGAAAAGGTAGCACGTTTGCGCCCACGACGCCGAGGAACACCGTCAGGCCGAGCGCCATTCCCAGGAACCATTCCTTTTTCATGCTCCCCCTCCTTTCGTCGGGGAGCCCGTCTCCGGGAACCGGTCCACGATTTCATAGAGATACCTGCTTCGGTCGGGAGAGAATATTTGTACGAAGATGGCTTTTCCGGTGACCGTCACCCGGTAAGCTCCAAGACCCATCGGGCGGAGGGTTTTCTCAACCCGGTCGGCCATTTCGGAGAAATTCCCTCTCTGGGCTGCTTCGGCGATGAAGAAGTGGATTGCATGGTAAGCTTCCTCGAGCTCCTCGTCCCTTCTGTCCTCGAGCACGATGCGATAACCGGAATCTCCCAGGCGGGATACGAGGACCTCCTCGAGCCTCGCATACGAGACGGCCAAGTCCTTAACCGGGCCCATCCGGACTCTAACGACGATACCCTGTTCCCCTGTTTCCACACTGACTTCCTCGACGTCAGGGTCGGATTTTAACGCGAGCTCGATGGGTCTCGTCAGCCAGAAACGCCGGTACAGCACGTAGCCCCCGCTGAGGATGGACAGAGTGACCGCAAGGGCGATGAGCACATGTGCCCAGCGTATCTCCGGAAAAGACAACCTCCGACACCTCCCCCGGATGTTAACATAATTATACTGGTGCCGAACTTCCGGCACCAGTGCAATTGTTGCCAGGGGAGGGTCAACGAGGCTCAAGACGAGAGGCTATGCGTCTTTACCCGACTCTTCCCGGGCCCAGAGGTTGAGGATTCCGGGGGAGCTCACCCTACCACGGAGAATTTCTCCCCGACGAGGACAAGACGTCGACCGCGTTAGCAGGAAGACTTTCCCGTCGACTTCCGGTGCTTGATGGACGCCCCTTCCTACCCACCATCCCTTCTGAAGCGCAGGTCTTTCCAGCATAACGTCGATAAGCTTCGCCTCCAAGCGGAGAGACGATTCTCTCGCAAGGGCGGTGCTGAAATGCTGCATCTCTTTGATGCGCCGGGCTCGAGTTCTCGAGGGGACGCGGTCGGGAAGCGACGCAGCAGGGGTTCCTTCTTCCAGAGAGTATCCGAAAACGGCGACCCGGTGAAATTCGCATTCGGCTAAAAGCTCCATGGTTTCTTCGAAATCTCGTGGGGTTTCCCCGGGAAAACCCACTATTACGCTTGTCCTGAGGAAGATACCGGGAATGTGCTCTCTCAGCGTCTCCACCGCCTGCCGGATGCGGTCGGGTCCTGGCCTTCCCATCAGTTTCAGGATCCTGGCGGATCCGTGCTCTACAGGCATATCGAGGTATGGAACGGCCTTTGAGCTCGCCATGGTTCGAGCGAGCTCGGAACTCACGCCGTCCGGGTGAACGTACAGCAGTCTTATCCACGATATCCCCGGTACGTCCGAGAGCCGGAGCAAGAGCTCGGGCAGGAGCCTCTTACCGCACAGGTCCACCCCGTAGTCGCCGAGGTCCTGAGCGATGAGGTTTACCTCCCTGACTCCCGCGGCAGCCAGGAACTCCACTTCTTTCACGATGTCTTCGAGGGATCTGGACACTAAGGGTCCTCGCATGGAGGGGATGGCGCAATACGTACACCGTCGCCTGCACCCTTCGGCCACCCGCACGTACGCCCAGGGCATCGACTCGGGCCGGTACCTCAACCCGGGTGCGGCGGATATCTCTCCCCCACAAGTTCCCGGCACACCTCTTCCGGGCGGCCCGACCTCTACCACTCTTTCCCCCGACAGGACGCGGCGGACCAGTAGGACGATATCTCTGGGGGCTTGAGTACCCGCCAGGCCATCTATCTCGGGGATTTCCTCAATGAGTTCTCGCGGGTACCTCTGGGAGAGGCAACCCGTCACCAAAATCTTAGGAGCAGCGTCGTCCTTCCGCTGGCCATCCTTTTGCTTCTCTGGTTCCGCTTTAAGGGAAACCAAATCCATCAGGGCGCGGATGGATTCGCGTCGCGCCTTTTCGATGAACCCGCAGGTGTGGACTATTATCAGGTCGGCGTCGGCAGGGTCGGAGGATATGGTATAACCCGCATGCTCCAGGCGGACCGCCATTTCCTCCGCGTCAACCCGATTCTTCGCACACCCCAACACCACTATGGAGCAGCGACCCTTTTCCGTCACAGCCCCAATGTTACAGCAAAGAGCTGCGGAAGGTCCAGCTATCGGTCCTCACCTGCCGAAATAGCTGAGAATCCCCTGGACTATCCCCTGAGCGAGAACGTCTTGAAACCAGTTCTGTCGTAAAAGGGTAACATCGTGCCAGTTGGTCATAAAGCCGAGCTCCATCAGCACCGCCGGCATATACGTGTGATTAAGCACGTAGTACGGGCCTTCCTGAACGCCCAGGAGCTCGAGGCCGGACATCCGTGCCACCGGGCCCGCCAGGTTCCAGGCAAGTCTCGCGGACTCGCCGGACCCGGCCCTGTAGAACGCCATGACTCCCGAAACCGTGGGGTCTTTCGGGTAGGCGTTGCAATGGACGCTCACGAAGATGTCAGCGGCATTGGAATTGGCCAGCGAAACTCTGGCGAGGAGCTCATCCACCGGCTGCCACCAGTCCCATCCCGGCGAGTAGTCCCCGTACCTTGTCAGGATGACCTTGGCGCCATAACGCTCGAGGTAATCCCGGACCTTCAAGGTAATAAGCAACGTAAAGTCTTTTTCCTTGTCGCCCCAGGGAGATATGGCCCCTGGCTCTTTGCCCCCGTGGCCTGCATCGAGAGCGATGGTGATACCGCGCAGGCGGCCTGAGTCTCTGGAGACCTCCAGAGCTCTCTCCAGGGCTGCCCATGTGAGAGGGCCACATATGCCATCCGCCACAAGTCCGTATGTAGATTGGAACGATTTCAGCGCCGCCAGGGTTCGCGGCCCGAAATATCCATCCACAGGACCGGGCGGAAAACCCGCCTGGACTAACATTTGTTGCAGCGTGACAACGGCCTGTCCGGTATCGCCCGGTCGCAGGATAGGAGCGGCGTCACCTCGAATTGGAATCAGGATGAGCGCCAAAACGACGAGGACAATACCTGTTCTCCTCAGGATTCGGTACATGTTGTAAGTACCTCCTTTATTTTGGTGAGAATGGCGACAAAGGGTCCTGAGGGGATTTTAACGGGTGTATGCTGTGATTTTCACCTCATGTCGTCAAGGTGAGAGTGGAATTTTCGCAAAACCCTATGTTCGCGCGGGGTTTTTGTACGGGTTTTCGAACAAAGCTGTGGGATCCCAGAAATAGGGTTTCAAAGGAGGGACCCGGTTGGCGGACCGGTCATCCCCTAGCCGGTCGCCGGAAACGAAGATGAAACGCGGAATCGACGATATTCTTGCTGAGCTGAGGTCCGATCCTCGCTTCGTCCAGGGGATCCGGGCGTGGCGTCATCTGCCCCCGTCCCCCGGCGACTATCGCGAAATCCCCGACGACGTTTCTCCGCCCTTAAAGCGGGCCTTGGCCGCCATGGGGATAGAAAAGCTCTACTCCCACCAGTTCGAGGCGTGGAACCTCGTTAGGGAAGGACGGAACGTCGTCGTCCTGACCCCCACGGCTTCGGGCAAAACCCTGTGTTACAACCTTCCCGTGCTCGACACGATCCTCAAAGACCCTTCCGCGAGAGCTCTGTACCTCTTTCCCACTAAAGCTCTGGCTTGGGACCAGCTCGACGAGCTCAACGAGCTGAAGACGAAAGGCGGTTTTGAACTCAAAAGCTTTACGTACGACGGTGATACCCCCGGTCATCTGAGGCGGCTTGCCCGAGATGTCGGACAAGTCATCGTCACCAACCCGGACATGCTTCATCAAGGTATACTTCCCCACCACCCGAGGTGGGTCGGACTGTTTCAGTCTCTCAGGTTCGTGGTGATCGACGAAATCCACAATTATCGCGGTGTATTCGGTGCGCATGTAGCCAACGTGCTGAGGCGTCTTCAGCGGATATGTCATTTTTATGGATCGTCCCCCATCTTCATCCTGGCGTCTGCCACCATAGCTAACCCGGCGGAGCTCGCCCGTTCTCTCACGGGGATGGATTTCGCCGTCGTAGACAAGAGCGGCGCTCCTTCGGGGGAAAAAGACTTTATCTTCTACAATCCTCCCGCTCTTTCCCCGGACGGATCATTGAGACAGTCGGCCATTGCCGCCGCCACAAGACTGGCTTCTCGCTTCATCAAGGAAGGCATTCAAACCATAGTGTTCGCGAGGTCGAGGATATCCGTGGAGCTCCTCGTTCAATACCTCAGAGATTGTCATCCGCTGCGAACGGAAAAGGAAAGGATCCAGGGGTACAGAGGCGGATACCTTCCCAACGAAAGGAGAGCTATAGAGAAAGCCCTGAGAGAAGGGGAGATACTGGGAGTGGCGGCGACGAATGCCCTGGAGCTCGGGATCGACATCGGATCTCTCGACTGCGCGATTCTGGCCGGGTATCCGGGGACGATAGCCAGCACCTGGCAGCAAGCCGGTCGCGCCGGCAGGCGCAAGGGGAAGTCGGTAGCTTTCTTGGTGGCCGGGCAGGGTCCCCTTGACCAGTTCATAATCAACCATGCCGATTATTTCTTCAGCCAGCCGCCTGAGTATGCCCTGGTGAATCCGGATAACAGGTACATCATGGGCGAACACGTGAAGTGCGCCGCCTTCGAGCTGCCCTTTGCCGACGGGGAGACTTTCGGCGGGAAAGACGTTTCGGATATCCTCGAAGAGCTCGAAAGGAGCGGAATCCTTCACCATTCCAGCGGCAGGTGGTACTGGTCCAGTCAGTCTTTTCCCGCCGAATCCGTGAGCTTGCGCTCCGCCACGAACGAGAACTTCGTGGTAGTGGACGTGTCTTCGGGAAATCAAGTCATCGGCGAAGTAGACTGGGCTTCCGCGCCTCTCCTCATTCACGACGAGGCCATATACATGCACCGGGGTCAGCAGTACCATGTGTTGAAACTGGATTACGCGGCGAAAAAGGCTTACGTAAAGAAGGTGAACGTCGATTATTACACCGACGCCAATCTGGCTGTGAGCGTGAGGGTGATTTCGAAAGATGCCGAAAAAGCCGAGGGAGGATTCTCCGCCGGGTTCGGGGAGCTCTCAGTAACCGCAATAGCCACTATATTTAAAAAGATCAAGTTTTACACCCAGGAAAACGTGGGCTCGGGGCAGATACATCTTCCCGAAATGACCATGCATACTCAGGGCATGTGGGTGGCTTTACCCGCGGAGGTTGTGGCCGAAGCTTCTCCCGATGAGGTCGGAGAGGTGCTCTCGGGGCTCGGGCACCTCCTGGTAAATATCGCCCCGCTGTTCTTGATGTGCGATCCCCAGGACCTCGGCGTGGCCGTGGAGGTCCGGTCCCTCCTGGACGGTACTCCCACCGTGTACATTTACGACGCGTATCCCGGCGGAGTAGGGCTCTCCGAAAAGGCCTTCGCTCTTTTGCCTTACATCTTGGCGGCTTGTTACGAAGCTGTGCGTTCGTGCCCCTGTACAGAAGGGTGTCCTGGTTGTGTGGGCCCCAGAAACGCACCGGGGAAGAACGTAAAGCGCCTGGTAATGAAGGCCTTGGGCAGCCTAGATCTTCCTTCGCTGGAGGACGGAAAAGCCTGCGATGGACCCGAAGACCATTGAGAGGCTCAGACAAATCATTGCGTGCATCGAAAGACGCTCGCGAACCGCAGTGACCCGGCCGGATGAAGAGGATACCGGTCCTGGCCGTTGGGCCGGGCTCGAACGGGAGGACGGACGGCACTCGCCCGGCCTCCCTTCCGAGGCGCTGTATCCACCTTGTCCGTCTCCCACATCGGTGACCGCCCCCGCGGCGGGGGTGAAACTCCTGACCTACCACCTTTCCCCTGGTGATTATCCTAGTCTCGGGGACTGCTCTGCCGACGACGTTCTCAACCTTTTTCGGGATGTCGGACTTTTGCCCGGCGTCGCGGATTGCGCAAGTTCCCGGGACCTCGGGGCCCCGGCGCCTCCCGTTTTTCTGGACCTCGAGACCACCGCCTTGGGCGGAGCGGGAACCCTTCCCTTTCTCGCAGGCGTGGGTTACTGGTGCGAAGGAAAGTTCGTCGTCAAGCAATTCCTGCTGGAGGAGAGATCCGCAGAAGTTTCGCTGCTGGAAAATCTCGCGCCCGAGCTTCGTTCTTCGCTCTTAGTCACCTTCAACGGCAAGTGTTTTGACATTCCGGTGTTAAGGGACAGATTCATCCTTTCCGGGGCGGGTCCATTCCCCGCGCCCGGAGCTCACCTGGACCTTTACTCGGTAGCCAGACGTCTCGGGAGAAAACCCGGTTACACCTGGAGTTTGGGGCAGTGTGAAGCGCGGTATCTCGGGTTTCGCCGCACGGGAGACATTTCCAGCAGAGCTGTGCCCGCGCTCTATTTCATGTACGAGAGAGAAAGAGATGAATCCATTCTCAAGCCCGTGCTCAGGCATAACCTCATGGACGTCGTCGCGATGGCTTCTTTGGCGGGTGTGTTCTGCGACATCATGCAGGCAGGGACCAGGTCGTCAAGCGACCCGGAGGCGCTCTTGGGGGCCGCGAGAATTCATGCGGCTTCCAAGAGGTACGACCGGGCCAAAGCATGTCTCGAAGCCGCCCTGGCTTATCCGTACTCCAGCCTTGGTTCCACTCCGGAGTTCCGGCATCTCTTGGCCGACGTGTTATGGAAGCTCGGAGAAAGGCGCAGGGCCGCCGGGCTTATGGAAGATCTCATGCGCGAGGGTTTCCTGGACAAGTATAGGTACGCCCGCCTCTCCGCGTACTACGAGCGTTCAGGGGATCTGCAAAAAGCGTTGGCTGTCCTCGAATACGCCTTGGGTAAACTGACGCGGCAGACGAAGGACGGAAAGCTTACCGAATCGCTCCGGCGGAAAGCCTTAAGGCTGCGAAAACGCCTTTACGGAATGCCCCTCCGGTGTGTTCCCCCGGAATAATCCGGGCCTCCCCTTTCATAGCTATTCAGGGACTGAATACATGGGGTGACGGCCCATGCTCATCTTCTTGACGAAGGCGACCAGGACCAAACTCCTCATCCTCCTTTGTTTCTGTCTGGTCGTGATCGGCGCCAGAACGGGAATGGAGTTATCCAGGTCGGTTCAACGGACAACCGGCGCCAGGGCGAGCCCCATCACCCGGGTGTCCACAAACCGCCCCGAGGCAGCGTTGATGATCGACGTTATCGCAGCCAATCCAGAAGTCGTACAAGAGGTCCGCAAGGCGCTGTCTCGAGCGGGATTGAGGGTGACGTGGTTCGTCTCAGCTACCTGGGCGGAATCTCACCCGGAGCTCCTCGCCGCCTTGGTACAGGACGGGCACGAAATCGGCGTCAAAGGAACGGATGACAAGCGCCTCGATAAGCTCGATGTTGATGAGCTCAAGATTCGTCTCATACGGGCACGGGAAGCCATTGCCAACGCCCAGGTGGAGCCCGCGCCCTTCTTTTACCCTCCCGGGGCAAAACTCGGCGAAGCCGGAGTGGTGGCAGCCCTCGAGGAAGGCTTTCACACGGTTTTCGGTAGCACCGACCTGCGAAATCTCAAGGGTAAGCCGGAGGACATTTCCCGCAAACTGAACCTGATGCCCGGAGACATAGCTCTCATAGAGGTGTCCGGCAAGACTGTGAGACCACCCATTTCATCCATCGAAGCGGTTGGCGCCTGGGCGAAAGTCCACGGGTTGACGCTGGTGACGATTTCAAGTCTTGTTAAGGGAGTGCGCTGAAGAAAACCCTGGTGCGTTGCCGGATGAAACCTCAGTACAGCGAAGACGAAATCATAATCTTCGATATAAGCGCTCCTGCTTGGACCAGGAGATTCAGCGGAGTGAGCCTCTGGACCCGTTCTTCCGCCAGGAGATTTACGGACACTAGGGGCTTGCTCCCGAGATAGGCCGTAGCTCTGCCGACTATCGCTCCACGCGCCACCGGAGCGCGCACTTCTCCTGGGACGTCGAGTTCCACGCGCAGTCCCGTGGAGAACCTCGGAATGCATACGACGATGTCGTCTGCGAGAACCAGGGGAACTTCGGCCTTGAGACCCCCTGTGACGGGTACGGTAGTCACCCTTTCTCCGGCGTTCAGAATCTTTTCCGTCCTCCATTGGGAAAAACCGTAGTCGAACAGGGTGGCCGCATCCGACCAGCGGTCGGCGCTGGCCAGCACTACGGCCAGAAGGCGCATTCCGTTTCTACTAGCCGACGCCACGAGGCACTGTCCGGCAGCCTCGGTGGTGCCGGTCTTGACGCCATCCGTACCCAGATACAGCCACAGCAGTTTGTTGGTGTTATACAAGGAGATGACTTTATCCCCCCGCGCATCGATCACGTCCTTTTCTTTGGTAGCTACCAGGTTTTTGAAGAACGGGTGCTTGAGGGCCGTCCGGGTGATGAGAGCCAAGTCGAAGGCCGTGGTGTAGTGATTCGGGTCGGTAAGTCCATGCGGATTTGAAAACCTCGTATTGATGGCCCCCAGTTGCTTTGCCCGCTGGTTCATCATTCGGAAAAACTCGCGGGGATCCCCATTTCCAATGTGTTCGGCTATGGCCCAGGCTGCGTCGTTTCCCGAATTCAGCATTAGGCCGTACAGGAGGTCTTCCAGGGTGAACTTGTCACCTTCCCTCAGGTACATGCTAGAGCCGGGTTGGGAAGCGGCCTCTTCGGAGACCTGGACAACCTCTTCGAGGCGGCCTCTCTCCAGAGCGATGAGAGCGGTCATGATCTTCGTGAGGCTCGCCGGGTGCATCCGGGTGAAGGCGTTTCGGTGGTACAGAATCGTCCCGCTTTGCCATTCCATCAAGATAGCTGCGTAGCAATTCAGGTCGAGCTCGGGCCGAGAAACGGGGACGCTCGGTGCGGGTCCGGCAGAGGCCGGGGCGGCACCTGTTGCTGCGAGCACCGCGGCGAGAAAACCCCAAATGAGCAACCTGAGGAGCAAACGGGTTCTTTCGGTGGCCACCTTGAGACGACTCCCTTTCCCCGGGGGTTGAGGGGACCGGGGTCCCGAGGTCTATTCTATGTCTCGAGCGGGCGCTCTATCTCTTGTGCCCAGAGGTGGAAAAGGCAGCTTAGGCCGCTCGTACGCGGACAACCTGGGTAGGCCGCGGTAAGCCACACATCTCGGTCGTCAGGATGTCCCTTCTGTCTTGAAAACGATGTTGAGAACCGGGCCGAAAGGACCCGCTTGGCCCAGGTCTTTTCCATTGGCGGAGAGGTTAACCACCCACGGTCTTCCCAGCCTCAACGATATCTCCCGGTTGGCTTCGAACTTCCTTTCCGAACCCGGTTCGAGTGTGGCCTCGAAAACGACCCGGCCGTCGCAGATCGCCCTGACCCAGCAGCGACCGTCGTCGACAGGCAAGGTCCTTAATACCACCACTAGGGAATCCGCCTTTATGGTAAATCCCACGGTTTCCCGGTCCAACTGCTCCTTGGTGATCTCAAGTTCGGGTCCCGCTTTCGGCTCGGCCGAGGTACTGGGTTCTGCCTGCCCGGTTTGCCCGGTTTGACCCCCCTGCCCACCCCGCCCGGCAGTCCCTCCGGAGGGGGCTCCAGGAGGAGAGGTCCCTCCCGCGAGTGGCGACGAATTGACGCCTCCCGGTTGTGTACGAGACGCAGGCGTGGTAACAAAGAGCCCAGAATTCCTCGCAACCACTATGCCGGCTGCTGCGAACAGCACTGCGCATAAAAGCAAAGCGTAAATCCTCTTTCTGCTCCCTGCGGACCCCGCTCGCTGGACCTTTCGCCAGGCGCCATGCCAGCCCCCGTGCGGTTGTCCCTGGTCATCTGAGGCTTCCGTCCGCCCCGGGCGGGCTCGGCCCGAGGAACCGGTGCGCTCCCGGGATTCGCCGCTTTCTTCCAGCGCGATCTGAGCGTAACGACGGGAGTATTCCATAGGATCCAAACCTAGAAAACCCGCGTACGACTTGACGAAAGCGCGAAAGTAAGCCTTTCCCACCGGGATAGAATCGTCGCCGGCCTCCACAGCCTCGATGTAAGCCCGGCGTATTTTTGTGGCCTGAGCCACGTCCTCGATGGATAGTCCCAGTTCCTCCCTCTTGGACCGCAGCTCGCGTCCGAGAGCTTTGAGTTTCTCCCGTCGTTCTTCCTCCATGGCGCTTATGCCCCCTCAAACTGCCGTGTGCCTTAAGGCCTCATTCTCGTCAACATTCTCGGGAAGGGCGCTGTCTCCCGAACGTGTTCAAGGCCGCATATCCAGGCGACGGCTCTCTCTATTCCCATCCCGAAGCCGGAGTGGGGAACGGAACCGTATTTCCTCAGGTCGAGGTACCACTGATAGTCCTCGACGGGAAGTTTGTGCTCCCGGATTCTATCCATCAGCAAGTCGAAGTCGTGGATTCTCTGCCCTCCCCCGGTGATCTCGCCGTAACCTTCCGGCGCCAACAGGTCCGCGCCCAGAACCACGTCGTCCCTGGACGGGTCAGGTTGCATGTAGAAGGCTTTTATCGCTTTGGGATAATGGGTGACGAAAACGGGTTTGTCCCACATGAGGCTGATTTCAGATTCGTGGGGCGCCCCGAAATCGTCTCCCCACGCGATCTCGTAGCCCTTTTCCTGCAGCGCTTTCACCGCTTCGTCGTACGTCATCCTCGGGAACGGCGGAACGATTTTGGCCAAAACTTCGGGATCGCGACCGATTTCCCTGAGCTCCTTCTCGCAAGTCTCGAGCACCCTGGCGACGACGTAGCTCACCATCGCCTCTTCAAACTTCAGCAGATCCTCAAACTCCATGTACGCGGCCTCCGGTTCGACCATCCAGAACTCGGCCAGATGCCGCCTGGTCTTGGACTTTTCGGCCCGGAAAGTCGGTCCGAAGCAGTACACGCGCCCCAGTGCCATCGCCGCAGCTTCCATATACAGCTGACCCGACTGGCTTAGATACGCCTTGTCCTCAAAGTACCTGGTCTCAAATAAAGTCGTAGTGCCCTCGCACACCGAGGGGGTCAGGATGGGAGCCGATACCTCGATGAACCCCTGTTTGTCCAAAAACTCCCTGCATGCGGCCATGAAACGCGCGCGGACGGTCAGGATGGCCCTTTGCCTCGGCGTTCGTATCCACAGGTGCCGGTGGTCCAGGAGAAAGTCCACGCCGTGTTCTTTTAACGTGATTGGATAGTCGGGGTCGGCTTCATCCACGACGCGAAAGTCAAGGAGGTGGATTTCGTACCCCCCGGGCGCCCTTTTATCCTCCCTCACCTTTCCTACCACCACGATGGAGCTTTCCTGTGGTAGGCGGTCCAGGAGCTTAACCCCTTCGTCCCCCACGTCTTCGCGGGAAGCTACCGCCTGAATGAGTCCCGTACCGTCCCGCACGATGACGAAAACGATCTTCCCCGAGGACCGTTTGTTGTACACCCACCCTTTGATGCGGCAAAGGTCCTCGTTAAAGCGGGATATTTCCGAAATAGTGCAGTCTTTTACCGCCGGGTCGTCCACGAGTCTTGCCCGAGTCAAATACAAACCCTCCTATTCCAACTCTTTACGAGGTATAGACGCGTCGGTGGTCTTTGCGCCGAAGCTCTCCCTCTCCGAAGCTGTCTCATAAATCAGTTTACACCAGGGGTGTGCGTTTTTCGAGGAAACTTGTAGGCGGACGGATACCCCGAAAGTCAAATGGGTAACGCTACGTTCCACCCGTAGCTGCCCCGCCCAGACGGCGCATCTCCTCCAGAACCCGCCCGAGCTCGTCGATGGCCCTGCCGTACCCGGCCCAGTCACCCTGCCTGAGCTTTTCCTGAGCTTCGCGGTAAAGCGCATTAGCTCGCTCAACCAGGGAACCCATGTTCCCCGGCCCGGTGGGCGTTCCAGGCGTGACGGGGGGTGCCTCGGTCGTTCCCAGAAGCTGCTCGAAGGCGTCCCTCACCGACACACCCATGACAACCTTGCCGGCGTGATAGACGAGGACTCTCTTGAGTTCGGGGATCTGAACGTTTTCCGCCTGGATGTAAAGGGGTTCCACGTACAGGATGGACGTGTCGATGGGAATCGCCAGAAGATTTCCTCGAATCACCTGCGAGCCCACCTGGCCCCACAGGGTCATAGCTTGAGATATTGCGGGATCCTGGGCGAATATGGATTCCACCTGCATGGGCCCGGGAACGAGCTTATCCTTGGGGAACCGGAACAGAAGCATTTTTCCGTAATGCTCGGGATCGCAACGGGCGCACAACCAGGCCGTCATGTTCGGTTTTCCCCTGGGCGTGAACGGCCTCATGAGAATGTACTCTCCCGTCTCGGCGGTCGGCAGCTTTATCACCACGTAATACGGTTCAACGGGACGGGTCTGCCTGCCACTGTCCATTTCCTGTGGTATCTCCCAGTAGTCTTCCTTATTGTAATAGACCCGCGGATCCGTCATATGGTAAGTGGTCAGCATCCTCGACTGAATCTCGAACAGGTCTTGCGGGTACCGGATATGGGCGAGAATCTCGCGAGGCATCTCTTCTTTCGGTTTCAAGAGTTCCGGAAAAATTTTCTGGTACGTAGAGATGATGGGATCGGTCTCATCGAAACGATAAAACGCGACCTTGCCGTCGTAGGCGTCTACGACGGCTTTTACCGAGTTCCTGATGTAGTTGACCCCCGTATCCGCGTCGGGTTGGCTGTAGGGGTAGTTGGCCGAAACAGTGTAGGCATCGATCACCCAATAGAGCTTTCCACCCGCGAGCACCATGTAGGGATCTCTGTCATACATGAAGAACGGCGCTATCGCCTGCACTCTTTCGAGCACGTTCCGCCTGAACACCATCACGCTGTCGGGGGTTAGCGCACCCGAGACCATGATCTGGTAGTCCCTGAACCTCAACGTGAAAGCCAGGCGCTTAAGGAAGTTGTCCAGCTTGATCCCGGCGTTGCCCTCGTAGAAGGCAGCGGCCACAGCTTCCTCGCCCATTCGCGGATAATCGAACTCGGGTTCCTTGGTCTTGAGAATGACGTAATGGTTGGTAAGCTCCCCGAAGTACACCTCGGGACGATTGATGGGAAGATCAGGAGGAGTCTTCGGCGGGACGTCCTTCACGTAAAAGGAGGGCATTCCTCCGGCTTCGACCCCCGAAGCCGGACTCATGACCAGCCCGTATCCGTGGGTGTACTTCAGGTGAAGGTTGACCCAGGTCAGCGCGTCCGGAGGCAAAAGCGAAATGTCGATTTCCCTGGGAGACAGAAACACCTGACGGTACTGTCCGTTCACGGTGTATCTGTCCACGTCCACATCGTGAAAGCGGTAGTACATCCGGATTTCCTGGATCTGCCTGTACGTCTGCGCAAGTACCCTGTAATCCCAGAGACGAAGGTTTTCAACGGTTGAAGCGTTACGAGCCAGCGTTTCCCAGGATAGCGTGTCCAGTGCCGGATATTCCACCTCTTCTATCTGATCCAAGTTGAACGCCTGTCTGGTGAAAGCTATGTTCTTCTCTATAAAGGGGATTTCATAGGCTATTTCGTTGGGAGAAACCGTAAACTGCTGCATAAACGCAGGATAAGCCCAACCGACCGCGACGGACAAAACCACCAACGCAACAGCCGCGTACCCCGTCCATCGAAGACTCCTGAGAGCGATGGATAAAAGTGAGATACCCGCGGCCACAATGGAGTAGCCCATGAGGATTCTGTAAGCCGGAACCTGCGCGTGGATGTCGGTATAGCTCGCTCCGAAGGCGACCCCTCGGGGTGAATACATCAGGTTCCAGGTGGATATCTGATAGCCATATGCCTTGAGGAGGAACAGCCCGGCGGCAACCACGGACAGATGAACCAGCGCACGCCTTGAAGTTACAACTCTTCTCCCGCTTATTCTGAGGTCTCCGAGGACGTAATAGATGATGCCCGAAAGTATAAGGGACAACAGGCCCGCCGCCCACAAGGATTGCTGGACCATCTGGATAAAAGGGAGCTTGAAGACGTAAAAGCCCACATCCTGTCCGAAAAAGGGATCGGTGATTCCGAAAGGCGTCGCGTTGAGATACGCGAGAACGATGTGCCATTGCCCAAATAAGGCCAGGCCGCCCAAAAAGCCCGGTATCAGCGCTACAAAGTATAACCACCTTCTCACCGACGGGGGCAACTGGACAGGCATGATCACCCCGCCTACTATGGTGAGCTCTTGTCTCCGCCAGAAAACCGCCGCCAGGTTCGCGAGAGCTACCAGGGAAAACGCGAAGCCCCCCACCAGCGCCAGAACCCACTTGGCCTGGAGAATCCTCATGAACACCGAAAGGTACCCCACTTCACGGAACCACAGAAGGTCCGTATAAAAGTTGGCAAGCTTTGTAGCTACCAGACCCAGGAAAATTGCCAGACCAAGGGAAACCCACAGCCACCGTCTGGATGGCACAGGCCATCACCTGCCCCCAATCAGTAATCGGATAGCTCTCCACCGCACCGCGTTAGACCGGGCGTAATTGAGCCAGCTCCCAAACTTCTGCTTCGGGACCCGCTCCGGAAAATCTCCTCCAGACCCCGGACACCGTACCAGTCAAGCCGAACCTCAAAGGAATGCTTCAAACTACCTTGTCCGCGACAGTATTTTCTCCCAAGTGGAAAGGTATTCCTCCCTGGTCAAAGCCGGTCGGAACTCCTCGACTATGCGTCGTCCCGTGGATGCGTCGTCCCACAGAAGGTCGATGACGGTGGCCGCCAGAAGCTTCGCCGGAAGGACGTATGCCGTTTCCGGATCGTCAACCAGGAAGTTCTCAGAATGAGCCGATCCTTTCGCCCCTCCAACCGACGGGTGAATGGCCGGCATGATGTGACTCAAGTCCCCGATGTCAGAAGATCCCGCGCTGTAGCCCCCCTCGGACACCCGGGAAGGCCCTACCATGTCCTCGGCGTTCGCCCGAAAGACCTCCGCCAGAGCCGGGGCTGGAATCCGGGGCAGGTAGCCCGGTAAATCCTCGACGGTTACCTCGGCCCCTATGGCCATGGCACCCGCGAAGAACGCCCTGTTGACCTTGGAGTTGGCATCGATCATCGCCTCAATGCTTGACGCCCGAACGTAACTCTCGATCCGGACGTCGGCCGGGATCACGTTGACGATATCTCCTCCCTTAGTAATTATCGGATGGACCCGCACGTGATCCTCATCTTTCCAGGTTTCCCGTAGCATGCTTACTCCAATCAACCCGAGGATAGCGGCATTCAAAGCGTTTATGCCCATATGAGGCGCGGCGCCGGCATGAGCTTCCTTGCCGCGGTAGCGCACAAGTTTTCCAATGAACCCGTTGGAACTCTCTCCGATGGTGACGACTTTATCGTCGGACAGGCCGGCAAGGTGAACCATCATCGCCATATCCACGTCGTCGAAAAAGCCCCTCGCGATAAGCTCCTGTTTCCCCCCGAGAAATCTAATGGTTCCCTTCCTCCTCAGGGCTTGTCTCCATTCTATTTCCACATATTCCTCGGCAGGAACTCCCAAGAACGTAATCCTGCCCGACAGGTAGTTCTTGGCGCCCGAGAGAACCAGGCCCATAGCAGCTCCTATTACCGACGCCACCTGCGCATTGTGGCCGCAGGCGTGAGCCGCCCCGGTCACCGGGTCCGCGTAGGGGTGGCCCGGACAAAGAACCGAATCGAGCTCTCCCATGACGCAAACGTTGGGCCCGGCCCTGCCGGTGTCGAGCACGCCTGCGGCGCCCGTTATGGCGAGCCCCTCCCTGACCTCAAGGCCCAGCTCCCGCAATCTGTTCGCGACCACGCTCGTCGTCCTCTGTTCCTTAAAGCCCAGCTCCGGATGCCTCAGGATGTCCTCGCCTATCGCAATGATTTCTTCGCGAGTTTTGTCAATAGCGGCAACGACATGCTCCTTGAGATCCTCTTTCGTCACGGTGACCACCGCCTGAACCCGGAGTCCTGCGGCTCGGAACCGCAGAGCCGGTGCGTCCTCACCTCAGCATCGGCATTTTCAGCGAATGACGTTTTGCCGTCTCGATAGCTTTTTCGTAACCGGCGTCGGCATGCCTCACCACGCCTATGCCCGGGTCCGAGTTCAAGACCCGCTCCAGGCGCCAGGCGGCGTCCGGAGTGCCATCGGCCACCACGACCATGCCGGCATGAATCGACAGTCCTATTCCAACGCCTCCTCCGTGATGCACCGAAACCCATGATGCTCCGCAAGCGGTGTTCAACAGAGCGTTTAAGATGGGCCAGTCGGCGATGGCGTCCGAGCCGTCCTTCATCCCCTCGGTTTCTCTGTAAGGCGAAGCCACCGAACCGGTGTCCAGATGGTCCCGACCTATCACGATGGGGCACTTCAAGATGCCTTTCGCGACCATTTCGTTGATCTTCAAGCCAAACCGAGCCCTCTCGCCGTAACCAAGCCAGCACACTCGCGAGGGGAGACCCTGGAACGGAACGTGCTTTTCAGCTTTGGTGATCCACCGTCTCAGCGTGGTGTTCTCCGGAAACAGCTCCAGGACGACCTCGTCCGTCTTGAGGATGTCTTCCGGGTCACCTGAAAGGGCTGCCCACCGGAATGGCCCCCGGCCTTCGCAGAACAGGGGCCTGATGTAAGCCTGCACGAATCCCGGGTAGGAGAAAGCTTCCTCAAAACCGGCGGCTTTGGCCTGTCCACGCAGATTGTTCCCGTAATCGAACGCCACGGCTCCCCGTTTTTGCATTTCAACGATGGCCTGGCAGTGACGCTTCATGGACTCCATTGATCTGCGCACGTACTCTTCGGGGTTACGCTTTCTGAGGTCCCGAGCTTCAGCCAGGCTCATGCCTCCCGGCACATACCCGTCGAGGGCGTCGTGAGCCGAAGTCTGATCCGTCACCACGTCGGGGATGATACCTCGCCTTACGAACTCCGGATGAGTTTCGGACGCATTGCCCAAGAGCGCGATGGAAAGTGGCCTTTTTTCGTCCAGGGCGCGCCGGGCCATGGAAATCGCCTCATCCATGCTGGTGGTCATCACATCAACGTACCCGGCGTCCAACCGTTTCTTTATCCGTTCGGGATCTACTTCTACGATAATTCCCACTCCGTCGTTCATCGTGATGGCCAGCGGTTGGGCACCGCCCATCCCGCCGAGGCCGGCGGTGAGCACCAGTTTCCCCTTGAGGCTACCGCCGAAGTGCCGTTCGGCGCAGGCGGCAAACGTTTCGAACGTCCCCTGAAGGATTCCCTGAGTTCCGATGTAAATCCAGCTTCCGGCCGTCATCTGACCGTACATCGTCAGACCTTTGGCCTCGTACTCCCAAAAGTTCTCCCACGTAGCCCACTTAGGGACCAGCATGGCGTTGGAAATGAGGACCCTGGGAGCAAGTCTGTGCGTGGGAAAGACCGCCACGGGTTTTCCCGACTGGACGAGCAGAGTCTCTTCGTCGCCCAGCTCCCGCAAGGCCTTCACAATGGCGTGGTAACACTCCCAATTCCGGGCGGCCTTGCCCGTTCCCCCGTAGACGATGAGGTCTTCGGGTTTTTCGGCGAGCTCCAGGTTATTCATGAGCATCCGCAAAGCCGCTTCCTGCTGCCAAGAGCGGCATGATATCTCGGGGCCCCGCGGAGCTCGTATCTGTTGAGATGGCAAGGGAAAATCCTCCTTTCTGTGTCTCGAGCTTTACCATTCCCGCGTTCCAGGATCGTCTGTTATTCAGCTTCAAAGTTTCTCCAGCCGCGACCGTCGCTCCTGCGATCTTTCAAGGTACTCCCATATTGACCCGATGTGCGCATGATCCTGCGACGCATTCTCGCAGGCGATATGGCGCGCCTTGAGGTGTCTTCCGTTTGAGATTCACTGTGGAAGCGGCCAGGTGTTATTCTTGTGAAGACGGAAACTGGCCGGAAAGGATGAGCGGTCTTAGCGGTGTATCTTCTGCCATCCTGCCGCCGGCCGTACGGTGAAGGCCGGTGGCGGGCAGAGTGACCGGAGCAAGCTGCGGGAAAGGAGCTGAAGACCCGGTCTTCCGGCCCCGGTTTTATTTGCCCGGCCACCTGCGACTAAGACCGGGTGCCCATCGGACCGGGCGATTGTGGACGGGATAACGCTTCTTGCAATAGTGGAGGACTTCCGAAAACGGCTGCCTCTGAAGGTACGCCGCATCTACCAGCCGTCTGCCTCCGAACTTCACATTCTCCTCTGGGGCAAGGACGGCGAAGTTCGCCTGGGCGTCTCGGTCGACCCGCAGTTTCCTTTCTTCGGCCCGATACGCTCACATCCTCAGTACCCACCCACCCCTCCTTCCTTTTGCCAGCTGCTCCGTTCGAGGTTGGAGGGGCAAAGCTTGATCTGCGTCGAACAGGCGGACGCTGATAGGTATGTTTCCTTGATATTCGTCCCGCATCCATCTCTAGACTCGCCATCCACTCGCACGCTGCTTGTCTGTGACCTGCGGGGACCTCGCAGCAACATCTTTTTGGTTGAACCCGGAGGTGCCGCGGTTTCGCCGCTGAAGAAAAAAGGCCAGGTGCGTTCGGTCCCACCGGCGGATAGCCTCGGGCGGCTCGAGGACGGCTCTTCGCCTGCCGGCGGGGCCGAGATTAAGGCGGAGCTCGACGAACGGGAGCTGAAAGAAGCACTGGAGAGCTCCATCGAACCGTGGAGGACCATCACCAGCTTCCTTCCAGGTGCGGGCAAGGAGATTTCCATTTCCATCCTCACAGAGGCTGGTGTGACCCCCTCTCTCCCCGTTGACTTGGGCAACGCGGATAAGATCGCCGAATGCCTTCGGCAAATGAAGAAACGGGTAGACGAGAGACGATGGGAGCCCTGCGTTTACCGGAGTCTAGAAGGTAGGCCGGTGCTGCACGTACTTCCCGTCGCCCACCTCGAACGGATATCCAGGTTCGACTCCCCCGAGGAGGCTGCGGCTTCTTACTATGACCTGGCGGTGGCATACAGAGAGTTTCAAACTTTGAAGAGGCAGCAGATTTCCCTCCTCTCTCTGCTGCAAAGGAAGCTCTCGTCTCGGCTGGACGCTCAGGAGCGGGATAGTGTGGAAGCCTCATCTTACGAAGAGCTGAGAATCTGGGGCGAGCTCTTGTACGCTTCGGGAAAGAAGCTTCCTCCCGGATTCCGGTCGGTGCGCGTTGTCGACTACTACCAGGATCCGCCCAGTGAGGTGGAGATACCGCTGGATCCCTCGAAGTCTCTGGAGGAAAACGCCCGGAGTTACCTTGAGAAATACAAGAAATTAAAGAGAACTCATGAACTCCTCAGGGAATCGGTGAAACGCATCAGAGAAGGGCTTGATGCCGTTCGTGAGGTGGAGGAGCTTTTGGCTTCCGCGTCCTCCAAAGAGGAACTTTTGGCTCTCGGCGACGAAATCGAGGCTATTGCTCAGCAGCATGACATCCGCCTCCGGCGGGAGGTCGGCCATGCTCCCTCATCCGGTGAAGGCCTTACCCGGACAGTCCCGACGCGCGAACGCAGTCCTCGTGTACCCTCGTTTGCCATCGGTGAGTATCGCGTATTCGTCGGCGGAACCTCCCGGCAAAACGACTACCTCGTAACCAGGCTTTCGCGACCTGGAGACATCTGGCTTCACGCCAAAGGCGTCCCCGGAGCTCACGTCCTGATACGACCGCCCAGCGGCGTAACTGTGGAGACGGTTGACCCGAGCGTGCTTCTGGAGGCAGCTAGAATAGCTGCAACCCGATCTCAGGCAAGGCATGCGGGTAAAGTGGACGTTGACTATACAGACGCCCGCCACGTGAAAAAACCCCCGGGTTCCAGCCCGGGATTTGTGACCTACTCGGGTCAAAAGACGTTGACCGTTTCTCTGAAGGATGGCGAGCACACCGCTCAAAAAGGGGATTCCCCTTCGTGATATACTTACTCCTGGCCCGGACCTCCTCGAGGTCCTTCCGGTCGACTCGGCATCCAGGGCTGAAAGAGAGGCTCTCCGGTTTGGAGGGATTGAAAACCTCCGGGCTTGTGGAGAACTATTGGAGGAACTGTTTGCTTGGCGGTCCAGGTTACAGAGCGTTCGGAACCGAGGACGGTGTCCGGCGGTGAAAGAGTTTCGAACGAGTTTGAGAGCGAAAAGCTTATGGAGCGTTGCGGTTTTGATAGCGGTTCTCATCCTCGTAGCGGTCCTCAGCACTTTTTTCTTCTGGAAACTCCGTTCGACTTTTGACAGGGTTCTTGCGGAAAACTACCGCAGCGTCGTCGCTGCCGAGAGCATGGTAGCTGCCCTGGAGCGGCAGGATTCCGGAGTGCTCCTTTACGTTTCGGGGGAGCGAGAATTGGGCGCGAGCATCGTCGAAGCGAGCAATTCCGATTTCATGATCTGGTATGCTCGAGCCGTGGACAACATCACCATTCCCGGCGAGCGGGAGGTTCTGGCGAACATCAGGGAAGAATACGCCAAGTACACTTCCGGCTATCTCACGCTCAGGGATGTCATAGCATCGTCCGGTGTGGATCAGGCGAGGCGGTTTTACATCGACAACATGCTCCCGGTGTTCAACAGGTTGAGAAATCTCTGCGCCGAACTGCAAAAGATGAATCACGACAACATGATCAAAGCCAACGAGATCGCCGGGACAGAAGCTAAAAGAGCAATGCTTTCCGTAGCCGTGTTCACATTGGTGGCAGTGGTGGTCTCGGCAGCCCTCGCCACCCGCAGCTTGGCGGCTATCTTTGACCCCATATCGCGACTAAAAGAAAACATCCGTCGCATCGCCCGCGGCCATCTTGACGAAGAGATAGAAGTGAAGACCGCCGATGAGGTCGGGGAGCTGGCTCGCGAGTTCGTAGCGATGATGCATAGCATAAAGGAGAGGGACGCGGAATCCATCCGCCGGGTCGAGAACCAGAAGGCCAAGCTGGAGGGGATGATAGACAGCCTGACCGATGGAGTGATCCTCCTGGACTCCGCATTCACCGTGGAAATGATGAACCCGGTGGCCGAAGATATCACGGGAGTTCGCGAAGACCGGGCGGCGGGCAAGCATTTCCTTGAGATATTGAACGACCCGGGTCTTTTTTCGGTGATAAGGTCTTCCGCGTCGCCGCGAATGCCTGACAGCCTGCCCGGAAAGGCCGGGACCGGTGAGGGATACGTTCTTGAGATTCCCGGCAAGGAAAAGGGAAAGCGTCGTTACTACGCCGTTCACGCCGCTCCTATCAGAACCAAGCAAGGCCAGTTTGCGGGAATCGCCGTGATATTCACCGATGTTACGAGGTACAAGGAAATCGACGACTTGAAGTCCCGCCTGGTGTCGACGGTATCCCACGAATTCAGGACGCCGCTCACATCCATTACCATGAGCGTCGGGCTGTTGCTGGAGCTTGACGCCCTTAGAGCTGATCCGCGAGCGCGGGAGCTTCTGGAGATCATCAAAGACGATGCGGAAAGGCTCACACGGATCGTCTCCGGTCTCCTGGACCTGTCGCGGGTTCAGGAGGGCAAGATCGAGCTCCGCAAGGTGCCCATAAGGGCGCGGGAGATCATTAACGAATCCGCGAGACCACTTCTCGCGCAGTTTGACGCCAAAAAGATCCACTTTGTCGTCGACGTGGAGGAAGACTTCACGGTTCAAGCCGACCCCGACAAAATCGTGTGGGTCATATCCAACTTGCTGGGGAACGCCCTGCGGTACACACCCGAACAAGGGACGATCGTAGCCGGTGCCCGTCAGGACGACGGTGAGGTTCGGTTTTTCGTTTCCGATACCGGTGTGGGCATTCCCTCTGAGTACCATAAGCGAATATTCGAGCGTTTCGTCCAGGTGAAGGATGGCCGGGTGTCCGTACCCAGGGGAGGAGCGGGGTTGGGTCTCGCCATTTCTCGGGAAATTGTGGAAGCTCACGGCGGGAAGATATGGGTGGAAAGCGAGCCCGGAAAAGGGAGTACCTTTATTTTCACGCTTCCCAAATCGTCGCAGACGTGATGAGCGACGTTCCGACAACGAACGAGGCGTTATCGAATCAAGCCGGAACCCGCAGTACCTCATCGCTTGTGGGGAGACACCGGCTTAGCGCAGGGTCATTGAGTTGAAAGGATGTCTCAGGATGACTTGTCCGGAGCACGGCGGTGGAAGTCCTACCGCCCCCTTGATCCTGATAATCGAGGACGACACGCATATATCCATGGCGGTCCGAATTTGCCTGGAAAAGGCAGGTTTCAGGGTAGCGACCGCGTTGGACGGCGTAGACGGCCTCGAACAGGCGTTCTCCCTGAGGCCTTCTCTCATCCTGTTGGATCTCCTTCTGCCCAAGCTTGACGGCCATATGGTCCTAAAAGCCCTAAGACAGGACGAGAGAACGTCGTCGATCCCCGTAGTAGTTCTCAGCGCCGTGGCCGATCCCGCCGAGCGAGAGGCCGCTCTTGAGGAAGGAGCTGCGGATTATATCGTCAAGCCGTTTACTCCCCAAGAGTTGCTATCTGTCGTAAGGCGGGAACTGCCGTAACTTGCGCCTGGGACGGGGGTGTGCAAAGATCTTGAGCAAAAGGAGATGGTCGAGGTGGAAAGCATTTCTGGGAAAGTCCTCGTGGTTGACGATGATAAATCGATAAGAGTAACGATTTCACAGGCCCTCGAGAGCGCAGGCTTCACCGTGGTCACTGCCGTGGACGGGCAGCACGCGCTGGACAAGTTGGCCGAGGAAACCGACTACGACGTGGTTCTCCTGGACATGAAAATGCCTGGCCTTGACGGGATGGAGGTGCTCCGTAAGATCAAGGAAATGAAGCCGCTTATGCCCGTCATCATGGTGACGGGTTACGGCACCGTGGAGACGGCTGTCGAGGCCATGAAGCTCGGAGCAGTGGACTTCATACAGAAACCGTTCTCTCCCGAAGAAATCCGGAGCATCGTGAAGAGAGTCGTGGAACGGAAAAAGCTAGAGGAGGGCGGTCTTTACTCCTTCGAGCATTTCGTCGAGTACGCGAAGAAAGCTGCGGTCCAACGGGATCTGGACAAAGCGATGGAGCACCTCAAGAACGCTTTGAGGGTCGATCCCACGAAACCGGAACCCTTCTACCTGATGGGAGTGATCCTGGAAGTCCAGGGCAAAGTGGATATGGCCCAGCGCATGTACCGCGCGGCGCTCGTCATGGATCCCAGTTACAGGCCTGCTCTGGACAATCTGAATAGAACCGTCGAATATGCCCGCAGGCGCGAGCGCCCCGATCTCGACTCTCTGGTGCAACACACCGACAAAGCCGAAGCCACCGCAGAAACGAAGCCGGTGGTTTGAGACGGGACCTCTCACCTATGGAGGACTTGAGGAGCGAATCGCGATATGTATGGGATAATCGTGGGATGCGGAAGGCTGGGTTCAACCCTGGCCCTTTTCTTATCCGGCGAAGGTCATGACGTAGTCGTGATAGACAAAGATCCGGCGAGCTTCCGTCGTCTGGGTTCCGGATTCAACGGCAGAACCATAACGGGGACCGGGATAGACGAGGATGTGCTGCGGCGCGCCGGAATCGAGAAGGCCGACTTCGTGGTTTTGGCCACGTCGTCGGATGCGGTAAACCTCATGGCCGGTCAAGTCGCCAGGAAGATTTTCGGCGTAAAAAAGGTCATCGCGCGGATATTCGAGCCCGAGAAAGAGGAGATATACCGGGACCTCGAGATAGAGGCAATCTCCTTTACCCGCGTTGCGGTCCGGGAGATCGTCGACGCGCTGGAGCTCGATGGCATGGTCAAGAAAATGAGTCTCGGAGCGGGAGCCGCAGATCTCGTAACCTTCAGAGCGGGACCAAAGATCGCCGGTAAAACCTGCGCTGACATTTCCATTCCCCGCAAGATTAAAATCGTGTCCATATCCCGGCAGGAGCATACCACCATAGCTGAGGACGGAGACGTGATAAAAGAGGGCGATTTCATAGCAGCCCTTGTTCGGGTGGACGCCCGGGAACTTGCCCGTGACATCTTCGGCATTCCAGACGGGGGCGGGATGTAGTATGAAAGTTGTGGTCGTCGGAGGGGGCAAAGTCGGGTATTACCTCGTAAAAACGCTGCTCGAAGCGGGGCACTCCGTGTCGCTGGTCGAGCGGAACGAAGAAGTGGCGCGGCGGCTCGCCGAAGACCTTGGTATCCTGGTGGTCAACGGAGACGGGACCAATCAGTACGACCTCGCCGACGCCGGCTGTGACGAAGCCGACGTCGTCGCGGCCGTTACCGGGAAAGACGAGGAAAACCTGATCGTGTGCCAGGTAGCTAAGCGGTACTTCGGTACGAAAAGGATTGTAGCTCGAATCAACAACCCCAAGAACGAGGCGACCTTCGCGGCGTTGGGAATCGACATGGCGGTGTCCAGCACATCTATGATAGCCCGGATGATCCAGGAGGAAGTGGTGCTCGACAGAGTCCGAAGGCTCTTGCCCCTGGGCAGGGGTGATATCTCTCTAGTGGAAATAGATCTGGACGAATCCTCGGCTGCGGCGGAACGAACCGTTCGCGAGCTCGGCCAGAAGCTTCCGGCCGATTGCGTTCTAGTATCAGTGGTGAGAGAGAACACCGTCGTCTTTCCCCGCGGTGATACGGTCCTCAAGCCGAAAGACGTCGTGATAGCTATTGCCTCCAAAGGAAGCGAAGATGAGCTCCGGAATGTTCTGATAGGGAAAAGACGGCCATGAGGCCTGAGTGGCGGACGGTTGCGTCCGGAAGTGGCGGGTTGAGTAATTGAGCAACTGCAACGAACGGCGATCATGAGCAGAGGTGTATCCGTGTGTTAACCAGAAAGGGCAAAATTACGGTGGGCAACATGGTTCTCGGGATTATGGTGGAAACAGGCGCAGCTCTGGCTCTTGCCGCGTTTTTATGCGTCTGCGCATGGATCTTGTTTAACCTCTTGAAGTAACGAGAAGCCAGGTGAGCGCCGTGAAAATCGCACGAGGACTCAGCAAAACCGAACTTTTGAACATCCTGTTTTACACAGGCAAGGTGGTTCTGTGGCTTGGCGCCCTGATGGTCATCCCCGCGGTAGTAGCAGTCATCTTTCGAGAATGGGCGCCCTTTTTCGATTTTCTCATCGGAATCGGACTGAGCTTGTGCGTGGGGCTCATCTTCGTACTCGCGGGCAGACCGGTCGAAAGGGGACTCACGTGGACCCAGGGATTCGCCGTAGCTTCTTTCTCCTGGATCGTTGCCATGTTTCTCGCGGCGGTCCCGTACTACCTCAGCGGTCACTGGAACGCGTACCTTGACGCGCTGTTCGACGTCATGAGCGGGTTCACCACCACGGGAGTGGTCCTCGTCCAGGATCTCGACCACATCGCCGTGTCCGTCAACGCGTGGAGACATCTTCTCACTTATGTGGGAGGCCAGGGTATGGTCGTCTTGGCCCTCACGGTTCTGTCGCGCGGCCTGCCTGGTGCGTTCAAGCTTTACGTGGGGGAAGCCAAGGATGAACGGCTTATGCCGAGCGTCGGGGAGACGGCCAAGGCCATATGGTTCATCAGCGTCATATACCTCATCATCGGCACCCTCGTATTATCCGTCTCCGCTATGGCCATCGGAATAGATCCCGTAAGAGCACTTCTTCACGGAGCTTTCGTCTTCATGGGTGCGTGGAGCACCGGAGGATTTGCGCCCCAGTCCCAAAATATCGCTTACTATCATAGTTTCCTGTTCGAAGCTGCCACCGTTCCCTTCCTCATAGCCGGCTCGCTCAACTTCGGACTGCACTACGCCATCTGGAACGGCCGCCGGAGAGAGATATTGAAGAACATCGAAACTCAGGTTTTCGCCACGGTCCTGACAATCCTCACCCTCGTCGGGCTGGGAGCGACCATCGTGTCGCGAACTTACGATGGGCCTCTGGCTCTGGCCAGGCGTGTGGTCTACCAGTTCATCTCCGCGCAAACCACAACGGGATTTGCCACGATATACCCGGCGCAATTCGCGAACGAGTGGCCGGTGCTGGCGATCCTAGCGATCAGTATATCTATGCTCTTCGGGGCCAGCGCGAGTTCGACGGCAGGCGGTTTTAAGGGAGTGCGCGTGGGAATGGTCGTTAAATCCCTCAAGCACGAAGTGAGAAAGCTGATGTCGCCCGAGTCGGCGGTGGTCGTGGAAAAGATGCACATGGGCGAAGACATAGTGCTCGAGGACAGAAACGTCAAACTGGCCTCACTCATTATCCTGCTCTATCTGGTCATATTCACCGCCGGGGTGCTGGTGGGAGTTGCCTATGGTTATCCTCTTCCCCAGGCCATCTTCGAATCCGCGTCGGTGACGGGAAACGTCGGGCTCTCGTCGGGTGTCACCGCGCCATCTATGCCGTGGCCCATGAAGGTCTTGTACATTTTCATGATGTGGATCGCTAGGCTCGAGTTTATGTCGGTGCTGGTTTTGTTCGGCTTGATCTTCAAATTGACCAAAAAGTGAGGGGATCCGGTGTGGCGCGAGAGATCTGCGAGCGCGCCGAAAGGCATGCCGGTGGAAGCGCAATCCGCCCGCGGATGAGAGCGAGGCTAACCTCCTTTCTAACGCCGGTGACGGTGCTGCTCGCGATATCCCTGGTGACGTGCGGGAATAGGCCGGCCTGTGCCGGTGTGGAACAACCTGACCGGCCGCTCCCGGTAAGGATAGGTGATCTCATCTCGAAGACCTATGAATTTGACGGGAGACTCATATCGTTCGAGGGCGAGGTTATAGGCGACGTTATGTTTCGCGGCGACAGCGCCTGGGTCAACGTTCTCGACTCAAGCGGCGCCATCGGCGTTGTCGTAACCCGCGACATGGCCTCGCAGGTGGAAAACACCGGTGCCTATGCGGTCAAAGGAGATATAGTGAGGGTGACCGGCGTTTTTCACAGAGCTTGTTCGGTCCACGCCGGAGAGATCGACGTCCATGCGGAAAGCTTCCAGATCGTCAGACGCGGAGGACCCGTACGTCACGCCATCGCTCCGGGTAGGATAGTAATGGCTTGCACGCTTCTGGGGGCAGCGGTAGTTCTTGCTTACGCCGCCCGAATCAAAGGACGTCTTGGCAGTCCACTTGGCGGCTCACCGAAAACCTCTTGACTGCGTGACCGGTATGCCATCCTGCGGATCTGGCATACCGGCGGCAGGAAATCAACGGAAATCAACAATCAACGACCGCTTCTCCACGCCAGACCCGTAAGGTCAGCTATTCTGTCGATTCCCTCTCGCGAGCAGTATTCTTCAAGTCCTCTCAGAATCTCGACGGGAAGCCGTGGATTGACCAGAAGACCGCTCCCGAGAGCGAGCGCGCTGGCGCCGGCCAGCAGGAACTCTACGGCATCTTGCCAGCTTACGATCCCTCCCATACCGATGATGGGAATGCTTACAGCTTGAGCTGCTTCCCATACGCAACGGAGCGCCACAGGCTTTACCGCGGGTCCTGAGAGCCCTCCGGTGACGTTCCCCAGAACCGGCCTTTTGGAATGGATATCGATGGCCATCCCCACCAAGGTGTTGATGAGGGAGACCGCCTGAGCTCCCCCTTCTTCGGCAGCTCTCGCCACATCCTTGATGGAAACCGCAGCCGGACTGAGCTTGACGATCACCGTCCGGGAGAAGCTCTTCCTCACAGCTCTCGTTGCCCTGTACACCGAACGTGGATCGATTCCGAACGCTATTCCGCCGGCATTTACATTCGGGCAGGAAACGTTGACCTCTATGGCGTCTATTTCCGGAACTTCCTCGGCCATCGCCGCTATCTGGGCAAATTCATCGTAGGTCTCGCCCGCGGCGTTTAAGATGATGGGGACGCCGAATTGGGAAAGCCATGGGATTTCGTGGCGGATCACCGCCTCGATCCCGGGGTTCTCCAAGCCGATGGAATTCAGCATGCCCGAAGGGGTTTCGGTGACCCTGGGAGGAGGATTACCGGCCCTGGGGTGAAGCGTGGTTCCCTTCGTCGAGACCGCTCCGAACCACCGGATATCTCCCACCCTTGAATACTCTTTTCCGTAACCGAAGACGCCCGATGCAGCTATCAACGGATTCTTGAGCTTCAAGTCACCCAGGCGAACTCCGAGATCCAACCATTCATCCCTCCAAATCGACGTCTTCGGCAGAAAACACGGGACCGTCCAGGCACACGTGGAAGTACGAATCTCCAACCCGGCTGGATGACCAGCCTGGATAACTGCCTCCGGTGCCCAGCTGTCCGACGGGATCCAACGGGTCTTCCAATTTAAACCCCCTGGCACGCCGAACCGCGCAACCCCGGCACAATCCAAGGCCGCACGCCATCCTCTCTTCCAGGGAGACGTATAGCGGAATCTTCGCCGACGTCGTTATAGCTTTCACTGCCGAAAGCATGCCTTTGGGACCGCAAGCGAACACCAGGATGCCCGGGCCGGAGGCCTCGTTCCGGGTATCCCCCGCATCACCCGGGTTTTTCCTGGCGCTCACAAACGTCGAGCTGGCGTCGCAGTCGCCCTCACGATTCTGGCTTAAAACTCGCGTTAGGCAATCCTCAAGGAGACCGGTAACCAGGCCCTTTTTGCCGTAGCTTCCGTCCTCCGTTGATACCTGCACGGCCAACCAAGGGGTCTCTTGCATCAGGCGGTGCACAGGGTACATCGAATTTTTGTCTTTTGCGCCGTAGAGAAGCGTTACAGATGCCGCCGGGTTTTCCTTTAAGCTCTCGGCGCAAACGAAGGGCATTGGGGCGATGCCAGTTCCCCCAGCTACCAGTATAAGGTGCTTAAATCGCCTGGGTCGAAAACCGTTTCCGAGCGGTCCGAGCAGGTTCACCGTCTCGCCCGGTCTCCACCGGCTCATGAGCTCCGTCCCGTATCCCACACGGGCCCACAAGATTCCCACCGTTCCACGGTTCCGATCCACGCGGGCGATGGAAAAGGGCCTCCTTAAAAACGGGTCTCGCCCCGTGCTTACTTTCACGCCGATGAACTGGGCAGGGCGAGCTTTCAACGCTAACTCGGGAGCGCGGAAAACGGTCTCGTACAGCGCGTGCGAGATAGCTTCGTTGGAGAGCACCTCGGCATCAATAAGGACGGGTCTCGGTTCCCCGGCGTCCGGCCCAAGGCATCCATCTTGACTCATACCCGGATAACCCCTCGATTCGGTTTAATTTCCCCGGTTTATTAACACCCGGTTCTTCATCTTGATTTCGCCACCGACGATGGTCGCCCAGGGTGCCCCGGTCAGCCTCCAACCACCGAAAGGCGTGTTTTTGCCCTTGGACTCAAATTTCCTGGGGTCCACTGCGAACTCGAGCTCCGGATCGATGATGGTGATGTCCGCAGCTTCCCCTGGGGAAATTCGCCCACCCGGCACCCCGAGTATCTTCGCGGGATTGACGCTGAAGAGTTCCGCCAGCCGCGACCAGCTGATTATCCCCGGGATCACGAACCTGTCGACTATGAGAGCTACTTCCGTCTCCAGGCCGGAAATTCCGAAAGGAGCGAAATCGAATTCCACCCATTTATCGTCCAGGTGGTGTGGGGCATGGTCTGAGGCAATGGCGTCTATAGTACCGTCCTTTAGTGCTTCCACGAGAGCTTTAACATCCTCTTCCGACCGAAGCGGCGGATTCACCTTGGTATTCGTGTCGTACCCCCAGGACTTCACAATTTCGTCGGTGAGGATGAGGTGATGGGGAGTGACGTCGATGGTTACCTCGACCCCCCTTTCCCTGAACCACCTGACGAGCTCCAGCGAACCCTTGGTTGAAAGATGCGTAAGGTGAAGCTTGCCTCCGGTAAGTCCGGCGATGAGGAGATCTCTTGCGACCGCCACGGTTTCAGCTTCATCGGGAATCCCTCTGAAACCAGCTATAGTAGACACCGGTCCCTGATTCATCTGCCCACCCTCGGAGAGCGTCAAGTCTTCGGGGTGGTCGATGAGGACGGCACCGAAGGATTTCAGGTACAACAGTGCGCAACGCAGTACCTCCGCAGTGGATACCGGCGAACCGTCGTCGGAGAAAGCTACGGCACCGGCCTCCAGCATCTCGCCCATCTCAGCTAGTTCCTTGCCCTGCCTGCCCTTGGTCACAGCTCCTACCGGGTACACTCTCACCCACCCTCTGGCCCGCGCGGCGTCCAACACGTACCGGACCGTAGCTTCGTTATCGCATGGGGGCTCCGTATTGGGCATGGCGGCCACCGCAGTAAATCCCCCCATCGCCGCAGCTCTCGTTCCGCTCTCTATATCCTCTTTTTGCTCAAAACCGGGCTCGCGCAGGTGGACGTGCATATCGATGAAACCGGGCATCACTATCTTACCTGAAGCGTCCAGCACCTCTACCTCTTTGTTGCCTTCAACGGTTTCGTCCAGGCCTTTCCCGACCGCCTTGATCTTCCCTTCGGAAACGAGGATGTCGAGGACGTCGTCGACGGAGTTCGCAGGATCTACTACTCTGCCTCCTTTGATGAGAAGGTCTTTCGTCATCATTCCTTACCTCCCAGGATGAGATAGAGGATGGCCATGCGCACGGCGACGCCGTTGGTGACTTGTTCGAGGATGACCGATTGAGGAGAATCCGCCACATCCGTTGAAATCTCGATGCCCCGGTTCATCGGACCGGGATGCATTACCAGCGCATCGTCTTTGGCCAACCGGAGCCTCTCCCGGTTCAAACCAAAGAAGTCGTGGTATTCCCGCTTCGACGGAAACAGCGCAGACCTTTGTCTTTCCAGCTGGAGTCTCAGGGAATACACCACATCGGCCCCTTCGATGGCGCCCTCGGGCCGGGAGTGGACTTTTACCCCGAGAACTTCGGCGTAAGGTGGGATGAGCGTCGCGGGCCCGGCGATGTGCACTTCAGCCCCGAGCTTCCGGAGGCCCCAGGTGAGAGATCGGGCTACCCTGCTGTGAAGGACGTCCCCGAGAATCGCCACTTTAAGTCCCTTAATCCTGGACTTGTACTGGAGGATCGTGAATATATCCAAAAGTCCCTGGGTTGGGTGTTCGTGCATCCCGTCTCCGGCGTTGATGACGGGTACATCCAGGACCTTGGCCAGGAAATGACATGCACCCGAGACGGAGTGCCTCATTATGACCACGTCCGTCCCCATAACCTCGATGTTGCGAGCGGTGTCCGCCAGCGTTTCGCCTTTTTGCATCGCCGAGGTGCTGGTCGCGATGGAGACGGTATCTGCGGACATATACTTTGCGGCCAGTTCGAAAGAAGTCCGTGTCCTAGTGGAAGGCTCGTAAAACAATGTGCAAACCACTTTACCCCGAAGAGCGGGCACCTTCTTGATGGGTCTTGCCAGTATCTCTTTGAGAGATTGAGCGGTGGATAAAACGAGTTCTATGTCCTCTGCACTCAACTCCTCCAGGCTCAGGAGGTCTTTACCCTTCAACGACAAACCTCGTCCCTCCTCGTTGGATGATGTTGGACGTAAGCTGCCTGGATGCTCGCTCGGACGAACCCAAGGGCCAGTTTGAGCACGATACATTCGCGCGACCTTCGGGCATCGTGCAACGGGCATCGGCCCGATTTCCGCCCCCGGCCCTATCGCGCCCCCTGACCATCCTTGTCTTCGGAGATAACAACCTGGTCACGTCCGTCGACCTCCACGAGCCTCACGTGGATTACCTCTTTACGGGATGTCGGCACGTTCTTTCCCACGTAATCAGCTCTTATCGGTAGCTCCCTGTGCCCTCTGTCCACGAGGACGGCCACCTGGATGCTCTTTGGCCTTCCGAGGTCCATAAGAGCGTCCATCGCAGCTCTTATCGTCCGCCCGGTGTAAAGGACGTCGTCGACCAGCACGACGTGCTTTTCGGTTACGTCGAAAGGAAGCCTGGTCGGACCGACCCTGGGCTGGTCAAACCGCAAGCTCAGATCGTCGCGGTAAAGGGTTATGTCAAGTTCGCCTACGGGTACTTCCGTAGATTCGATTTCCGAAAGGACCGCCTGCAGCCTCTTGGCGAGGGGAACCCCTCTTCTGTGAATGCCGACTAAAACCACGCCGGAAAGGCCTTTGTTTCTCTCGACTATCTCGTGAGCTATCCTCGTGATAGCCCGTCTTATTGCGTCGGCATCCATGATCTCGGCCTTGTCCACCAAAGCCATGGCATTAGGAACCTCCTTCCTTTTTTAGGGAACGTTGAGAAACGGGTTGCGGCCATAAAAAAACTTCCGCGGCGTATGCGCCGTGGAAGTCCCGTCCCGCGCTTTATTCCTCTTCATTTCGACCTCTCCTTCCGGCCTCTCAGGGCACGATTAAAGGCGTCCACAGCTGGTCAGGTACACAATACACCACGGACGCAAAAGGAGTCAACGAAATTCGGCGTTGCTTCGCTACGCACGTAAAAACCTTTCCTCGTGGGAACCCCCTGGCCACCAAGACGCCTACCCCGCCCGCCGCAGCCGAATGCCACACCGGCCGAGGAGGAATCCCAGGACGAACAAAAGCGGCTGGCCGTTTCGCTTAAGCCGAGCTGCTCACGCATCCGCTGCCGAACCTGCACCTAAGAGAATCATGGAACACGCTCTGGATGCTGACGTCACCACCTCATCAGGCCATAATATCTTGACGGCCTCTCCACAATATTTTCAAGGTATCTTGAAAGTATCTTGACACTTTCTACGTATACTTCCTGGTGGGAAAGCACGGTCATCCAAGTCTCGCGCGAGTCGGTTGCTCGTGCGAGCAATCAAAAATTGAGGAGGAGGGATGTTTATGAAAAGGGCAGCCATAGTGGCACTGGCGGTGCTCCTTGCAGTGGGGCTTGCAGGACCTGTCCTGGCCAAAGGCTTCGGAGCGAGTGCTTTTTGCGGTGGCTTCTTCGGCAGGGATCCTGCCGCGTTAGCTGAAGTCATCGCAGGGCTGGGATTGACCGACGACCAGGTAGCAAAGATACAGGCGCTCCAGAAGGATGCATATGAAAAACTCCAGAGCATACGGGAGACCATGTGGAAAAAGCAGCAAGAGCTCATGACCTTGCTGTGGCAGAAAAACCCCGACAAGAACGCCATTTCTGCCAAATGGGAGGAACTGCGTGAGCTTCGTCAGCAGGTGAACGATGTAATGCAGCAACTCCGAGACCAGATGCGTAGCATCCGTAAGCGTCAAATAGCCCCCACCTGGCCTTGCGCTGCTGAGTGAAGCATAATCTCCCCGAACTTGCGTGAATCGGGGAGGCTTTCTGCGATGACCAAGGCTGAACAGCAGGCACGGCGCCAGCAGTGGCAGCAGTGGATAGCGGAGTACAGAGCCAGCGGCCTTAGCGCTAGGGAATGGTGCGCGTCCCGCGGGGTAAAGCCAGACCGGCTGTGGTACTGGCTGCGGCGCTTCAGGACGGAAGAGGAATCGGGCTCAACTAAGTGGCTGCCGGTAGACCTGAGCGGTGTGCAAACCAAAGGACAACCTGAGGGCGGTTGCCTTGTGGTGAGGGTGGGAAAGGCAGCTGTTGAGGTCCGACCCGGTTTCGACCCCGAACTGCTTTTGGCGGTAGTGAGGGTGCTCTCAGCCGCATGTTGAGTGAGACCGGGTACGACAGGGTGTACCTCGCCTGCGGCGCCACCGACCTCAGGAAGTCCATCGACGGTCTGGCCGCGCTGGTGAAGGAGAGTTTTCACCTCGACCCTTTCTCCAGGAGCCTCTTCGTCTTCTGCAACAGGCAGAAGAACAGCTTCAAGATTCTGAAGTGGGAGCACAACGGGTTCTGGTTGTACTACCGCCGCCTCGAGCGAGGCAAGTTCCGGTGGCCTGACAAGAACGACGGAGACACCATGGCGGTCGACTACCGGCAATTGCGCTGGCTTCTGGATGGTCTTGAGCTCAGGCAGCCGAACGCGCACCCTGAGGTGAAAGCGAGGACGATCGTGTAGGGAAAAGAGAAGAAATCCTTTGATTTTGAGTCTGGTTCTAGAGGATTTGGGATATGGTGTGCCGAACCATTAATGCATGAACACAACGGACATCACAGCGCTGAACGTTGAACAACTAAGGCAGTACTGTATCGACTTAGAGCGCCGAAGTTCCATCCTCGAGCAGCGGTGCACTCTTCTTGAGCAGAGAAACGCTCACCTTGAGAAGTTGAACGCCGAACTGACGGCCAAGGTCAACTGGTTCATGGAGCAATTCAAGCTGGCAAAACACCGCCAGTTTGGAGCCTCCAGCGAGCGCAGCGTCCCCGGCCAGAAACAGCTGTCCTTCTTCAACGAGGCGGAAAAGGAAGCCAGCTCTGGACCCGTTGAGCCTGAAGTCGAGACCATCACTTATACCCGGAAGAAGCGAAAGGGACATCGCGAAGCTCTGCTCAAGGACCTGCCGGTGGAGACGATCGAATACCGGCTGCCTCCGGAAGAGCAGGTGTGCCCCAACTGCGGCGGCCGGCTGCACGAGATGAGCACCGAGGTCCGCCAGGAACTGAAGGTCATCCCGGCGCAGGTCAAACTGGTCAAGCACGTGCGCTACGTTTACTCCTGCCGCAGGTGTGAGCGCGAGGGGACGAGCACTCCGGTGATAACAGCGCCGGCACCGTCACCGGTGATCCCAGGAAGCCTGGCTTCTCCTTCCGCAGTGGCGTATATCATGAACGATAAGTACGTGAACGGCCTGCCCCTCTACCGTCAGGAGCAGCAGTGGTCACGCCTGGGGGTTGAGCTTTCCCGGCAGACCATGGCGAACTGGGTGGTGTACGCGGCGGAGAGGTGGCTGGAACCCCTCTACGGAAGGCTGCACCAGGAACTCCTGAAGCACGACATCCTGCACTCGGACGAGACCACGGTTCAGGTGTTGCACGAAGACGGTCGTCCGGCCGAGACCCAGTCTTACATGTGGTGCTACCGTACCGGAAGACATGGTCTGCCCATCGTGCTCTTCGACTACAAGACCACTCGTGCGGGAAAACACCCGAAGAAGTTCCTTTCGGGGTTCAAGGGTTATCTGCACACGGACGGCTATTCTGGTTACGACCAGTTGCCTGATGTCATCCTTGTGGGATGCTGGGCTCACGCGCGACGGAAGTTCGATGAGGCACTGAAGGTACTGCCTCCGGACAAGCGCGCTTCGCCGACGGTCGCGCTTGAGGGGTTGAGTTTCTGCAACAGGCTCTTCGAGATAGAGCGAGAGTTGGCAGAAGCGACTCCGGAGGAAAGATACAGGGCCCGGCTCGAGAGGAGCGTTCCTGTGCTCAACGAGTTTTGGGAATGGCTTGAGAAGCAGTCCTCCCAAGTCCTTCCTCAGAGCGTGTTGGGGCAGGCCATCAAGTACTGCCGGAGCCAGCGGGACAAACTTCAGAACTTCCTTCGGGACGGAAGGCTTGAGATCGACAACAACCGCTGCGAGCGTTCGATCAAGCCTTTCGTGATAGGCCGGAAGGGGTGGCTGTTCTGCAACACCCCTAAGGGAGCCAGGGCCAGCGCGGTTGTATACAGTATCGTGGAGACGGCCAAGGAGAACGGGCTCATACCGTTCGAGTATCTCCGCTATCTTTTCGAGAGGCTTCCGAATCTCGGGGACGGCGACCTCGACGAGCTGCTTCCGTGGTCACCTTCTCTGCCTGACACCTGCCGTGCCCGCAAGGACGGCTAGCAATCCCACCCGAGCAAACCAATCAGGTCCCTCGATATCGTCCCCTCACAAGGTGGGGGC